>JAQBYD010000012.1 GCA_027623315.1 Verrucomicrobiota bacterium | reverse complement strand
AACCAGCGGCCTGCTCGCGATTCCAAAGGCTCGCAAGCTCGCCATCGGAACGCGAGAGGCGTAACGTTCGCATAAGACAATTATGCACTGGTGGGCGAGCAGGTTTCCGGCTATGGTATGACCATGATTTTCAGCGCTATCATCCACCGCGAGGGCGAATGGTTTGTGGCAGACTGCCCGGAAACGGGCACCGTGAGCCAGGGACACACCATTGAAGAAGCCACGGCGAATCTGAGGGAGGCAACCGAACTCTATCTGGAGGAGTTTCCGCACACTTCAGAATCCCACCCGATTTTGACGACTTTCGAGGTCCCTGCCCATGCCTGAGTTGCCGCGGATTTCCGGCAAACAGGCCATTCGTACTTTCGAGCTCCTAGGCTTTCGGCAGGTTCGCCAAAAGGGAAGCCACGTTATTCTCCGCCGAGACACTAAGGGCTGCGTGGTGCCACTCCACGCCTCGCTTGCCGCAGGAACCCTCCGCAGCGCCATTCGCCAGGCCGGTGTAACGGTCGAAGAATTCATTCAAGCCTGCAAGTGATCCCAGGGTGCGAACATCTGCATGGACGCTAGTTTGAAAGGCCAGCCTTTCAAACCGCGTCATGCTCGCGTTCGCCACACGATATGAACTACGATGACACAGAGGTTGGCAGTATCGAGGAGTTCCTGGCATTCGTGAGAGATCCGATGCCGGTATCGGCCTCCACAACCTTTATCTACCGTGGACAACCTTCGCAATACACCTCCTTCGAGGGGCACGTATTCGCCACCCTCCTGATGCCGTCTCTCTACCGTCAGACACTCCGCCTCTTGGGACACGATACAATCGCAAGCCTTGAGAAGAGGCTTCTTCAGGACTTCATGAGGGAATCTCCTCCGTACCTATCGCGCAGACCAGAGACCACAGTCCAATGGATGGCGCTCGGCCAGCATCATGGTCTTCCGACCCGTCTTCTGGATTGGACTTTCAATCCTCTGGTTGCCCTGTACTTCGCCGTGACAGATACCGAGTGTGGCGTTGACGCGAACGTCTATCAGGCAAGTGTATATGACAACCAACTGTACGCCGGAGCAACATCCGGCGAGCCCACGCCAGAAGATGCGTTTCAGCTCTACGCGCCGGAGCACTTGGATGCCAGACTTCAGGTTCAGTCGGCATGTTTCACACTGCACCCACTGATGGAATTCCACGACCGGGATCGATTCCTTCAGTTTTTCGCCGAAGTCACGCCAAAGGAGCTTGGCGCACGGCGCTGTCGCGTGCTGGCTGGCAGGTTCCGCGCACTCAAGAAAGAACTTGGGGTACTGGGCCTTACGGAGAAGGCACTGTTTCCTGGTCTCGACGGTCTGTGTCGGTCGATCCTCTGGAAGCAAACAGGAGACATGGGAGCGCTGAAGGACATTGTCAGGATCCAAAGGTCCATAAGGAATGGCGAACCATCGCATCCATGATACGGCGCGTTCCGCGCCGATCATGATGCGCGGCGTTCGCCCGAGACTTGGAGATTGAATGGAACGATTGGTGATGGTATCGTTCTACATCATGACAATCAGCATTCAGATCGAACGTATGTCCCGTGCTGAAAAGCTCCAGGCAATGGAAGCCATCTGGGCGGATTTGTCAAAGGACGATGCGGTACTTGAATCGCCGGCCTGGCACCATTCTGAGCTGAAGCGCACAGAGGCCAGAATGGCGGCGGGCCAGGAGCAAATCAGGGATTGGACGGACGCCAAGCAGGAACTCAGGAAACGGTTTGAATGAGGATCAAGATCCTCTCCTCCGCCGTGGAAGATCTGCATGACGGGCGACTGTTTTACGAGATGCAGGGCCCGGGCCTGGGTGAGTATTTCTTCGATTCTCTGTTCTCGGACATCGACGCCCTCGCACTCTACGCGGGCGTCCATGTGAAAGTCTTCGGCTACCACCGTCTTCTGTCGAAGCGATTCCCCTATGCGGTCTACTACTCGCTCGATGTCGACACGGTCGTAGTTTTCAGAGTCCTTGACCTGCGCCGCGATCCGTTTCGAATTCGGCAGTCACTGGTCCAGGGCGAACCAGAGTCTCCAGACGACGCTCAGAAGCGCGCCTGAGACTCGGCGTTCGGCAACAGAAAGGGAAAAGACAATGGGAAGATGCTACAACTCGGTGACGGTCAACGCGACCAGTGATCAGGTGTGGGATGCCATCAAGGATTTCCACGACATGTCATGGGCGTCAGGGGTGATCACGAAATTGGAGAAGGTGGGAGAGAGTGATGGGAGTACCCCCGGGGCCAAGCGAATCTTGAACGATGCGTTCCACGAGACGCTGTTGTCAGTTGATGGAGAACAGAAGCTCTTCACGTACTCCATTGATGATGGCCCGGAACCGGTGTCGAAGGATTCGGTGCAGAGCTACGTTGGCACGGTGAAGGTGTATCCGGTGACGGACGAGAACACGGCATTCGTGGAATGGCAGTCAAACTACGAGTCGCCTGATGATCAGGCCGTGGGAGAGTTCTGCAACCCGATCTACCACGCGTTGCTCTCGGCCCTGAAGAAACACTTATAGCCGAACAAGCCGTCGCACCATACCGTTGCCGGCCGCGCGAGCGCGGCCGGCAACGGCTGGTGAACGGCGACGTTCGGTCGGAGAAACAGATGGCTGAATATGGTGAATGGGGGCGCAAGGGTGCAACCCTGAGCGATGCCACCGCGCAGAAGGAATTCGGCGTGAGTCGGGCCTTCATCGTGAAGGGTATCGAATCAGGCAAACTCGAATACCGCGAAGGCTCAATATGGGGAAATCCATATCTGAGGCTTCTGCGAAGTCAGCTTGAGCGCTACATTGCGGGACAACTTGGCGCCAGCCGTGTGGCAACGGGAAAGAGCCAGGCGGAATTGCGCAAGATCAAGAAGGAAATGGCAGATCTGACAAAGAGACTGGTTGAACTTCAGGCTCGCAAATCAGAACTTGAGGCGGCGCTCAAACAATGACGGACCGAACCAAGCCTCGGAGGGTATGCCTCGCAAGCTCGGCAACCCTCAAGGTTGCCGTTGGCATGGGAGAAATGATGACATGACGACCGATGTCAAGACTGTGTACGACACGTTGCAGCTGATTTATCAGAAGCATCGGCGGAAGTACCGGGAGAACGGCGACTCCAAACAGATGTGCTGCATGTGGTCAACCGACGATCCCCCCGACATCATCGAAGGGACTCCGCCGTTCGACGATATCGAAGATGCCTTCGGCATCACTGTTGACGACGACACAGCGTTGGAACTCTACGATATGCACTTGGACGATGCGGCACTCAGGATTCTGGAAATTCAGCGTCTCCAAGCGGGGGGAGAGGAAGTGGTGCCGGGTGCGAAATGACGACGAAGCGTGACATTCGTGCTGAGCTGATGGCTCTTTTTAGGCGGAACGGTTGTGTGCGGCGGCACAACGGAACACGCTACGCCAGGCAAGGCTGTATGAAGTACAAGAAAGGCGAGGAGATCCGACTCGTAGCCAACGGGGACGAGGAACGAGTGAGGATCCAGCGGTTACTCAAGCGTGCGGGCTTCAAGGCGGGGCGTCCGTTTCGCAAGGCACCGGAACGTAATCAGTTCTGCGTACCCATCTATGGGCGAGAACAAGTCGCACATTTTCTGAGAATGGTAGAGGAAACGGAGACATGCCAACCACCATTAAGCCCAACGGTTGACAACACAAAAGCGCCTCCATAGCGGATGTTTTTTTCATCCGTTTTTTCCGTCTCTGAGTGAAGGGTTCCGACTTGAATTCGGTATGCGGGTCTTCCGACCAAACAACCATGCGGACTCAATAGAGGGAGAGTCAGGCTCTGCCGGTGCCGACGCATGTGCGTCGTGCTCGGCGTCTGTCCGGCTCAGCTCATAGCCGCCGCATCAAACGCGCGACGGCGGTCCAGAAAACACTCGGGTTCGCCCTGTCCCCACCCATTCACGAGAAATAGCGGGCTTGTCCGGATTCGCGTGTGCGCTCAGGACTCCCAGTTTTTTGCGGGCTCGGCTCAGGGGCGGATGACCTCATCATTCAAAGCTATATTGAAGCCCGAGACGCAGAGACCCATTCAAGCGCGCGGGGCTGGCCTGTCTCCCTACGAGAACCTGCGGGCTTCCCGCCGACGGGATCCCAGTGGCGTGTGTTCTCGGTGCATGAGGTGACGTAGCGGCGTTCCAGTTGGCCATTCGGGTTCATCTGCGTCCGGGCAAAGGTCTTTGCATTCAGATCGAGGCGGCGATCACTCTTTCTGCATCGAAGGCGGTTCCTTTCTGCAGCATGTAATACACGGCACGTGCGATCTTGTTGGCGAGGATGGCGTTGCCCTTGAACTTGCCGTGTTTGGAGGTCAGCTTTTCGGAGTAGGGCGTCAGAAGCACATGGTTGCGCTTGGCGATCACGGCGGCCTGACCAAATGCCCAGCGTAGATAGGCGTTGCCCATCTTGCCTCCGGTCAAGCCCTTGATCTTGCCGGCGCTGGCTACCGAGCCTTTCACCAGGCGGCAGTAGCTCAGGAAGTCCTTGACCGTAGGGAAGCGCTCGATGGTGTCGATTTCAAAGAGCAGTCCGATGCCTGAGACGCTGAACAGCAAATGGTAGTCGCGACCCAGTTCCTTCTTGGCCTGGCGAATGATCTGAACATGCACGTCGAACACTCGAAGCGGCGCAGGGGAGAATCGACCTGATCTTCACTGCCGACGATATCGGTCAGCAAAGCGGCCTCCTAATGAGCCTGGCGATGTGGGAAAAGCACATCAAGCCCCACCACGCCCGGATCAATGATATGATCCACGAGCACGGGGCCAGAGTCATCTACCATACGGACGGCGCTGTCATGGAAGCGGTGCCGGGCTTGATCGATATGGGGATCGATGTACTTCAGGCACTGCAGTTCGATGCTGAGGGTATGGACGCTCGTCTCTTGAAGGAGACGTATGGCGATCGGTTATGTTTCCAGGGCGGCGTCAGCGTGCAGCAGACGCTGCCCTTCGGTTCCCCCGAGTCTGTGCGCGCGGAAGTTGAGGAGCGTATCGCTGTGCTTGGGAGGAACGGAGGTTATATCCTTGGCCCATCCCACGCAATCCAGGCCGGGACACCTGTTGAGAACGTCTTCGCGATGTTTGAGACCGCTTCGCGATACCGAAATGACAAGCAGTGGAGTGCGAACAAGACGGATGCAGGCGACGCTTCACAGCGCACCTGATCTGCACCGTTGGCGCACGAAGATCGGAACACGACGGCGGGGCACGACGGGGGACACGACTGGGGGGCACGACTGGGGGGCACGACTGGGGGGCACTACGGCGGAACACGATCCGTTTTAAACCAGAAGGCTGCGCTCTCCTCGGAAAGAGTGTGGCGGTTTGCATCGAGAGGGTCACGAACACGACCAAGCCAGGCAGTCCGGCGCTTTAGCCGCGACGTTCGACGGGTCCACAGCTCCAGAAGTTGAGAGCCTCACGGGTAAAGTGAGTGGTGCGTGGGTTTTCAACTGGGCGCGGGTGGGGAAGCGCGCGGAGGAGAACCCGGATCTGACGTGCCGCCTGATCAAGGACATTTTGATTGGGATTGAGGAGTTGGAGCAGGGCCAGTCCTCCGAATACCAGTAGTAAATGCCGACACGCTTGAGCTGATCATGATCGGTCCGCACGAGAACTACTACCGCGACCTGGCAACACTCCTGAAAGCACGGCGATAAGGGAAAACTGCTGGCGGGTTGCGATGGATTGCATCTCGGAAATGGGGCATGATATCATCTGGCCGTATGCATCTCTTCGCTTACGGTACGCTGATGTGCGAAGACATCATGACGAATGTCTCGGGTCGCCGCCTGTCTTGTGCTGCCGGGATCCTGAGGGGCTACAGTCGACGGTCTGTGAGGGGCGAGTGCTATCCGGCCCTCATCCTGGATGCGGATGACCACGTCGATGGTCTCATCTACAACGATGTGCCCGACTCCATGTGGAGCGCACTCGACCGCTTCGAGGGCGACATGTATGCCCGCCAGGAGGTGCAGGTCGAACGGCTCGACGGCACGCCTCTGACGGCGCTAACCTACGTGACGCGACCGGAATTCCTGGGGCGTCTCGAGGCGTCCGGTTGGAATTACGAGGACTTTCTTCGTGACGGAAAGGAGCGCGTTCTGAACGAAAGCTAAAGGAGCTACATGTCAGATTGAGCGTTGCTATTCCTGACCAGCGAAGTAGCATGGTCGCCCCCGCATGGGAAAGGATAGAGGATCGAGATGATACGGGCAAAAATCATTGGCGCGACGGGCTATGGAGGCCTGGGCATCATGTCGACGCTTTATGGGGACCTCGACAGCGGCGTGACGCGGGACAAACTGCTTGATGCTTATCGGGACTTCTATCATGATGAACCCTTCGTAAAGGTTTACGACCGGCCCGCGCACTATCCATAAAGGAGCACTAGGACATGGCTGACGGCGACAACAAACAGGGTAATCTTTCCACGATCATCGGCGAGGACGTCGAATTGACTGGAACCATCAAATGCAACGACAGCATCCAAATCAACGGTAAGCTTAACGGGGACCTCAACTGTACCGGCGACGCGATTATCGGGGAGAAGGCGACCGTCCATGGGAATCTTACCGTGAACGGTGTCTCGGTGCTCGGGCAGGTCAGCGGAAACATCGTCGCCAAAGACAAGATCGAGCTGAAGTCGAGCGCGCGCGTCAATGGCGACATCAAGGCCAAGCGCTTGACGGTAGTCGACGGCGTGACCTTTGTCGGCAAGTCCGAGGTGAACCCCTCCGGCACCACGCCCGGCGCACAAGCAAAAGCGGGTGTCGATCCCAAGGCCACCGGCGTGGGCGAAGACGCTGACGCATCGGACGAGCAGAAGAAGGGGTTCGGGCTCGGCCGCAAGTAGAGCCCGGGTGGTTATCCCTCGATGGAATCGCTGCAGTGCCGGCATTGCCGGAGTGGCGAGTTCGACGCAGCGCAGGTACGGCTCAAGGTGAGGTGGGTAGCGCATGGGATGAGGGACCGTGGCCAAGAATCGCAAAACAATATCGAGATCAGGCGTCGTTGACGGGTTCACGGCGCTTAAGGCTGTCCGTGATCGCGAGGCCAGGGGCGACCCGCCGCTGTCGCGAAAGCAAGACCCCGCCAAGAAGCCTCGTGCGAAGTCCGACGGTTTGCCGGGAGCTGCGCGCACCGCACTCCCCACCAAGCATCGCATCCGCTGCTACGGTTGTGAATACGATTTTACCGTCGCGGGACGGGTGACCAATACCGGGTGTCCGAAATGCCACCGGACGCTGGAGGCTAAAGATCACACGATCACCAAGGAGTGGCGCGAGGATCTGAAGACAATTGGTGCGATTCACATTCGTGAGGGCGGGATCATCAAGGGGGGTGACCTGTTTGCCCGGGACATTATCGTTGAGGGCACGATCGAGGGCGGCAAAATCTACGCCTGCGGGCGATTGGAGCTACATCCCGCGGCCAAGCTTGATATCAGCACCATTGAGGCACGTGACCTCGTGATCTGCGCCGGTGGAAGATTTGCCTCGACGCGCAAGCTAACCTTTCGAAATATTGAAGTCGGAGGCGAGTTGAACGCCAAGTTGCAGGCCGATGGCCTGGTCAAGGTGCTCGCCGGCGGACTTTTGCGCGGGACACTGAAGGCCAGCCACTTCGAGGTCGAGGACGGCGCCGGGCTTAAGGCGAGAATTCAGATCCACGGAATCGTTGCGGACCAGGAGAAAGAGAATTAAGTGACCAAAACACACGATCAACTTTCACGCTCGGATAAGGATGTTGAACGCGCGCCCCGCAAGCGCGGGCTTGGGCGCGGGCTCGGGCGCGGGCTCGGGGCATTGATCAAAGAGACGACGGCAGCGGATTCAGGATCCGGTTCGGACGGCGCGCAGACCATTCGCGTCGATGCGATTGCCTTCAACCCGCTGCAGCCGCGTCAGAAGATCGAGGAAGGCGCGCTCGAAGAGTTGGCCGCATCGGTCCGCGAGAGGGGCGTGCTTCAGCCACTGCTCGTGCGGCGCAACGCGGATCGGGTGGAACTGATCGCGGGCGAGCGCCGCCTGCGCGCCGCACGCGCGGCCGGCTTAAACGAGGTCCCGGTGATAATCATCGAAGCCGGAGACACCGAGACCCTTGAACTGGCGTTGATTGAAAATATTCAACGCGAAGATCTGAACGTGGTGGAAGAGGCGGATGCCTACCAGTTACTCGCGGACAAATACAACCTGACCCAGGAGCAGATTGCCGATCGGGTTGGGAAGGCGCGCCCTTCGGTGGCCAACGTGATGCGCGTCAACGGTTTGCCCAGGGAGGTGCGTACGCTGATCCTGGCCGGCGCCCTGAGCGCCGGGCACGCCAAGGCGCTCGCAGGCGTTGCCGGCGCGAAGGCACAGATTGAGCTTGGAACGCGGGCGGCGACGGCGGGGTTGTCGGTACGCGCGCTGGAGAAGTTGATCGATCAAGCCGGCCGCCCGAAACGCAAACCTCGCGCGCAGAAGTCCGACCTGCCGGCGGACCATCTGAACTATGTGCACGAACGTCTGCAGGGATTCTTCGGAGCGGCGGTACGCCTTAAGCCGAGCCAGACGCTGGCCAATGGGAAGAAGCGGCGGGGAACGATTGAGGTCGATTTCGATTCGAACGAGGAGTTGGACCGCATCCTGGACCTGCTGGGCCTCAGCGAGAGCTGAACCTCGTGAAGAGAGAAGCCGTCAGCGAGGCCCATCGTGCGGCGACCTTGACGATCTGCGCCTTAGCCCTCGTGCTCAGCGCTTGTCATCGCAGAGAGGAGCCGCAGACCGTGCCGGTTGCGGAGACGGCCGTTCCGGTGTTCGACGGAGTGGCGGCGCTGAAAGAGGTCGAGGATTTCGTCGCCCCGGGACCCCGAGTATCCGGCACCGAAGGGGCGCAGAAGGCAGCGCGGTACATCCTGGATCACCTCGCGGCCTCCGGTGTCGCTGCCGAGATGGATGTCTTTGAGGATCCGACCCCGCAGGGCACGGGAACATTCAGGAACGTGTCGGGTCGGATCCCTGGACAGGGCAGGGGGATCGTCGTCCTGGGATCGCATTACGACACCAAGGCCGGGATTTCAGAGGACTTTGCGGGTGCGAACGACTCGGGGTCCAGCACGGGACTCCTTCTGGAGTTGGGTCAGCTACTGGGGAGTCGCGAGAACGCATATCCTTTCGAGCTCGTCTTCGCTTTCTTCGATGGCGAAGAGTGCCGCCAGCGCTACGGGGCGCAGGACGGGCTCCACGGGAGCCGGCGCTTTGCGAGGCGGCTGGCGGAGAGTGGCAAGGCCGACCAGGTTAAAGCCGTGATCGTGGTGGATATGATCGGCGATGCCGATCTCCATGTCGATCTCCCGCGGAACTCGACCCGCTCACTGGTGGCCTTGACCCTGGACGCTTCGCGACGTTGCGGCCGACGCACTTCGTTTGGACTCATGCCGGGCGCGATTCTTGATGATCATGTTCCATTCTTAGAACACGGGTTTCCGGCAATCGATCTGATCGACTTTCAGTTCGGGTCAGGCCCGGGCAAGAACGACTATTGGCACACCGATGCTGACAGGATGGATAAACTGAGCGCGGAAAGTCTCGAAACGGTCGGCATGGTCCTGCTGGAAATGTTGAACCGGCTCGGCGACTCGGAGTGACGCGGTGGGCTGGACGATGATCGAGATCTCGCAATGCCGCTCGGAGTCGGCATGACGTTCGTTTATCGCAAGAAAGCTTTCGAGTTCCACGGCGTCTCCAGTGGGGATTCGATTCAGTCGGCCATCGGGCGAAATCGGACGTTCTATGAAGTAGATCTCCTAGAGTACCTGTTCAGCTTACGCGCGTATCTTGGCCGGGCCAATTCGGTGGCCGTAGATGTTGGTGCCAACATCGGAAACCATGCCGTTTTCTTCAGGACCTTCCTGACGGACCACGTGATTTGCGTCGAGCCGAATCCGAGCGTGCTGCCAGTCCTTGAGCAGAATCTGCGCAAAAATATTCATGGCTTTGACATCGTCCCCTGCGCGTTGGGCGCCAGCGAGGGATCGGGTAGCCTCGTGCTCCCTGCTGATCATGCTGACGACGCCGGGATGGCCAGGATTGACCGCCATGACGAAGCGGGTACGATCGGTATTCGCCCACTCGATGCGGTGTTGTCAGAGTGGAGCCAGCGCCAATCCAACGACATGGTTCCCGTGATGATCAAGATCGACGTCGAGGGCATGGAGCTGGAGGTGCTCAAGGGGGCTGGCGATACGATCGCGCGATATCATCCGCACCTGTTACTCGAAGCGGCGACAGACGCTGATTATGCTGCGCTGAGCGACCACTTGGGGGGCATGGGGTACCAGGCGCTTGCACGCTGGGCGCGCACGCCGGTCTATCACTTCGCGTGGCGTCCGACGCCGGAGCTTATGCGTGCGGCGCAGCGTGCGAAGTGGACCGGGCGCATACTCGATCTGACGGTGCGACGATTGCGCCGCTGGCTGATCAGGCTTGCTCCTGGCGCCGGAAACAACCGCTCGTCCATTCATCGATGACGGCACGATCGCATTCCGCGAATCCCTGCTCTGCATAGGACATGACGACGCTATGGTACTGCTCCGTCAGAATCCCCGAGAGGACGAGGCGGCCTTCGGTAGCCACGTAGGCGGCGACTTCCGGGGCATGCCGGCAAAGGACGCCTGTGAGTACGTTGGCGAGTACGACATCATAGGGTGCCTCGGCCACGAATTCCGAGATATCCGCTTCGAGAAATCGGCACGTCGCACCGTTTCGCCTCGCGTTCTGCATGGCGATAGCCATCGACTCCCCGTAATTATCGAAGCCGACGATCTCACGATATCCGAGCATTGCCGCGGCCACGGATAGAATTCCCGAGCCGCAGCCGACATCGAGCACGCTTCCCGTGGGTGATGGTCCGGCCAGCCGGTCGAGGAGTTGGAGGCAGCCCTGGGTGGAGCCATGAAGTCCGGTCCCGAAGGTCATCCCGGGATCGATGATGATCTCCAACTCGCCCTCGCGGAGCTCGATCGAGTCCCACGAAGGCCGTACGACCAGGCGTGGCGACACGCGCATGGGGTGGAAATGAATCTTCCAGGATTCCGCCCAATCCTCGTGTGCGATCTCGTGCACGTGCATGGCAAACTCGCACCCGGCGTAGAGGTCAGTGGCGAGGTATCGTTGAAGCTCGCCGGCCGCGCGGTCGGCGTCTTCGCGCGCATCGAAAAACATGTCAAATCGGCCGGTGTTTTGATCGGGATTGATCCACGCCGAACTCGCGACGTCGTCGAACGGAATCGTCTCCGCCAGGAGGTTCACGTCGTGAGCGGATCCGGAGACGGTAACCGCGAAGTGGTGGGGCGTGGTCGGCATCGGCGTCAACGTCGGTCCTTCCGGTCGTTATTGCACGAAGAATCGACCGGAGGCGGCGGGCTCTCGGCGCCTGATGGCCCGTGACAGCCACCGACGTGGCCGACAGCGGCCACTCGATGGCGAACGGACCCGTCGGCGTGTTCGCCGAGCCGATCGAAAACGTCTCAGTTGTTCAGGGATTGTCAAGGGGCTGTGACGAGAACGTTGAACCGTTCGGTGCGTCCGTCGGCTTAACGAATCTGGTACACGGGTTGCTTTAAGCACGAGGCGACTCCCGGCTGGTCCGGTTATCAGTGTACCCGGTAAAGCACACATGAGGGGGATGGCCGACGGGGCCATCTCGACCGGGCTGGCCGGGGTCATTTCGACTTGATTCTCCTCGACCTGATGATGCCTGGTGAATCGGGCTGGGAGCTTCTGCGCTGGATCCGAAGCCGCCCGGACACGAGCCTGACACCGGTTGTTCTGCTGACGAGCATGGAATCGACGGTGCGAAGCGACGAGCTCGCCGCGGCTCTCGTGGACGGCATTTTCGTCAAGGGCCGCTTCTCGCTACACACCTTCCATCGTGTGATCACGCGAGCCATGCACGACCAGGCCCAAATCCAGCGAACCTTGTTTCCGAAGCAACTTTGTCGCAAGCTTTGTCGATTTCCGGCGCGGCTGGGTGAACACGCCGAGCCCGAATCCGCTAACTTAAACGTATTCCCCAACCCATCCGAGAATCCCGCGGCCGCGGGATCGAGAACTACTCTCGAACGATGCCGGTTCAGGAATCGGTTGTTTCCCGGTTTAGTTCTCGGCAAAGTTCTCGGGATAGTTTGATCAGCGTCCCAATTTACCCTTACGTGACAGTGGAACCTGAAGTTGGCGGCCGGTTGATCCCAAGGGGAGTCCTATGCCCGCGTTCGACTGTGACGATCCATTGCCCTCGACATGCTCGGCTCCTCACACGCCCGAATTGACCCCCCACTGGTTTTGCGCAGCAAAACTATTGGGAGACCGGCGGTTTCTCACACGACTTAAACTGATGGAGCTAAGTCCGACGATCTCCTAGCGTCTTAGAACCGTTTCGAACGGGCGTCCACAGATCTCGCTGAACTGCTTCATCATCACGTCACGCACGGTGGCGAGATCCGGGTAGCCGTCGCCCAGCAACCCCTTGAGCGAAGTCACTTTCTCGCCCTCCAGTCCGCACGGCACGATCGCGTCGAACCCCGTCAGATCAACGTCGACGTTCAGCGACAGTCCGTGATAGGTCACCCATCGCCGCAATCGCACTCCGATCGACGTCACCTTGCCCTGGTCCGTCCAGGCACCCGTCATTCCCTCGCGTCGATAGGCCTTGATGCCGAACGTGCAGAGCGTACGGATCGCGATCTCCTCGAGGTTGCAGAGGTATCCGTGCGCATCGGCTTCGCGGTCGCCCAGTTTGACAATCGGGTACATGACGAGTTGGCCCGGCCCGTGATACGTCACGTCGCCGCCGCGCGACGACGCATGCAGTTCGATGCCGCGCGCCTGTAGCTGCGGCTCGGTCAGGAGCAGGTAGTCGCGCCGGCCGCGCGAGCCGAGGGTGATTACCGGCCGGTGCTCCAGGAAGAGCACGGTATCGGGCGCCGTCCCGGCAATGCGATCCGCCACCAGGCGCTCCTGCAGGGCCACGCCCTCGGCATAGGGGACCGGCTGCTCAATGATCCATGCGGTCGCTGCATCCATAGCCCACAGAATAGCATCTGCGCGAAGGGATGGCGACCGACGGGGCATCGCAGGCGCAGTTGCTCATTGCCCCTTGACGCTCGTGTTTCGCATTGCTAGCGTCCCGTCGATTGTGGGCATCGCCCCCGGGGCGGTGAAGACGAGGGCTGGTTTCAAGACCAACAAGCACGACGAAAGAGGTATGCCATGAAGACACGCGCTGCGGTGGCCTATGAGGCCGGTAAACCACTAGAGATTGAAGAACTTGACCTGGGCGGCCCCAAGGACGGCGAGGTCCTGATCCGCAACATCGCCACCGGCGTTTGCCATACCGATGCCTTCACCCTCTCGGGTGCGGACCCGGAAGGCTTGTTCCCGTGCGTGCTCGGCCATGAAGGCGGTGCCATCGTGGAAGAAGTCGGTGCCGGAGTGACCAGCGTCAGTGTGGGCGATCATGTCATCCCGCTCTACATTCCGGAATGCGGAGAGTGCAAATTCTGTAAGTCCGGCAAGACGAACCTGTGTGGAAAGATCCGCGCGACGCAGGGCCAGGGCGTGATGCCCGACGGCACATCGCGTTTCTCCAAGAACGGTGCTCCGATCTACCATTTCATGGGAACGTCTACGTTCTCCGAATACACGGTCCTACCCGATATTTCGGTCGCCAAGATCAACGCGGACGCGCCGCTCGAAAAGGTATGCCTGCTGGGCTGCGGCATCACCACCGGAATTGGTGCGGTGCTGAACACGGCGAAGGTTGAAGCCGGCGCCACGGTCGCTGTTTTCGGCTGCGGCGCGGTTGGACTTGGCGTCATCCAGGGCGCGGCACTGGCGAACGCCGGTCGTATCATCGCCGTCGACATCAATCCCGATAAGTTTGAGATGTGCAAACACATGGGCGCCACGGACTGTGTGAACCCGAAGGATCACGATGCATCGATCGTCGACGTGCTCGTCGAGATGACCGATGGCGGAGTGGACTACTCCTTCGCAGCCTACGGCCATGTACAGCTGATGCGCGATGCGCTTGAGTGCTGCCACAAGGGCTGGGGCGAAAGCACGATCATCGGTGTCGCCGCTGCCGGCCAGGAGATCGCGACGCGTCCTTTCCAACTGGTCACCGGTCGCGTCTGGCGCGGAACCGCGTTCGGCGGCGTCAAGGGCCGGTCGCAGCTGCCGGGATACGTCGATCTGTACATGGACGGCAAGATCAACGTGGATGATTTCGCGACGCATTCCATGGGCCTGGATAAGATCAATGAAGCGTTCGATCTGATGGCGAACGGCGAGAGCATCCGTTCCGTCGTCGTATTCTAGTCACAGCACAAAGGAGATTATGGAACTAAAGCTGCTGAAATGCGACTGGGGCATGGAGTATCTCGGCGACATGAAGACACGCCTGGGCGAGTACTCCAAGGCCGGTTACGACGGAATCGAGTGCGCCAACATCGGGATGGACCCCGATGAGTTCGCGGAGTTCACCGGGGAACTGGGGCTGGACTACGTTGCCATGATGTTCTGCGACGATGAGCAGGCGTTTCGCGAACAGCTCAATAACATCAAGAAGACGAAACCGATCCTGATCAACTGCCACCCCGGTCGCGACTACTTCGATTTCGAGCGCGGCTGCGAGTTCTTCAAGAACGTCATGGAGATGGCGAAGGAGATCGACTGCGAGGTCGTGTACGAGACGCATCGGACGCGGGCGCTGTACTCAGCATGGTCGACCCAGCGGTACCTTGAGGCCATCCCCGAGCTATACATCTGCGCCGACCTCAGTCACTTCACGTGTGTGGCCGAGGGCACCATGGAGCATGGTGACGCGTACAAGAAGATGATGGACATTGCCATCGAGCGCACGCATCACATCCACGCACGTGTCGGCTGGGCGCAGGCCCCGCAGGTGCCGGATCCGCGCGTCGCGCCCTTCCTGGAGTGGACCGAGCTATTCGAGGGCTGGTGGGACCGCATTATCGAGGCCCGCAAGAACGAGGGGCGCGAGGTCCTGACCATCAATCCGGAATTCGGCCCATTCCCCTATCAGCCAACCGACCCCAGGACCGGTGAACCCCACGCCGACGTGTGGGAGATCTGCCTCTGGATCACCCAGCGCTTCCGGGAGCGCTGGGCCGGAAAACTGTAAACCATATGACCACAGACGCATTGACCGAAGGTAGCGCCGCGACGATGCACGGCGGGGACGTGAAGTTCTTCAGGCACTCCTCCGTGGCATGCCATTGCGAGATGGAATTCTCGATCTTTCTGCCGAACGAGGCAGAAAGCCGAAAGTGCCCGGTGCTCTATTGGCTATCGGGTCTAACTTGCACGGCCGAGAATTTCACAACCAAGGCCGGGGCACAGCGCTACGCCGCCGACCACGGCCTGATCATCGTGGCTCCGGATACGAGCCCACGGGGCGACGGCGTCGCGAACGACGAAGGCTACGATCTCGGGCAGGGCGCGGGCTTCTACGTGAACGCAACGCAAGATCCGTGGTCGAGTCATTTCCACATGTACGATTACGTGGTCAACGAACTGCCCGCTATCGTCGAGTCGAACTTTCCGGTCGACACGGGTCGCCAGGGCATTTTCGGACACTCCATGGGCGGACACGGAGCCCTCACGATCGCCCTGAAGAATCCGGGGCGCTTCAAATCAGTATCGGCCTTCTCGCCGATCGTGGCTCCCACGCAGTGCCCCTGGGGGCACAAAGCGCTGGGTGCGTATCTCGGCGACGATCGTTCAGCCTGGGAAGCGCATGATGCAACCTGCCTGGTGCGAGACGCGGAGGAGCGCCTTCCGATCCTCGTGGACCAGGGCGACGCAGACGATTTCCTGGAAGAGCAACTCAAGCCTCATCTCCTGCAGGAGGCCTGCAAGCAAGTCGGCCATCCGCTTGAGCTGCGGATGCAGCCGGGCTACGACCATAGTTACTACTTCATCGCCAGCTTTGTCGGCGATCACATCGCCCACCACGCACGGGCGTTCGCATAGGCGCCGACTTAGAAGTACATCGCGAGGCGGAAGGCGTGAAAATCGAGCCCGGGATTCGGGCTCTCGACCCCACCGTTGGAGAAGTGCTGCAGTCGGTACGAGAGATCAAACTGGCTATTGCGGCCGAAGATCACGCCAAGGCCCAGGTGATCGCCAAACTGAAAGTTGGACGACACATTGCGGTCTCCGATCATCGTGTCCTGGAGATAGTGAACCCCGACGGATCCCTCCAGGTAAGCCTTGGTTTGCCGAGAGAATATTCTCTTCTGCACAAGTCTGAATACGGGGCTAAATCCGATGAGTTCCGTGCTGTCGAACGGGCCGACATCAGGTTCCTTGGGCGGTCGCGCCGTCTCCCAGCGCGCATAGTCAATCTCCCAGTAGCCAGTCAAGAGCCAGCGCCCCTCGTCCAACCACGCCCGGGACCAGTGCGACTGCACGAAGACCTTCACCGACTCGATCTCTGAAGAGCCCTTGGCCAGTTCAAGGCCAACCGCGGAAGAACCCAGGAAGGAACGCCAGAGGCTGTCTTGCGTCGACTCTTCCGTCGACTCCGTATTCTGCGCAAGCAGGCTCCCCACGCAGGATCCCCATGCCGCGACCAATATCGCAAGGCATGTGCGATTCCATCCACGACTACGCTTCAACATAATTCGAGATCCTCGTGATTCCGTTTCGCTCCGCCTCCACCAAGCAGGGCGCAGACTGTATGCGGGAGAATTTGATTAGTCAACCGCAGCTTCGGCATGACCGCTTGACACCTCTACTACGGGTCGTGAGACTGACCGGCATGGCGTCGTCGATTCCCAGCAGCCTATGCCGCGGCGCCACCACGCTTCTGTGCGCGTCTGTAGCATACCTCTGCTTGATTCCGTCCACACGGGGAGAGGCGTCCGCGGAGGAACTCACCGGTCTCCGGACTGAACTGGTTAAACATCTCGATCGTGACGTTTTGCGATTTTGGACAAGCCCCATCCTGAACAAGGAGGAGTACCTCGGCTTCCTGCCCCTCCTCGACAACCAATTCGACTATGGCGGCGAGACCACGCGCAATGTCACCGCGCGTGGGATGTGGAGCACGGCGGATACCTTGAGAACTACGAGAGGCCACCCCAGGCACGGGAGAAGCAGCGCAAGATGCTCCGAACTCATCTTCACGGCCTGCTTGGGATCGCGCGACTGAACGAGATCGCGCCGGACGCGCGCTACGTGGCACGGGCCAGCGCGCTTATCGAGATCTTGACCACGCGTTTCGAGATCGAGGATTCGGGGGGCAACGCGTTCAACGCGCTGACCCGGGACTGGAAACCCGTCGAACCCGACGGAACCCCAGACTCGATCAGCGTTTACGGGCACACTGCCGAGCTGGTGTGGTGCACACTTCGCGCCACGCAACAGCTGAAGCGACCATTGGGTCGGATCCAGCCGTGGGCGCTGCGACTCGCGACCGGCATCCGGAAGAGAGGCATCACCGATGATGGCGCAGTCTATTTCGCGGGCCCGTACACCGGTCCGGCGGATCAGAAGACGGTTTATTGGTGGGCGCAGACGGAGGTGCTCGTGATGCTGATGAGCCTCTACGAACTCACGGGAGACGACCTCTACCTGCAGCAGTTCCGAACGACGTATGCATGGTCAACGCAGTTTCTGGCTGCGGATGGAACCGGATGTTGGGTCGCGTTCGCCGACGAGCAGGGGAAGCGGTTGTCCCCCTATCGCACCGGCAAAAACCGGAAGGCGGGCCTGCACGTCATACGCTGCCTCCTCGAATGCGAGCAGGGCCTCGCGCGCGTGATCAAAAAGCGTTCTTGATCTCGTCGAGACCGACACCGAGCGTTGCGCGCACGATCGGCTCGAGAGCGCTTTCGTCGCCTTGAATGTGAATCGTGCGGTGCGCGTGTCGGAGCGTCTGTCCGGGTACCAGCGCCGCGGCGGGAGAGGACGTCTCCAGTTCATAGAATGGCCCCAGGGGCGCAGCGCCCGGCTTCGGCGGACCGTCGTTGTAACTGTTCACCACATCGCCACCGTAAGGGTCGTCCTGGATCTTCCACAGCGAGTTCACGTAGTCGGTCGCTCCCTCGGGAATCGTATAATGGACAAGCGTCAGAAGATTGAGCTCTTCGTCATAGCTTCCGATGAACGGCTTGGCGCGACCCGGCGGAATACCGATTTTGCTGCGATACTGCCCGTCGCCCTTGAAATACACGACCCCGTTGGCCGGTTTTAACCGGTCCGCAGGTACCTTTCCGAAATAGTTATCGTTCACAACCGTCTCGCCGAGTTCGCTGCTGGGCCCAACCACGTAGGGCAGGACGACTGTCGTCGTCGGCGTCGGATTGAACATCCCGAGGATCCATATTGACAGGAGCCCGCCATCCTTCGTCCACGGCTCAATTCCGATGTTGGTGATGCCGTTGTCACTCTCGAAGGCGACAACCTGCAACGCAGCGTCCAGTTCGAGCCCCAACAGCTGCTCAATCATAGTCCGGTTCATCACGTAGATGGACCGGTCCGCCAGCAGCTCGAACTCGGTGCCCTGGTAGTTCACGAGGTGCATGCGCTTCCAGAATTGCGCCCAGCGTTTGTTCTTCTGGGCCAGGTCCCAACCACCCCAGTCGATCGGGTCGGGCGTCTGCCAGTGCTCCAATTGGAACGGGTCGCCTTTGCGGAAGAAGATGCTGTACTGCCCCCCTTCCGGCCCCAGCCAAAAGCGGTCTTCACCACCGAACACGTTAATGTGCTGCTGCTGCTCGCCGCCGGCGATCTGCTTGCGGTTCAACCATCCGAAGCTGTCGCCGGAGCGGCCGTTCGCGGAACTCGTCATCACGCGCGCCTGGTAACCCGGAACCACGGCCACCTGGGCGGCTGAATCCGGATCCCGCAAGACAATGACGTCCGTGTACTTTTTCAGAAACTGTAGATCCTCGCCATAGGGACCGATCAGCCCGTCCTGCGACGTTGTCTGGCAGCCTGCCAGCAGAACCAGGCCCATGGCCCATGCGGCCAGGCTATGGTTGCGTGCTCGAATCTCTGTGTTCATCGATACTCCTCCTTGATGTGTCCGCGACACCGACTCTGGATACCAAGCCGTTAGCACGGAATCAAGGCCTTTCAGCCCCGTGGCGGTGATCCGCTATTTTTTGATCTTCCGCTCCGCCCACGCAATAGACGCCGCGCCCACATCCTGCTTGCCGCTGCTCACGGCTTTGCCCTTCTCGTCCGTGACGTACACGAGATACTTATAGTTGTAGGGTCGGAAGAGTGAAAGAAAAGAGGAGCCTATCGCTTGTGCATCTTCGATCGCGGTTTCGCCTTTGACCTGCACCACCATCGTCACCATCCCGCCCCGCAAAATGGCGTTCGCGGTCATCACCCCGCCGCCGCTCAGCTGCCTGAATTGGGCGGCCAATTCCGTCGCTTGCGCTTGCGTCAACCCGGGGCCGCCGCCCGGCGCCTCCTTAACCGCTTCGGCGACAGATCCTTCGGCGGGAGCGCCTCCCGCGGAAGGTTGAGTGGGTGCGGGCGACACCTGCGGCTTGTGCCGCACGGGCGGAGTCGGCGTCGGGAGTTTAGACGGCGAGTGCGCCGCCGCGCCGCTGGACCAACTGCTGCTTTCACGCTGCGCACGCCCGTCGAGTTGCTCGTGCGTGACCCAGCCGCGTCCGACGGTCTTGTATCGTTCCGACTGCTCGGTCACAAGCTTGAGGAATACACGGATCTTCAGCCAGCGCGCGTCGCCAATCGTCTTGATGCCTTCGACGTCGAACGTGTTGCCCTCTGCCACCTCCAGCGCCCTGGTCGGCAGCTGCGACGCATCCCCCGGTTGCGCATGCAGGTCAAGAACGGCTTCGGCTGTGATCTCTACCGAGTCACCGACTTTGTACTCGCGCGCCGAGGCGCCGGCGGCGAACCACATCACGGCCATGCAGGCCCCTATTACGGTGATCCGGAAGGTGCGCTTCACGACTACGCTCCGGCAGGTCCCGACGACACCTCGGCGGCCAGTTCGCGCTCGATGTCGATGCGCTCGCGCCCGACAAAGTAACTGATTATGGTTCTGATGAGAACCAGGCCGCCAAGAATGATCAGTCCCTTGTAGCCGGGCTCAAGCAGGGCCGCCATGATCCCAGCGATCCAGTGACAGGTCAGCTCAATCGCGTGCCCGAGTTGCATGCTCGCTATTTTGGCGCAATCCATCAGTCGTGTAAAGCCAACGCCACGCTGATTCTGCGCTTGCGCGGCACTCGCTCCACTGGATAGTGTATATGATTCACCGTAGTGGGGCGGAACGATGGCACTCCTGTCTAACAGCGACATTATAGAGCATTGGAAGAGCGCCGCGGCGCCCCTACTTCCGGTTTTACACGCATTTCATGACCGGGACGGGCATTTGAGCGAGGACGCCCTGCGCGCCGTCTCGGACGGTCTCGGAATCCCGATTGCCGAACTCTTCGGGAGCGTCACCTTCTACCACCACTTCGCCCGCGAAGCGGGCGGCCGCGATGCTCCGCGGGTATGTACCGGCAACATATGTGCACTGCGCGGCGCGCACGAACTGCTGGATGCGCTCCGTTCCGAGGGCGCCACTCCCATGCCCTGCGCTGGCCGCTGCGATCAACCGATCCCCGTCCTGCGCGGCGATAAGGTCTTCGTCGGACTGACAGCAGACTCACTCGCGCACGGCCCGACCCCGCTCCCCCCGCGCTACCCCGGGGATGGTGAGGAATGCGTCTTCTCCGCCATCCGCGAACCCGGCCGTGCGACCCTCCCCGGGTACCGCAATAGCGGAGGGTACGAGGGCCTTGAGAAACTGATTAAGAGCGGGTCTCCCGGCGAAACGATCGAGCTGGTCAACGAGAGTAAGCTGGCCGGACGCGGCGGCGCCGGATTTCCAACTGGACGGAAGTGGCAGGCCGTCGCCGACGCCGAGGGCGAATCGAAGTTCATTGTCTGCAACGCGGATGAAGGCGAACCGGGCTGCTTCAAGGATCGAGCCATCATGGATCACGATCCACATGCCGTCCTCGAGGGTATGATCATCGCCGGCTACGCCTGTGGCGCCGGCCAGGGGTTCATCTACCTGCGCTACGAGTACCCTGAGACCTTCGCAGGCCTTGAGCGGGCGATTGCCGACGCCGACGCGGCCGGCCTTCTCGGTGAAAACATCCTGGGCAGCGGCTTTTCGTTTCGCATCGACGTGCGCCGGGGCGCCGGGGCCTACATCTGCGGCGAGGAGGGCTCGCTTCTCAACAGCCTCGAAGGTAAGCACCCGTTTCCGCGCAACCGTCCGCCGTTCCCGGTGACTCACGGTTACAACCAGCAGCCCACCGCGGTCAACAATGTCGAGACCCTGGCATCGGTCCCTCACATCGCACGGCGCGGCGCCGCATGGTACTGCGCGCTGGGCATCGGTGACCAAGCAGGCACGAAGCTGATCAGCCTCTCCGGCGATATCGAGCGTCCCGGCAATTACGAGGTCCCGCTCGGCCTGCCTTTGCAGACACTGCTCAACGACTGGGCCGGCGGCGCACCGCATGGCCGTGAGATCCAGGCGGTTACCATGGCCGGACTGTCGGGTGGGTTCCTGGCTGGTGCGGACCTCAACGTCACGCTCGATGAGCCATCCATTCGATCGTGCGGTTCTTTCCTCGGCGCCGGCGGCGTGATCGTTTTCGACGACAGTCGCGACATGGTGAAGGCCGCACGCGACGCGATGGAGTTCTTCGCCCATGAGTCATGCGGCAAGTGTTTCCCCTGCCGCATCGGAACCCAACGCCTGACCGAGCGCCTCGCCGGCGAAGCCGGGCCCGCATCGCTCGCGGACTGGAAGACCGAAGTTGAAGATATCGGCAGCACCATGCGCGCGACCAGCGCATGCGGCCTGGGCGTCGCCGCACCGATGATCACGGACAGCCTTATGAAGTACTTTCCGGACAAAGTTGAAAAACATGTCCAGACGTGATGTAATCCGACGATTCCGAACCATGCGAGAAATCAGAATCCAGGAGCTCTATCCTGTCGATCCGGTTAATCCCGTCCAGAAATGTTGTGCACCGACACCTGCAGAGCTTGCGAACCGGATGAACAGGATCCATTGGATTCGAAGATGATCGTAGACGCGACACAAGGGCGTGCGCTGCGCATGACGCTCGACGGCGAGGAGGTGCGTTTCAGCGACGGCGAGACGATCTACGAGGTCGCGACGCGTCAACATACGCCGATCCCGACTCTTTGCTACGACCCGCGCCTCGAGCCCTTCGGCGGCTGCCGCATGTGTGTCGTCGAAGTCGAGGGCGCGCGCACACCGGTCGCGTCATGCACGACCCCGGCCACCGCCGGCATGGTGGTGCGTACGAAAAACGTCGCGTTGGAGAAGCATCGCAAGACCCTACTCGAGCTCGTCGTCTCCGAAAATCGCGAAGTCGATGTCGATCCGCTGCGCGGATACGCGTCGCAGGAGGTCGCCACACTAGTGGACGAATATGGAGCCCGCACCGGTCGCTTCCAAGGGCAGCGCTCGGGGACCTCCAACGAAACGGACGACAACCCGTTCATCAAACGCGACTACGATCTCTGCATCTCCTGCTACCGTTGCGTGCGTGTCTGTGCGGAGCAGGAGGGCGACCACGCGATCGCGGTCATGAATCGCGGCTTCCAAACCCAGATCACCACCGAGTTTAACGGGCGGCTCAAGGATTCCGCTTGCACCTTCTGCGGGCAGTGCGTACAGACCTGCCCGACGGGCGCATTGGGCGACATCAAGGCCATGCGGGCCGAACCCCTGCCGGGCGAACTCAAGAAGACACGCACGATCTGCCCCTACTGCGGCGTGGGCTGTTCGGTCGACCTCCTCACCAAGGGCGAGAGACTGGTGGGCGTGCAGCCGGCGATGGATGGGCCCGCGAACAAGGGTGCGCTCTGCATCAAGGGACAATTTGCTTTCGACTTCGTGCACCACGAGGAACGCCTGAAGACTCCGCTCGTGCGCGGCGACGATGGCGAACTCCATGAAGCCTCGTGGGACGAGGCCCTCGACCGCGCCGCGGACGGGTTTCGCCGTGCCCGTGAAGAGCACGGGCGATACAGCATCTACGGCGTCGCGTCCGGTCGTGCGCCGCATGAAGCGGCATACACGATGCAGAAGTTTATCCGCGCCGGCTTCGGCACGAACTACATCGATAACTGCAGCCGTGCTTGACACGCCCCCACGGTGGTCGGTCTGGCCGCCACGATTGGTCGCGGAGCCATGTCCAATCCTCTGATCGACATGGAGAAGCCCGATGTCATCTTCTGCATCGGCACCAACATGACCGAGTGCCACCCGGTGGCTGCCACCGGGCTGAAAAAGGCAATCGCACACGGCTCCAGGATGATCGTGGCAGACCCGCGCAAGATCCCGCTGGCGCGCCTGGCGCAGCTGTACCTTCCCATTCGCGTGGGGTCCGACGTCGCGCTTCTGCTGGGGATGGCGCATGTCATCGCGCGCGAAGGCCTGGTCGATCGCCAGTTCATGGATTCCCGGACGAGCGGCGGCGACGAGTTCATCGAGCACGTTAAACCGTTCACGCCGGAATGGGCCGCGGAAATTACCGGCGTTCCCGCCAAGGATATCGAGACCGCGGCAATCTGGTACGGCAGCGCCGAGCAGGGCGCGATCTATTACACCCTGGGCATCACCGAGCATATCTGCGGTGTCGACAACGTCCAGAGCCTCTGCAATCTCGCCCTCATGACCGGTAACATCGGTCGCGAAGGCACGGGTGTGAACCCCATGCGTGGCCAGAACAACATCCAGGGCGCCGGGGACTGCGGCGCCGTCCCATCCCACTTTCCAGGCTTTCAATCCTGTGCCGAGCCTGAGAATGCCCGCAAATTCTCCGAAGCGTACGGAACTGAAATCGATGCAGAGAAGGGCATCACGAAGGTTACCGCGCTGAACCAGTGTGGCGATCAGATCCGCGCACTGTTAATCGACGGGGAGAACACGGTCGTCTCGGACCCCGAACGTGAGCATTGTGAGCACGCACTCAAAAGCCTGGACCATCTCGTCGTGATCGACATCTTCCTCACCGAAACCGGTGAGCTGGCGGACGTGGTGCTACCCGCGACGTCGTGGGGCGAGACCGACGGCGTGTGCGCAAATACGGAACGCCGCGTCCAAAGACTGCGCGCAGCCGTCCCGCCGGCCGGGCAGGCGAAGCCGGACTGGTGGATCGTCTCCCAGATCGCTCAACGAATCGGAACTCCGGGCTTCGAGTACGAATCCGCGAAGGACATCTTCAACGAACTCTGCGGCCTCTCGCCGATCTACGCGGGGCTCGATTGGGACCGGATCGACCAGGGCGAGTATCAATGGCCGGTACCCGACAAGGACCATCCCGGCACGCCAATATTGCACGTGCGAGAGTTCAAGAACGGGCGAGGCCTGTTCAAGATCCTCGGCTATCGCGATCCGGCCGAGGTCATCGACGACGATTTCCCGGTCTGGCTGACGACAGGGCGGCGGCTGCAGTCGTACCACACGCGAACGCAAACCGGTCGCTCACAGGGCATCGACTACCTGCTCAGTGAAGAACTGCTCGAAGTCCACCCGCACGACGTGGCATCGTGGGGACTGGTAGACGGCGGTCAATGCCACCTCAGTAGCCGTCGCGGCAAGATCATGGCCAAGATCAAGGCCACGGATCAGTCCCCACGCGGAACGGTCTTCTGTAGCTTCAGCTTCAATGACACGCCGGTCAATATCCTGACCGGCTCCGGCTACGACCCGGTCACCGAAACCGCCGAACTCAAAGTCTGCGCCGTACGCGTTGAACCCGCGTAACCCGAGTCGCGCGAATCTACTCGTCGTCCGCAAATGTCTCACGCAGAGACGCTGAGGAGGCGCAGAGGAGGCATCTGGGTGGGCACGCGAAATCCGCACGCGATTCTCATCGCGGACAAGCGACTGGGTCTCCTCTGCGTCTTTGCGCCTCTGCGTGAGACCTGCGGACGACGAGCGACGGGGTTTGACTCTATGGTGCGGCGGGATATCGTTTGCGGCATGTCTTCCGAGCTATTCAGCGCTGTACCCCTGAATCTGGATACTTCGCGTGATCTGCTTGAACGAAACGCGCAGATTATCCCGGGTGGACTGGCGTCGATCAATCGCAAGGCGGATCCGGTCATCGCCTTCACGCGCGCGCAGGGGTCGCGCATGTGGGATATCGCCGGCAAAGAATACATCGACTACCACGCCGGGTTCGCGCCATACATCCTCGGACACAACGACCCCGATCAGAATGCCGCGGTAAAAGAAGCGCTGGAACTCGGCCCTGCGGCTGTAAGCCGTAGATCCCGGCATCCTCACGCAAGATTGCAGAGACGCGGCGCTGCTTAACGTGCTACCCGCTTAGAGACACGTACAGCGCGAGCAGGTTGCGGTGGTACTCGAAATCGTCGACGTTGGACTCCTGGTCGAGATTGTTCCAGAAGAGCGTGTAGACGGTGCGCGGGATTCGGAACGACTGCAACCCGGTGGAGATACTGCGGATCGTGTCCTCTCAACGTCCACAGATGCGAAAGCGTCCCAGACTCAGTTTCGAGCTAGCGCGGGTCGCCAAAGATCATCTCCACGATGAACGCGATCGTGGGCGTGAAGCGGAAGTCGCGCTCGTCGGGGAAGGAGGCGCGCGGCTCGATCTCGTAGTAGAGCCACTCCTTGTAAAACTGCTTACGATAGCGCAGCGACGCGCCGTACTCTTCGACCGTGTTGGCGGGTCGCGTGACGGACCGGACACCGCCCTGCAGTGTCACCGCGCGGTGATCGTCAATCTGGTAGGTCACACCCAGCCCTTGTTCCAGTTCCGCGCCATCTTTGTGCTCGCGCCAGGTGGCCTGGCTGCCGGCACGGAAAAAGAGTGAGTCGGTCAGGTTTCGCTCCGCGGCAATCGAGCTCTCGGACTTCCATCCATCATCCTCGATCCACGTGATACGCTCGGTGGCGCGCATGGACCAGCCGTCCAACTCGAAGGTGCGCCTCGTGCGAGCACGTCCAAAGGGATCCACGTCGGTCCGAAACTTAAACCCGCCGTCGAGACTGGTGTTCCATTTTTCGGTCGCGGCGATAATGTATCTTAACGCGGAGGAGTAGTCGGCATCGTCCACCTCATCAACGAGCCCTGCGATGTCGTCGCTGTTTAGGATCGGGTTGACGATCCCGTCGTCATCCTCCGTCCCGAACACGAGGTTGAACCGCTCCTCCAGATTAGGAAGCGCAAGCTTGGCCCGCACCTTGATCTTGCTGTTAAGGTCCCCGCGCTCCCCGTATTCGAGGCTCGAACGAACACGTACGCGGCCGCCTTGCGCCTCGTCGTCGATGCGCTCGTTTCCGAAGAATGAATCGATCTTGTTTGCTGTCCTCTGCACGCGCGAAGAGACGTGAGCGTGCGTGGTGTCCATGACCTGGCGCGCCTTTCCGTTGATCTTTTCCATGTCCAGCGCTGCGGCCGCATGCGACCACAGCAGGGCGCCGGCGGCTATGCCCAGCCAGGCAAAGGCTGGGGGACAAATGTAATGCAACTTCATCATAAGCTTGGACGCTTCAGAAATAGCGGCATTTCCGCGTTTCTGCCCTATCTTACTATTGAAATGAGCAGGGATTATGCCTACCGTCACTCGATTATGTCGACTCAACTGAATAAATATAGCGCAAGACTCACCCAGGACCCCTCACAGGTCGGATCGCGCGCCATGCTCTTCGGCGCCGGATTGACCGAGGAAGACCTTGTTAAAGCGCAGGTCGGTATCGCCAGTACGGGCTGGCAGGGCAATCCCTGCAACATGCATCTCAACGGGCTCGCAGACGAGGTGAAGCAGAGCGTTGATGCGGCCGGCATGGTGGGATTGATATTTCACACGATCGGCGTCAGCGATGGGATCTCGATGGGGACAGAGGGCATGAACTATTCTCTGCCTTCGCGGGATATCATCGCCGACTCCATTGAGGACGTCATGTCAGCACAGTTTTACGACGCCAACATCTCGGTCGTGGGTTGCGATAAGAATATGCCCGGTTCGGTCATCGCAATGGGCCGCCTCAACCGCCCCAGCATCATGCTCTACGGCGGCACGATCAAGCCGGGGCACATCAATGGGAAAGCCATCAATATCGTGACCCCGTTCGAAGTCTACGGTCGATACGTCACCGGAAAAGCAACGGAAGAGGAACTGCGGCAGGTCACACGTCACGCCTGCCCCGGCGCCGGCGCGTGCGGTGGCATGTATACGGCGAACACGATGTCGTCGGCGATCGAAACGCTCGGCATGAGCCTTCCCTACAGCGGGTCCAACCCCGCCGTCAGCGACGAAAAGCACCGCGAATGCGATGACGTGGGCAAAGCGATCTACACGATCCTCGAGAAGGATCTCAAGCCGAGTGACATCATGACCCGCGCCGCGTTTGAGAACGCCATGACGATGGTGATGGTCCTCGGCGGTTCGACCAATGCGGTCCTGCACCTGATCGCGATGGCCAAGTCGGTGGATGTCCCCCTGACGATCGACGACTTCCAAACCGTCAGCGACCGAACACCATTCCTCGCCGACCTGGCCCCAAGCGGTCAGTACGTCATGGAAGACCTGCACAAAGTTGGCGGCATCCCGGCGGTGCAGAAGATGCTGCTGCGTGAAGGCTTCCTCGACGGCAACTGCCTGACCGTTACCGGGAGGACGATCGGGGAGAATGCAGAGGCCGCCCCGGATCTCACCGAAGGCCAGAGCGTCATCTTTCCCGTCTCCGCGCCGATCAAGAAGACCGGACACCTGCAGATTCTGTACGGCAACCTGGCCACGGACGGCGCGGTCGCCAAGATCACGGGCAAGGAAGGCCTTACCTTCGCGGGCCCGGCGAAGGTGTACGACGCTGAAGAGGATTGCATCGCAGGCCTGGCCAATGGCGAGATCGTCGACGGTAACGTCGTCGTGATCCGCTACGAAGGACCCCGGGGTGGCCCCGGGATGAGCGAAATGCTCAAGGTTACAGCAGCGATCATGGGCGCGGGCATGGGGAAAACGGTCGCCCTGATCACCGACGGACGCTTCTCGGGTGGCACCCACGGCTTCGTCGTCGGCCATATCACACCCGAGGCCCAGGACGGCGGAGCGCTCGCCATTCTTCAGGACGGCGATGAGATCACGATCGATGCGGAGAGCAACACGCTCAGCGTCGCCCTCACCGACAATGAGATTGCATCCCGCTTCGCGTCATGGACGGCGCCCCCGTTCAAGGCAACCAAAGGTGTCCTTCGAAAGTACATTCAGAATGTCTCAACCGCTTCTCAGGGCTGTGTAACCGATGAGTTCTAAGAGAAAAGAAAAAGACGCACTTGGCGAGGTCCTCGTACCCGAGGACCGGTATTACGGAGCGCAGACCCAACGCGCCTATGAGAATTTCAAGATCGGCAGTGAACGCATGCCGGTCGAGATCGTCCGCGCGCACGCCATCGTCAAGAAGGCCGCCGCGATCGTGAATCACGAACTCGGCGCCCTCGACAAATCGCTCTGCGACGCGATCCAGCAAGCCGCCGATGAAGTGATTGAGGGCAAATTCGACGAGCATTTCCCGCTCGTGATCTGGCAGAGCGGCAGCGGCACGCAATTCAACATGAACGTCAACGAGGTGATCGCGAATCGCGCGATCGAGATCCTCGGCGGCGAGATCGGAACCAAGACACCCGTTCACCCCAACGACCACGTCAATATGGGGCAGTCCACAAACGACACGGTCCCGACCTCGATCCACATCGCGGCGATGGTCTCCATTCACAAGCGCCTCTTCCCCGCCATAAACTCTCTCAAGGAAAGCCTGCACCTCAAGGCTGAAGCCTTTGATGGGATCGTCAAGATCGGGCGGACGCATCTGCAGGACGCGACACCGCTGACGTTGGGACAGGAGTTCTCCGGCTATGTCGCGCAGCTCTCGCTTGCCGCCGAGTCGCTGGCCGGTGTGCTGAGCCACCTGGAGGAGCTCTGCGTCGGGGGCACTGCGGTCGGCACCGGACTGAACGCCGCGCCGGGATTCGACAAGATGATGTGCGCGCAGATCACGTCGATCACCGGGCATCGCTTCCGGCCCGCGCGCAACAAGTTCGCGGCGATGGCCGCCCACGACGCGATCGTGGAGACCTCGGGCGTCTTGAAGATGCTCGCCGCGATCGCGATGAAGATCGCCAACGACATCCGCTGGCTCGGCAGCGGTCCGCGCAGCGGATTGGGCGAATTGAACCTGCCGGCCAACGAACCGGGGAGTTCCATCATGCCGGGCAAGATCAATCCGACCCAATGCGAGATGGTCACGATGGTCTGCTGCCAGGTCTTCGGAAACGATACCGCCATCGGGATCGCCGGCTCGCAGGGCAACTTCGAACTCAACGTCTACAAGCCCCTGCTTGGCTTTTCCATCATCCAGTCGATCAACCTGCTCGCCGACGCGCTGATGTCCTTCGCGGACAACTGCATCGAGGGCATCGAGCCCAATCACAAGCGTATCCAGGAGCATGTCGAAAATTCCCTGATGCTCGTCACGGCCCTGAACCGTCATATCGGCTACGACAAGGCCGCCGAGATCGCGCTCAAGGCCTGGCGCGAGGAGAAGACCCTGAAGGACACGGCGATCGAACTCGGGTATGTCACCGTGGACGAATTCAACGAATGGGTGCGGCCCGAGGACATGATCGGGCCGAAGTAGGGCCGCTTCGCCGGGACGGCGACTCCGCCGTCTACGAGCTCGGTTCGTCGCCGGTCTCGGACGGCAGCTCGATCACAATTCTCTTCTTATCCAGGTACGCGGGATAGGTCGCCAGATCCCGCTCCGCCGGCCCTTCCTCAACGACGCCGCCGGTGCTGTACACCGAACCGTGGCAGTCGCAGCGAATTTCTCCCCACCCCCGTTCGTAGGCGACTTCGCATTGCTTGTGCGTGCATATGGGATCCAGCGCGGATAGAGTTTCCTTCCCGGTTCGGATCACGAGTATATCGTGGCCCTTGACGCCCCGGAGCAGCACTCCGTTTCCCACACGTTTCAGTTGGGGAACCTTCTCGAGCGGGATCGCCACCTTCCTTCCCTCGGCCCACGCCGGCAGACAACGGAGCACCGATACCGTGGTGACTGCGCCCACAAGGCGGCTGACAAAACCACGCCTGGAGCAATGCGTGCATCGGTGTTCACTCATATCGCCATTGAGATTCTGAGCATCATCTGCCTGTATTCATGATCTCGGACGGCTGGTCCCGCCGTGTGTGACTACTTGTCGAAATCGTAGATCTCGAAGGCGCGCGTGATGCTGAACCCCAGCACGACTTCGTCATCGGGAAACGATGTTCCCGCGGCCAGGCCATCGAGACTGGTGTACTGGGTATTGCCCGCAACGATGCTGAAGGTGTGCCCGTGCGTAATAAACTTGGCGGCGCCGGCCCACGCGACGGATCCCGCATCATACCCGTCGACAGGAATACTGGTTTCCGCCACCAGCGCGAAACCGGGCTTGAGGTGCGCGGTGATCGATCCCGGTACGGCCGCACTTTCATCTTCGTCTTTCAAGGTCTTGGCGAAGGAAGTCGAATCGCTATGGGACAGGCCGCCGACGCTGGCATAGAGATATTTCGAGAAGCTACGCCCGATCAATAATCCCCCGAAGCCGCCGCTGGCGTCCTCGCCGTTTTGGACGGTGAAAACGGTCAGACCGCCGAGGATCGCGGCGTCAATGAAATGATCCTGCTCGTTCAGCGGTTGATAGCGCATGGCGTATTGCCACGTGTCGAAAATCTCCACGGTTCCATTCTGCCGATAAATCGAGATATCGAGGTTATCGAGCAGGCCGTAGCGCAATTCGAAGCCGATCTTGAGATTCCCGCTGTCGAAACCCAGAAAGTTGTCGAAGGGATCCTGGTCGACCGGTGTCCGATTGCGGTGCTCGATCACGTACTGAAGGTGTCCCATCGGCAGCGTGCGCGGAAGCGGAACGGAGATGGCGCGATCGACCCAGACCCGATTCTTCGAATTCCAAACGAGCGCATCCGCGTGCCCGGTGCCCTGGCCAGTGCCTGGATCCACAACGGTGAAGTCCGTGATCTCTTCCACGATGACGTCGCTACGCGCGGGTGTCGAGAGCAACGCGGACAGGAGCATGGCCACGGGAGCCAGATGGAAGATAGAGACAAGCCCGCGCATACGATCAACCGAATCTGACGCTATGCGTATGGAACGCATCTTCAGTAGACTCCTTAGTAACGGAGCCGCCGGCGCAGATCGAACTGAGCTCGGAGGCGCTTAACGAGACCTTGTGCGTGTGACCGTTTCCGGTCGACAAGGTCAACGTGACTCTACTGCCGGCCTCCTGCTGGCTGGCCTTAACCGTAACGGAGTGTCCATGGTTGTTTGCGACGTCTCCGCCCTGGTCACTGCACGTTTTCGGAGGGGGAGCCGTACCGCCACCGCCACCGCCACCGCCACCGCCACCGCCACCGTCTCCGCCACCGTCGCCGTCGTCGCCGCCATCATCTTTCGGCTCCTTATCGGGACGCGCCGGGTCAGCCTCGGCAACCATCAACTCCTCGGGATTCTGATCCGGCGGCGTGTCTTCCACGGGATCCGCGAGGTATTTCTCGCCTTCGCACCCGACGATTTCGATCGTGATTCCGGCGAAGAGTGCGGTCAGCATGGAATTCTTAAGAAATTCACGCCGATCCAGTTCTCTGTTGAAAGGTGACATAGCTATGAAATCCCTACATTTGTGAATTAGCGTACGGCGCCATCTCTTGTCAAGAATTCTCAGAAATCCGAGGGGCAGCCGTCGCCGGTCTCACGGCAGATTACGAAAAGTCTTCTGCGGCATCTTGACCCGATCGCGTTCCGTATGGCAAAATAAAGCTCTGCGTGTGTGGGAACGCGAATACAAGGGGGAATGGGTATGGGCAAACTTCTCGGTTTGGGACTGATTGCAAGTGGCATCATCGCACTGCAGGGCAACGTCGCATTTGGCGATTCCGTCACAATCGGCCCCTCCAAGGATACGATGATCCTCGGCGACAGCGGCGCCCTGAGCGACGGCGCGGGCAGTTATATGTTCTCTGGCCGGACCGGGCAAACACCGGCGGGCATTAGCATTCGTCGCGCTCTGGTCGCATTTGACGTGGCGGCGAATGTCCCCACCGGCTCGACAATTACAAGCGCGGTTCTCCGCCTACATATGTCGCGTACGCCCGCTGGATCCGGTCCGCACAACGTCAGCCTGCATCGGTTGACCAGCAATTGGGGAGAGGCTGGATCGGTTTCCACGGGACCGGAAGAGGGCAATGGAGGGCCGGCGCAAACCGGTGACGCTACCTGGACCTTGGCTTTCTTTAATACCGTCTCGTGGACGTCTTCGGGGGGAGATTTTTCCGCCGCAACAAGCGCCGTGACTTCCGTGAATGGGATAGCTGCTTACACATGGAGTTCCGCCCAGATGGCTGCCGATGCTCAGAACTGGCTGGACCAACCCGCGACGAATTTCGGATGGATTATGGCCGGGAATGAATCTGCCTCGCGATCGGCGAAGCGCTTCGACTCCCGCGAGAACGCAACAACCGGAAACCGCCCGCAACTCACGATCGGTTACATCCCTGCGTCAGCCGATCTGGAACTTTGGAAGGCCGATCATCCAGACCCACTGATAGTCGGCAGCACGCTGACTTACACCATCACCGTAACCAATATTGGTCCGGGCTCCGCCGAAAACGTCACTATTACGGACACGTTGCCGTCAGGGCTGACTCCTGTCGGTCCGACCGTAACCAACGTCGGCGCCCTGGCACCCGGCTCCGGGCTTTCCATCCAGATCGTGGTTCAGGTCGGCACGAACACAACCGGAGTGATTACGAACCAAGCGACTGTCACGACATCTTCTACCGAAACCAACACAGCGAACAATGTAGCAGCCGAGCCGACGACGATTCCCGATAGCGATGGCGACGGCGAAGCCGACTTCAGCGATCCGGATGACGACGACGATGGAATTCCGGACACCTACGAGATCATGTTCGGACTGAATCCGACGAACTTCGCGGATGGCGTGCTGGACGAGGACATGGACGGTTTCTCCAACTTCAAGGAGTACGTCTCAGATACCGATCCGACCAATCCTGCGTCGTTCTTCGACATCGACTCGGTCGGCATTACGAACTCCGTCTTGTTGCTCTTTGAGACCTCGACCGGGCGAGTCTACACGCTGAAGTTCACCGACGACATCGAAAGCGGCATCTGGTCGAACTTTCCGGGCCTGATCAACATCCCGGGCACGGGCACGAACGCATTCCTTGACAGCAACGACGTGCCGAAACGGTTTTACCAGATCAATGTAGATTTGCCCTGACCTGAACTTCCTGCGATTCCGCTCGAACTTGCCCCGTCGGTTTCACGAAGGTAGGGCGCGCTAAGAAAAGTAGAAGCGGCGGGACGCCGCTTTCGAGAACGAAATGCGCGTTCGGACGACCGAAAGCGGCGGGACGCCGCTTCTACTATTGTGATGCCGAGTCATTCATCGGAACAGGGAAGAAGGTAAGCCTTGCACGATCTACGCCGCGAATACCGAGCGGGATCCAACATCGCAAGAATCCGCGTTATCCGAGCCAGCTCGGCGATGAAGAAATGGCTGCGTTTGCGAGATGATTGACACCGGCAAAGCTGTGGGTCTGGGCATACTGACGGTATGCGTGAACATCGTTCTGATGCTCGTGAAGATCGCCGCCGGCGTCCTGGGAAACTCCTACGCGCTCATCGCCGACGGAATTGAATCTGCTGCTGACATATTCACATCCCTGATTACGTGGGCAGGCTTCCATTTTTCGCTTCGTCCGGCCGACGACAGGCACCCGTTCGGACACGGTAAGGTGGAATCTCTTACCGGGATATTCTCCGGCAGTGCGCTTCTGGCGGCTGCCGGGTTGATCGCGTATCACTCCGTTCAGGAGATCATTACGCCACACCACAGTCCTGCGTGGTTCACGCTTCCCGTTTTGATTGCGGTGGTCGTGACGAAGGAGATGCTGTCGCGGCGAATTCTGGCTCTAGGCGGAGATTTGGAGAGTCGGGCCCTGGAGAGCGACGCATGGCATCACCGTTCTGATGCCATGACGTCGGGAGCCGCAGCCGTAGGGATTTCCATTTCCCTGGTGGGGGGGCCGGGATGGGCGATGGCAGACGACTGGGCCGCCCTTCTCGCTTGCGGTATCATCGTGGTGAACGGAGTCCGTGTCATCCGGGCTTCACTTCATGACGTGCTCGACGGAAACGTCGATCCCGAGATCCAGGAGTTGGTGACAAGCCGCGCCGCTGCTGTCGATGGTGTTGGGCAGATTGAAACGTGTCGAATGAGAAAGAGCGGGGTTGGTTACTTTGTCGAGCTCCACGTGCAAGTTGATGGCGACCTGTCGGTCAATGCCGGGCATCAGATCGCCCACGAGGTAAAGAGTCACCTGCTGGCGGACTTCCCGCAGCTTCTTGATGTCATGGTTCATGTTGAGCCTACGCCAAATGACGAGGAAACTCAAAGTAGAGGATCCAGCAGGAGCGCGGGCACCGAATCTCGGTCTTAGAACATCCCTGTAGGACGCCGCAATCGGACACTGCGCCCCAGCCGCCATATTGCCTCCAAGCCCTTATGGACACAGCACTTACGCTAAGTACCCAGGAGACTGGGCCCGTCCGGATATCGATTGTGGAATCGTCGCAACCACTAATATATAGATGCTTTACGATCCTCGATGTCGTGTGCTAAGCGGACCCGCAAGCGGGATCGAGCACCTCAAGGTTTTACATCTTTGCCCTTGAGCGGGTTGTGGCTGCGTAGTACGTTATGCGGCCGTTTCGGGACTGTTGGGAGATGGATCCTGAAATGAACCGGGGCGTACCACGAATACAAGGGCAAGTATGCAGGGAATATTCAGAGTGGTTACCATTGCGGCGCTCATGATCGCGGCTCCGGCGCGCGTGCGCGCGATATCGACTATCGATTTCGACGTTCTGGCTACGGCCATTGCCGATATCGAGTCCGGCGGACGAGCAGACGCCGTGGGCCTGGCTGGCGAGCGTGGACTGATGCAAATCAAGTCCGACACTTGGCGAGAGACCTCGCTGCGCGTCTTCAACCGTCCGGTGCCCTACTCGCGCGCATTCGAGCCGCGCATGAATCTCCTGATTGGCCAGGCCTACCTGGAGCATCTTGGCGACACGCTCCTGTCCGAGCAGGATCACTTCCAGGACGATTATCTCCCCCTGCTCGTAGCCTCTTATAACAATGGCCCCGAGCGGATCGTCTCACTGAACTACTCACTCACGGAACTCTCTGAGGAGCGGAAGGATTACGTGCAACGTGTCCTGAATCTGCACCAAGTCTATAGCCAGGAGCGCACGCGGGTACCGGCCGATGCTGAACGGCGGGTGTCACCCCCACCGCTGGCGTCGGTTAGGAAAGTCGCCCCCGGAAGGATCTCCAGGAATACCGCTCTCCCGACGACGAAACCCCACTCGGCGACCGTCGCGGCTGGTGCGACGGGCCTCCTGCCGCTGGCTTTGCTCGGAATGGGCTGGGCAACGTATCGGCGCCGACGTTACGTGCTGGCCGTGGAACACGACTTTCTCCGCTCGCTGATCCGTCCAACGCCCCGCCGGCCGGCCGCCAAGCGGCGCTAGCCCCACGGCTGACCGCCGAGACGGTACGGAGCTGCGCGCCGGGCACTGCCCCCTCGCCAACATAGTCGACTACCGCAACGTATCGAACCAGGCCTTCGGCCGCGACGGCGGTATGAAAGCTCGCATGGGCGCGGTCAGCATGTCAGCATGATAGCCTAAGTTTACCCGGAGGACCAGATGGCTAAACACTCGCCCCGTTTTCTTGAGATTGTCGATGCCGCGCGCGCCACCATCCAGGAGCCATTCACCTCGGCAAGGGCGTCATCGAGCGCGACATCGAATCGGCAATCCCGGAGACGGGCGCGGAAGTCGTTCTCTACTGTGGTGGCGGCTACCGATCGGCACTGGCCGCCGAGAACCTTCAACGCATGGGATACACGAACGTCTGGTCGATGGACGGCGGAGTCCGGCAGTGGCGTGAGGCGGGGTACGAGTTGGAGTGAGTCGTAGGCAGCGCAGTACCCGATATGAATCGATCCAACTTAGAGGGCCGACAAATCCTCGCGGATTTGGGATTTACGGAAGCATGGATCGGACTTGGACTCCTCACCGGCGATGTCGTCGGGGCGCTGGAGGTCGAATGCGGCATGCTGGACGAGCCGAACCCGCATCACTATCGCTGGAAAGTATTCATGCGACACGTCCACGGGCTTACCACGGTCGGAGAAAAGCACGCGGCGGATCTTTACGACCTCGCGCACTCAGAGCCCGAGCCCGCTCTCTCGAGCGCCATGGTGGGTGCCCTGATCAGGCGCCCGGATTGTCCGCGATCCATCCTCGAACTCGCCGCGACGCTCCCGACGCCGCACTTGGCCCAATCCGCCCAAGATCGATTGCTACGGATGCCCTAAAATGCCCAACCGAAAGCGTCCGGGTTATCCATGTTGGGCAGCCTAGCTGCGTTGGCTTTTTGCGGCCTCGACGACAATCTTGCTTCCGGTGCGCTTCACCGTAACACGCTGTCGGTCGCGCCAGCCAAGAGCCTCAATGTCCGTCTTCGGAATCGTCACGTAGAACGTATACGTGCCGGTTCGTGTCAGGCGGCGCGCCGCTCCCTTGGCTGCTGTCTTTTTTGCTGCTTTCTTCATGCCCCATTTCGCCTTTCTACGCCATGCCACCTCACTTGGGCGAATCGCAATCCAACCCACTCTAAGCTAGTGTATAGCGAGCTCAAGAAGGGTTCACAAGTGCAGATTCGTCTAAATTTCGTCACTCGCGAGCGGGTTCTGCACTAAGACGGCTTCGGCGTAGGCCGTATACCGGGATGGAGTCCGGAGCGTATGCTAGTGAGACAGCGTCGAAACAGATCTGAAGTGACGACGGGTGATGACGCCACGGCGGCGGCAGCCATTATAGATGTTGTGTTCCTGCTCCTGATCTATTTTGCCGTGGTCTACGAAACTCCCGGTCTACTCGCAGCCCTTCCGGCCTCCTTGCCCGACGATACGGCCGGCGTTAACCGTCAGGTTCCCATACATATCAACGTTCATCGCGACGGATACACCATGGATCGTGCTCCGGTGAGTGCGCTCGCGTTGGAAAGCAATCTTAGCCGACTGGCGCGCGCCTCGACCAATCAGGTCGTGTCGATCGGTGTTGATGCCGACGCCACGCACGACCGCTTGATCAAGGTCATGGATCTCTGCCACGGCGTTAAACTAACCCAAATCACGATCGTACGACGGAGGCGTCAGTAACGCGATCCTGCGAATACGAGTGCCATGACCACTGCGCCGCGGGCGCCGCGGGCATTACTCGCTGTCGTCGAGCTTCTCGGCGACTTTATCGAGTCGTTTTTGCAGTTCTGCTTTGATCGAGAGCGGAGGCGGACGCGGCACGACCGTTTCGGCGGGCGGCGCAGATGTTGTCTCGTGCAGACTATGGATCTCTTTTTCGAGTTGCTCGATCCGCTCAAGCGCTGTCTCGAAGCGGACGGCGAGTTCCTCGACCCCCAAGGCTTCTTCCTGTTGCGGTACATCGGGTTCGCGCACGAACTCGAGTAGCTCCCGTGCTGGAATTCGTTCGGCGGGGATCTCCAGCCTCGTCAACTTGTGATGCACCTTCGCATCGCTCGCGACAGCGCCGTCGGCAATCAGGTCCGGAATAGCAAAGAGGTTCAACGGCCCATACGTCGAACCATCCACAAGCGGAACGGTCCATTCCATCTTTAGCTCGGGCACGGTTTCGACAGCCGTCCAGTTCGACTTGTCCTTCGAGACCTGGTGGCCGGGATAAATGCGACACTGCGCAGCCCACGTGGCCAGTTCGTCGAGACTAACCGGCCCCATGATGTTGTCATCGTCAAGTTTAAGGTGCCACTCGGGGCGCGAGGTGACCTCGGCGTTACGTTGAACAGGGTTTTCACTTCCCGTGATCACGGCAACGACTCCCGGCGATGGAATCGCGCCCGCTGTCACGGTTAGCCCCTTGTCGACATGGGTTACTTCTGCGTCCGGAGCAATGGACCCGTTGTCAACGAGATCGCGAACCGCAAACAGGTTGAGAGGGCCGTAGTCCGTCCCGTCGGGAAGCTTGATCTTCCAGAACATCCCGAGTTCCGGAACACTCTCGGCGCTGCGCCATGATGTCTGGTCGTCAGAAACCTCGTGGCCCGGGTAGATCCGGCACTGGTCGGCCCACTCGCGAAGTTCGATAAAATTCACGGGGCCGATTACCCTGCGGTCTTCCAGCCGCACATGCCATGTCTTCGGTGTTGTCACGATGGTTGCCCGTGTGGCCGCTGCGAGAGCGAACGGCTCCTTCTGGGCTGTCTCTTGAAGTTGCGTCTCAAGTCTCTTAATCTCTTGGGTTACTTGTTCAGCGTCACGCTCGCCCTCAGCAATCTTAGCCTCCAGGGCAAGCACTTGCGATAGTCGCTCATCTTCGGCGCGCCGTAAAGCCGACTCTGCGTTCGTGCGCTGCTCCTGCTCGGCCATTAGCCTGGCTTCGGCGGCCTCGCGATCGCGGGCTTCGCGTGCCTCATTGTCTAAAGCCTTTTTACGTTCTTTTTCGACCTCTTCAGCCCTCGTGCGCTCGGATGCCAGCTCTGCTTCTGTTTTCTTGAGCCTCTCGGCCATCTGACTGACCTTCCGGGCCTCATCTACAGCCTGCCGTGTTTTCTCTCGTTCGGCCGCCAATTCCGTCTCGGTCTTCGCTTTCAGCGCCTCCGCGGCGGCCCGTAGCTTCTGCGCATCGGTGCGGGCCTGCTTAAGATCTCCCTCGAGCTTTGCGGTCTTGCCCCGTTCCGCCTCGAGCGTTGCCGCAGCTTCATGAAGCGCGGCAGACTCCTTATCTCCCGCTTCCTCGATATGCTTCATGCTCTCCTCGGCCCGGGCGCGGCGCTCCTCGGCAGATTGGAGCTGGTCACGCAGATCCTGTATCTCGTCAGCGACCTTCTTCTTAAACTCTTCCTGGGCCTGCGCCAACGCCGCCTCGGCCGCGGCGCGTAGCTCCTGCTCGGTCTTAATCCCGTGGCTGGCGGTTTCGGCTTCCCGGGTCCGTCGATCCTCGAGCTCCCCGGCAGCTCGCTCGAGTGCCGCCTCGGCCTCGGCGTGCTGCTTCGCGTCGGCTTCGAGTTGCTCACGCGCGGCGGCGACGTCGGCGGCCGCCTGGTCCCGTGCAGATTCAACTTCCTGGCGCCGGGTCTGCTCGGCATCCAATTCGGCGCGCATCCCTTCTACCTCACCTCTCGCCTTTTCGAGCGCCGAGCTAGCCTCCGTCAGCTGCTCACGCAACGCCTCTGCGTCGGCATCTCCGGCAGGCGGACGCTGTCCCGACTCTTTACGAACCTTCTCCAGTTCTTCCGTTTTAGCCCTGGCGTCATTCGTCGCCGCGTCGATCTGCTTACGAAGCTCGGCAATGTGTCGATTCAGCTCTGCCTTCGTGCTCTGGCTTTGTTCCGCGAATTCAGCTTCGCGCTTGGCGATCTCGCGTTCCGTGATCTCACGCTGGCGCTGCAATTCAACCCGCACGTCTTCCTTCGGCTGTGAATTGCTCTGCAAAGCCTGTATCTGGCTGGTGAGTGCCGCGATGTCCTGGTCTTTCTGAGACGCCTGCACCTCCACCGTGCCCATCTCTTCGGCGGCGCGTGCGTGTTCGCCACGCGCGGCCTTCAACTCCTTTTGAAGGGCATGCAATTCCTGCTTACGGCCACGCTCCTGCAGCGCCGCTTTCTCTCGCTCCTGCTGCAGCTCCGCGCGCGTCTGGCTCAGGGCTTCGCGGTTGTCGTTCAGGTGATCGCCCAGGGTCTCAATATCCTGCTTGAGGCGCTTGATGTCGCCGCGCAGATTCTCCTCCTTGTGCTTACGCCCCTTCTTGATTGTCGTGACCTCAGACTGCTCCTGCTCCACCTTGTCGCGTAATCCGGCCAGTTCCACTTCGCGGTGTTTGAGCTCAGCTTCGAGTGTTCGAAATCGTGTCGACGCGGCCTCTCGCTCCTCCTGGCGGACGGCCTCGTCCTCCAGGGCCTGTGCGCGGGTCTCCTCGGCTTGCGCCTTTTGATCCGCGAGCTCCCCCAATGCTTTTTCCAGCTCCGCCTGGACCCGGCCGAGCTGCTTCTGCGTGTCGTCGAGCTTCCGCTCCTTCCGTTCGACCTCGGACGCGTGCGTGTCGCGCTCGGCCATGCGAGCCTCAATTTCGCGTTCCAATTCGTTGACTCGCATATCGCGCGCAGCAATCTTCTTCTCGCCGCCGCTCCGGGCCGCCGTGAGTTCCTGCGCCAGACCGCTCAACTCGCCCTGCAGGCGCCGAACGGTCCCCTGGGCCTCGTGCTGACGACTCTTCGCTTCCTTGGCGGAGTCCCCGCTGGCCTGCAATGCGCCCTGGGTTCGATCCACCTGGGCACGTAGATCGGCATTCTGCTCCGTGCGTGTCTTAAGCTCTGCCTCGAGAAGATCCTTGTCTTTACGCATCCTCGAGGCGTCAGCGGCGACGCTCGATTCAAGCTCCGCGACGCGCTCGTCTGCCCTCGCCAGGGCTTCCTGCAGTTTTTCTCCGCTGCTGGTGAGCTCCACAACGCGCCGGTCGAGCACAAACCCTCGGTCGCGCAGGACATCTCTTTCAGACTCCAACTTCTGGCAACGCTGCTCGAACTCCTTGCTCTTGCGTGCCAAATCTTCATCGCGCCCTTGTAGTCGTTTCTGAGATGACTCCAAAGCCTCGTTGAGCGCCGCGAGCTGGTCGAGCACGCGTGTCCGCTCACGCTCCGCGGCATTTCGCTTCTCCGTGGCCGTGCGCAGTTCGTCGGCATTAGTCGCAAGTCTTCCATCGGCGACTTCGCGGTACGTAGCCAACTCGCTCCGTACGGCCTCCACCTCTGCCTGCGTCTTCTCCTGGAGCTGCCGGGCTTCTTCCAACTGCGCCAACATCGTCTTCGTCTCCGCGAACGCGCCTTCCAACTGGAGATGAATGGCGGCAATTTTCTCGCCCTCCCTCGCTACGACGATCGCTTCGACCTCTTCTTTCTCTGCGTGCAGCTGCTGCCGAGCGGTCTCCACGGCGTCTCGTTCGCCGGACAGGCTCTGGATCCGTTCTTCGAGTTTGACCTCCCGCGCGGCAGCGGCGGCTTCGGTCTGCGTCAGGCGGACCTCCAGGTCCTGGTATCGCTCGCTTTGCGAAGCGCGCTCCTCTTCATGCTTGCGACCCAGTTTCTCGAGCTTCTCTTCGGCGGCGGCGGCCTGATTGGCGGCGCGGGATAGCGCGGTCTCGTAGTCCTTGGCCTGCTTCGCAAGCTCCACTGCGCCGGAAGCATGCTGAGCCTGCAATTCCTCCTGCCGGGCCGTGAAACCACTTTCCAATGCCTGTTTCTGAATCTCAAACTCGGCTTCCAGGGCGTCCTTCTGGGCCGCCAGCGCTGCGGCCGCTTGCTCCTTCTGGGCCGCTAGCGTTTGTTCCAATTCGTGAATGCTCTGCGTCCGCTCCTCGAGATCTGCGCGCTGCGCGTCCAGCACGTCTTCGTCGGTCTGCGAACGCTTCAAGGCGCGGAGCTCTTCTCGCACGGCCTGCGTGGCGGCTTCGGCCTGCTTGAGTTTCAGCTCGAGTTCTCCCTTAAACTCCCCGGCCTGGGCATCGAGACGATTCTGGAGGCTTTCCTGCTGGATCGAGAGCGCGCTCTCCAGCTCCTCGATACGCCGGTCACGCACGTCAAGCTCCTTGCGAGATTCCTTAAGCTCCTTCTTTGTTGATTTCGTCGGTTTCGTTCGCTTCGCGGCGGTGGTCTCTTCACGCGCGGCTTGCGCGGCCCGCTCCACCTGACTGACCTTCGCAACGAGGTCATCCTTCTCACCGCTTAGTGCTTCGATTCGATTCGACAGTTCCTGCTGCGTGCCGGCCGCCTGCTTCTCCATGTCCGCATGGCGCGCCTCTTCTGCTTGAAGCGACGCTTCAAGGGCCTTGATCCGCTCGAGCGACTCGGCGTCAGGCCCGGCCGGCTTCTCGTCGCGTGACTTCATCTCATCCTGCAACCGTTCGATCTCGGCCGTCTGTCGGTCGAGGTACCCCTTCAACTCGTCGATCAGCGTTGAAGACGCGTCGGCCTCTGCTGCAAATTCTTCGATCAGTCGCGTCACTTCCGCTTCCTTCTCCAGGCGGAGCTGATGCTCTTTCTCCAAGTTCTTCTGGAGAGATGTGTCGACTACCGGCGGTGCATCCGCTGCTGCCGAAGGCGGTGTTGATGTCTGCGTGTCGCTCGCCGCGGCGATCACCTCGGCGACGGTCAAGCGCTTGCCGGTGCGCACGTGGACCAGCGTGGCATCGCCCGGAAGGATTCCGGCACGTACGAGTGCGGGCGTCGCGCGAAGATTGAATGGGCCGAATGCTCTCCCATCGGAGCGGTGGACCATCCATTCCATGCGCAGCGCGGAAACGCTTTCTGCTGGAGCCCACACCGTGCCGTCATTCGACACGGTGGCCCCGTGGGCAATGCGATTCTCGATTGCCCACGTGTACAGCTGTTGAAAGGTCACCGGGCCGTAGGCCTTCGCGCCGCTTGGGCGGACGAACCATACGGCCGGATCAGCGTCTTTCGAGTGACTACGGTCCTGCGCGCTCTTGGCCATAATGACTTAGACTAGAATACCCCGCGTCGCCACGAAGTGCCCACAGCCACGCCTGATGAATCTATAATAAACGAGCTTTGCGGCGCAATCCTTATGCGCTCATGCGGCTGCTCTCCGCGCACGATACCGGAATATGCCTCGCCTGTTCTCGGTGGGTCTTGTATACCGTTCCGCCTCGGGAGGGCCTGCCCCCTCGGGAGGGCCTGCTCCGGCAGGGCCCGGATGGTTCGAGAGAAAAGCCCCGCCGCCGCCGGTGGGGGATCGAGACACCACGCACAAACACGGGAATACCGTTCTTCAGGCTCAAGTAGGTGACCAAATGGCACGCGTTCTGCTCGTAGACGACGAGATCCATATTCTAACGGTTCTGCATATGCTCTTCAAGAGTCGCGGCGACGAGGTCACCACCGCCCGTGGCGGACAGGAGGCCCTCACGATCCTGGAGAAGCAGGAATTCGACCTCATGGTCTCCGACATTCGCATGAAACCGATCAATGGACTCGAGGTCCTGAGGGTGGCGCGAGACCGGTATCCGAAGATGCCTGCGATCATGGTCACCGCCTACGACGCCGCCGAAGCCAACCGCGAAGCCCTGGCCCTCGGCGCCGCTGCCTATTTGACGAAGCCATTCGACAATGAAGAACTGCTCGGCATTGCTGAGAAGGCGATCCGGGAGTCCAAAGAGGTGGAGTAGGGTGAGTTCCGCGCTAATACGCTTGAAAGCAATTCCCTGGTACGCAACACCATGAGCGACGCCGACAAGTCGCGCGAAGAGTTAATAGGAGAGCTCGAGGAGCTCCGTCGGGTGTCCCACCAGCGTGATAGCGCTGTGAGGCAGCAGGAGCGCCTCCGCGCGCTGGCCCAGATGGCCCGTGGCGTCGTGCACGACTTCAACAATTCCTTGACCCCGATCATGGGCGCTGCCGACTTCATGCTCACGCACGAGCAGATTCTAGAGAGCCGCGAGGACACCATGCACATGCTCGAGTGTATTCGCGCCGCCGCCACCGAGGCAAAATCGATGGTGAGCCGCCTTCGTGCGTTCTATCGACCGGCGGAGAATTCTGAGGTCCGCGTCGTGTATCTCAATCCACTGATCCTCGGGGTCCTGCAGCTGCTGGAGCCCCTGAGACGCACCAACGAAGAGCGCAACGGCATTGTGATCCAGATGGATACGGAGCTGCGTGACCTCCCCGCAGTGCAAGCAAGCGAAGCCCAGATGCGGGAAGTAATCGCGAATATCCTGGTAAACGCTGTTACGGCGATGCCTCACGGCGGACGCGTGGTTATCACGTCCGGCGTTGAGGGAGACGAGGTGGCGATCGAAATCAGGGATACGGGAATGGGGATGAGCGAGGAAGCACTCGAACGTTGCTTTGAGCCGTTCTTCTCGACCAAACCCGGCAATGGATCCGGGATCGGACTGGCCATGGCCTACTTTGTGGTTCAGAACTGCAACGGTACGATCCAAATGGCGAGCGAGCCGGGCGTTGGCAGCGTGGTTTCGATCCGGCTGCCGATGGCCGAAGTCAGCGGCGAGGCGCCCGCATCCGCCACGCAGATTCGACCGGCCAGGTCGCTGAACATACTTCTCGTCGAGAAGGACCAGCAGCTTCGCGAGGTAATCTCGGCGTACTTCACGTCGGCGGGTCACACGATCGAGATGTTGGCCGCGCGCGACAACGTGACGGACACCATCGCCAGCGCATCGTTCGACGCCGTACTGCTCGGTGAGCGCACGATCGGATTGTCGCTCGCCGCCGCCACCGCCGCGGGGGGGGCATGCACCCCGCCCGCAGCTATCGTGCTCCTGCAAACCTACGAGCAGCGCACGGGCCCCGAGACATCCACGCCGGCCGGCGTCGATGTCGCCCTGGACCGCTCCTTCACCTGCGCCGAGTTGCTGGACTCCGTGACCGCCGCCGTGCTCGAGAAACGAGCCTAAAACCCCTCGTCGGGTCGCGCAGCCAGCTTCAGTTCACGCACAATTTGCTCTGCGGATCGTGTTCCGCCGTCGTGCCCCCCCCCCATCGTGTTCCAATCTTCGTGCGCCAACGTCCGGACTAACGCATCGGCGCGAAGCGACGATAGCGTTCAGTGTGATGTTGGCCATTCAGATCTGGCGAGTCTTCAGGCCCGCTCGTCTTGCGGCACTCAGTTGCCTCCTGTCCGACGATGCAAACAGCTCCGCGCCCCACTCGAGCGCACAGGCTACGTGGATGGCGTCCATCGCCCGGCAGAAGGCCACCGCCCTGCCCTGAGCAACGCGCTACCGGCCTGCCGGCTGTCCGCCCTTACGCGGGTCCGAGACTCCGTAGAGGACGCCGTCCTGCACATGGATCATCTGGCAAACGCCGGAGTGATAACGGAACGAAACGGGATCGTGTCCGCGTGCACGTAGCGCCTGTCTGATCTCCTCAGAAATCCCATCGTCCACGTAGAGCCGATTCGGCACCCACTGGTGATGCACGCGCGGCGCGGCGACGGCCTGGCCGGCGTCGGCGCCAAGCTCGACGACTTGCAGGATGGCCTGCAGTGTCGCCGTGATGATGCGCTGGCCGCCTGCGGCACCGGTGGCGATGACCACGTCGTCACCGCGTAGCAACAGGGTCGGCGACATGCTGCTGAGCGGCCGGCGTCCCGGCCGGATTTCGTTGCGCTTCGAGTAGGCGAGGCCGTAGGCATTGGTCGGGGAATCGCTAATCGTGAAATCATCCAGCTCGTTGTTCAGCACGATTCCGGTACCCGGTACGACGATGAAGGATCCGAATGCGTAGTTAATCGTCTCGGTGGCCGAGACCACCATACCGTCTGCATCCATCACACAATAGTGGGTCGTCCCGGCGTCTCCCCCCGCAAAAACCGATCCGTAGTGTAGCGGATCTCGATGGGTGCGGGACAAGTCGATGGACGCCCGGATCGACGCGGCAGTCTCCATCGCGATCATGCGCGCCACATCGTTCGTGATGCCAGGCAACGCGTCGGCGTCGCCCAGGTAAGCGGATCGATCGGCGTAGGCATGCTTCATCGCTTCGACCAGCACGTGATGGCGTGGTCCCGGGGCGAGCCGCTGCAGGTCAAACCCCTCGAGAACATTAAGCATCTGGATCAGGCACGCGCCTCCGGCGCTCGGAGGCGGCATGGCGGCCACGGTGTATCCCCGGTACGAGCCGATTAGCGGCGCGCGAACCTGCACCGAGTACGTCGCCAGATCCTCCGCTGTCATCGGCCCGCCACGGCCCTGGATCTCGGCGATGATCCTGCGGGAGATCTCGCCGGTGTAGAACGTCTCGGCACCATCGCGCGCGATTGCGCGCAGCGTACGTGCCAGTTCCGGCTGACGCATGGTGCTGCCGACCGCCGGCACGCGACCGGAGCGTAGAAAGATCCTGGGCAATTCGCCGAAGTCACCCGCCAGCTCCGAATCGCGCGAGAACTGGGACGCCACGCGCTCTAAAGCGGAGTGCGTGTATGCGTCGACGACGACCCCATTCTCGGCCAGTTCGATGGCCGGCTGGATCACCTCAGCGAGCGACATCGTTCCGTAGTCCGCCAGCGCCATCGAGAGACCGCGCAGCAGACCCGGCACGCCCACGGCCCAGGGCCCCCGCACGCTGCGTGACTGGATTCGCTTTCCATTCTTGTCGAGGTACGCATCGGGACGACACGCGCCCGGAGCCGTCTCGCGGTAGTCCAGAACCCGGGGCACTTCACCACGGCGCTTCAGCATCATGAAACCGCCACCGCCGATGCCCGTGCTCTCGGGGCGCGCCACGCCCAGGGCGAGCGAGGTGGCCACAGCCGCGTCGACGGCGTTGCCGCCCCGCGCCAGGATGGACGCCCCGGCACGGGATGCGAGGGGATGGTCCGACGCCACCATGTAAACGCTGCCCTGCACGACGTGCGAGAACTCGGGGCGCGGCGTGAGAACAAGATGACGACAGCCTGCCGGACACACCCCGACAAGGGCGCTGATGACAATAAGATGGATGGACCTACCGGTCATCGTACTGGACGGGTGGGCTTCGAGGATTTCCCGGGGATCGCGGCGTGCCTCTCAAGCGCGACGCATCAGATGCGCCGTAGGACGAGGCATCCATTTGTGCCGCCGAAACCGAAACTATTCGACAGCACGGTTTTCAAGGCCTTCGCCTCGCGCGGATCGCGCACGATATCAACACCGTCCGCGATTGAATCGAGGTTCTCGATATTGGCCGATCCCGCGATGAAGCCTTGCTCGAGCATCAGCAGGCAGTAGATCGCCTCGTGTACGCCGGCGGCGCCGAGCGAATGTCCGGTCAGCGACTTCGTCGAGCTCACGGGCGGCGTACTCTCGCCAAAAACTTCACGAATCGCGGCGAGTTCCTGGGTGTCTCCAGCCGGTGTACTCGTGCCGTGAGCGTTGACGTAGTCCACGGGACTATCGATTCCCTCGAGCGCCTGGCGCATGCAGCGCACGGCGCCCTCCCCGGAGGGCGAGACCATGTCATATCCATCTGACGTCGCCCCAAACCCCGCGACTTCCGCGTAAATACGGGCACCTCGCTTCTTTGCACGCTCCATCTCTTCCAGAACCACGATGCCGCCACCGCCCGCGATTACGAAACCGTCGCGGTCGCGATCGTAGGGCCGAGATGCGCTTTGGGGCGTTGCGTTGAAGTTCGACGAGAGCGCCCCCATCGCATCGAACATCATCGCCAGCGACCAATGCTCATCCTCGCCGCCCCCGGCGAAGACGATGTCCTGGTTACCCGCGATAATCTGCTCTGCGCCATTGCTGATGCAATGCGCGCTCGTAGCGCATGCCGAACTGATGCTGTAACTGGTGCCCTTGATCTTGTATGCCGTGGCGAGACATGCCGACACCGTGCTGGCCATGGTGCGCGGCACGAGATACGGACCGAGTTTTCGTACTCCCCGCTCGCGGAGTGTGTCTGCCCCGAAAATGATGTTGGAAGGCGAGGCGCCGCCGCACCCGGCGATCAAGCCCGTCTTCGGATGGGATATGTCGTGTGCTTCCAGCCCTGAATCAGCGATCGCGTCTTCCATCGCGATGTAGGCGTAGGCCGCGGCGTCGCCCATGAAGCGCCGTACCTTGCGGTCTATGCGAGCCTCGGTATCGATCTCCGGCCGGCCGGCGACATGACTGCGCAGCCCCATGTCGCGGTACGATTCGGACAGGCGAATCCCGGAGCGGGCATTACGCAAGGAATCGAGGACCTCGTTCTTCGTGCTCCCAAGGCACGAGGTAATTCCAAGGCCTGTTATGGCGACCCGACGGCTCATTGGTTACTTATGAAACAGATCCGTATCCTTGAAGAATCCGACCCGAAGCGAGTCGGCGGTATAGATCTCTTCCCCATCGACGGACATGCTCCCGTCTGCAATTCCCATCACGAGTGCGCGTGCTACCACGCGCTTGATATTCAAACAATACACGACTTTCTTAGACGTCGGCAAGACCTGTCCGGCGAAGCGCACCTCGCGGACCCCCAGCGCACGGCCCTTCCCCTCGTGTCCGCGCCAGGCGAGATAGAAGCCCATCAGCTGCCACAGCGCGTCCAGCCCAAGGCACCCGGGCATAACCGGATCATTTGGGAAATGGCACGCGAAGAACCACATATCCGGGGAAACATCGAGCTCCGCTACGATCTGCCCTTTCCCGTAACGACCGCCGGCCTCGGTGATAGACGTGATCCGGTCGATCATCAACATGTTCCCGGTGGGTAACCGCGTCACGTTGGGACCGAACAGTTCGCCCCGTCCACACCGGTCGATGTCCTGCTCGTCGTAAGAATGTTTGCGTGCGTCAGCGTCCATGGTTTTTCATTTGCCCGAGGCAATATAGGGCATGTGCCCGCCGCGGTCAACGCTGTCGCGACGCACCGCTGGGATCGCCCGGGTGGGGATAAAGCCGCCGTTCTCGCCGTGTATGATCCAGAACTCGTGAAGCCTGTTTGATTCGTTCCGGGCGATGCGAATCCACGTCGTGACACGGTTTTTGCTCGCCCAATGCAAGTAGATCCGGTTGACTTTTGCGGGATCAAGGCTTCATCATGCTGCAACGAGTCGATTCGCGCCGGACGATACGATGAAAGAGCGCAAAAAACGGAAAGAGCCGCGCGTCAAGATGCACGCGACGGCAACCGTGGTGCGATTGCAGTACGCCACGGAAGACGCGGCCGAGGTCAGCCGGACCATGACCTGTCACACGACCGATATCTCGATGAGCGGCATCCGGTTCTCCGCCGACTGGCACATGCCGCATGATATGCCGATCAAAATCACCGCCGAAGCACTTTCATCACATCGGCTACGTTAGATGGGTCCAGCGAAGTTCTGAACCGGACCGGTTTCTGACCGGGATCGAATTCATCCAGAAAGATGAAGATTCCCTCGTGGCCTGGCGCGAGTTTTTGCTCAAACGCTATCCAGAACTGACCTAACCCGGACATCTCACCCTTTTTCGTAGCGAGAGCGCGAAGAGCCCGTCAGACTTGATCGAAACAGGGCTTTGCCGATGAAACTGTATGGACATACTGTGAATTGGCGAAGCCTTGTTTCGATCAAGCCTGACGGAGCTATCCGTGTTCGTAGTAGGAAAAATGTGAGATATCCGGGCTAAGGGCCGATGCTGTCTTGGAGCCCATTCGCGGGCGTTCCGGGGAGTGGTCACTACACGTCTGGCGGAATGGTGTCCGGATCGTAGCTGAAGTTTCCGCGGCGAGCGGCTCTGACCTCGTCCACACGCGTCACGACCGCATCATGCGGTGCATCGCGAACACGCTGCGGATTCGAGCGCGCATCAGCGGCGATTTCGGTCATGACGTCCGCGAAATGATCCAGCGTAGCCTTTGATTCAGTCTCCGTCGGTTCGATCATCATGGCTTCCTTGACGATCAACGGGAAATAGACGGTTGGAGGATGGATCCCGTAGTCGATCAGCCGCTTCGCCACGTTCATGGTTCGGATGCCGTTCTCAAGCAGTGCCCGCGAGGGCTGCGCGACGAACTCATGCATGCAGATGCGGTCCTGCGCCGCCGGGTAATCCGCCCTCAAATTAACGCGGAGATAGTTCGCGTTAAGCACGGCGGTCTCCGAGTTTCCGCAGAGACCGTCGGCGCCGTGTGCGCGAATATACGTGTAGGCGCGAACCAGCACGCCGAAGTTCCCATAGAAACCGCCAACGCGCCCGATCGAATGCTCTCCCGCGGTTACCCACGACCGGTCGCCGGCTTGGTTGGAGTGGACGCGAGGCCCGGGCAAGAAAGGAATAAGCGCCTCGGAGACTCCGACGGGGCCCGCACCCGGCCCCCCTCCGCCGTGCGGCGTGGAGAACGTCTTGTGCAGGTTCAGGTGAACCGCGTCGAATCCCATATCGCCGGGCCGCACCTTGCCCGCGATCGCGTTCAGATTGGCTCCGTCGTAATAGAGCAGGATCCCGTGCTCGCGGGCAATCTCGCGAATGTCTTCGATTCGCCGCTCAAACACGCCCAGGGTGTTGGGGTTGGTGAGCATGAACGCGGCCACGTCCGGTCCCGCGAGCTCGCGAAAGGCGTCGACGTCCACCTCTCCCTCCACCGTGCTTGGCACCGAAACCACGTCGTAGCCCGCCATCGCGGCCGAAGCGGGGTTGGTGCCGTGCGCACTGTCCGGCACCAGCACCGTGCGTCGCGGGTTGCCCTGCGACTCGTGGTACGCCCGGATGATCAGGATGCCCGTGAGTTCGCCCGAAGCCCCGGCGAGGGGTCCCAGGGTGAAGGCGGCCATTCCGGCGATCTCACAGAGATACGACTCGAGTTCAGCCATGAGCTGCATGGCACCGGGAACCTGCTGCTCGGGCACCGCGGGATGTAGCTCCGCGAATCCCGGAAGCCCCGCCGCGAACTCGTTCACCTTGGGGTTGTATTTCATGGTGCACGAGCCCAGCGGGTAGAAGTTGCTGTCAATGCCAACGTTGCGCGCGGACAGCTGCGTGTAATGGCGCACGACTTCCGGCTCGGCGAGTTCCGGCAGCCCGATCGGCTGGGCCCGTAGAAGCGCCGGCGGGATAGCGTCGCGGACGTCACAGAGACCGTCGCCGCCGGACGCGGGCAGGTAGGGTTTAGGGACTCCCGGATGTGATTTTTCGAATAGAAGCTTCATGATGTGTGAGCGGCCGCAAGCGCCCCGGCTAATTGATCGATCTCGCCCGTGGATCGCTTTTCGGTTACGGCGATCAGCAGGGCATGGCCGTCACCATGCCCCACGCTGAAAAGGTCGATCCCGCCGAGCACTCCGCGCTCGCACAGGGCGTTCAAGACGTCAACCGCCGGGCGCTCGGTATGCACCACGAACTCATTGAAGCAGGGGTATTCCCAGCGCACGGAAACGCCTGGCGTAGTCCTCAGCGTCTCGCGTGCGTAATGCGAGAGAGAGATACATCGTTCGGAAACAGCACGGATCCCGCTCTCCCCCATGAGGGCGAGGTAAACGGCCGCCCGAAGCGCACACAACGCCTGGTTGGTGCAGATGTTGGAGGTGGCCTTCTCGCGGCGAATGTGCTGCTCACGCGTCTGGAGCGCGAGGCAGAACGCCCGGCGGTTCCGTGAGTCCACCGTCGCTCCGACCAGCCGGCCCGGAATCGAGCGCGCGTACTGACTGCGGCATGCCAGGAATCCGAGATACGGCCCCCCGTATGACATCGGCAATCCCAGCGGCTGACCTTCCCCGCAGACGATGTCGGCGCCCATCGCGCCCGGAGGCTGTAGTGCGCCGAGCGACAGCGGGTGCGTTGCGCAAACCAGGAGCGCCCCCTTGGCGTGCGCCGCGTCGGCGAGCCCGCAAAGATCCGTTACGGCACCAAAAACGTTCGGAGAGGCCGTCACAACGGCCGCGGTGTCGTCATCGATGGACTCGGCCAGGGCCGCCAGGTCCGACTGCCCTTCGCGGTAAGGCACGCAAACCCGTTCGACGTCGAGATGGGCGCTGAGGGTCCGCACCACCTCCAGCGCATGCGGGTGCAGCGCGTCATCAAGGACCACGCGGCGGCGCCGTTTGGACACCCGAACCGCCATCATCACGGCTTCGAACAACCCGGTTGCCCCGTCGTAGAGAGACGCGTTGGCAATCTCGCAACCGCACAGGCCGGCGATCATGGTCTGGTACTCGTACGTGGCCTGCAGGTTTCCCTGGCTGATCTCGGCCTGGTATGGCGTGTACGACGTGACGAACTCGCTACGCGTGGCGAGCGCGTCGACGGCGCAGGGAATGAAGTGATCGTAACTCCCGAAACCGGCGAAACATGTTAGGCCCGCACCGACATTGGATGCCGCAAGGGCCGTCAACGCATTGCGCAATTCCAGTTCGCTGAGGGAAGCGGGCAGATCGATCGCGGGAGCGCGTAGCGCCGGGGGAACATCCGAGAAGAGCGCCTCGATGTCCGGGACACCGATCGTCGCCAACATGCTGAAGCGTTCGGACTCGGTGAGCGGTGTATACGTCACGCCGCCTTACTCATCGTCAGAATCGATCAGGTGGTCGTAAGCAGCTGGACTTAATAGCGAGCCCTCTTCCGGCTCTTCAACAATCTCCATGCGGAAGATCCAACCATCTCCGTAGGGATCGGTATTGATGGCTTCCGGACGGTTCGACAGCGCGCTGTTCACTTCGGTAACCGTTCCGCTAATGGGCGTATAGATGTCGCTCGATGCCTTTACCGAATCAATCACCGAGACCTCGTCGAACTGGTTGAAATGATCGCCGGGATCGGGCAATTCGACATGCGTGAGATCGCCCAACTGTTGTTGGGCATAATCGGTGATTCCAACGGTTGCGGTCTTTCCCTCGATCCGCACCCATTCATGATCTTTGCTATAAAGCAGGTCGTCCGGAACTTCTACCATGATTTGTTACCCCATCTCATTAGAAATATCTTCGTTCTATTCCGTGGCCAGGCTATCCGGCCACGGTCAATCCGTGTCGAAGCATTTACGCTGCGTGCCCTCGCTTGTAAAGCGGCTTCTTTTCGATTCTAGCGGGGAGGGATTTGCCGCGCGAATCGACAGCGACCGGCGTACCCGCCTCGGCGTGCGCCGGCTCGATATAGGCCAGCCCGGCCGCAACTCCTAGTGTGGGGCAGAATGAACCACTGCTCACGGTCCCAATCGGATCGCCGCCGGCTGCCGGCAGAATCCGATCGCCCTCACGTGCCGCCCGGCGGCCCTGCATTCGAAATGCGACCAGAATCTCGGCTGGAGCGGCTGCCAGGTGATCGCGGCCCACGAACCGGGCGTTCAGGTCGATTGCCCAGCCCATTCCGGAAGCGTGGGCAGGTCGATTCCGAGACAGCTCATGCCCGTAGAGCGGCAGTCCGGCCTCGAGACGCAGGGTGTCCCGGGCGCCGAGCCCGCAGACGGCGAGGTCATGCGACTCACCGGCCTCGTGGATCGCACCCGCTAGATCAACCACACGCGATGGATCGCAGAAGACTTCGAATCCATCCTCACCGGTGTAACCCGCCCGCGCGATACGCGCGGGGATCCCCGCCACGATTCCGTCCACGATTCCGAATCGACGAATACACGCCAGGTCGGCGGGTGCCTCGCACAGCAAACCGAGGACGATCGAGGCCGCAGGCCCCTGCAGATCCAGTTTGGCGGTAGCATCGCTTTCGTCGTCGACATCACAAGCGCCTATGGCATACGACTCGATCCAGCCAACGTCATCCTCGCGTGTCGCGGCGTTGACCACGACCCAGAAATCCTCGTCGCCCAACCGGAACGTAATCGTGTCGTCGATGACGGTTCCGTCTTCCGCGCACATCATGGCATAGCGTCCCTGCCCCACCGCAAGATCGGAAACCGGGCGCGTTAAGACCCTGGCCAGCGTGCCCGCGGCGCCCGGTCCGCGAAGCCGGATCTCCCCCATGTGGCACGTATCAAAAAGACCCGCGGCCCGCCGGGTGGAGTGGTGCTCGTCGATGATGCCCGTGACCTGAACAGGCATCTCCCATCCGCCGAATCCCACCATGCGCGCCCCGAGCGAGACGTGCCACGGATAGAGCGGCGTTCGTCTCATTGCGCGGCATCTCCCCCGGCGGACCGGTAGAGCGCGATTGCCTCCTCGTCCGTCAGGGCGCGATTGAAAACCATAAACTCGTCGAGCTTACCTTCGAAATGATCCCGCGGGCGGTGCGAGGAGAGCTTGGCGCCGATCACGATGCGCTGATCGTCGATGGCCGCAAGGGGCGTTGCGCCGTCGAGTTGCGCACGCCGTGCGCCGTTCACATAGAGCTGGACGCCGGACCGGTCATGCGCCACGGCGATGTGCGACCAATCCCCGAACGGAATGGGGTCCTCGGTTTCTACCGTTCGCTGGGCGCGCCCCTCACCTGGCGACCACGTATAGATCAAGCGCGGATCGAATGCAGAGAGAGAAAGACTGAAGCCACGGTCGGCATCGCGCTCGACGAGCATGGCCGGGTTTCGCGACCGGGATGCGGGGCAAGCCCAGACGGCGATCGAAAATCCTGCGGCGGGACTCAGTTTTTCGCTCGGCGCAATCTGGATGCTGCTCATGCGTCCATCGAACGTACACCCCGAGGCGACGCGGCCGTCGCCGACGCGCCGGGCTCCGCTTGGGATACCAAAGTGATTATTCCCGCTCGTATCCGGTATCCGCGACACCGAAGGCAGATCGAAGGAAAAATGCAACACGAGACGCTTCGCGAGAGCGGGTGGGAGATTTACAGTCTTGCGCCCTGACGCTGCGGTTGCGGCGGGACGGTCCAACATCTTACGAGCGTTGCTCACGGTGGCGCTTTGCTCGATCCGCGTCATCTCGGCCTGGACTGAATTCTCCGTCTGTGCCTTGGTGTCTCTCGCTTGCTGTCGCGCAAATTGAGCGAGGCGCTCCAGGTATGCATCGGCAAGGCGCACGATCTTACGCGCCCGCTCGCGCCGCAGTTCTTCCAGATTGTCGAGATGCTTCCGCTGGCGCAGGCCGAGTGAGCGGGGCCGGCGTGAGACGACCGAGTCGGGCAGGGCCGGGCTGGCCCTGAACCGATCGCATTCTGCGCGGACGCTGGCAATCGCGGCGTCCGACGCCGTCCCGTGGAGTGCCATCTGCTTGGCCAACTCCTCGAGGATTTCAAGATACTGCGCGTTCGCATCAGATACGCCCTGGCCGTGGTCCTTCTCGATCTGGCGCGAGTGATCTTTATACGCACGACGAAGGTCGCGCAGCGTCGGATCGCCGCCCGTCGCGTCGAGCGGAGATATGCAAATGCATCCGACCATCGACAGGGCTGCCGCGTAACCGAACCAAGTGTATGAGCGGAGGTTGGAGCAATTTTGCATCTCCCTACTCATGCCAAGACACGGCCCGAACATCAAGCACGGGAGCGCTGTGAATCCGGATATTTCGTCCGTCGCGCTGCGCGACGGTGGTGCCCCATGAACGCACGCTTCCATCCCATGCCGAAAACCCCACTACCGGTGAACATTCAGGTTACACTTCCGCCGACGCACGACAACGTGTTATAGACGCTCTGCACGAAGGGAAATTCGCATGACGATCCCGTTCAAAATTCTCAACACCCAATCGATCTACCGCGAGGGTAGTCTGGATCTCGTAAGTGAACACGTGCGTCTTCCCGGGGGGCAGGAAGTCACGAAGGCCGTCCTGCACCATCCCGGTGCGGTCGTCATCATTCCTCAACTCGACGACGAACACCTGCTGGTGCTTGAGCAGTACCGGCACGCGCTGCGCGAGACGCTCCTCGAGTTTCCCGCCGGCACGATCGACCCCGGCGAAGCACCCATCGATTGCGCGCGCCGCGAGATCGAAGAAGAATGCGGTCACCGCGCCGACGATTGGACCGAACTCGGACGGATTCATCCCTCGCCCGGATTCTGTGATGAAGTTCAGACCTGCTACGTGGCGCGAAAGCTCTCAAAGCAAAGCCGGGCGCGAGACGTTGACGAGATCATTGTCGTGCGCACGACAACAATCGACGCGATTACCGCTGCCATTACCGATGGAGCCATGACCGACGCCAAGTCGATCGCGACTTTCACGCTCGCACGAATGAAAGGAATCCTGTGACACGTCACGTACGAGATGTACGAGGACGAACCTGGGCAAAAAAAGGACCGCGACTTACGCCGCGGCCCCTCGCGATCGATCGATCAATAAATTAAAGAATCGCGTCCTTCGCCGCTTTCGCGATGCGGAACTTGAGCACCGTCTTGGCGGGAATCTTGATGGCCTCACCGGTCTGCGGGTTGCGCCCCATGCGTGCCTTGCGACGCTGCTTCACAATCTTGCCCAATCCGGGAATCGTGAATCCGTCCTTGGCGCCCTTGTAGGCCTGCGTGACCAACGACTCAAGCGCGGCTACCGCTTCCTTCTTGGAAATCTCGGCGTCCTCGGCAACCTGCGCGATGATCTGACTTTTTGTTTTCGCCTTCGCCATGTGTGCTCTCCTTTGATGGTTGTACGTTCTGGCCCACGCGGGCCGCTACTCAAAGACTGAAGCGGCGGAGACTAGTTAAGCGTCTTGCGCATGGCAACAAAAAAAAGGGCGCTGCCGCCAAGGCGGGCCGGGCAGGCCGGGCGGCCTCCTACAGCATTCGACCGGCGCGCCGACCGGTGAGTTCCCCCTTGCTGAGCGTCGGGACCCCGTTCACGATCACGTGCTGGATCCCTTCGGAAAGTTGATGGGGTTGCTCATAGTCAGACCGGTCGTTGAGACTCGCGGGCTCGAGAACCACGACATCCGCCATCTTGCCCGCCTCCAGGATGCCCCGATCCTTCATGCGGAATTGCCCGGCCGGCAGGGATGTAGATTTGCGCACGGCCTCGGAAAACCCGACCGTACGGCCGTCGAGGGCGGCGCGCAGAAACTTGACCATACTGCCGTAAGCGCGCGGATGCGGGTGATCGTGGCTCAGGGGACCGCAGGGAGCCCGTAAAGACGCATCACTGCCGAACATCACGTAGGGCTCGGCCAGAATCTTCCACATGTTTTCCTCGCTCATCCCGAAAAAGAACGCGCCGGTCTTGAGTTCATCCGAGTCGGTCAGGTAAAGGGCCGCATCGACCGGTTCCAGGTCGAGCCGCCGAGCGACCTCGAGCAACGGTTTTCCTTTGAAATCAGCGTTGTCTGGGTGACTCGTTGAGCCTATCGTAATCGTACCCCAGTAATCCTCGTCGCGCTCCTTGAGCAACGTTTCGCGAATTCGCGAACGTCCTGATGCCGAGCGCAAATGGGCGATCGCGGCGTCGCGCCCGCCATCGAAGACCCAGCTGGGAAAGATGACGTCGAGATCGGTATTCGACGCGGTATAGGGATAGCGATCCGAGGCGACCTCCATTCCTGCATCTCGTGCAGACCGTATTCGCTCGATCGCGGCGTCCACCAAGTGCCAGTTTTCTCGCCCCGTGGCCTTGAGATGCGAAACCTGCACGCGGCAACCCGCCTCACGCCCCACGGCGACCGTCTCGTCGATCGCCTCGAGCAGGCGGCTGGACTCGCTGCGCATATGCGATGTGTAAATTCCGTCAAATTCGGCGAGTATGCGCGCGAGTTCGATCACCTCCTCCGGGGGCGCGAAGAGTCCGGGCAGGTAGACGAGCCCGGTGCTCAATCCGCGGCCGCCCTCCTCAAGGCTCTGGCGCAGACGCTTTTTCATCAACTCCAGCTCGTCCGGCGTCGCTCGACGGTCGTCGTATCCCATACTGCCCGCGCGCAGGGTGTTGTGCCCGATCAGAAGATAGGTATTGGGGCCGGGCTGCGCGGCCTCAAGCTGCTCGCGGTACTCGGCCACGGTGCACCATGGGCCGGGATAGGTCTTGTCTCCCCAGTCGGACGGCATGCGGTACTCACCATGCAGAGGCGCTCCCGACGCGCCGCAGTTCCCGACCACCTCCGTCGTAATGCCTTGGTAGATCTTGCTGTGTGCGGAGGGCTCGATAATGAGGTAGGTGTCGGAGTGCGAATGGGCATCGATGAACCCGGGGCAGACGTATTGACCCGACGCGTCGATCGTCGCTCCTGCTTCTGCCGCGGACAGGTCGCCGACGTCGGCGATCCGGTCATGCTTGATGCCGACGTCGGCGCGACGCCCCTCAGTGCCGAGGCCATCAAACAGCATGCCGCCGATTATTTTCAGGTCGAGCATCTTAGCGGCTTTCGATCATGATCCGCGGGGGAGTCGGAAGTGGTTAGTGAGTAGTAAATAGTGGTCCTGTATCGCATGCCGACGTCTCATTTTTCACTTCCCACTCCTCACTTCCTACTTCTTACTTCACACCCACAATATAGGCCAGCCAACTTTCCTCGTTCTTGAATGCCATCTTCTTCCGATAGATCCCGTCGCTCTCTTCGTCTTCATCCCAGCCGTGGGTGTAGACCAGCGACGCACTGAACCCGGCCTCCTCGAGTAATTCACGAAGTTCGGGAATCGTCCACAGGCGCCAGTCGTAGGTGAATGCATTGCGCATCCGCGTACCGTCCTTGAACTTGAAATGGATATGGCAGAGCAGTTCGTTGGTAATCGGATTAAACCGGGCATGCTCCCATTCGTAGGTGAATGGTGGGATCGTCCGCCCATCCGGGCCCCGGTCGCCGGAGATGTAGCGGTCCTCCTCGAGTGTGCTGAAGGAATCGGTTCCGCCAAACAGGTCGAGCACGAGGATCCCGTCCTTGTCGAGGCCGGCCAGCACGGACTCGAAATAGGTTCTAAGAGCGGCGCGTTGCTTGAAGATGCAGTACGAGAAGTTGAACGCAACGACGATGTCCACAGGAGGGATGCGGGCGGTCATCACATCGCCTTCGATCAGATGCATTCTCCGCGCAGCGTCGCCCATGGCTTCGAAGCGGTGCGCACGCGCCCATTCGAGGACTTCTGGGTCCAGGTCAACGCCCCATGCCTCGTGGTTTTGGTTGCTCTTGACCCATTCGGTCGCGAGCATTGCCGTGCCGCAGAAGTCTTCGCGCATGCGCAGTGGAACGCGCGCGCGCGCGTTTCGATAGACGCGCCGCACGAAGTTAATATCGGCGTCGACGACTTGGACCGACGCTTCGTACAACAGGTGCCGGTCCGCGTTGCCTGCCGTCAGTCGATTCTTCTTTTGTCTGCGAGTATCAGCCATAGGCCGTCGTATTCCGCGTGGAGCGAGACTGCTGGAATTAGCCCGATGAGGCCCCGATTGCAAGCCGAACAAGGGGAAGAGGGGCGGGGTGAGGGCTTTATTTTGCGTACATCTTCTGTTCGCTATCCTGCTCCGGCTTGTGTAGCCGGCGTTCCGCGAGCGGCTTCTGGAGCTCCTGCTCGATGTAGGCAACGCGCTCGGTGAGCGTCGAAGGTTTCTCGTCGGGACTGTGCAGGAATCTCCAAATCATCCCGGGGCCATCGCCGAGGTCCGGTTTCAACAGCAGGGCGCGACGGTAGTCCGCGAGTGCCTGATCGTAGTTTCCCTCGCGGTCGTTCAGGATTGCGCGATTGGCGAAGGCTTCACCAAATTCGGGGTCCATGTCGATCGCCCGCTCAAAGGACGCGAAGGCCTGGCTAACCTGGCCGAGATGCATCTGCGCGATTGCCGCTCCCAGATATGACGGTGCATAGCCCGGATTTCGCGATAATGACGTGCCGAATTCGACGAGCGCTTCATCGTAGTGCCCGTCCGCTAGATAGCGATTCCCCAGCCGGTACTCACGTTCACCGGTAACGTTTTCGCGCGCCGTGCTGCGGTAGAGATAGACGGCGGCCAGGCCGACCAGACTTAGTGCGAGAAGTGCTATAATCGCGTTTCGCATGGCACGTTTGACGACTCGCTCCGGTCTTTATCGCGGCGGGCATCGTGTCCGGTGACCGCTCCTTACGGCAATTATGATATGTTTGTAGCGCCCCGCGTAAGTGGACCGGGCGCAACTGTCGCTCGAGCGAGTCGACTCACGTCGACGACTACGAACCGGATTCGGCGCGCACGTCGCCGATATCCTCGACGAGCGCTTGGACCTCCTTGGGCGGAATCGTGGACATCTCCATCTTATAGGCGAGGAACCACATCATGCCTACGCCCAGTGCCCACCACAGAATCTGCCAGGCCCAAATAGACGGAATGCCGAAGACCCACGTCGTGGAATCGGCAGGCGTACCGAAGATGGTGTTACCGATCACGGCGCCGGGGCCGACGGCAAAAGCGAACCACACGATCGTGACGACCCATGCCAGCGGCACAAGCTTGCGTTTGGATTCCGGCAATCCGGCGTGTTCACGCAGGTAGTTGTGGAACTTCATGCGGTGCTCGCGTGCATCACCGTTTTGCGTGACGGCCGACACGATGACGGCCAGACCCAGGTTGAAAATGATGCCCCATCCCGCCGAATGAATCGTCCACGGCCAACGGCCCCAGGCCGTGATGCCAAACCAATCCTGCCCGATCGTCTCGGTACAGGTGACGGCCAGGATTCCGGCAATCAGTCCAACGATGATGCCCTGCCGCGTTAGCCACGGGCACCAACATATCGCGATCAAAGCGGGCCACATCTGGAACCCGTAGGCGACAGCCAGCCCTCCGAGCAGGACGAGCGCGTCTTTCGAGGTTGTTGCGACGATCAGCGCGGCAATCACGATGACGGCTACGCCCATTCGTCCAAACAGCTTCTGACGCCGGTGATCCGCATCCTTGTGCATGAAATGCTTGTAGATATCGCGGGTCAGCATGCCGCCGGCCGTGGACATGTAGGCGGCGCCGGTCGACTGCATCGCCGCCAGAGCGCACACACTGAGCAGTCCAACAAGCCATGGCGCATTCGTACTCATGAGATTGATAAGAGCCGGGACGATCATGCCCTGCTTGCCCGCGGTATCCATCAGGTCCATCCCGAGGCCCAGCTTGTCGGTAGCGTGTCCCGCACTAAGCATTGCCGAATCCGCGCCGATCATGTGCGCACCCATGCCTTGGATGGCCGTAAAGATGATCAAAATGAACCCAATGCCAAACGATGAAGCCCATACCTGCTGAGGCGCGAACGGCCTCGGGTTCTTGTTGGCGAAGGACCACATCGAGAAGGCCGGTGCCGACTGAATCCCCATCAAGGCAAACATGTAGGTCAGGCACATGATTCCCGTCCAGGCTCCGCCCTCGGCAGCCGGCCCGCTTGGAACGAACTGAATCACGCCCGGAATTGCGACGTAGTGACTGTGCCCGGCAGGAGTCAACTTGGTATCGATCGCAATCATACCAGCGATACCCTCGTTCAGTTCACTCCAGCCACCGACCGCATTCAGGACAATGAAGCCGATAGCCACAATCCCGCCGGCGAGCAAGAGACATTGCAACGTGTCAACGTACGCTACGGCGCGCAATCCGCCCAAAGCAACGTAGGCCAGGACGACGGCCGAGAGGAGCCACATTCCCACGTTGACCCCGAGCATCCCGTCGGTCAGTACATTGAAGAGAAACCCGGACGCGCGTAGCTGGACTCCCAGGTAGGGAACCGAAAAGAACAAGGCCACGACGACCACGAGGACCCGCATCACGTCTGAGCGGAAGTAGTCGGATAGCATCTCACCCGGTGTCACATAGCCGAAACGCTTGCCCAGAATCCACTGTCGTTTCAGGAACATGACCCCGGTGAACGGGATCGTGATGGCGTAGAATGATGCGTAGGCGTACTGAAACCCATCGCGGTAGAGCAACCCCGGGTGACCCATGAATGTCCAACCGGAGAAAGACGTCGCCGTCGCAGCCAAGACGAAGACCCAAACCGGAATCTGGCGACCGGCGATGAAATAATCCGACGCGGTCTTCGATGCAATAGCACCTTTGATGCCCCAGAAGATGCAGTACGCCCAGTAGACGATGACAAAGGTGAACAGCCAGACGATTTTCGGGCCCATGCTCCCACACTCCCTTCCGAACGACGGGGCAGACTCTACGCATTGGCCCGTGCCCGTTCAAGCGCATTTCTCGTCAGGGTGTGAGGGCTCTATACTGAACCTCGCGCGGCACTCCATCCGCTCCCCGAGATACCATACGCATCAGCCCTTGTTTCCACGCGTAGGTACGGCTATCATCGGTACTATGATGACCGATCGGCCGGACGTCCAGGAAGACGCGGGGCTCTGGGGAGCGCGCCTCTTGATCTTCGAATCCCTCGGCTCGACCAACCGCTGGACACTCGATCTTCTCGAGGAACTGACTCACGGCGATGTCATTCGCGCCGTCCGCCAAACCGCTGGACGGGGACGCCATGACCGCCACTGGATCGCACCGGACGATCGCGGGCTCGCCATAAGCGTGGCACTAAAGGATCTACCCGACAGAGTCCCCGCGACCGCGTTCAACCAGGCACCGGCTCTGGCCGTTCGCGACGCCCTCACGCCATACGGGCTAACCTGCATGGTGAAATGGCCGAACGATGTGTTCGTGCTCGACTACAAGATTTGCGGAATTCTGGCCGAGTCGTCACGCGACGGCATCGTCGTCGGAATCGGATTGAACGTCAATCTGACGGATGCCGACTTTGCGTGCGTCGTCCTTAACCAGCCGGCGACGTCGATGTCCCTCGAACTCGGCGGCGTGTTCGATATCGCCAGGGTCTGCGCCGACGTGGTCACACAACTCCAGGTTCAATTCGACCGGCTCAACGATCACGGCATGCAGCCCATGCTCGACGACTGGGCATCCTGTGACTGGCTCGCCGGGTTCCGTGTGCGTGTCACCGCGGAATGCGGCGAACTTGAGGGGCGCTATACCGGTCTCTCAGCCGACGGACGCCTTACGTTGGTCACCGGCGACGGCACCCCTCACCAGGTGCTCTCCGGCGACGTGGAACGGCTCTTTCCGGACGTAGATACGCCGGATTGACCAAGATCGGGGTAATCGCCGAATGAATATTTCGTCGGAATCCACGTCAAATATAAGTACCAGCAGTATAAGTACGCAAAGCACTGGCGAAATTCTTACCGATACTCTAAAATACATACGCCGTAACACGAAAACCCACGAAAGGGGCACCCTCCTATGAAGACACTGCGCATTTTCGCCGCGATGATGATTCTCGCCGTGCTGGTTGGCTGTGACGACGACAAGTTTGACGGGCATTCCGTCCCGGTCGGGACGGGCAGTCTCGTCATCGACAACAAAACCTTCACGAAGATTAACGTATTTCTCGATGGCGGCTCGGCGGGCAGAGTTGGTGATTTTGATGAACTGTTTATCGACGCCGATCCCGGCGTGTATCGCCTGGTGCTGGATGAAGATGGCTCCGGGGATCGTGCATTCGCGGAGGACGTCGACATCCTCGAAGGCCGCTTGACCGTGGTAGAGGTCGATCTCATCGCGGATGGCGACGACTACAGCGTCGCCATCTTCCTGCACGACCGTTGAGTCTCGCCGCGGTCGATGCCATGAGCGACGAAAGCAGCCCCTACAATGTCGTCGGTATTCTCGGCAGTGTGCGGCCGAACAACTACACGGCCAGGGCCATGGCGCTCGTGGCGGACGAGTTCGGGGTGAACGGTATCGATTTCGAACTGATCGACCCCGCAAAACTCGACCTGCCGCTTCCCGGCACCGAATCCGATTCCAGCGATGCCGCGACGATGCGTGAGCAGGTGCAACAAGCCACGGGCGTGATTCTCGCGACGCCCGAATACCACGGCAGCTACAGCAGTGTCATCAAACTCGTGATCGACAACCTTGGATTTCCATCCGTGCTCAGCGGCAAGCCCATCGGACTCGTTGGAGTTGCCGCCGGAGCGATCGGTGCCATCAAGGCCCTCGAACACCTGCGCAGCGTATGCGCCCATGTTGGCGGCATCGTGCTTCCGGCATTTGTCTCCATCCCCGGTGTCAACCGCGTCTTCGACGACGAGGGAAACTGCACCGACGAAAAGGTTGAAAAACGAATCCGCGGCGCCGCGACCAACCTGCACCACTACGTCCAACAGAACATCTGCCCCCGAATAACCCTCGAGGCGATGGTGCGCGAGCAGGCCTAACGGCGCGGTTATTCCCTTTGCCCATGCTAGCCAAGTTACGCCAGATCAATCGTCTGAATACGGCAGTCCTGCTCGCCGCTTCGTTTACACTCAGCGTGTCGTTGCTTGCAGCACGTGTGTTCTACGCTCGCGACTTTGCATACTGGTTCCTGGTCTGGAATCTATTCCTCGCATGCATCCCCCTCGGGATCAGCACCTTGCTGCTGCTCCGACAGGACGGAAAGCGGCCATGGATCATAACCGCCTCGGCGTTCTGCGTCTGGCTACTCTTCTTTCCGAATGCGCCCTACATCATGACCGATATACTGCATCTTCACCCGCGACACCCGGTACCGGTTTGGTACGACATGATGCTGCTGTTCTCTTTCGCGTGGAACGGGCTGATTATCGCCATCATCTCCCTATCGGATATGCAGAAACTCGTCAGCGAACTGTGCAACAAAGTCGTCGGATGGCTGTTTGCCTTGGCCGTACTGGGTCTCTCGGGTTTCGGTATGTACCTTGGACGCTTCCTGCGCTGGAACAGCTGGGACATCCTCGCCAACCCCGGCGGTCTTGGATTCGACATCGCGGACCGTCTGCTCAACCCCACCAGTCATCCGCGCACGGTCGGCATAACGATCCTCTTCGCTGCGTTCCTGACGATGTGCTACGTGACGACGCGTCATGTCGGAAGACTCCACGCCGACTGAAATGTAACTCCTGGTTTCAACCCGCTTCGCCGATCTCGCGACCGGTAGCTACATGCCGCGTCCCCACGCTACAATGGCGAACGCGATGTATCCCACATACACCGCTGCGACGGTCGCCACCAACCATCGAGATGGTGCCGACACGGCGCTTCGGTAGACCCAGATGCATGCCGCCAGGCTGGTGAGAAGTTCAAGCGGGAACACGATAAGCCCGAAGTGTTTTGGATCCCACTACGACACCGGGCTATGAAAGCGCCAGTCCAGCAACGGATAGAAATGTCGATCTGCGGCCCAGAAACAGAAGGTTCAGCGCAGCATGCGCGGGAGCGTTCATCGAACCCGGACTCGCGGAACTACTTTGCGTAGCGTTTGAGAATCTGCGAGTTCACAACATCCCAGTCCTTGCCGTCCTTCTCGCGCTCCCCTTTTGGAGTCTCGAGAATACAGGGCACGCCGGCGAGGCGTTTGTCCTGGATGACATGTTTGAAGGCCTGCTTGCCCAACTCGCCCTGGCCGATATGCGCGTGCCGGTCAACACGGGACCCCAGTTCGCGCTGCGAGTCGTTGCAGTGCATGGCGCGGAGATGCCGGATGCCGACCATACCATCAAACTCGCGCATCGTGTCCTGCCACCCCCTGGGTGTGCTGATGTCGTAGCCGGCGGCGTAGAGGTGACAGGTGTCGAGACAGACGCCGTAGCGGCTGCGATGTTTGACGCCTTTTAGAATCCGCCCGAGGTGTTCGAAGCGGTGGCCGATCGTATTGCCCTGGCCAGCCATGCCTTCGATCAGCAATGTGATCTTCTTGCGCGCCAGCGGCGCCATCGCCTGGTTCAGACCGTCGATGATGCGTTCGATTCCGAGGTCCAGATCGGGACACGACCCGGGGTGCAGAACCAGGCACTCGATCCCAAGCGCGACGCAGCGTTGCAACTCGTCGCCCAGCGCCTTGATCCCTTTGTCTCGAACCTCCTTCTCTCCAGCCAGGTTCAAGAGGTAACTGGCGTGGGCGACGATCACCTCGACACCGCTCTTGGCGCGCCGAGCGCGAAAGGCCTTAATGCTGTCGTCCGACAGGGCCGGAAGCTTCCACTGCCGCGGGATACTGACGAATAGCGCAAGTGCATTGAAGCCCAGTCTATCCGCGGTCTCGATACCCACATGGAGCCCGCCGGCCGTACTGACGTGTGATCCAATCAACATGCGCCCAACCTTGCGGAGACTGGCACCGGCGCGTCAATCAGATTTCGCGTGTGTCTCGGAGGACGACACCGTAACTTGATCTGCGCGACGTTTTGGCTATGATCCGAACCGACATGGTTACGCCCGACAAGATTCTCTCGTACTGGTTCGGTGAACTTGCCGATGATGCTGAATGCGCGGCGCAGATGGCGGCGTTGTGGTGGCAGAAGGGCGAGAAGACGGACTGCGATATTGCCGCACGCTTCGGAGAATCACTCGAGATCGCGATGCAGGGCGGTCTCGACGATTGGAGCCGGGACCCGCGCTCGCTTGTCGCCCTGATCATCCTGCTTGATCAGTTCTCACGGAACATCTACCGCGGCACGCGGCGGGCGTTCGAGCAGGATACGCAGGCGTTCGAGCTATGCCGGATCGGCGTCGATGCCGGTACCGACATGGATCTGCGTCCGATCGAGCGCGTATTCTTCTATCTGCCCCTTGAGCATGCGGAGTCCATCGAAGCGCAGCAGCAGTGTGTCGCGCTCTACGAGCAGCTTCGTGACGACGTCGAAGATGCGCATCGCGCGACCTTTGAGGGTTATGTCGACTACGCGAACAAGCATCGCGAAGTCATCGAGAAGTTTGGTCGGTTCCCGCATCGCAACGCCATTCTGGGCCGCGATTCCACGCCCCAAGAGCTCGAGTACCTCGCCCAGCCCGGCGCTGGATTCTGAGAAGAGAGCCACCGCTTTTTTTGCGCCGCGACTCGTCGCAGTGCGGTCCAGGGATTGCGGCGCAGCACGGAATGCCGCCAAGATAAGCACGATTTGGGACGCCCGCAGACGGCGGCTTGGGACATCCGCCCTCCAGATTTCGGATGTTTGTGCACTTGGAGGGCGGGCGTCCTCGACCGCCGCGCGCCTATCTCAGCGGCATGCGGCTCAGCACCCCTACGCGGCGCCGCTGTCGCTCTCGTCAAACTGGCGCGTGGCTTCGAGCAGGATACTCATCGTGCCCTTGCGGATCGTGCAGTCGCGCACTCCGGGATCTCCGGGAACAAATTGGAACGAATGCCCGCCCTTCACGACCAACCGGCACACGGCTGCCTCTCCGGCCACGTCTTCGCAACTTGCGTCGACAATGCGCCCAACGGAAAAATCGATCACGCCGAACTCACGTCGTGGTTGGCTGAATATATACAACTCCCCGCTCTCACGCGTTCCGTGAATGAGTTGAATCACATCGGAGATCGATAGCACGTTCAGATGGCCCGAGAACATCTCCTGGCCCGGACCGTCGTCCGGCGCGGCGTCGGCGTTCGCTTGGAAAGCTACTTCGGCAACCTTGCGCGCGGTAATATCGATGAAGGTATAGACGATACCCGTTACGTTCTGCCCCGCGTCACGGTTGGGTGCGGCCGAGGCCTGCACCCAGATCATGGTGCCGTCACATTTAAAACCGGCAAGTTCACCTCCCCAGTTCTGCCCGTTGGCCGGGGCGCGTACCAGGACGGCCGCTTGCTCGGGCGACGCCCAGAGCGTGCGAATGTCCCGGTCGCGTAGATCGTCAATCTCTTCGAAATCCCACAGGGCAAAGAACGCGGGGTTCGCGTACTGAATAGTGCCGTGCAGATCTGCGATGGCCATAGCGGCACCTGAGCTGCGCATGGCGTCGTGCTCAACCCGGCGCACGGTCTCCGCACGCCGTCTCTTGTCAACATTGCGAATCGTAAAGAGCAATTCACCTTCGTCGGTTAGATAAATTCGGCTAACGGCTGTCTCCGAGCTGAAGCGAGACGCGTCGCGACGAATGCAGTCAGCGTCGAGCATCGTGAAGCGACCGTCGTCGAGGTGCGCGATGATTCTCACAATGGTCTCGGCGTCAAACCCGGCAAAGACGTTCGAGACGTGAGTTCCTGTTAGATCCGCCTCGGAATAATCCAATAACTTCTGTGCGCGCCCGTTGATGCTTTGTATAGTGCCGTCGAGGGCGCAGATCAGCACCGCGTCGTAGAGACCGTTCAGCAATTCTGAAAACGGATCGTTGACGATGGCTGAGGGCATGATTCTTGCTGATTTGGGTTTTGATGAGCCGTTCACGCGATAGACGCCGTCTTCAGGTGAGAAACACGTTGCCCGTGGCGAGAGGACAGGGGTATGGCTCTCTGCGAGATCGGTAGCGGTGCCTGTCCTTGCCGCGGTCGTCATAGTACGATTTACAAAAGCAACAACTGCGCCAACTGGAGAATAAAATGGGAGGTCTGAACAATAAAAAGAGCATTACCCGCAAGAATCTGGCCCGGGAGCTTGCCGCACGCACGGGCAAAACGGCGGACGAGGCCAAGCGGTTCCTGGAGGAACTCGCGAATATCGCGTATGACGAGGCCAACTCTGAGAAAGGGTTCACGATTCCCGGTCTCTGCAAAATTCAGGTCGTCTTCCGAAAGGCGCGACGCGGCAGAAACCCGCGCACGGGTGAACCCATTCTGATCGGCGCACGCAAGGCCCTGAAGGTCTCGGCGGTTCAGAAGGCTAAGGATACGGTAACGCCCCGCCCGAAGGGACTCGTCACATCGTTGAAGATAACTCCCATTCCGATTCCCGATGTGCGCAGCACGAGATTGCAACCGCAGGAAGAGGACTTTGCCTCGTTCGTGTGCCCGCACTGCGATGCCGAGGTCGAGGCCCTACAGGGCGTAAGCGACGTGATCGTGCAGTGCCCTGGATGTATCAAAGATATGACTATCCCCGCCAGGGCATCGGCGCAGGACGTGGCCGCCATGGGGGACGTTCGCTTCTCGTCCTTCAACTGCCAACATTGCGGGCAGGATATCGAGGCGGCAAAGCAGCTGGTCGGTGCCGAGATATCGTGTCCAGCCTGCAGCGAAGTCATTCGTGTTCCGTCCCGCGAGGAGTCATCGACCGCCGCGGATCCGTCACCGGACGACGCTCCGAATCGTGCTAAGAAAATCGCCGGAGAAACCATGCGCATCGAGCTGCCGCAGGAGGTGCTCGACTCCATGGTCCGACCGCAAACCCGCTCCGACGGCAAGCGGATCGCCTTCAACCGGACCTGACGTCGGAATTAGGAGTCTTTGCCCTGGTCGGCCAGGAGTGTCTTGAGATCGTGCATCACACGGCCGGGTCCGACGTACTGGCCGTTGATGTAGCTGTCTGAGACCACTTTGCCCTCCTTGTCGACGAGGACGAGGCAGGGAATTCCGCTACCGGCATACTGGACGACTTCGCGCGACCCGGCCTTGTCGTGGCTCAGGGCCGGCCATGGCATTTTGGCATCGGCCATGTACTGCGCCATCGCCTGCTTGTTCTGGTCGGCGCTGACGAGGATCACTTCGCAGAACTTTGCGAGGTCCTTCTGCTTGTTGTAGAAATCGACGAGTTGCGGCGTAAACCGCCGGCAAGGACCGCACCAGGATGCCGAGAAGTAGAACGCGTAATAATCGGGGTTCGTGGCCATCTCATAGGATTTGACCTTCTTGCCCTGGACGCTGACCAGGTGCTTCTCCAATAGCTTGGCGAATATCGAATCGTTCTCAGCGGCACGGGCCGCCGGGGTCCGCGCCTTGTTGTTTTTTGCCTCTCGCAGGTAGGCGCGGTCTTCGCCGGAGAGGTCCGCCAGGCGGATCTTGAGGCTGCCGCCGTCTTCCTTAGCGAGATAGACCGTGCCGTACTCCTGTTTAACGAGACGAGCCTCGATCGTGCTGCCGCTGCGGCTCGTCCACGTCCGGGCTGGATACTGCGGATCCGGCTTGGCCTGCTCCGCGGCCGAGACAGCGTTCGCGCCCAGCAGCAACGCGCTGCAAAGTATGATACTCACGTGCTTCATTTCCCGAAGATTCTACCCGCTCCGCTTCCGGAAGAAAAGCCCTCATGTGCTATCCGGACCGACCCACACTTTGCAAAGTGTGCGCAAAGGGGTCAGTGTTTCAATTTGTTACAAAGGGGTCAGTGTTTCAATTTGTTAACTTTTCGAGGTCTCGTCTCAATTTCCGATCCACCCGCCG
>JAQBYD010000071.1 GCA_027623315.1 Verrucomicrobiota bacterium | reverse complement strand
GTGTTGGAGTAAGTGGAGGAGTAAGTGGAGGGGATGGATCTCACACTTACTTCATCACTTACTCTTACACTCGTCCGCCCCTCACCTAACCCAAGTTCGACAGTTGCGCGATCGAAACAGCCGATTTTCGAGTAAACTCGTTCACTGACCCCCGGTTTTCTCCACTACATTTTGGATGGTTTTGGGACGGGTGGGGATCTTCAGCTGCATGTGGGCGAGCAAGTCGGCGGCCAGCTTTTCTGGTTTGGCGACCAGACGTAGCCGGAGAGTTGTATTGCTTTTGATGGGCAGGACGACATCCATGGAATGGATTGTGGCCATCTGTTCGAGGACTTGTCGCGCACAGTTACCGAGGTCTCTGGAGGCCAGCCACATTTCGAGGCAGCGCCACATCGCTAGGGCCAGGAAGCAGACCATGATGTGGGCCTGAACCCGGTCTTCGCGTTGGTGATAGACCGGACGCATCCCCAGGTCGGACTTGCCCACCCGGAAAGCGTCTTCGACTTCGGTCAGATGGATATACCACCGCCACAGCGTGCATGGATCCTGTTCGGTGCAGTTGGTGCGCAGTAGGTAGGCGCCCTGTGAAGCCTGGGCCCAGTCCAGCTTGCTTTCGTCCTCCTCGATCTCGAGTCCCACAGCCATCTCATCTTCGATGATGAGCGTGACCGCGAACACCTTCTCGGCTGCGGTGTTGCGCCCCAGCCACTTTCCGATGCGCCGCTCGATGGGCAGCGGCTTCTGCGGTCGCTTCTTGAGTGAGGCATCGATCTGCATGAGCTTGGTGCGCAGCCGATCACACTGGCGACGCAGCATGGCTGCTTCCTTTTCATGGCGCGCTTCGCTACGACAGAGCACATAACGCTCCTTCCCCTTGCTGTCGGGATGATCAATCAGCTTTACCTCCACGCCTGGCTCAACCTGCCGCCAGTCGTTGTGATCATGGAGTTCACGCTCGAACTTGCGTAGCCTTCCCTTGGGCGTGCCCACGATGTAGAGCGCGTCACGTTCACGCAGGTAGTCGAGATTATCCTCGCTGACCATGCCTCGATCCATGGCCCAGATCCGCTCAGCACGTCCGTACTTCTTCTCCATCAGATCTACGATGTCCTCTACCGTGGTGACGTCAGCGCGGTTGCCGGCGAACACTTCGTAAGCCAGAGGAAGCCCTTCGGGGGTCACAACCAACCCGATGCAGACCTGCTTGCAGTCCGGGCGCTTGTCGCGGCTGTAACCGCGTTGGGCCTGAGGGTTGCGCTCGGCTTGCCCTTCGAAATAGGTGCTGGTCACATCGTAGAGAAGGAACTCAAAACGGGACCCGAACAGGCTGCGATAGCGTTCGCGCAAATGCCCGAAGAGCTCTTCCCTGAGCGGCAGCAACTCGTCCAGCCCCCTGTACAGGCGGTTGTCGTAGACATCCACTGCACTTACGCCCAGCAGGTCGTCCAGGGCCGTGGTGGCATACCAGTGTTCACCCAAAGCCAATTCAGAGCCTTGGGCGCAGAAACGTCCCAGGCTCAGGATGCATGCGACCGTGGCCCAATCGACCTGTTCGCGGCCTTTTCGAGCGTGTGCCTCAAAGAACTCGTGCAGTCCCAGACGTCGCCATAGCGCCAGCCCCAGATACGCCTTGCCGAACTCCCGGACACGCTCAACACGTACACTCGAGAGATCGACCTGCGCCCACCTCGGAGGCTCAGGCTCTGCGCGAAACAGATCGCCTTGCGCCGATGGCCGAGGACGACCATCGAGCAGACGGGCAATCTCATCCCAGCCCGCACGTTCCTCCGTATCCAGACCGGGCAGCTTGCCCAACGTGGCCACCACTCGTTGCCGAGGACCCCGCGCCGTGCGCACCGACTCCACCAGAGTCCAATACTCGTAGACCTCATCGCCGCTACGTTTACGATTTCGCCGCAGGAACATGAGGGTAGTATCGGCCTCACTACCTCCCTAGGCAACCGGCAGTTCTCCACTACATCGGCTTCGTGAGAATCGCCCCCGACCATCGTCCATATGGAGGGCCGAAATCCGCGGCTCAGCAATCACGCCGAATCGAAAATCGGCTGTTTCGATCACGCAACTGTCGAACTTGGGTTAGGATCGGCCAACTCGACGGACTCGGAAACGCGCGGGTGCACTACTATGAGAACCCCCGTCCGAGCACACGCGGCAAGGCGAAGTTCGCCCTCGAAGGCGACACCTATCACGTCGAATGGAGATTGTTGCCGGATAGGGTCAGCAAGTTCCGGATCCGCGTCACGAAGCCCGGGGCGAAGACGGCTGAACCGGATAAGACTGGGTCTTAGCAGACTTGTGTATCGACGCGTCAGTCGATATCTCGCCGCGTGATGCACACGACGCTCGGGCGGGGCAGGTCGCCGAGGCGACCCGAGGGAAAATTGCTCCCCAGTGGAACCTTGCGCTGTTGCTTAATCGTCCGGCCATCGCGGCCCGCGATCTCGACCGTGCGCAGCACGTGATCCTGCTCTCGGCTACCCCTTGCCCCGAACCACTCTCCCGGGTGCTGCACATTCGACCGTCCAGCGCAGCGTCGGCCGCCCCGGCAAGCCCCCCTATCGCGAAGGGGAGCTGTGTCGAGGGGTCGGGAAAAATGCTCGTGAACGGCAGCGTATCCCGATGCTGCCCATCACCGGTCCACGGCAACGGGCTTCCACGGGGCGAGATATCGGCGGCGACCTGGTCCTGAAAGTTCTCTTCACAACTGAGCGCGGTGTTCCATTGAAATCCCAAGATCATCAAGCGCGGCGCGGCTAATTCGCGTGATATCACGGTTGTTTTCGAGCACGCGGGCCGTAGCGCCCTTCATAAGCGCCGGGGCGTTGCGTCCGTCGATGCGCAGGGGACGGCCCATCAGAGACAGCGTATGGCGCAAACGTGGGAAAGTGGGATCGGCTGCCTCCTTGCCGGCCAACCAGGTCCGCGCCGAGATATACTCGTGGTTCACGACAAGCCAGAAGTCGCCCTTGCGATCCGGCATGGGAATCAGCGCGGTATAATCGCAATTGAATCCGAATCGAATCTGCGCGGCGGCATCATCGGCGGGCCCAAACCGGTCACCCCAACGTGCGACAACGCTGTATTCGTACTCCGCCGGAAGCGTAAGGTCGTCGACTACCGTGTAGGAGGCGAAGCGTGTTGGATCGGTCTGCGCCGTGGATCCGTCTCCAGGCGTGGGGACCGGATAAGGAGGCGCCGTCCAGCGCGGAATCCCGTCCGCCCCGACCCACGCGGACCCGGCCGGCCCTGTGGAAAGCCCTGCTGTGCACCACAAAGGGCCCAGAACATGCGCGCCTGCGGCGGCACCTGCCAAACCACCGCTGTACTTCAGAAATGCTCGCCGATCCATGCTTCGCTTCAACTATGGTGGCCCACAACAAGCCTGTCGATTGAAATGGAATCTAAACGGCAACAAATACATTGCCAGCCGGGCGCTGGGCCGCTACAAACCAACCAGCGATAGCGTGCAATGTGAGCGCGCAAAGGTGCCCCCTTGAGATGCCCGAAGCTTTGGCCAACAGTCACACCTTGAGAGCCCGGAACCCGGCATGAAGATCCTTGCCGTAGCCGAACACCTCGACCTCGCTGAAACCCATACCCTGCTAGGCATGCACGCCGCCGGGGTCGACTTGTCGGTCATGCTGCATCCTGCGGTTCCGCATTTTTCCACGCTCCACGATCAGTTGCCCGATGTGACACCCCTCGAAATGCGGCGGGATATCGACCCCGAGGCGATCCGCTCGATCCGGCGCAAACTGCGATCGCGGCCCTACGACGTTCTGTACATGATTCCGACCAAGCGCCCCGTAATCCAGGGCTTGCGGGCATCGCGCGGCATGTCGATCAAACGCGTCGCCTATCGGGGCGTGGTCGGCAGTATCAGCCAGCTGAACGTGCTTTCACACCTGTCCTACCTGAGCCCTAATCTCGATCGTATCTTCTGTGCCTGCGACGCCGTGCGGGACGGTTTGCACGGGGTCGGCATCGCGCGGCGTAAGCTGGTGCGCATCTACAAGGGGCATGATCTCGACTGGTACCACCCGGCACCTCGCTCAACGCTGGCTCCGCTCGGAATGAAGCGGGACGACTTCGTCGTCGCCTGTGCAACCCATATCCAGCCGCGCAAAGGCGTGCCTATATTACTCAAGGCGCTGGACCGGCTGGTCCAGAACAGCGAGTTGCCGATTCACGTTCTACTGCTCGGAGAGGTCGCCGACCGGGCCGTACGCCGGCTCGGGCGAGATCCCCGCATTTCGCACCGGGTTCACTTTGCCGGCAACCATCCGGACACAACCGCATTGGTCGCAGCATGTGACGCGTTTGTCATGCCGTCGCTGCGGCGTGAAGGCATGGCGCGCTCGGTCATGGAGGCGATGGCACAGGGCCTGCCGACGGTCGTATCCGATGTGGGCGGACTACCGGAACTGGTGCGCCATGGTGAGTCGGGGCTCGTCGCGCGCGCCGGAGATCCCATCGCGCTTGCCGCGGCGATCGAGCAGCTTGCCCGGGACCCCGAGCTCTGCCGCCTCCTCGGCGCGGGCGCGCGCGCACGAATTCGCGCGGATTTCACAATTCAGGATACCGTCCGCGAAACGATCGCGGCTTTCGGTGCCCTCGCTCCCTCCGGCGAAGCGTTGCCCGGCCTCACGCCGCGTCCGGTTCACGTGTAGATCGTACTCGCTGAACCTTTGCATCGCGCCGCGCTACGCACGTGACCCCGGTGAGGTGAAAGCGCATGGTTGAGGTTCGGCTTGGATTTCTCCGGTGCGCTCTCTATAATCACGAGACCATGGACGCTACGCATCGAGATGATCCGGAAGGCGCATCGCCGGGCGAAATTCAGCAGCTCCGTTTTCGGGATGTCGCCGCGATCCTGCGCGGCGTCGATGCCTGGCACGGTGAGGGAGGACGAGACCAGGTCGCGCAGGTGCTCAAGGGTTCGCGTAACCGAAGGCTCCTCGAGCGCGGCATTCAGACCTGCCCCGTTTATGCCTATTTTCGTGACCTCACGATGCGCGATATCATGGCGCGTATCGACTGGGTGATCGACCGCGGATTCCTGACCACGGAGCACCGCGGCCGCTCGCCGAAACTCGTCTACACGATGCGCGGCTGGGACATCGAAAAAGAGACGATGGCCGCCGAGTTGGTGCGTGGCTTCGACGAGCTGGTCGCGTCCGGCCTCACGCTCTTCAATATGAACTACCTCTGCGAGCGCAGCCCCGAACTGCTCGATCGCGTGCTCGATAAGGTCCTCGACAAGAAGGACCCGAAATACCTCCCCATCCTGGAAGCGTGGTTGCGCGTCGCGCCCGATTCGATCCGGCGTCGCCTCGGCGGGGTGATTACCGAGTTGCGCAAAGCGGGCTAGCGGGAATCGAGTGAGGGGGAGCCCACGAATCACGCGAATTTACACGAATGGCCGTTACAGATCACGATCACGTCATAGAATTTGGCGGCGGGTACTTCACGATCTGTCCACAGATCGTGAAATACTCACAGCGAAATATAGGAGATGTTCCTATCCGTTGCAGTCCATTCGTGTGGATTCGCGTGATTCGTGGGCCAGGGAACCGTATAACTTTCAACTCCGTTTCACAGTAGCGTAGGCAATTCATGACAACCACGCCGCACAGATTCTGGGAACACAAATCGCTCGAGGAGATGTCCACCGACGAGTGGGAGTCTCTGTGCGATGGCTGCGGGAAGTGCTGCGCCCACAAGTTCGAGGACCCGGATACCGGCGAGATCGAGGATTCGAACGTGGCCTGCCGGTTGCTGAACCTCGAGACAGCTCGCTGTAAGAACTATCCTGAGCGCCTCAAACACGTCCCCACATGCGTATGCCTGACCCCCGAGAATGTCCACAAGCTCCACTGGCTGCCCGACACCTGCGCCTACCGGCGGCTTGCGAAAGGCGAGCCGCTGCCGGAGTGGCATCCCTTGATCACGGGCGATCCGGCATCGACCCGTAAGCAGGGCATGTCCGTGAGCGGCCATCTCGTCTCCGAGGACGACGTCGAGGAGTTTCGGGTTGCCCGCCACTTCGGAATACTGGAATAATGCCCCACACGGCCAGTTCCGCATCCGGCTCGGCAAAACAGCATGTTTGGTAAGAAAAAGAAGTTCACCTTCGTCAACTACGGCGGGGCATACCAACTCCGCATCGCCTCGATCGAGGATCTCCAATATCTCGACGAGCTCGACGAGACGTTCTGGATGGCCACCAGCGCGCCGATCCATCAGCTGCGCTGTGACCCCGTTGCCCTCGAGCTCCTGGATTATAACCGCAACGGCCGGATCATCTGCCACGAGATTCGCCGTACGCAACGATGGCTGTTCCGGGTCCTGAACGACCGCAGTGCCGTGAACGAACGCCTCGACGCGGCGCAACTCGCACACATCAACGCCGACGATCCGGATGGCGCGAAGGTTCTGACCGCGGCGCGGCGCGTACTGAGCAACCTCGACAAAGCCGAGAGTGGCGCGATCACGCTGCGGGACGTGCGAGACAACAAGGCCATTCTTGCGAAGGGCAGCCGCAACGGAGACGGCGTGATTCCACCGGACAGCATTGAGGATGAAGCGCTACGCGACTTTATCAACGACATCATCTCCAGTGTCGGCAAGGTGACCGCAATCGCCGGGAACGAGGGCGTCAATGCGGAATTGCTTGATACGTTTCTTGCGCGCACGAAGGCTTTTCTGGATTGGCAGATGCTCTACACAGACAGCGCTGCCGCGGAGGGACACCCCATGCTCCCCCTCGGCGAGAATACGGCGGAGGCCCACAAGGCGTACGCAGCCATCGCGCCGGAGGTCACGGCTTATTTCGAGCTTTGCAAGATCACGGCCGTCAATGAACTGATGGAGCGCGCCCCGGCGCCGCTTGAAGCCCCTGCCGGGGCCTATACCTCGGCGGAGGCACGCCACGACTACCTCTCGGCCTCACCGATTGCCCGGCCACGCGCCGACGGCCGGCTGGTCATCGACAAACACGTGAACCCTTTCTACCGCAAAGCGCTCGACCTTTTGCACGCCACGGTGCTAACCCCGTTGCTCGGCGCGCAGCATGGTCCGTTCTCCGAGGAGGATTGGCAAACCGTGCAGAACGCGTTCGTGGCCTACGAAGAGTGGCTCTCCAGGAAGGGCGGCGGCGAAGTGGAGTCCCTGGGTACCGACAAGTTGAACGCCTACCTGGAGGGTGACTTGCCCAACCAGCTACGCCGTTTGATGGACGAGGATCTCCTGGTCGGCGAAGAACTCTCCGGGTTGAAGGAGGTGGAACGCCTGCTCCTGATGCAACGCTGGTTCCTCGAGATCTGCAACAACTTCATCAGCTTCGCGGATCTGTACCGGTACGAGACGCGGGCCATGTTCGAGGTGGGACGCCTCGTGATCGACGGCCGCATCTTCAATTTCAATATACGCGTGCAGGATGTCGCCCAACACAGCCGGGACGCCCAGCGCGCCGGCATTTTCTTGATGTATGCCGAGGTCACGGCGCGGCCCGAAGATCCGGCCTGGCACATCGTGACGCCGGTCACGTGCCGTCACCGGGGCAATCTCGGATTGGGTAAGCGCGGCGTCCTTTTCGATCGGGATGACAAAGTCTGGGATGTGCGGGTGGTCAAGGTGATCGAACATCCGATTAGCCTGACCGAGGCGATTCTCGCGCCGTTCAAGAAAGTCAGCACACTGATCACATCTGCCGTGGAGAAGATTTCGACATCCACCGAACAATCGCTTGAGTCGAGCCTGGCGAAGACCACGACGTCTCTTGAAAAGGGCTTCGCAGAGAGCGTGCAGGGGCCGGCGGCGGCGCCCCTCGTCGCGCCGACACCGGCTGCTACGGCGACTTCGGCGGATGGACCGGCGACACGCACGCGCGACATGATGCTCACCGGCGGCGTAGCCTTTGCGGCGCTGGGATCATCCTTCGCCTATATCACCAAGACCATCGTCGGCGTCGGGCTCAGTAAATCGATGCTGGGGCTTGCCGCAGGACTGCTGGTGGTGCTGGTCCCGATCATACTCGTCGCCGCCGTGAAGCTGAGCGTACGCAACTTGAGCAGCATTCTTGAAGCCTCCGGTTGGGCGATCAACGCCCGCATGCGACTGACGTACGGCCTGGCGCGGCGGCTGGCACCCGACGCCGTGCGCCCGGAGAGTCTTGCAAAATTGCGGCGGGATCTCCTGAAGCTCTGATTCGGCCCCGAAAGTGCTACGCTAATGCTATGAAGCTATATCGCGTTCGACAGGAACTGGTGTCGAAGCCCGTGGCCGATGTTGCGGGCGAGGTCCGCAGGCAGCTCGATTCCGCGAACCTCGATGTGCCCCGGGGCGATATCGCGATCACCGCCGGGAGCCGCGGCATCGCGAATATCGATGTGATCACGCGCGCCGTGGGGGACTGGCTCAAGTCGCGCGGCGCCACTCCGTTCATTGTGCCCGCGATGGGCTCGCACAACGGCGCCACCGCCGAGGGGCAGCGCAGCATGGTCGAGTCTCTCGGCATCACCGAAGACGCCATGCAAATGGAGATCCGCGCGAGCATGGAGGTCGTCAAGGTGGGAGAGGTAAACACGGGCGACGTGTTCATGGACCAACACTGCTACGAATCCGCCGGGGTCATCGTGCTAAACCGGATCAAGCTGCACACCTGTTTCGCGGGCACACTTCAGAGCGGGCTGTTGAAGATGATGGTCGTCGGCATGGGCAAGATCCGCTCCGCCGAGACGTTCCACACGGCGCCGACTCCCGTGATGTGCGACATGCTCTACGACATGGGCAAGATCCTGGTAGACTCGGGGAAAATACTGGCCGGCGTCGCGATTCTCGAGGATGGCTACGATCAGACGGCGGAGATTCATGCGCTCCCGGCCGCCCGCATTGCCGAGGAAGAGCCCCGCCTGGTCGAGCGGCACCGGGGTTATTTTCCGCGCCTCCCGGTGAACGACCTGAACGTGCTCGTCATCGACGAGATGGGCAAGACCTACAGCGGCACGGGCATGGATCCCAATGTGATCGGGCGTCGGGGTGTTGCCGGCCTCAACGACATTGATAAGCCCGCGGTTCGCGCGATCGCGGTCCTGCGCCTGGCCGGGAAATCACAGGGCAATGCCATCGGTGTCGGCTTGGCCGATTTCATCACCTCCGAGCTGCGAGACGCCATAGACGAGCACAAAACCTTCATCAATGCCTTCACAACATGCGAAATGGATCGCATGAAGATTCCGGCGACGCTGAAAGACGACCAAACGCTCATCGAAACGGTTGGGGGTCGCTACGGGCGCAACCGCTGGATGTTTATTCCCAACACGCTGCATCTAGACCAATTCTACGTGAGCGAAGACATGCGCGACGAGATGGAGCGGCACGAGCGCTGCTCCGTGCATCCGGAGCCTATCGACCTCGCCTTCGACGCCGGCCGCCACCAACTGCAGTTCCACTAAGCGCAAACGAGCAGGATGCTCGTTCCACGTCCAGACCTCCGGACCGTGGCGCCTGCGGCCGGCGTGGGACGACCGTCCCGGTCGTGCGGGGTCGTTCGCTGGGGCTCTGCGGCGCGTCAGGGCAGGTCGACCTGGATGCGCAAGAATCGATGGGACGGCGGCGGCGAGGCCGTGAGCGAATCGACGTGACACCGGCCTCTGTCGTCCACTCCGCGGCCGTTGCGCTTTGGATCGCCGGCAGGGCGGCGGCTATCTGTGGAATCCCTCTCACACGGCGTGCCCCCACGCCGCTCCGGGAACAACGAAATCCTTTGCCTCGTCGCGTTTCTCCCTCGACACACATTGCACCTCGGGGCCATAGTGATTCGCTTCTTTGGTCTGCGGTTCGGGGCTCTGCCGGAGCATCGCTACGCCGGTCAGGAGGACGCGCCGGCCCCTGCTGCGCACCGCCACCCAGGCGCCATTTCGAGAAAGGACAGTACAATGAGCGACATAGCACGTGACGATCTTCTTCTAACCGCCAACACAATTCGCGGCCTCGCCATGGACGGCGTACAGAAGGCCAACAGCGGACATCCCGGGATGCCCATGGGGATGGCCGACATCGCCGCCGTGCTCTGGCTTAAACACCTTAAGCATTCTCCATCGAACCCGGACTGGCCCGATCGCGACCGCTTCGTGCTCTCCGCCGGACACGGCTCGATGCTGATCTACAGCCTGTTGCACTTATCCGGCTACGGCCTGCCGATATCGGAACTCCAGTCGTTCCGCCAGTTGCACAGCAAAACGCCGGGCCATCCCGAGTACGGCGAGACGATCGGGGTCGAGACCACGACCGGTCCGCTGGGACAGGGCTGCGGCAACGGAGCCGGGATGGCGCTCGCTGAGAATATGCTGGCCGCGCGTTTCAATACCGACACCTTCAGCCCGGTGGACCACTTCACCTACGTCATCGCCAGTGACGGAGACCTCATGGAGGGGGTCAGCCACGAAGCCTTTGCGATCGCCGGGCATCTGCAGATCGGCAAGCTGGTCGTCTTCTACGACAGCAACGACATCACGATCGAAGGCTCCACCGATCTGGCCTACAGCGACGATGTGCGCAAACGCTTCGAGGGGTACCATTGGAATGTCCTCGAGATCGACGGGCACAACTACGATGAGATTGAAGCGGCCATCGAGTCGGCAAAGAGCGTAACCGACAAGCCGACCATCGTGATCTGCCGCACCCATATCGCACACGGCGCCCCCAGCGCGCACGACACGTCCGAAGCTCACGGCGCGCCGCTGGGCGACGACGAAGTCGCCGCCACGAAACAAGCCCTTGGGTTGCCGGTGGACGAGACCTTTCACGTCCCCGAGCGCGTTCGCGACCTCTTCGCCGCGCGCAAGCGTGAGCTCGAGGAGCTTGAGGCTGCCTGGAACGCCTCGTTTGCCGAGTTCCGCGAGGCCCATCCCGACCTGGCCCTCACGTGGAGTGCGTCTTTCAGCAATGAGCTGCCGCCGGACCTGGAGTCGGTCCTGCCCGAATTTGAGGTGGGCGCGTCGATCGCGACGCGCAAGTCCTCCCAGGCCGTTATCCAGGAGTTGGCCAAGGCCCTGCCCAATCTCGTGGGCGGCTCTGCCGACCTGGCGCCCAGCACCAACACCCTGATCAAGGGAGCCGATTCCGTCGCACCCCGCTCGTTTGGCGGTCGCAACATGCACTGGGGTATTCGCGAGCACGGCATGGCCTCGATGCTGAACGGGATGTCCCTGCACGGCGGACTGCGTGTCTATGGTGCCACCTTCTTCACGTTTGCGGATTATTGCAGGCCTTCCCTGCGCCTGGCCGCCATTATGCGCATCCCCGTGATTCACGTCTTTACCCACGATAGTGTGTATGTCGGGGAGGATGGACCGACGCACGAGCCGGTCGAGCATATCGCGAGCCTGCGGGCCATGCCGAACATGACCGTGATCCGCCCGGCCGAGGCGACCGAGACCGGCCCGGCATGGTTGGCCGCACTACGCAACCAGACCGGCCCCACGGCGCTGATCCTGACCCGTCAAGGCCTACCCGTCTTCGACCGCAATGAGCTGGCCGCGGCATCCGGGGTCGCGAAGGGCGCGTACGTGCTCTGGCAGAGCGGCGAAGGCACGCCCGATCTTATCCTCGCCGCATCGGGATCCGAAGTTCCTTTAATCCTGGACGCAGGCCGCATGCTCGCCGGCGAAGCCAACGTGCGTGTCGTCAGCATGCCCTCGTGGGAGCTCTTCGAGCAGCAGGATGAAGCCTATCGCTCGAGCGTATTTCCGAAAGCGTGCACGGCTCGACTGGGTGTCGAGGCCGGCGCGAGTTTCGGTTGGGAGCGATACGTTGGCGATGCGGGACGCGTACACGCCATCGATCGATACGGCATGTCCGCGCCCTACAAGGCTATCGCCACGGAACTCGGTTTCACGCCGGACCATATCGCCGGCATCGCGCGCGACCTACTCTCTTCGCGCACGGTAGCGACTCATGGCTGAGACGCCTCGCTTCGTGATCCAGGGCGGCTGCCCGCTATGTGGCGACTACACGCCGAGCGGGAACAAGAATGCCGTCCTGCCGATGCTCGCCGCGGCTATTCTGACGGAGGAGCCGGTCGAGCTGCGCAACGTCCCGTTGATCGACGATGTCGACACCATGCTCGAAATTCTATCGGCGCTGGGTGCCACCGTCTCGCGGCGGGGTCACACCGTTCATCTCAACTGTTCCAGCCTGACGCGCACGCGCTTACCCGCCGCGTTATGCCGTCGATTGCGCTCTTCGATCCTCTTCGCGGGCCCGCTCGCTGCCCGTCACGGCCGCGCCACGCTGCATCCCCCCGGGGGCGACGTGATCGGCCGGCGTCGCGTGGACTCCCATTTTGATGGGCTTGCCGCGTTGGGCATTCGGGTCAGCGGCGACCGCTCGTACGCCTTCCACCGCGACACATTGCGCGGCTGCGACATGCTGCTCGACGAAGCCAGCGTCACCGCGACGGAGAATATCATGATGGCGGCCTCGATCGCGGAGGGACGCACCACCATTCTCAACGCGGCCTCCGAACCGCACGTGCAGGCTCTCTGCGAGATGCTCAATGGCATGGGGGCGCGCATCGAGGGGATCGGCACGAACTGTCTGACCATCGACGGAGTCTCAGAACTCGGTGGCGTGTGCCGGACCGTCCCCCCGGACCATATCGAAATCGGCAGTTTTATCGCGGCGAGCGCCGTTACGGGCGGTTCGCTCACGATCCATGGTATCCGGCCGGCCGACCTGGCGCCCGTCGAGCGCGCCTTTGCCAGGCTCGGCGTTTGCTGGAAGATTAAAGACGGCACGCTGAACTTCCCGAAACCATCGCTGCGCATCGTCAACGATTTTGGCGCCGCGGTGCCCAAGATCGAGGACGGTGCATGGCCCTCATTCCCATCGGACCTGATGAGTGTCGCGATCGTCATGGCCACGCAGGCGCGCGGCACCATGCTCTTCTTCGAGAAGATGTTCGAAAGCCGCCTCTACTTTGTGGACCGGCTGATCGAGATGGGCGCGCGCATCGTGCAGTGCGATCCGCACCGTGTCATGGTGGTCGGCCCGGCGCAGCTGCATGGCACGCGCATGGCCAGTCCCGACATTCGAGCGGGCATGGCCATGCTTGTTGCCGCGCTCTGCGCCGACGGCGAGAGCGTGATCGGCAACGCCGACGTGATTGATCGCGGCTACGAGACGGTAGAGCGCAAGCTGCGCCGCCTCGGCGCGGATATTCGGCGGCTAAGCTGATCGGACGCTCGCGACCTATCGTCTCGCGCTGTCGCCTGCCTCGCCGTAGCAATCCGGCCGGGGTCGTCGTAACCGCCGACGCCACCCGCACGACCTAACGCCCCGTCACCTCCGAATTGCGCACAATAGTCTTTTCCCGCGCCTGCACGGGCTCTATCATGCATGTTCATGAACAAGACGGCGCCTGAATCTGCAGTCTCGTGTCCCCGGACACCCCCGTCTTGTCCATCCAGGCACCACCCGAAGCGTCACGACGGCCGCTCCGGGCAGGACATGTTGTATTACCGAAATATCGCCGTCTAATACTATGGTTGGCATCATGAAATGAATGATCGAGGGAACATGACGCAGAGACGGATCATCATCGGAGTTCTGATCGTAGCGGCCATTCTCGTTGCTGTCTTGATCGGCGTTCCCTCGTTCCTCGCATCACGCAACACCGCCTCCCGGGATGCGTGCATCAAGAACCTTCGGCAGATCGAGAAAATGAAACAGGCAGATCAGGCTGCGCCGCATTTCGAGCCGGTCAGGATCGTCAGTGCAACATCAGCCCTGCTTCCCGAGTTCAGGACAGAAACGACAAATGCCAACAAAGCGTCGGAGGATATCGGCGCTAGCGCGCCGAATCCTCAACGCTGACGTTCGGCAAGAGGAGAAACAATGCATACCGTATTCAGTCACATCATCCAGAAGCGCTTCTCGCAGGTGAACGAGGACGTTGCGACCGACGCACTTGCCTACATTCTCGAATCCAGCGAGTCCGCGTGCAACGGTATGATGAAGCTCCTTCGTGGCCTTGTCCCGGAACTTCCAGCGTTGCGTTTCAAAACCCAGCAAACCGAAGGAGCGATCCGCCCGGACATGTGGGGATTCGCCGACAATCAACCGCGTGTCTTTGTGGAGAACAAGTTCTGGGCGGGACTGACCGACAATCAACCGGTTTCTTATCTGAAGCAACTCGCCGCCTATCCACAACCAACAGTGCTTCTCGTCATCGCGCCTGCGGCGCGTGAACAGACTCTGTGGCGCGAACTGAAGCAACGCCTGACAACTGGTGACGTCGTCACTTCGGACAGGTCGAGTGCCGCCGGCATTCCCGCTTCACTCGACACCCGACTGGGACCAGTTCTCGCCATCACGTCATGGACCAGCGTCTTGTCCATGCTTGAGCATGAGTGTGTGGATGATCCGACGAGCAGAGGCGATCTTGTGCAGCTTCGCGCACTGTGCGATGTGGCGGACAGCAATGCGTTCTCGCCCATTTCGCGTGATGAACTGTCGAACCAGCGGCTTCCGGCCTTCATGCTTGAACTCGGTTCCGTCTTGCAGGACGCGATCGACAAGGCTGTGGCGAGGCACGTCCTGAATCTGAAAGGAACGATGCCGCAGGCATCGCCGGAACGGATTGGACGCTACTCCTATTTCGAGCGCAGTGACGCTGTGGAGAACCGGCCTGGCGCATGGATTGGCGTTCATTTTCGCCTCTGGAAGAAACACGGGGCCACACCCTTTTGGGCAGTGTTTCACGACACCGCTTGGGAGCAAGCCCGCACAGCCCGCCAAGCGATTGAACCATGGGCATCACGCGAAGGCGTGCTGACAGCTACGGACGACGACGGCAGTTTCGTTATTGCACTCGATATCCCCGCACAAGAGGAAAAGAGTTGCGTTGTCGATGCTATCGTGGAGCGGTTGGATGGGATGTGCCGCGCCCTTGCAGGCCAAGCAACGGTACAGCAGTCGGGGGTCAGCGATGCCTGACGCAGTTCCACTTCCCAGTTCTCTCCGATCATTTGTGGATTCTTGCGACTGGACATTCGCGAAGACCTACGCGAAGACTTGGCCGCACGAGTACATCGTGCGCGACCGAGTGGACGAGGGACTCTTCCTCTCACTCGTCCGGCATATTCGCGAACATGGATATGAAGGTAAGTTCTACCACAAACCGATCACGTATTTTGATGAAAACGGTTTGGTGTTTTGGACGATGGGCGAGCCCATCGAGAAGACAACCATCATCAATCGGTGCACGAAAGAGCGGTCCTACGAGCACCGCTTGGAGCACGGGACACTGCCAGAGCAGAAGACCAAGAGAGCCGAACCAGAGAATTGACGCGTACCCAGTACAGCCGCCCGGATGCGGCTGCACTGGTCCGGTCATTCTGGTCGTTCGGCGGAAGACCATGATTAGTGCTCTCGAAAAACTACTCCAAGCCGTAACGGCCGCCGCCATGCTGCTGAACAAGGCTTACGAAAAACGAGCAGCCCTCGAGTGCATTGTTCTTCAGGCGAATCTAATCGACGGCGTGTTGCGCGTCGGTCTGATTCTCAAGCAGCAACTTGACACGGGATCGTGCGCTATCGATGATCTATTGCTGATGCAGAGTGACGACGACCGTGCTATTTCTGAACGCGACATCTACCGGCGGGCGTTAGTGGCCGCCGTCATAGACCAGCCTCTATTCGACGACCTTTCGTCAGCATATGGGGTGCGGAATAGGTGCATTCATCGCTACCTGCTGTCCACTACAACATACGATGATGCCATTGAGTTGGTCTATAGACTGGACAAGCTGCTCAGGCGAGTCAATGCCGCCGTCGAGCTGCTTGAAGAAGCGCAGGTCCAGAGAGGCAGAGGTATCACTGTCAAGGGTTCGGCGATCGGAAAGGACTTCCTTGCGATGTTCGCGGCCCAGAAGGAACACCCACGCAACCTGAAGTAGAAGCCGAACACGCCGCTGCTCGGTACTGCTCGCAAGCTCGCAGCCCGAGAGCGGCAACGTTGACGCAAGCAAATCGGGACACGATTGGGGGGCACGACGGAGGGACACGATTAGCAGAACAAATGTCCATGCGACCGTGT
>JAQBYD010000011.1 GCA_027623315.1 Verrucomicrobiota bacterium | reverse complement strand
ATCCGCGATGTGCTGGGCGAAAAGGTCTCGCGTGGCTACCTGCGCAAGGTTGTCGAAAAGGCCTCTCACGCTCTCGACCAGCCCTACGAGAAGTTGCTCAAACTCCTGCCTCTGGAGACAACCCTCAATGTGGATGAGACCGGTCACAAGGAAAACAAAGAGAAATTCTACACCTGGGTGTTCAGAGCCGATCTGTACGTGCTGTTCAAAATCGACAAGTCCCGAGGATCAAAGGTGTTGGTCGAGGTGCTCGGCAAGGAGTTCAACGGCGTGCTCGGCTGCGATTACTTCTCGGCCTATCACAAGTACATGAAAGACTTCAACATTACCGTGCAGTTCTGCATTGCCCATCTGATCCGCGACATCAAATACCTCACCAGCCTGCCTGATCCGGAAACCAGAGCTTACGGAAAGAAACTGCTCGGTACGGTCAAGGATATGTTCAAGGTCATTCATGATCGCGAGAATCTCGACCCCGAGACCTTTGGCCGCGCGCTGGAGCAGAGTGTTAACTGCCGATACGAGATCGCCACGCTGGATTCTCGTACACGCAGCATGAGTGCCGACAATATCTGGACCGAATTCGCCAAGAGTTATGACGAGGTCATTCCGCGGCTGCATTGTTATCAGCGGATGGTCGATAAGATTCTTCGAGACTCCAGCCAGGGCACCCGAATCATCGACGCCGGGTGCGGGACCGGAATAGTCAGCCAGAGACTGGTGGCCGCCGGGCATCCGGTTTACGGCTTCGACAACAATCCCGGCATGCTCGAGCCGGCCCATGCTCGCCGTGAGTCGATGCCGGCCGGCGACCGCAAGAACTGGCAGATCGAAACCGGTGACGTCCTGAGTTTCCCGGACTCCGCGCCTCGTGATGCCGACACGTTGATCCTGAACAACGTGCTTTTCTACGTCAGCGAACCCCGCCTCGTGCTCGATGAATCGATCCGCCACCTCCGCCCGGGCGCCGTCCTGATTGCGACGGGGCCGAGGCACCGGCCGGATCCCCGCCATATTTTCAAGTGCGCCTTCGATGAGTGGCAGCAGGACGGCCAGGACATGGCGCAACTCTCCTCGGCCGTGGAGCATTTCATGCAATGTACACAACAGTTGACCAGTGGCACCGATGAAATGGTTACTTTCTTTGAACCCCAGGACCTGGTCTCCCTCCTTCAGGAGGTCGGCTTCCGGGATGTCCTCGAGGCATCGGGTGAGGACTACTACGGCGAGAACTTCTACGTGGCGATGAGGCTACCCGAGTGATCGACGATCGATTCCAGCGAACCACCGGCATCGTGGCCCCCGAGACGCTCGAGCGAATCGCGGAAATGCATGTGCTGATTGCCGGAGTCGGCGGCACCGGGGGACAGGTCGCCATGGACCTGACCCGTATGGGGTTCGGCATGCTGACCCTGAGCGACTTCGACGTCTACGAGATCCACAATTCGAACCGGCAGATCGGCTGCTTTGAAAGCACGGTCGGCACGCCCAAGGTCGACGTGATTGCCCGCATGTGTCGCGATGCCAATCCCGGCATCCGGTTACGCGTCTTTGCGGACGGGGTGAACGAGGCGAACGTGCCCGAACTCGTCCGGCCCACGGATGACTTTCCGCCCCCGAACTATGTGATTGAGGTAATGGATCTAGCCGGTATTAACGCCAAGAGACACCTCTATCGCGCCTGCCGGGAGCATCGCATCATCGTTTTGACCGGGCTGATGACCGGGTTCGGCGCAACCGTGCACGTCTTTCACCCCGACGCCCCGCTCTACGAAGAACTCTATATCACCGACGAGGGCGGCGTCGACTTTCCAAAGATTGTCCCGCGCCTCGGATCCTATATCTTGCCCGGCTACCTCAAGCGATGCTTCGACGGGACGGGCCACATACCCACCTGCGGCATCGGCGCAATCACGGCTTCAGCGATGATGGTCACCGAGATCATGCGCGGCGTGATCCTGGGTAACGATTGCATGGCCAACTGGCCGCAGTATCTCTACAGCGATTTCTTCGACCGCGTGCATGTGCTGGACACCCGCGACACGAGGGACCCGTCATGACCCGTTCCCCACCCCACTTCGAGATCGACGAACCCGGCGGGGGGCGCCCATGGATGGTCTGGGGCGGTCATTGCCCCTCGGGCAGCTTGAAGTACCTCACGTTCTCGGAATACTTCGCGCGCGAACCGATCAACGACGCCGCCGGCCTGATCGAAATGACCGGCGGATGTACCGCGCTGGCGTTGGAGCACTTTGCCACCGAGTATGAAATCCCCGTCACCGCGGTATGCGATCCGGTCGGCTCCGCGTACCTGGGTGCGCAGGGATTCCGCGGCGAAATCCTGGTGCCGGCCTCGATCGAGGAGGCATTCTCCGTTTGTCAGAGCCGCGTCGCCGACGGATGGCGCTGGCCGCAGCAGATGATCAACCCCGCCATGGTGGACTGCGTCGGGGCATGGGCAACGGCCCTGCTCGACCAACTACCCTCCCGATCGGAGATTCGCACGGTGGTCACCGGTTTCGGTACCGGTGCCACCGCGATCGGGCTACACCGCGTATTCGGCGGCGCCGGATGTGCGGTCGTTGCGGTCCAGTGTGCGCCGGAGAATCCTGTACCCGGATGGCGGAACTACGAGGTCCAGAATATGGGCGAACACGACTTGTTTCGCGAGTACGAAGACGCCATCACCTTGATCACGTTGCCGGCGGATGCTCCCAACCGCCCACTCGATGCCCTTCTGTCGCATCACTACGAACCGGATCACGCGCGCGTCCTTCTCGTCTCGCACGATGCGAGGCGAAAGTAGCCCTGTCCTCGGCAACGTTATGCCCGACATAGAACTCACCTGTGCCGCGTGCGACAACACGCTGACGATCTCCGAGTACGCCACACCGGAGAACTTGAAGTGTCCATCGTGTGGCGCGGATATGGCGCTGTCCAACCGCGCCGAGGCGACAGGCCCTGCTGACGCAGAGATGCCGAAAGGCGAATCCAGCGGGAATGTCGTCATCGAGCCACCGGATCCATCCCGGCGGCGCGCCAGCGTGGCCAGGCGCCCTGCCCGCTCGGCCGCGGCCGGCGATGCCGCCGCCGGCGCTGGCGCGCGCGTGGTTGCCGAAGTTCAGGTCGATTCCGAAAAGGCCAGAAAAAGTCGAACCCGCATCCTCGGACCGGGGGTTATCAGCGCGATCATCCTGCTCATCATCGGCTTGCCCCTGGCGTGGTACCGCTACGCGGGCCCGATCGACCCCGGCATGGCCGCGTCCCTCGACCGCTTCGGGGACACCTGGGGGCCGCCCATCCTTCTCGCCTTTCACATCATCATTCTGCTTGAGGCATACCGGGACGAGTTCTTCTTCGGCGTGATGTCGACGATCGTTCCGCTCTACTCGTTCGTCTATCTCTACACGCGATCCGACAATCAAGTCGTGCGTGTCGTCTTTAGCCTGTTCGTCGTGGTCTTCGCCCTCCCCATGTACGACGGCACGATCGAATATCTCGGCAGCGCCTACGAGACAGTCAATGCGTTTATCGCGCAATCCGATCGCGAAGCCGGATTCGAGTAAGCAACCCGTCTATGAACCCGACACGCAGGCGGCGCGATAGGCTCCGATGCGCTCGATAAGCAGGCGCGCTACCTCGGGCTTGGGCAGTACGGGCATCGATTCACGGGTGCCATCCGCGCCGATCAGCACGACCTTGTTGAACTCGCTCTCCATGCCCCATTCGGGATGGCTGACATCGTTGGCCACGATGTAGTCTAGATTCTTGTCCCGCAATTTCCGTTCGGCCTCCACCAGCAGGTCCTCGGTTTCGGCGGCGAAGCCGACGAAAAGCCGGTCGCCCTTGAGATCGGAAACTTCGCTCAGAATGTCGGGCGTCCGCTCCAACTCGAGTCGGTCGCTCATCTCGGACTTCTTGAGCTTCTCGGCACTCGCGCGGCGCGGACGCCAGTCCGAAACCGCGGCGACCATGATCAACGTGTCGCAGGACGGCAGCTCCGCACGAACTGCCTGCAGCATCTCAGTGGCCGAAACCACGTTGATCGTCCTCGCTTCGGCCGGGGGCTCGATCGCAACTGGTCCGCTCACCAGCACGACCTCATGCCCCGCATCCAGCGCGGCCCGCGCGAGACCATAACCCATCTTGCCCGACGAACGGTTACTGATAAAGCGTACCGGATCGATGGCCTCTCGAGTCGGTCCAGCTGTAACTAGTATTCTCATCAATACCGTATACGACTCCGCGACAGCGCCACCGCCGCACGACGCACGACGCAGGAGTTCCGTTCAATCGCCTAACAACCCACGTCTTACGATCTACTCGGCATCCTCCGGATCAAGCGACTGCGCCAGCTTCGCCGCGTCGGGCCGGGCGGCCTCGATCACGGCATCGGTCAACCCAATCGAGGACCGGTAGTACGCCAGGTGCGAACCCTTCGTCGCCACCAGCGAGACGCCCTCCTTCTCCGCAACCTGGTTGATATACCGCTGCAATCGTGCGCGATACTCCGCCAGCATATGCTGCTGACGTCGCTGGCTGTCGGCGACCAGCGTGGACGTCGCGCGCCGCATATCAGCCTGAAGCGTATTGATCTGGCCTTGCAGAGCGCCCTCGTCGCCTTCGGCGGCTTCGGCCTGGCTGGACAGCGCCTCGTAGGCGGCCGCATATTCCTTCTGCATCTCCTGCATCTCGCGACCGATATCGCCCTGAATATCCTTGCTGGCCTGGGTCAATGCGGCGCTGATACCCAACTCGCTCATGACCTCCCCGATGTCGACCACACCGACTCGCGCCGGCTTATTCACGACGAGCCCGAAGAACAGCAAGATCAGCAGGACCAGGGCATACAGGATCTCGTACCATCGCAAACCACCACGTTGACTATGTCCATCTTTCATTCCACGCTCCTCCTTAGTTCGTCCCATACCATTTCCATAGAGTAAGCCCGGGAGTCTAGACCTGGTGCATCGACTCGAAAAGGCTAAATACGATCCGGCGCTTGAATCCCGAGCAGCTCGAGACCCGTGCGCAAGGTTGAGAGCACAAGCTGACAAAGCCGCAGGCGACTTTCGCGCACACCCTCGGGAGCCTTGAGAAAGGGCACATTCTGGTAGAAGCGACTATACCTCCCTGCCAATTCGAACAAGTAATCAGCCAGAAGATTCGGGCGATACGTTTCAGCGACGCTCACCAGGCACTCGGGAAAGCGCGCCAGGTGTACCGCAATATCCCTCTCCGTGGGCTCGCCTAACGACGGCACGACCCCCGTCAGATCCGCCTCCGGAAACCGTTCCTCGAACTTCCTGAGAACACTGCAGATCCTGGCGTGGGCGTACTGAAGGTACGGCGCGGAGTTTCCATCCAGACTCAGCGCTTTCTCCCAGGTGAAGGTGACGAGGCTCTGTGGGTTCTGGCTCAAGTCAGCGTACTTCACGGCGCCGACGCCAACCATCGCCGCAATCCGGGCCTGCTCGGCGCTGTCGAGATCGGTGCTCGACTCGCGCACGACATCACCCGCCCGCCGCTCCGCTTCGTCCAGCAGCGCCTCAAGCTTGATCACGTTCCCCTCGCGCGTGGAGAACGTCGCCTCGGGAAGCCGCATCAGGCCGAACGCGACATGGATCAGCTCAACCGTATGGCCCAGTCTGCGACTGATCGCGAACACCTGCTGAAAGTGAAGTTTCTGCCGGTCATCCGTCACATAGATAATCTTGCTGGGATTGAACTCGGCGACCCGGCTCTCCAACGTCGCCAGGTCCGTCGTCGCGTAGTTGAACCCGCCATCGCTCTTGCGCACCATGCAAGGCGCAAGCTTCTCCTCTTCGAGAAACACGACGAGTGCACCTTCGCTGGGCTGTGCAAGCCCGGCATCGATAAGCTTTCCAACCATCGGTTCCAGCTTCTCGTGATAATGGCTTTCTCCCCGCACGAGATCGTAAGTCACGCCGATGCGCGCGTAGATCCGGTCAAGCTCCTCGATACTTAAATCCACGAACCGTTGCCAGATTCGGAGGCACTCCGCGTCGCCGGACTGTAAACGGACCAGCGTCTCACGACATTCCGTCAGCCAGTCCTTGTCTTCACGGCTGCGCTCGTAGCTGGCGACGTAAACGCGCTCCAGCTCCTCCATCGGCTCATGCTTCAGACGATCTTCATCTCCAGATTCAAGCCATCCTCGAAGCGTGATCCCGAATTGCGTACCCCAATCTCCCAGATGATTGTCCGCCGTCACCGCGTAACCAAGAAAACGCAGAACGCGATCAAGTGTGGAACCGATATTGTGCGAACGCAAATGGCCGATATGAAGCGGCTTGGTGATGTTCGGAGATCCGTAATCCATCAGGATGCGCTCCCCCTCCCCAATCTGTGGGACGCCCATGTGCGGCGCCGCCGCCGCCGCATTCACGTGGCGCGCCAGCCACGCATCCTCCAGATGAAAGTTAATGAAGCCCGGGCCTGCGATCTCGATGCCAGATACTCGCTCGTCGGCCTCCAGCAGCCCCACAACGGCTTCGGCGATCGCCCGCGGCGGCCGCTTCAGCGCCTTTGCCAGCGAAAGAGAGGAATTGCACTGGTAGTCACCGAATTCCGAACTGGTGGCCTGCACGACCTCGATCGACGCCAGGTCTAGCTCCGTCCCACTAAAGACCTCCTGAAAGGCGTCGCGGGCCAGTTGCGTGAGCTGCGTACTGATCGGCTGCTGGGTTGAATCACTCATTATCAGAATTGAGAATGGCTGGGGCGACATCCAGAAAATATGTCCGAAATCACAATCGAATTGACGGAGCGCACAGGTATGGATATATTGGCTCGATATTTCAACCAAAAAGAAGGGAGCGTGAGAGAGACCGTGGTTTCAGTAAGAGTAAAAAGAGGCGAATCAGTTGAGAAGGCCCTGCGCCGTTTGAAGAAGATCATGGACAAGGAGGGGACCCTCAAGGACCTTCGAGCCCATCGTTATTTCGAAAAGCCGAGCGAGAAGAAACGTCGCAAGGCCGCTCGCAGCCGCATGCGGGATTTCTAATCCCGTTCTCTACTCAGTTTTCCGAATTCACTAGCAAGCTCCCTGGGTTTAGCAGGGGGCTTTTTTAACGTACCCGTGCGTTCGACGCCGGAGTCTGCGCGTCAATGTGTTTCGCACGCTTGCGACAGCGTCGCTTACCGAACTCTGCTTGCATGAGCTACAGCCTTTCTACTCGCTGGCATACGTTCCGTCATGCCGACGGCGAAACACTCGTCGAAGAGGCGCTCGAACTCGGCCTCGACCAAATCGAGCTCGGCTACGACTTCACGGTCGACCTGCTTCCCGGCGTTCAGAAGATGGTCCGCCAGAACGCCGTCAGCATAAGCTCTGTTCATAACTATTGCCCTGTTCCGGTGGGCGCGCCGATGGGCCACCCCGAACTCTTCACGCTCGCCGATCCAGACTCGCGCGTACGCGAGAACGCCGTCTGGCATACACGCAAAACAATTGAATTCGCGGCGGAAATGGGCGCGCCGATTGTGGTGACGCATGTCGGAAATGTGAAGATGCGCGGCTATACGCGCGAACTGATAGGTCTTTACGAAGATGGCAAACAACACGAGCCCAAGTTCGACAAACTTAAGATCAAGCTGCTGACGAAACGCGACAAGAAGTCGGAGAAGCAGCGCCGCTACCTTTACGAAGGCGTCGAGAAACTGATTCCTATTCTCGAGCAGAGCAACATGAAGCTCGGCATCGAAATTCTGCCCACGTGGGAGGCCTTCCCAACCGAGATCGAACTCGAGACATTGCTGAAGACTTTCGATTCGCCGCATCTGACCTATTGGCATGATTTCGGTCACTCGCAGATTCGTCAGAACCTGGGTCTGATCAACCACCCGCGCTGGCTTGAACGCCTGTCTCCACACCTGGGCGGCACCCATATCCACGATGTGGCGACTCCCGGCATGGACCACCTGATGCCGCCGCTCGGGGATATGGATTTCTCCGTCTTTCGGACGATTATTCGCCGCGATGTGCCCCTTGTATTCGAGCCCAGCCGGCGAATCGACCCCGACCAACTGAAGGAGGGCATCCGAATCATCAAGGAAGCGTGGGCCCTCGAGCCCAGCTCGGAGGAGCCGGTGCACGCGACGTCGGATTGAACAAGAAGCGCCAGAAGATCGTCGTCGGATCGCTGAAGGCAGCGGCCGGCATCGGGATCGTTGCGTGGATTCTGGTTCGCCTGGACGAACAGGACATCTGGGACCAGCTGCGTAGCGCCATGGCAAACTGGCCATGGGTCCTTGCGGGTTTCTCGGGATTCATCGTCTGCCTGATCGCCATCTCGCTGCGATGGCAAGCGCTGCTCGTCGCGCAGGGCGTGCGTCTGCAACTGCGGCGCGTGATCAGCCTCTCGTTCATCGGTCACTTCTTTAACGCCCTCATGCTCGGCGGCACGGGAGGTGACATTGCCAAAGCCTACTACGTGTCCCGCGAAGTCGGCGGACAACGCACGGAGGCGATCGCCACAATCCTCGTCGATCGCATCACGGGCTTGATCACGATGATCATGATCGCCGACGTTATGATGCTCGCGCAGACCCGCCTGTTCATGGCGACCCCGGTCTTACGCCAGGTTTACTGGTGGACACTGGCCATAAGCGCGACGGCTTACCTCGCACTGATCGCGGCGTTCTCTCAGAACCTGCTGGAGAAGGTCCCCCTGTTCCGGCGCATCCTTGGCAAGATGCAGCGCGTGGGTGAGATCATTCATCGCGTTTACGATGCGTTCTATCTCTATCGCGATCACCCCGGCGCTCTACTTGCCTCCCTCGCGTACTCCACAATCAATCAAGGCGTGCTCGTCATGATGACCGTTGCCTTCGGGTACAGCCTGGGCGTCTCTCTCGATCTCGCCGTCTACTATGCGATCATCCCTATCGCCAATATCCTCGGCGCCATGCCACTCACGCCGGGAGGCATTGGGATTCGCGAAGGCGCATATGTGCTTCTGCTCCCCGAGTTCGCCGTCAGCGACGGTCACGCGCTCGTCATGTCCCTTCTACTCACGACCAGCATGACGCTCTGGAGCCTGATCGGAGGAGCCGTTTTTGTGCTCTACACATCCGGATCCGGACACAAGTTGAGTGAAGAACTCGATCAACTACAGCACACCGAAGACGAAACAGCGGACACCGATGCACAAGAATCACCAGGTGGCCCTGCAGATCGACAATAGCCGGGATGGCTAAGTCCCACGGGCTCCTGGCTCCATCAAGAGCGTCGGGTTCACTTGCCGATACAATAGAGCGCTTTGTCGGTGCGTATGAAGATGGCATCACCGGCGACGGTGGGACTCGCCTCGATGCGACCATCCAGAGATCCCGTCCCGATCGCGGAAAGCCCCTTGCCCGGATCGGCGTCAACGACGCGTACGCCATTCACCGAGACGAGGTAGAGATGCCGACCATTCAGAAAGGGTGACGCGTAACTCGCCGCATCATCCATCTCGCGCTCCCTGAGCACCTTGCCGGTCACCGCGTCCAGGCAACTCAAAACGTAGCCGTAGTACTGGTACACCCTTCCACCGCCGGCAACCATGCTGACGCCATCTGCAAAACCATACCCCACGGGGAGTTCTTCAACGCCCCAACGCTTCGCGCCCGTATCGGGATCGACCGCATAGATTCCCGATCCCTGGCAATTGACATAGATCGATTTCCCGTCAAAGACCGGCGAGGGCCCGACGTTGTAGTCCGGTTTTCCGCTGAGAATGTCGATGGACCACGCCTGCTTTCCCGTGGCCGGATCCCAGGCGGTGAGATCGGGGTCACCCAGCAGGACCAGCCGATCTCTGCCCTTCGACGTCTTTACCAGAGCCGCCGAAGCCCACGTCGAGGATGGGCGCTGCGCCGTCCACAATGGTTTGCCGGATTCGGCATCGTAGCCGGCAATAGACTTCTTATCTCCTTGGAATACGACGATTAACTTACCGTCGTGGAGTCGCAATGAGCCGGAGAGGCCGTACGTATTCGGCGATGTATCGCCCAACGGAATATTCCACGCAATTTTTCCGTCGGCGAGTTCCAGCGCGGCCAACTGTCCGTTCGAAAACAGAACGTAGACGCGGCGGCCGTCGGTCACGGGCGTGGAAGCCGCATACATTCGGGCATCCCACTCGGGGTCCATCGTGTCGGTGGCATAGCCCTCCGTCGCACCTTCGACCGCAGGCACCTCCGTGGCCCAGACACGCTTCCCGTCAGCCTCGGCGAAACACCACGCATAGCGATGTTCGGAATCCGCCCCGGTCGCAATCACCTTATCCTTCCAGGTCACCGGCGAGGCCCAGCCGGGCACGGCGAGGTCAGCTTTCCAACGAATGTTCTCGTGGTCCGCCTCGCTCCACGAGGTCGGCAGGCCAGGCACGTCGTACACCGCGGAGCCGAGGGCTCCACGAAATGCGGTGCCCGGAGACGTCTCCGCCGCGTGCGCCCCCGCGGCGGCGAGGATCATGCCCAGGGTAAACGTTCTTCGTAATGCCGCGCTCATCGGAAAATCACACCGTCCATAGCCATTTTCTATCCTCCTCGTCGGACGTCCTCTCCTGTCACCACCAACACCACCCCCCGCCGCCGGGGTCATCCCCGGCAAACCGCCCGGTCTGGAATCATCAGGCAATGACCCCTTCGCGGGGTCACTCAAAACCGGTCTAAAAAAAAAGCTCAAAACCCTCAAGTCGCGACTTGCGCTTTTTCCGCGGCTGACTAGTCTAGTCCCATCGACGAGGGGCAATGTTGTCCTCGAATACCGGAACACAATACTATCGGAGAGCAAACAATGCCTCAAGGCAAAGTAAAATGGTTCAACTCGGAAAAGGGCTACGGTTTTATCGAACAAGAGGAAGGTGGCGATCTGTTCGTTCATCATTCCGAGATTCGCGGCGACTCGTTGCAAGACGGCGAAGACGTGGAGTTTGATATCGGTGAAGGCCGCAAAGGGCCCTGCGCCACAAACGTGCGCCGCCCGGGCGAGTAATCCGACAACCGCATTATAACCCGGGCCCTTCTCCCCGAGCGAAGGGCTCCGGGTTCTCTTCCCCGCGCGTTCGCGACCGGGAACGTCCAGCCTGCCCGCAACAGTGGACGGATCTCCGCTTGGCAACCCGCCGGGCGGCTCGCGAATGAGTGAACTCGTGGATCAGGCAACCGCGGCCCGCCTTAGGACGGCCGTGATCGGAATGGGCGGATTTGCGAACTCTCATCTTTCGCAGCTCCTGCAAGGCGCCTCCCGTCAAGAGTTGGAACTGGTTGCCGCCATCGATCCGGATCCCTCCCGGTGCGAACATCTCGCAGAGCTTAACGAGCGCGCCGTTCAGATTCATACATCGCTTGACGATTATCTCCGCGGCACCGCGGCCGATCTCGTGATCGTCTCCACGCCGATCCACCTGCACTGCGAGCACACCATCAAGGCCCTGCAGCACGGTTCGCACGTCTACTGCGAAAAGCCCGCAGCCGCCAGGATCCAGGACGCCCACGCCATGGCGAAGGCGCGCGACCAGTCCGGCCGGCGGGCCGCGATCGGCTACCAGTGGTCCTACTCCGATCCTATACGACAACTCAAGAAAGACATCATGGCCGGAGACATGGGACAACCGCGCCGTTTTCGTACGCTCGTCTGCTGGCCGCGTGACGCATCGTATTACGGTCGCAGCAGTTGGGCGGGCCAACTGCAGACGGCGGCCGGAGACTGGGTTCTCGACAGTCCGGTCAGCAACGCAACCTCCCACTACCTTCACAACAGTTTCTTCGTGCTCGGAGATCAGCCGCACACCAGCGCCGCCCTCGCGGACGTGCAGGCGGAACTCTACCGGGCGAACCCGATCACGAACTACGACACGGCCGCCCTCCGGGTTCACACAACGGCCGGCGTTGAGGTTCTCTACTATGCGACACATGCCGTCTCGACAGCGACCGGGCCGACCATGATCTATGAGTTTGACGATGCGACCGTGACCTACGGCCTGCAGGCCGGCCAGCCGTTCGTGGCCCGCTTCAGCAACGGCGAAACCCGCGAGTATGGTTGTCCCAACACCGGGCAACGCTACGCGGTATGCAGCGCTGCCGAAGCCATTCGAAATAACACGCCACTTGCGTGCGAGATCGAAACGGCGACGCCCCTCACACTGTGCGTCAACCTCGCCCAGGAGTCGGCCCGCGAGATCGTCGATTTCCCCAAGAGCATGATCCGGATCGATTCGGATACCGCACTGACCAGCGTAGAAGGGCTACGCTCCGCCCTTCAAGAGTGCTATGACCACGGCGTCCTGCCCTCCGACACCCCCGCCGTGGACTGGGCTGTCGCCGGATCTGTTCTGAGTGCCGAAGGATACGATCTGTTTCCGAGTCGCGGCGCGAGAAACTGATGCAACGTCCCAACATTATCTATATTCTCAGCGTGGCGGCCCTCACCGAGCAACCCGTCTACGAGGAACTCTTCGATTTGCGGAACGATCCGGGCGAGTGCTACAACCTTACGGATGACCGGGTCCATGCGGATCGGATTGACGTCCTGCGGTGTCGCCTGTTGGAGTTAGCGAGGGAGGTAAAAGGCAAGGACGGGGCTCCCTGCTTGTCACTTTCTGTCACAGAAAGCGGCGGGACGCCGCTTCTACTCTGAGCCGTCGAGGATCGCTCCAACAACCGATAACAGATAACCAACATCAGACTTGCCCCGCCAAGCACCGCCGCTAGACTATCAGCAACCCTATTTAAGGAGCGAGACTATGCGAGCGATGAGCAAGATAGCGCCGGAGTGGTGGGACTACACCACGCTTGACCGGGAGATCCTGGATGAAGCGGCCCGTTTGGGGCCTGACGATATCGCGGGCCTCGCCAGGGACGGGTTCAAGATCGAGTTCTACGACACCGTTGAAGATTTTTTCCTGGCCGAGGCCCTGGAGTATATCGACGCATGGAAGCAGGCCACGCCGGAGCAGCCGGCCGGGATCTGCGGCCCGATCGGACCCACCGAGCAGCTTCCGCTCGTCGCGCGTCTCGTGAATGCGATGGACCTTGATCTGTCCAACGCGCACTTCTGGGGCATGGACGAGTGGGTCATCGACGGCAGAGAAGCACCCGAGTCCTTTCCGCTCAGCTTCGCGAAGGCAGACATGGACCTGTGCTTCAATCGCATTCGCGAAGACCTGCGCATGCCTCGCGAGAACATTCACTTCCCGGCCGCCGACGCGGCAGAGTACATCGCAAGCTGGGACAGCGCGCGCTGCGTCACGATGCAGGGCGGCCAGGGCGAGGTGAAGCATTGGGCCTTCAATGACCCGCCGCACCGCAAAGAGCCTTACATGGACGAGCCCCCACCACCCGAAGCGTTCCGCAAGCTGGCGACGCGCGTGGTGGACCTGCACCCGATGACCTTGATCCAAAACGCACGCACGTCCGGCGGCGGCGTGGTTCAGAACGTCCCGCACAATGCCGTCACGGTTGGCCCCGTCGAGACATGGCAGGCAGAGAAGGTTTCGATCTGGCACCCCGGCCATCACGACAACCCGTTCGGCATGCGACTATCGGCGTTGATGATCTCAAAGCAGATCCCCGACAGTTCCGTGCCCATGTCCCTGCTCGCCGATCACCCCAACGTCCAGTTCAACTACCTGTTACCCGGACTGGGAACCTGCGACGTGGAGATGCACTGACCTGAAACGTCCCAGATTTGGGGCCCACGAATCACTCGCATCTACACGAATGCGGAGAAGAGAAACCGCGGACAGGTCCAGGTCTCATTCCACCCCTCGACCCCATGCGCGAAACTGTCGAGGTATGGCGAGTTATCTGCGAACCCGCCGCATACGGGCCAGCGCACGGTAGACACACAACGGCGTGCCGCCCTGAATCGTGCTCGTCCTCGTGCTCGTTCTCGTGCTCGGAGCGAAGCGATCCTCGAGAACCCCGGTTATCTGGAATCAGCGTGGAAATGGGATTGGGTGAAAGCGAAAGAGTGAGCACGAGCACGAGGATGAGGATTCACCCATGACCGACTTGCACGAAGTGCGTTGGGAACGCATGTTTCCGCACCAACTGGAAGCAGCCTTTGCTGCTTGTCCGGCAGTGTAATTTTCCCTCTGGCTTGTGCGAGCCGCATGGCCCGCGCAGCGCCGTGGGATTGGACGCTCTAAAGGCGCACGGTATCCTCGTGCGACTGGCGCAGGCTCACGGCGGCATAGTCGCACCATCGGACTACTGGCACGTCCATGAACTCGGTGGATATGCGGTATGGGCATACGAGAATGTCGGCGAAGTGCGGCCATGGCAAGTCGAGGGTTCCGAATTCGGGAAGACGGCCCTCTTCCCCATGGCCCCATCCATCTATTCGGACGAATTGCCAGATTCCCGTTGAGCGGATCGGTGCCTGGAGTTACAAGCAGGGGTAGCAGGAAGAAGGAGAAGGCATTGAAACGAATCGGAATCATTGGAACCGGCCAGATCGCGCAGCACCACTTGCGGGAGTGGGGCGAAATCGAGGAGATCGAGGTGGTGTCGGCATGCGACACCGATAGCGATGCGCTCGCCACGACCTGCAGCACCTTTAACATTCCCGAGCGTTGCAGCGATTTCCGTGAGTTGCTCGCGCGGGACGACATCGACGCCGTGGACGTCTGCCTGCACAACAACCTGCACGCGCCGGTGACGATCGCGGCGCTGCAATCAGGCAAGCACGTCTATTGCCAGAAACCTATCGCCGGATCCTACGCGGACGTGAATTTGATGTCGAAGAGTTCGCAACCGGATGCGTGTTTTTTGAAGGAGGTCTGACGATGGATATCGTCTCCGCCTGGGCGATCAATCTCAACGAGTTCTCCCCGAGCTATATCGTGGGGTCGCAGGGAGGCCTTAGGGTCGATCCTTTCAGCTTCCACAAAACGATCGCCGACATCGACTTCGACATGAAGGCCAGCGTGGATGCAGTCATGGGCAGACGCTCCCTGATGAATCCGCAAGGCAGTCAGGACGTATCGTCGTCGCAGCGCCACTGGGCCGCGGCCCTGCACGGCCGTGTCGAGCTCCTGCCCAGCGCGGAACTCGCCCTGAACACCATGCTGATCCAGCAAGGCGTCTACCTGTCCAGCGAGCGAGACGTGGAAGTGACAGCGGATGAGGTGAGGACGGCTTCGGTGTCTACGGCTGTCGATGTCTAGAAACGGAGGGAATATGACGAACATACTCGGATACCAGCTCTACACGCTTCAGAAATTCGAAGGGGGAATGGAAGCCGCCTTCGAGGCGGTCAAGGGACTGGGTATCGACCACATCGAAGCGTGGTGCGGCGCGGTGCCGGACGACCCGAACGCCTCGACGTCATTGGACGACATGCGGCAAGCCCTGTCCAATACCGGCATGCAACTCACGTGCGGGCACCTGACCGTGGACGAGTTCGACAACCGGTACGAAGCGTGGCGCGATCTCTTGAAGGATTTCGGCCCTGAACGGGGCATTGTGCTTGCGGACTGGATCAAGAAGTACGAAGGCCGGGTCTGTTCCCTGCACGTCAATGATGCCAACGCCGAGGTCGCGTCCACGCGCCTGGGCGAAGGATCATGTGGCGCCGAGGAAGCCATCCGGGCAGCAGTCGACACGGGCGTCGACACGTTCATCATTGAAACCATGCTCACCCGTGACAACGTCGATGACATCAAGAGAGACGTGGAGTTCACCAGGAAACTGATCGGATAGCAGGCATCCATGAAGACGGCCGCCGTACCCAAATCCATTCCCCGCTACCTGCTTCACATCGCGGCAGGAGCGGCCGCCTACTACCTGACGGGTCGAGTCGGCCTTTCCCTGGCCGACGCGCATGCGAACGTTACGTTGATCTGACCGCCCTCCGGTATCGCCCTGGCCCTGTTGGTCCTCGGTGGGCAAAGAATGTGGCCGGTCGCCGCGTTGGGCGCACTCGCCGTAAACCTGACGACCGACCTTTCTATTGGGACGGCGGCCGGGATCGCCGCCGGCAACACGGCGGCCGCCGTCGCCGGGGCCCTCGTGCTGCGCAAGAGTCAGTTCGAACCGGCCCTTCTGCGCACCCGCGACGTGCTGACGCTTGCGTTTCTGGGCGGCGGCGCGGCCACCGTGATCAGCGCCACGATCGGCACCGTTGCGCTCATCCTCGGCGGCGTGGCCCCCAGCGCCGATGCGTTGGGCATCTGGACCGACTGGTGGTTGGGCGACACGCTCGGCGTCATCGTGTTCGCACCGCTGATTCTGAGCTGATGCGCTCCTGCGGCAGACCGGGTGCGCGCGCGGGAGGGGGTCGAAATCCTGGGGTTCGGCGCCCTGATCGCCCTGATGACGACACTTGCATTCTCCGCCTCGCCGGCTCTCGGCGAACACGGCACCATCTTCGCCTATCTGCCCATTGTGTTCGTGCTTGGAACGGCAATCCGCGGGGGTCCCAAGGGCGTGACTGTGGTCACATTTCTGCTCGCCGTCATCGCTGTCTGTGGTACCGCCAGTGGCGTGGGCCCGTTCATCCGCGCGACCCCCCACGAAAGTCTTGCGACGCTGCACGGATTCCTGATGGCAGCGAGCTTGATCGGCCTGATCACCGCGGCGGCCATCTCTGAGCGTGATCTCGCGAGTGAGCGGGCGCGCGCGACCGCGCTGGATCTCCAGTTCAAGACGACGCTTCTCGAAGCGCAGTCCGAGACGACGATTGACGGTATCCTCGCCGTCGACAACGAAGGCAAAGCGATCCTATTCAACAAACGCTTCGGCGAGCTTTGGAACATTCCTCCGCATCTACTGGAAGAGCGTGAGGATGAAAGACTGCAGCATGTGATCGCCCAAATCAAAGACCCCGATGCGTTTATCGAGAAAGTCGCTTACCTGTACGAGCACAAGGACGCCGCAAGCAGCGACGAAATCGAATTCAAGGACGGCAGCACGCTCGAGCGCTACTCGTCACCGCTGCGCGGCAAGGACGGCACCTACCACGGCAGAATCTGGTTTTTCCACGACATTACGCAACGGAAGCGTATGGAGACCGAAAAGGAAAGATTGATCGGCGACCTGCAAGATGCCGCATCCAGCATCCGCACCTTGCATGGCCTGCTGCCTATCTGTGCGGCGTGCAAGAGTATTCGTGATGACGGGGGTTACTGGCACCAGATAGAGGAATACATTACGGACCACTCCGACGCCGACTTCACGCATGGGCTGTGCCCGCCATGTCTGGAGGACTACAAACGACAGCTCACCGAACTCGACTTGTGAAGCACCCGATCGCGCCTTACGCGGCGGTGGCCTCTACGACGTCGGCAACGCCGCCGTTCTGGACACCATTTGGCGGCGCATGCACGGCTGATCAAGCCGACAGCTTGCCCCCCACAAGCGCTGCCTTTACGAGTTCCGGCGTGGGCAGGGACCGGTCAAGCCCTTCCGGGGTCTTGCCCCCACCCCCACATACCCACAAACTCTCACACATTTACCACGCCGCAGGCGTGGCCCACACACTCCTAAACACATACCCCTTGACGCCGTCTCCTCAAAAACGATAGGAACCGATCAACCAGAACGGGAGCCATACATGAACCAGATTTCGGATAAGGACATCGACCAGTTTCACGAACTCGGTTACTTCGTGACCGGCGTAGTGTTCACCGACGACGAATTGCGCCCCATGCGCGAGGAGTTCGACCGGGTGTATGCCGAGCACGTCGCCGCTGCCGAAGCGCGCGGCGACGCCGCGGAAGCCGACCGCCTGCGCGGCCAACGCGCCTACGGTCAGTTCCACACGCACAGCGATGTCGCCGCTGCCTTCGCGCGCAAACCGGTCTACATGGAAGCCTGTCGCAAACTGATTGGCGGCGATGCGGACCTGTACTACAACCAGGCGGCGGTGAAACCGCCAGCCGGGCACAGCAAGACCTTCGCCTGGCACCAGGATTCAGGCTACCAGCGCACCGAGCCGCTGACCTACATCACCTGCTGGACGGCCATCGGCGATTCGGATCTCGACAACGGCTGCATCTGGATCATCCCCGGGTCGCCTAGCTGGGGACTGCTGGAGCATCTGCCGGAAGAAGAGACCGCGGAGAGCTACGGCGGACTGACGGCCCAGTTCAGCGACGACAGCGGCCAGGTACCCGTGGAGATGAAAGCCGGGCAGGTGGCCATATTCAGTTCACTCATGCTGCACAAGAGCGGCCCCAACCTCAGCCGCGACCGCGCGCGCTACGGCTACGTGCCGCAATATCATGTCCCCAACGCGATCGCGGCGGACAGCGGCAAGCCCTGGGGCGATCTTGTCCCCGTCCTTCGCGACGGGAACCGCGTCTGATCTTCGGTCGTTCTCGATCCATCGACGAGTGGCCCGCGAATCACCCATCTTCATTCGTGTCGACCCGCCCATGGGTCTTCCCATCTCCGTGCCGATTTGTATCCAATTTGAGGAGCGGCGGATGCCGCGTGCGCGAAGATTTTCTCAGACTACGTGACAAAATGCCGGCAGAGGAGGGAGAAGTATCGTACTATGTTGTCGAACGTAGCGACCCGGCATCAGCGGTCGTCGGCAGGGGATCTTACAACCGGGCGCGCCGTTGTTCAGACGCGAGTTTGGATACTACTGCCTGAAGACAAGGAATTCCTGTTCCCGTACTATCAGCAACTGATCAACAACGTGAAGTCACGGCAGATCGACCGTTCGCGTCACCTGTACGTACACATCGATACCGACGGCCGGGCCATGCCGGTCATTCCGCTCTACCAGGAGGCGATCGGCATGGATATGATGGATCCCTTCGAAGTCGCGTCCGGTTGCGATGTCGTGGCGATCGGGAGCGGATACACACCCACCTGCGACCACGGCGTACCCGAAGAGGTCCCCTACGAGAACTACCTGCACTACCGCAAACGCTGCGTGGAACTGGGCGGATAACCCGCGGTTGAATCCCGGGCGGGATCAGTCGTTTATGACCTGGCTGCCCCACCAGTCTGCGTTCGGCTGCCAGTCCAGATCGAGGTATTGGGCGTGTTCGGCCTCGAGCCGCGGCATCAACACATGCTCCTGGCGCTGCAGGTAGGCGGCATGCTTTTCTGAATCGTATTCGGGGTCCGGAGCGGGGAACGCGGCGCCCGTGTCGTCCAACCACTGGTCGAGGGTCTCACGCAGGGCGATGGCCAGCGCGGCGTTCGCTACATGCACGTCGTCCTGTTCCCCGGGATCCTGCGCGAGGTTGTAGAGTTCGTCGTGCCCGTCCTCGTGGTAGTGAATCAGCTTCCAGTCACCGCGCCGGATGGTGGATGACGGATCCCCTCCCTGGTTTCCGTAGTGCGGGTAATGCCAGAACAGGTCGCGACCGGCGATAGCGGGGTCGTCCGCACCGCCCAGCAGCTTAACCATGCTTTGGCCGTCGACCTCCTGCCCGGGCGGCACCTCCAGCCCGGCAAGCTCGAGCAACGTCGGATAGAAATCGATCCCGGACACCGGCACATCGCAGGATGAACCGGATGGGATGCGACCCGGAAACCGGAAATAGAGCGGCTCGCGAATACCGCCTTCCCATTGGCGGCCCTTGCCACCGCGCAGCGGCAGCATGGATGAGGAATAGCTGTCGCCCGCCGAGACGCCGCCGTTGTCCGAGGTGAAACACACGATCGTATTTTCGGTGAGCCCAAGCCTGTCGAGTGCGTCCAGCACCAGGCCCACGGCGTCGTCCATGGCCTCGATCATACCGGCGTAGATGGGGCAGTCCTGCACCTGCCTCACGGGCAGTTTGCGGTCGAAGATAAAGCGTTTATCCGCCACTTCTTGTGCAACCGCCTTCTGCCGGTACTTCTCCCAGCGGCCCCGGCTGGTCTGGATGGGACCGTGCACGGAATAGAACGAGAGGTAGGCCAGGAAGGGCTCGTCTTTGTCCTGCGCTGAGCCTGCCGAAGCGTGCGCCTCGATAAACTTCACGGTCTCTCGGCCCAGCCTCAAGGGCAACGACTCTCCATCGGGTCCGGACTCGAGCTTCGGATTCTCCCAAGGCGCGAAGTACCCGCCGGCCGGTCCCCCGTTTGCCCATCCGCCCTTGTTGATCTCGAACCCGAAATCCTCCGGGTCCGCACCCGCTTCGCCAAGATGCCACTTCCCCGCAAAGAAGGTACGATAGCCCCCGCGACGCAACGCCTCGGCAAAGGTGATTTCGTCAGCGCGTAAGCCGGGCGCGTTGTCGGGCGGCAGCATCCTGTCGCATCGGCCCATCGAGCGCCAGGCCTCGCCGCAGGGCGCGCCCAGGTAGTCCGTAATGCCGTGCCGGGGCGGATACTTGCCCGTCATGATGCTCGCACGCGAAGGGCTGCACACCTGGCTGGATGCGTACGCCTGGGTGAAATGCATACCCTCCGTCGCAATGCGGTCGATATGCGGGCTCTCGTAGAATTCGCTGCCGCCCAGACCCCCTAGGTCACACCACCCCAGGTCGTCGGCGAGAATATAGACTATGTTGGGTTGCTTCATGCCGGAACTTTGTCGCCGAATCCGTGCGTGAGGTCAACCGCGATCAACATCCGGGACCGGTGGCTGCTGAAGGCAATGCGGGCAGCGGCAACTCGTCGGCGTGGGATTCGATCCGCTCGAAGTAGGATTTCGCGGTGGTCAGCTTGAAATGGGGAAACACGGGCCAGGAATCCATAGTCATGTCCGCGTTTCTCCCGTCTGTGTTCCGAATACGTTCTACCGGACGCGCTCCCTGAACTCTCTCTCGCTGAAGTAGAGATCGATCTTCGTATTGGGGTGTGAGGAGGGCGGGTGTACGGCAAAGCCGAGGCAGATAGTCGTCTTGTCACCCGAGATCCATGCGCTGAACCCGTAGAGCTTGTTGAGCAGGTTGAGCGCGTCCAGGATCGACAGCTTCTCGATGTTCTCGAAGAAAGACTCGTTGAATTCGGAAGACATGGTCAGCAGAATCTTCTGCTCGCCGTAGTCCTGAACCCTCGGCATGGCCTGGAGTGGGACTGAGAGGACAAGCTCACATTCGAGTTTCTCGAGTTGGGTCTGGATCATGTCCACCAAATGGCGGGCCTCGAGTGTCCGGCCCTTGTCCGTTCGGAGTTTGCGGTCCCCGAGCACGGGAGTCTCGGCGAGCGTGCTCATGAAGGCGGTCAGGGCCGCGGCATCCCGCGCGGCCGCTGCCTTCTCTGCGGCAAGTTGTTCAGCTTCAATGCGTTTGACGGCAGCGGCATCGCCCTGCACACGCCCCTGCTGCAGGGCCGCGTCGATTCTTTTCGGGACGAGCGCCCGTTCCTTGGCGTAGAGCGCCCGTTCCTTGGCGTAGAGCGCCCGTTCCTCGGCGCAGTCGGCTTCCGCAGCGCGTCTGCCGGCCTCCCATGCCTTGCTGGCGGCCTCTCGACTGGCCACGTCCGTGACCGGTCCGGTGCTGACGCAGCCTGAACTCATTGCGGCTGCGAGGATTGCGGCATATACCGCAAGCGCGGCGCGCATTCCTGGCGGGAGTTTCCCATGGGCAACGGGTCTGTCTTGCGAAACCATGAAGAGATGGATTGGAGACTATTTTCGGCCGGATTGCAAGGGCGGGCTTCTGTCCAGCCGGGACGCACAGAATGGAGCGAGTTCCGCCGGCGGCTACCGCCCTTACCGACACGAACCGATGCAATCCAGGCCGCCCTACGCGGCTGAAATCAGATCTATCTCAGACAGAAAGATCGAAGCGATCGAGATTCATCACCTTGTCCCACGCCGCCACGAAATCACGCACGAACATCTCCTGCGAGTCGTCACATGCATAGGCTTCCGCGATGGCTCGGAACTGGGAGTTCGAACCGAAGACGAGGTCGACGGCGGTGCCCATCCACTTGATCTCGTCCGTCCCGCGATCGCGTCCTTCGTACAGGTGGCTGCAGCTTGCGGAGACCTGCCACTTGGTATTCAGGTCGAGCAGATTCACAAAGAAATCATTGCTCAACGTCTCAGGCCGCTTGGTGAAGACCCCGAGTTCGGATTGCCCGGCATTCGCGTTCAGGACGCGCATGCCGCCGACGAGCACCGTCGTCTCAGGAGCAGTCAGCGTCAGCATGTGCGCCCGATCCACCAGGAGCTCGCCCGCCTGTCGCTTGTGACCGATTTCGAGATAGTTACGGAAACCGTCTGCGGTCGGTTCGAGCACGGCAAATGATTCCACGTCGGTTTGCTCCTGCGACGCGTCCGTGCGCCCCGGCGTGAAGGGAACTTGCACGTCGTGTCCGGCGTTCTTCGCGGCTTGCTCGACGGCGGCGCAGCCGCCCAGAACGATCACGTCGGCGAGCGAGACCATCTTCCCGCCGGACTGCGAACCGTTGAAGTCCGTCTGTATCTGCTCCAGCGTCTGCAGTACATTCGCCAGTTCGGCCGGCTGGTTGACTTCCCAGTCTTTCTGCGGCGCGAGGCAAATGCGTGCCCCGTTCGCTCCACCGCGCTTGTCGGTGCCGCGGAACGTCGCCGCCGACGCCCAGGCGGTCGAGACCAGTTGGGAAATCGACAGTCCTGATGCGAGGATCGTACCCTTGAGGGCAGCGATGTCTTGCTCGGAGATCAATTCATGCGTGACGTCGGGGACGGGGTCTTGCCACAACTGCGGCTCGGCGGGAACCAGCGGGCCGAGACAGCGCGTGAGGGGTCCCATGTCGCGGTGCGTCAGCTTGTACCACGCCCGGGCGAAGGCGTCGGCGAACTCGTCCGGGTTCTCGTGGAACCGCTTGGAGATGGGCCCGTAGATCGGGTCCATCCGCAGCGCGAGGTCCGTCGTGAACATGATCGGGGCGTGCTTCTTCGACGGATCGTGAGCATCCGGCGTACCCTCCGCGGCCGGATCGGTCGGCACCCACTGTTGGGCTCCGGCGGGGCTCTTCACCAAGTCCCAATCGTAGCCGAACAGGTTCTCGAAGTAGTTGTTGTCCCAGGTCGCCGGTGCAGTGGTCCATGCGCCCTCCAACCCGCTGGAGATTGTGTCAGCGGCGTTGCCGCTGCCGTAGCTGTTCTTCCAGCCGAGTCCTTGTTCTTCGATGCCGGCGCCCTCGGGTTCCGGACCGACGTACTCGTCCGGATCGGCGGCACCATGGGCTTTGCCGAACGTATGTCCACCGGCGATGAGCGCAACCGTTTCTTCGTCGTTCATCGCCATGCGACCGAACGTCTCTCGAATATCCCGGGCGGCGGCGAGCGCACTCGGATTGCCGTTCGGCCCCTCCGGATTGACGTAGATCAGGCCCATCTGAACGGCGCCGAGCGGCTTCTCGAGGTCCCGATCGCCGGTGTAGCGCTCGTCTTCAAGCCACTCGGTCTCCGGGCCCCAGTAAATGTCCTCTTCCGGCTCCCAGACATCCTCGCGTCCGCCGGCGAAACCGAAGGTCTTGAATCCCATCGACTCCAGCGCACAGTTGCCGGTGAAGATCATCAGGTCGGCCCACGAAATTTTCCGCCCGTACTTTTGCTTGATCGGCCAGAGCAATCGGCGCGCTTTATCGAGGTTGACGTTGTCGGGCCAACTGTTGAGGGGCGCAAATCGGATGGTGCCGGAGGCGGCACCGCCGCGGCCGTCGTGGATGCGGTACGTGCCGGCACTGTGCCACGCCATGCGAATGAAGAGCGGCCCGTAGTGACCGTAGTCGGCCGGCCACCAGTCCTGCGACGTGGTCATCACCGCCACGATGTCCTTCTTCAGGGCATCCAGGTCGAGTGTCTTGAATTCTTCCGCGTAGTTGAATGCTTCGCCCATGGGGTCGGACAAGGGAGAGTTCTGGTGGAGGATTTTCAGGTTCGGCTGATTCGGCCACCAGTGTTGATTGGCCGTGGTTCCAACCGCGGTATGGGCGTGAGTTCCTCCGAGCACGGGACACTTGCTTGCGTTATCTGACATGTGAGCTCTCCTTATGTTTGATTGAAAATTGGCTGGTCTGAGTTCGACGTCTTGCTTGGTTGGTGTTTAGTCGCCGGCCGTACTCGAATCTTCCGCGAGGCGCTCGCGCGTTCTGCCCCGGCAGAGCACCCCGCGTCAGCCATTTGGTTACCCGAGTCGGTGGCGGCGGTCAAGCACGGAGCACAACGGGGAGAAATCCTCCCGGCATGGAACGCTTCCATCTATACCTGCGGCATTCTACCTTACACTTCTCCGCGAGCGGGCTGGTACTCATTGTTCTGGTGCTCATGTTCGCGGGTCTGTACGCAGGCCGCAAGAGGCGGCACCGGTCTGGGACTGGCCTTCTGCCGCATGGCGGCCGACTCCCACGGCGGCAGCATCCAGATTCAATCCCCCTGCTACGACACGGACGGGGTCAAAGTCATCGTCAGGTTGCCCACGGATGGGAAGTAGGCGGAGGCGGCGAACGTGGCGGAGTGCGTGGGTGTGTGAGTGTGGGGTCCCGTCCTGAAATTGGTCGTCACCCACAAGACTTGGGCCGTACCACGCGGCGTCACTTGCTCATTCTCCCTGTGCGCGGTGAGGGCACCCCGTCTCCATGGCTTCAACCGGGGACACTGATCGGCCTGTATGCTCAGAGGACTATTGATCCATCATCAAGCTTTGGAGACGGAGTGCACTCACGCCGCTCCGGTTGACGCTTTGGGAATAGGGGCGGCCAGTCAAGATGTGACAACCGGAAACCAGGACCGGACATGGATTCGTCCCACGAACTCACACACTCCGAAACTCGAACACGGGTCCCGCCCGTCTCAGCATCCTTCGGACCCGTTTTCGAATCGTAGCGTGATGGTCGGGGCGATGGCGGCGGCCTGCAGCATGAACGCGGCGAGGAACAGCGTCATTGCGAACATCTCAATCGTCTCCTCGAGCGACTTGGAATAGTGCCGCACTTTGTACGGACTCGAATGCAGGGCCTCCACGAGCCACACGTGGCCATCCTTGATCCCCTCAACAAAATCCAACCCCACCGCCGACGCGAGCAGCGCCAGTGCCGAACCAACCATCACGAACTGCATTCGCGTCGCCAGCGACCGGTACAGAAAGACCACCATGAAGACTCCCATCACGGCCAGCGGCGGGCCGAACACCACCTGCCAGGCATAGCTCGGAAAGAAGTTCCACAGCCTCGTGCCCCACCCACCGTCTGCGCTCTGGCTGCTATAGGTTCGAAAAGCGGTACCCACCCGCTCATGCAGCTTTGAACCGTCGTCGATCGCCAAACAGGAGAAAAACAGCGCCAGGATCAACCATCCGATCGCCTCGCGTGCGCGGCCCGGCTGCCGACGCACGAGGGCCCAGATGCCCCACAAGACCAACGCGGTGATCACCGTCTGGCTCACTCCGAAGAACGACGGCAGCCCATCTTCGCGCGTGATATTGACGAGACGCCGAATCGCGCGACTCGACGCCATACGCTCCACGTTGAGAAAGGCGTCGAGCAGCACCAACACGATCTCAACCGCGGCACAGGCGAGAATCAGGTTGCGCACGGTGCGGCGGGTATCGACGCTGAACTCATGGGCATCCATCGGAGCCCGATCCTACAACCCCGCCACGTGTGGGCGCGATTCTTTATCCGCGCCGGCGTGCTCCCGCTATCGTCGGGATGGTTGGCGGTACCGGAAGTGGTGTCATCGGGAGTGGGTTCAACGTTTCATGGTGTTTTGCCTTTCCTCCCCCCAGTTCCCACTTGACTGCCCGCATTATAGCCCTGAACCGACGGGCATGCATGGCAATTTCTCTTAAGGCTGCTTAAACGAAGGGTTCAAGCGTCAGGCGAAGCGGTTGACCGTGACGGCCGGCGCCCGCGAACTCGCGCAGGATCGTGAACGACAGTTGCAGCCCGTACCCCGAATCCTGCGTGACGCTGGCATCGACGAATCCAAGGTCGGTACGACTATCATTGTGGCCCCTAATCAGCCAGTCGAACTCCAGGCGAAATCCGGTCTTCCACTCGGACGGAGACCATGCCCCGGCTTCGACATCCTTCTCGACGGCCGCGGCGAGTCCGTAGAGGACTCCCTCCTCCTGCATCACTCCGGGTTCGTCGTAGCTCATCATTTCGAGTTGGCCCCACCATGACCATCGCAGGGGTCCAGGATCGGGTTCGGCGCGGGCGGGCGTCAGCAGCGAGTATACCGCCAGTAGATAGACGAGGTGTAGGGCGCGTGCCATGCTGCAAGTTTATCGAATATCGTTGCACGTTGTCACGGCCGGTGTTAACTCGGTTTGCCGTTCGCACCAAATTAAGGAGATAATGGCCCCATGAACGAACTTGAAGAAGGCATTGAGCTGACGCTCGATTTCACGAAACTCGCCAAGATCGCCGAAAATGCACCGGACGTCATTCCCGTGGCCGTTCAGAACGTGGACACCCAGGAGGTGATCCTGGTGGCCTACGCCAACGAATTGGCGCTGAAGACTTCGCTCGAAACGCAGACCGCCGTCTTCTGGAGCACCTCACGCAACGAGCTCTGGATCAAGGGCAAGACCTCCGGCGAAACCTTTGACCTTGTCGAAGTGCTCACGAACTGCGATCAGAATTCGCTTGTTTACCGCGTTCGCCCGAAACGCGGCGGCATCTGCCACACTAAGAATCAGCAGGGCGAGCCGCGTAACTGTTATTACCGACGTCTCAATGCAGAGACGATGCAGCTCGACAACCTGGATCCGTGAGGAGCGGGTGCGAACCCGTCCGACGTAAGATCAGGCGGGGCTCGCCGCGCTCGCTTCTCCGGCGAAATGTGTGGGTCACGCCGTGAAACTTCGATGTCCATATTGCCGCGGCACGTTCGAGAACGCGAAGCGCAGCCGATGTCCACGTTGCGGGAAGCATGTCCGCGTTCCGGGCAAACTGAGAGAGGACGCAGCGGAACGGACCCAACGGCGCAGAAAGAGCGCGCGCCGACCCGGACTCACCACGACCCCCGCACGCGGGTTGGGCGGCGGACGCAGTTCCCTGACCATCTCCGCGATCCTGGCCGTGTTTCTCGTGCTGGGGGGACTGTTGATCCGCAGCACAAACCCGTCCGGCGCCGCCGCGCCGGTGGATTGGCGGCCAGCCCACGCCCAGGACGAGCTCAACGTACTGGCCAAGGCGCTGGAACTGTACAAGGAAGACTGCGGTCATTACCCCCCGGTTGAAGATGGCCTGCTGGCGTTGGTTAGAGACCCCGGCACCTGGGGCTGGGAGGGCCCCTACGTCACCCTCATGCGCCCTGACCCCTGGGGCGAACGGTACCAGTACAGCGTCACCAACAAGACGGTCATACTCTTCTGCGCAGGCATCGACGGCCGTGTCGGTACGGCTGACGATATCACCCCTACGCCCCTGCCCGAGCCGTAAGGATTCGCGGAAGGGATGGCAGGCAAGGCCCGATCCTGGCCCCACAGGCTCTGCGTGAACCTTCCGATTTATCGGGCTTTTTGTGTTGCAACTGCAAATGCTTGTGGTAGCCTGATTGACTTTTTGGGTCCCGCTCCGCGGGACGGAAGCGAGTAGTTCCCACCTCTTGTGGGAGCCAAAGCGGATTGCCTTACGCGATTCATGTACCAAGTTTGGTCGATCGCCGGGCTTAAACTGGAGGAAAGTACAGTGGCGAAAGTAAAAGTAGACGTCTCGTCCAAGCTCACCGTGCGTGATCTATTGGACGCTGGCCTTCATTTCGGACACCAGACCAAGCGCTGGAACCCGAAAATGAAGCCGTATATCTTCGATAAACGGAATTTAATTCACGTTATCGATCTCGTTAAGACCGTGCGCCTGCTCGAGGAAGCGGCGAAGTTTGTCGAGGACGTTGTCGTCAGCGGCAAAAGAGTGCTCTTTGTGGGCACCAAGAAGCAGGCCCAGGAGGTCATCCAGGAATGTGCAGAGAAATCCTCGCAATTCTACGTCACAAGTCGCTGGCTTGGCGGGATGCTGACCAACCGCACCACGATTCGCCGCAGCGTACGTCGCATGCGCGAAATCGAGCAGATGGTCAAGGACGGCCAATTCGAAACCCTTCCCAACAAGGAGGTTTCACGACTTCGCCACGAGCTGGCCAAGCTGCAGCGCAACTTGACCGGTGTCGCCGACATGGACGAACTTCCCGGTGCGCTCTTCGTGGTAGACGTCAAACGCGAAGCGATTGCCGTCGCCGAAGCCAATCGTCTGCACATCCCGGTCATCGCGATGGTGGATAGCAACTGTGATCCGGATCCTGTCGACTACGTAATTCCCGCGAATGACGATGCGATCCGCGCGATTCGACTGGTCGCCGGTGCCCTCGCAGAGACTGCAGCCCAGGCACACGAAGTCTACTTGAAGAAAGCCGTGGAGCTTGAGAAGCAACGCCAGAAGGAAGAAGAGAAGGCCCGCGCCGAAGCCGAAGCCAAGGCTGAGGCCACCGCCAAAGTAGCCGTAGCGGCAGAGGCCGCCACCGCAGCGGCTCTTGAGGAAAGCATGCCTGAACTGGCCAAATCCGAAGAGACTCCCGCACCGCGCGCCGCGCCCAAGAAGGCGGCAGCGCCTCGGGCTCCCGCCTCGGCACCCAAGCCCGGGGCCGCACCCAAGGCCGCACCCAAGGCCGCGCCCAAGGCCGCGCCTGAACCCGCGCCTGAAGCGGTGGCCGAGACCGTCGAGCCGGAGCCGGCGGAACCGGTTGCAGCGGCACCAGAAACCAAAGCAGAATAGTACACAGAGATTTTCCAGGAGACTGAACCATGGCCCAGATCACAGCGTCTGCCGTAAAAGAATTACGGGAGGAAACGAATATCAGCATGATGGAGTGCAAGAGGGCCCTCCAGGAGGCGGACGGCGACAAGGACGCCGCGATCAGATTGCTGCGCGAGCGCGGCATTGCCATCGCGAGCAAGAAGGCCTCACGCGAGACGAACGAGGGCCTGATCCTTACCGCGGAAGCGGGCGATGGCACGATCTGCTCGCTGGTCGAAGTGAATTGCGAAACGGACTTCGTTGCGCGCAACGAGACCTTCCGTACCTTCGCCGACTCGGTGGCACGCCGCGCCACCGAGACGGACGATCCGATCGCGGAATCCGTGAAGGACGACGTCACAGCGATGGTAACCGAGCTCGGCGAAAACATCGTCGTGCCCCGCAATACACGGTTTGTCCTCGATGGTGCCGGTGTAGTCGGTTCCTATATCCACCTCGGCAACGCGATCGGCGTCCTGATCGAAGTCGGCTGCGAGAAGGCCGAGACCGTATTGCAGGATGCGTTTAAGGAACTCGTGCGTGACCTCACCCTGCACATCGCGGCTTGCAGCCCGCGCTTTCTGACGAGCGACGAGATTCCGGCCGAACTCGTCGACAGCGAACGCGAAATCTACGCCAAGCAAATGAGCGATAAACCGGCAGAGATCATCGACAAGATTGTCGATGGTAAGATTCGGAAGTTCTACTCCGAGGTCTGCTTCGTCAACCAGTCCTTTGTCAAGGATCCCGACAAGTCCATTACCGACTTACTCACGGATGCCGGCAAGGCGCTCGACGACACCCTCACGATCCGCCGCTTCGTCCGATACCAGATCGGCGAGTAGCCGGAGGGGGCCCGTCGTGGAGGGGCTCACCGACCGGAAATTGAGCTCCTGAAGCGGAGACGGCCCGTCATTCCCCTGCAGATGGCCCTGGATCGAGTCAGGTTAGCGCCCCAAGCGGTTGAATGCACGTCGCCCGCCGCTTGACGCTTGCGGTTACAGGGCCCTACTATCCTCGGGGTTGCCACGGCGCGCCTACGATGAGCACCACACCTCCAGAAACTCCCGACGACCTCGGCCGCCTCATCGAGAATGCCAAGACCCAGCTAGAGCATATCATCGACGCCAGCCCGCAGGGCATTCTCCTCACCGACCTCACCGGCACCGTCATGCGCGTCAACCAGAGCCTGCTCAACCTGCTCAATAAAGACTCCTTCGCCGACGTCCTGGGACAGCCCATCACCGGTCTCTTCCCCTCTCCCAACCCATCCGAGGCGGGATTTGTAAGCGGACTTCTCGAGTCCGTGCTCGCGTCTCCCACGCAGGTCTCGCACGAGGTCGAATTCAGCCTCGCCGGACGCGGCCCGTGCGTACTGAACTTCACGCTGCTCTCATCGACCGGCCCCGCCAACGAGCTCATCGTCGTCATGATTGAGGACATCACCGACCGCAAGCAGGCCGAACTCGTGCGCGAGCGGGAGCATCGCACCGCCGCCAGCCGCGCCATTATCGCCGCGATGCTCCATGAATTGAACCAGCCGCTCACCGTCATCATGGTGCGCGCCAATCTCCTGCGCATGGCGCACGCGGACGGCTCGCTTGCGCCTGACGAACTCACCGCCGGCCTCGCGGATATCCTGGAACAAGCCAACCTCTGCTCGGAGAAATTAGCCAAGGCCCAGCAACTGCGCGAGTTCGTTGACGAACCGTACACCGAGGGCACACCCGACCTGCGGATCGTTGACTTTGATCTCAGCGCCGACGCCGAACGGCAACGGACGCGTATTCTCGTGATCGAGGGCTCTACCGAGGCATCCGAGATCCTGGTCCTGGCGGAGGATTCTCGCATCGAAACGATCTTGGCCGGCAGCCTCGCCGAGGCCGAGGAGAAACTCGCGTCGGACGGCGCGCGGCTCGACATCGTCCTGGTCGACTTGGACCTCGTGAGGAAAGAGGGCGGTGTGCTTCCCGACTTTTGCGCCTCCACAGCGGCCGCTGTGCTCGCGGTCACATCCGACCCCGGGTCCGATCTCACGACGCGCGCCGTGGCCGCCGGGGCGCTCGACGTTCTGACCAAACCACTGACCAGCGGTCACCTGCTGTACGCCGTCGAGCGTGCGAGCCGCCATCGCCAGATCCGCGAGACTCCTCCGCAGGCTTAGACGCCCGGTTGCCTCACCCCCTCCACAGGCGGTTTAGTATTGCGTGCACGCTTCGGGCTGTGATACCCGTTGCTCATCGTGTCCACTGTCCGCGGGCGCACCTCGAACCCACTACCGACACCTCACAAAGGGCCAATCATGAGCGAAACCAAGGAAGCCATTTCGACCGATTCACTACTCACCGAAGACCGCACGTTTCCGCCCTCCAGCGAAGTGATCCGTCGCGCCCATATCGACGCCGAGACCTACCAGCAGATGTATGAGCGCTCGATCAACGATTCCGACAACTTCTGGCTCGAGCAGGCCGACACGCTGGCCTGGATCAAGAAACCAACGGTCGCACGCGACTTTACCTGGGACACCAAGAACAAGCAGGTCGAGCACACCTGGTTCAAGGACGGCGTTATCAACGTGTCCGCGAACTGCCTGGACCGCCACCTCGAGACCGACCGTCGCACGAAACCCGCCATCATCTGGCAGGGCGAGCCCGAGGACGTAACGCGCACGCTGACGTACGAGGAGCTGCACCGCGAGGTCTGCAAGTTCGCCAACGTCCTCAAGGCGCACGGCGTCACCAAGGGCGATCGCGTCTGCATCTACATGCCCATGATTCCCGAGTTGGCAATCGTCATGCTGGCCTCGGTGCGCATCGGCGCGATTCATTCGATCGTTTTCGGCGGATTCAGTGCGGATGCCCTGTCGGACAGAATCAACGACTCAAGCTGCAAGGTCCTGATTACAGCCAATGTCGGATTGCGCAGTGGAAAGCAGATCCCCCTCAAGGATATTTCCGATGCGGCACTCGAGAAGTCGCCATGCGTCGAAACCGCCTTCGTCGTCCAGCGCAACGAGGCCCCCTGCGAGATGCGGGAAGGGCGCGACGTCTGGTATCATGAGGTGATGGCCGACGCGTCCGAGGACTGCGCTCCCGAACCGATGGATGCCGAGGACTATCTCTTCATCCTCTACACGTCGGGATCCACGGGGAAACCGAAAGGTGTCGTTCACAGCCAGGCCGGCTACCTGCTGCACGCGGCCCTGACGCACAAGTACGTCTTCGATATTCATGACGATGACGTCTACTGGTGCACGGCCGATATCGGCTGGGTGACCGGCCATAGCTACATTGTCTACGGCCCGCTTGCCAACGGGGCAACCTCCCTCATGTTCGAGGGCGTCCCGACCTACCCCGATGCGGGACGCTTCTGGCAAATCGTGGAGAAATACAAGGTCACCGTGTTCTACACCGCGCCCACCGCCATCCGTGCGTTGATCCGGCTCGGGGAAGATTTCCCGAACCAATACGACATGAGCTCTCTGCGGGTCCTGGGAACCGTTGGGGAACCGATCAACCCCGAAGCCTGGATGTGGTATCACCGCGTGATCGGCAAGGAGAAGTGCCCGATCGTCGATACCTGGTGGCAGACCGAAACCGGCGGCATCCTGATTAGCGGACTGCCCGGCGCGCATACCCTTAAGCCCGGGAGTGCCACGCGCCCCTTCTTCGGCGTCGAACCCCTAATCCTCAGAGACGACTACAGCGAGTGCAATCCGAACGAGGGCGGCAAGCTCTGTATCAAGAAGCCGTGGCCCGGCATGATGCGCACGATGTGGGGCGATCACGAGCGATTCATCGAGGTCTACTTTACGATGTTCAACGACATCTACTTCACCGGCGACGGATGCCGAACCGATTCCGACGGGGACTACTGGCTCATGGGTCGCGTGGATGACGTCGTGAACGTGTCCGGTCACCGTATCGGCACGGCCGAGGTCGAGAGCGCCCTGGTCAGCCACCCCAAGGTCGCGGAGGCGGCGGTCGCGCCGATGCCTCACGAAATCAAGGGACAGGCGCTCTACGCATTTGTCACGTTGAACGAGGGCGTCGAACCCGGAGATGACCTGCGTGCAGAACTGATCAAGCATGTACGCTCGGAGATTGGCCCGATCGCCCAGCCGGACAAGCTTCAATTCGCGCCCGCCTTGCCAAAGACACGATCGGGAAAGATCATGCGACGCATTCTTCGCAAGATCGCGGAGGACGCTACGGATCAGATCGGCGACACGACCACGCTCGCCGATCCGTCGGTGGTCGATCACTTGGTGAGCGGCCGGGTATAGCCAAGGTCGTGTCCTGTGTGAACACCTACCTCGTCGTGGTTCTGTGCATTCTGGTCGCCGACTACGTGCGCGATCTTGTTGTCGAGTTCCTCAATGTTCGGCATCTTGACCCGAAGCTGCCGCCCGACTTCGAGGACTCCTACGACGCCGATCGGTATGCTCGTTCGCAAGACTACCTGAAGGTCAATACGCGGTTCGGACAACTGATCTCGTCGATCACGACCCCCTTGATGATCATTTTCATCCTGCTGGGCGGCTTTAATCTTGTCGACGATTTCGCCCGGTCGTTCAACCTCGGTCCGATCGCGACCGGGCTGATTTTCTCCGGGTTGCTCCTATGGGGTAGCAGCCTGCTGCAGATTCCGATCAGCGCCTATCACACGTTTGTGATTGAAGAGCGCTTCGGATTCAATCGCACATCGGTCAAGACGTTCGTAACCGACCTGCTCAAGGGATGGTTGCTCTCCGCGATCATCGGGGTGCCCGTGCTCGCCGCAATCCTATGGTTCTTCGGTGCCGCCGGCAGCCTGGCCTGGCTTTACTGCTGGGGTGCACTGACGGTCTTCCAGCTGGTCATCATGTTCGTCGCACCCGTCTTGATCATGCCCCTCTTCAACAAGTACGAACCGCTGGCGCAGGGAGACCTTCGTTCGTCCATCGAAACGTACGCACACGCGCAGGATTTCAAATTGAAGGGCGTCTACAGGATGGACGGGTCGCGGCGCTCGAGCAAGAGTAACGCCTTCTTCACCGGGTTCGGCCGCTTCCGCCGCATCGTTCTATTCGACACCCTGATCGCGCAACATAGTACCGAGGAACTCACGGCGGTGGTCGCCCACGAGATGGGACACTACAAGAAGCTGCACATTCTCAAATTCATGCTCGTCTCAATGGCCACCACGGGTTTGATGTTCTTTCTGCTCTCCTTCTTTATCGAAAACCCCGGACTCTTCGCTGCTTTCAAGATGGAATCGACGTCGATCTACGCCAGTCTCTTCTTTTTCGGCATCCTCTACTCGCCGATCTCCTCCGTGATCTCCGTCGCCGTCAATAGCCTCTCGCGACGCCACGAGTTTGAAGCGGACCGCTACGCCGTGGACACGCACGGACACCCGGGCGCCATGGTCACGGCCTTGAAGAAACTCAGTGTCGACAACCTGTCGAACCTGACGCCCCACCCGCTGAAGGTCTTCCTGGAGTACAGCCATCCCCCCGTGATCGATCGGATCCGCGCCATCCAGGCGGTGGCACGGTAGCACCCCGACGGTCCGGCAGAACACCTCCCCGGCGAAAACCCATGCGACAATGGGGGTCGAGTCAGGAGAGCGGGTTTGGTCTTGACGGGGTCCACGGAAATTCCGACTCTGATCCCCTTGAAAACCGCTTATGAACTCAGCATGCTAGGAGGCATCTCATGACAGGCCTGATCGTCACCATTGTCGTCATCGTCGTCCTCGTCGCCATCGTCGCGGGCATCTACAACAAACTCGTCGTCCTGCGGAACCGCTACAAGAACGCATTTGCCCAGATCGATGTGCAGCTCAAGCGTCGCTACGACCTGATTCCCAATCTCGTCGAAACGGCCAAAGGGTACATGAAGCACGAATCGGAGACTCTCGAGAACGTGATCAAGGCGCGCAACCAGGCCTTCTCGGCCGCCGAAGCCGCCGCCGGGGCGCCCGGTGATCCTGCCGCCATGCAGAAGCTGATGGCGGCCGAGTCGGCCCTGGGCGGGTCACTCGGACGCCTGCTGGTCACGGTCGAGCGGTATCCCGAGCTCAAGGCCAATGAGAGCATGGCCCAGCTCATGGAAGAGCTCACCAGCACCGAGAACAAGGTCTCCTTCTCCCGGCAGGCCTTTAACGACGCCGTAACGTCGTACAACACCAGCCGCGAGACATTCCCCGACGTGATCTTTGCCGGCGCGTTCGGGTTTGTTCCCGCGCAACTCTTCGAAATCGAAGAGGAAGCACAGCGCGAGGCTCCCACGGTTCAGTTTTAGGTTCCGTGCCGGAGCTACCGCTGGAGACGGCGCGTTTACCAGGACGCAGGCGCGGCCGCCACGCCGCTTGTCATTGAATCGAGCGATGTAGAGGACCCCAGTCCCATGGCCATGGACTTCTTTCAGCACCAGGATGTTGCGCGTCGGAAGACCGGCCTGCTCATCACGTACTTCATTCTCGCGGTCATCCTGATCATCGCGTCGATCTATGTCGCGTGCAGTGCCGCCATCGTCGGCGTTAAGGTCAAAGCCAACAACGAGATCGACTGGGCGTCGCTCTGGAACTTCAGACTCTTCGTGTGGGTCGCCGGTATCACGATCTCGATCGTCGTGATCGGGAGCCTGTCCAAGATCGCCGGTCTTGCCGAAGGGGGCAAGGCCGTGGCCGAGCAACTCGGCGGGCGCCGGCTCGACCCCGGCACCACCAACGTCAAGGAACGGCGCCTGCTCAACGTGGTTGAGGAGATAGCCATCGCCGCGGGGACTCCCGTACCGCCGGTCTTCCTCCTTAACGAAAGCGCGATTAATGCCTTTGCCGCCGGCTTTTCCCTAGGCGATGCCGTCATCGGCGTGACCGAGGGATGCATGACTCGCCTCTCGCGGGCCGAACTGCAGGGCGTGTTGGCACACGAGTTCAGTCACATCCTGAACGGCGACATGCGCATCAACATCAGGCTGATCGGGATCCTGCACGGCATCCTCGTGATCGGCATGGTGGGTTATTTCATCTTCCGATCGACGATGTTCACCTCGCACCGTCGCTCCAGCAACCGCAGTGAGGGAAATCAGCTTCCGCTTGTTCTCCTGGGACTGGCCATCTTTGCGATCGGATACATCGGAGTTTTCTTCGGAAAACTGATCAAGGCAGCCATCTCACGGCAACGCGAGTTTCTTGCCGACGCCTCGGCCGTGCAGTTCACACGAGATCCCGATGGGATTGCCGGCGCGCTGAAGCGAATTGGCGGCTACGCATCCGGCTCAAGAATCCAACACCCCAATGCTGAGCAGGCGAGTCATCTTTTCTTCTCGAACGCCCTGAATCGTTCGTTTGTCCAACTTCTCGCAACGCACCCGCCCCTCCCCGAGCGCATCCGCCGCATCGAAGGCACCTTCGACGGAGAGATGATCCAGGACGCTGCGCAAAACTGGGGGGACGACGAGACGGCCGCCGTCGCGGCATTTGCCCCATCCGCACCGCATCCCTCGCCCAAGCTTGATGCCGTGCCCGAGAGAGTACTCGCCAGCGTGGGCACGTTGGATGCCGAACACATCGCCTACGCCGGCGAGATGCGCCGCCGCTTGCCCTCGGTGCTGGTCGATGCCGCGCACGAAGCCTACGGCGCGCGCGCCGTGGTCTATGCCGTGCTACTGCATCGCGATCCGTCGCTTCGGTCGGGTCAACTGGCGCGACTCGAGGCGCATGCCGACGCTGCCGTGTTTGGCGAGGCCCTGCGACTGGCTCCTACCGTAGACGCCCTCGACCGTCACCTGCGACTTCCCCTGGTTGACATTGCGATTCCGGCACTTCGCATGCAAACCATGGATCAATACACCGCGTTCGAGCAGAATGTACAGCACCTCATCGAAGCCGACGGTGAAATCGACCTCTTCGAGTATTGCCTGAGGCACGTCATGGCGCGCCACGTGGAGCCCAACTTCATCACGACTGCGCCGTCTCGAGTTCGATTCCGGAACCTCGTCGGTATTCTACCGCAGTGCGCACAACTGCTCTCATCGCTGGCGTACTTCGGCCACGACGAAGTCGCGGTCGCCGAGCGCGCCTACGCGAGCAGCGTGGCGTCCCTGCCGCCGGGCAACCGCCCCGATCTACTCCCCATATCGGAGTGTTCTCTCGACGCCGTGGATTCAGCGCTCGAGACGCTCGCCGAAGCATCACCTCAGATTAAGAAGACCATTCTTGGAGCCTCGATCGCCTGCGTGGCGGCCGACGGCCGCGCCACGCTCGAGGAGGCCGAACTGATCCGTTCCATCGCCGACGCGATGGATTGCCCGGTACCACCCCTACTCCCCGCCGCGAGTGCATAGCACACCCGGAAAGTGCTCCTGCCCCTCGGCGGCCCGCCAGCGCTCGAAACATCGACCGGGCAAGGGAACAACACGTCGAGCCTTGCGGGGCCGCCTCGGCCCGGAACTGCCTCGAACTATCGGTCGAGCTCGAACCCGGGCGGCGCTTTATCTTTCAGTCCGTCTCCCGTGATCTCGATATCCTCCAGGGTCTTGAACAGCGCCTCAAGGTGCCGTACGCCCTTCTCGTCCGAGATCAGGTAGTTGTGTGTGTTGACTCCGCGACCCGAATGATGAATGACGCGAACATTCCCGACGTGGTCGAACTTCATAATCGGCTCGTAGACCCGAATAAGCGGGCCCAGGTCAAAGACACCGAAGCAGACATCCTCCGTCTCGCCGTTAATGGTTAGAAACAGGTGCTCCGTCTCGGACCGGCTCTGGTAGCGAAGCTCGTACTCGCGCACCGTCTCTGGCGACATCGGGAGGCCACGCCGCTCGCCGGCGATCTTGAATCCATTCACGACAGAAACGAACCGGGGCTTGGAGGGATAGTCACGGCTCCTCCACACGACCGCGGCCGAGAACAAGTAGCGGCGCGGGGTGCGCAGGTCGAACAGGCGTGACAGGTCAACGGTAAAGCGGGCTGATTCTCCCGGACGCACAGTCGTCTCGAGGACCTCGCGGGTGTCCACTATCCGCTCCTCGATCTGGCCCCGATCGAACTCAACGTTCAATCTCAAGTTCGCCTCGTTATCGTAGCGCCCGAATTCGATATCCAGACCGGACTGGTTCTGCAGCGTCAGCGTCGCCGGCATGGATTCGTACTGGAGGTACTCGCGGTGCTTCGTCGTCATCTCCAAAGCGATCTGGGCATCACCCGCATGCGCGATGATGATCGCGGCGGCAGCCACAAGCAGGCGATATGGAGTGTTTCGCTGCATTTCTATTTGCGCCAGAAACTCGGGAGAAAGAACACCAATACGGTATACAACTCAAGGCGGCCGAGCAACATGCACATCACCAGCAGAATCTTCCCCTCGGACGCTATGGCGGCGTAATTGCGCGTCGGACCCACCTCACCCAGGCCCGGGCCGATGTTCCCCAGCGTCGCCGCTACCGACGAAAACGCGGTGATCAGGTCTGGAGTCCAGAAGGACATGAGCAGGGTTGCCAGGGTGAAAAGCGCTACAAAGATCAAAACGAAACCGGTCACATGCGTCACGACTTCCTGCGGAATAGTCGTCTCCCCGAGCTTCACGTGATACACGCCCTGCGGCTGCACGAAGCGACGCACGTCGCGCACCAGCTTCTTCCACACGATATAAATGCGTAGCATCTTGATCCCGCCCGAGGTCGACCCTGCGCATCCGCCCAGGAACATCAGGACGATCAGGCAGATTCGCGAGGCGGTGTGCCACCGGTCGAAATCCGCCGTGCAGAATCCGGTCGTCGTCAGAATCGACGTCACCGTAAACGCAGACGCGCGAAAAGAATCGACAAAACTTCCGTACGACATCGACGACCAGTTGTTCAATGTCGTGAAGATGACGACGACGCCCCAGACCGCGAAATAGAAGACGAACTCACGGTCGCGCACATAGTGAACCGGGCGCCCGGACAGGGCTCGAAAATGAAGTACGAAATTCACGCCGGCCACGAACATGAAAATCGTCACAATCGTCTCGATGTAGACGCTGTCAAACGCAGCAATGCTATCGCTTCGCGTGCTGAATCCGCCCGTAGACATCGTCGTGAACGCATGACAGAGCGCATCGAACCACCCCATCGGACCTGCCATCAACAAGAGCGCTTCCACGAGCGTCAGGAGCACGTAGACGCCCCATAGCAGCTTCGCCGTCGAGGCAATACGGGGTGTCAAACGATCGGCGGACGGCCCGGGCATTTCAGCCTGGTAGATCTGCATCCCACCCACACCGAGAAACGGCAAAATCGCTACGCACAGCACCAGCACGCCCATCCCTCCAAACCACTGCGTGAGCGATCTCCAGAACAGAATCGTCGCCGGAACAGACTCGAGATCGGAAAGGACGGAGGCCCCGGTTGTCGTCAGCCCGGACATCGTCTCGAAGATCGCGTCGACGGGATCGGTCAAGACGCCGGTGAGCATGTAAGGCACCGATCCGATCAATGTCATTCCGATCCAGCCCAGGGTCACGATCGCGAAGCCGTCACGGCGTTTAAGCTCTACGGCCCCCAACGTCGTCACCCACATCAAAAGTCCGCAGACCAGGCCGATGCCGGCCGACCAGACCATGCCCGACTGGACCTGCGCCGGATCGCCCTGCAGAACGGATACGCCCCAGCAGACCGCCAGGGCAACGCCCATCAGCAAGGCTGGAATCGCAATGATGTGAATGACGGATCGAAAATTCATGAACCCAAAATGGATCGAGACTACAGAATCGGAGTCGCCGACGTCTACACGGTCACATTCACCGTGGTCTCCACCTTATCCACGACGTCCGGATGCGCAAAGACAACCACTCGATCATCCACTTCGAGGGCTAACGTTCCGGTAGCCACCATCACGTTGGGGCCGCGAACAACGGCCGCGATGATGGCATCGTGGGGCATCGGCACGTCCCGAATCTCGCTGCCTTTCCACTTGGACGTCTCCTCGACGTGAAACTCGAGCAGTTGTCCGGGTACCGTACGCAGAAATGCGTAGTGCTCGATATTACGCCAGCGTGCGAGGTGCAGAATCGCGTCGGTGGTTGATTTCTTCAAACTGATGACGCGATCCAACGCATCGATACTTTCGGCAATGGAAACAATCCCGGGCAGGCTGACCTGTGACAACACGAAGGGCGCCCCAAGTTTTTTGGCCAGGATCCCGGACAGGATATTCCTCTCATCGCTTCCCGTCACGGCAACGAATGTTGTCTGTTCCGTAATGCCAACGTCCCGCAACGTATCCTCGTTCAACACATCCGCCTGCAACACGAGGGTCCGGCCGAGTTCGGAGGAGCAAAACGAAGCGCGCTCGCTATCGGGCTCGATCAGAACGATATTCGTATTGGTCTGCTCAAGTCGCCGCGCGAGGGGAAATCCAGTGCCCCCTCCGCCGGCAATAATCACCTTCATCGTCTCATGCTGCAGAGGACACGCCCACTGCACGAATTCGAGCGTCTTCGACGGCGTACCCAGCACGTAGAGCTGGTCGTCCTCAATGAACACGGTGTCACCCCGCGGCACGATCAATTTACCGCCGCGCATGATGGCAACAAATCGAATCGATTCCAGGAACTCCGGTTTGGGGAATGCGGCGGGCGTGGCACCGAACAGAACACTCTCGGCGCCCACGCGCACGCCCACGACCTGCACGCGACCGTCGAGCATTCGAACCACTTCGCTGGCGCTCGGCAGTTGGAGAATATTGAACAACTCGCGCGCGGCCTCTTCGCTCTGGCTCACGATAACGTCCACGCCCAGCAATTCATGCGTGTACCAATCGGTGACGGCGGCGTGGCTCATGTCCGTGACATGCGCGACCGTGCGCGCAACGCCTGCGCGCTTGGCCATCGCGCATGCCAGCATATTTCGTTCGTCATTATCGGTGACGGCTACCAGGAGATCGGTCTTAGCAATACCGGCTTCGCTGAGCGTCACTGGATTGGTTCCGGACCCGACCACGGTCATCACGTCGGAGCGCTGGGTGACTTCGTCCAGCGCTTTTGGGTCGCAATCAATAATGACCACGTCGTGCTGCTCCTCGCACAATCGCGCCGCCAACGTGGTTCCGGTAACCCCTGCTCCGACGATCAATACCCTCATGGCTGCTCCTCGACGCGGCTCGCTTCAAGCACGCTGTGTCGCACGCCGTCGACCAGGTATTCACGTCCCGTCACCAGGACGGCACGCCCCACCAGCGGCTCCAACCTGGTCGAGTCGAACTTCAGGTAGCAAATCGTGTGAGCACGGCCACCCGCCCTGCCGACCAGTTTGTACTCGCTCGGCCGGCGCAGAACCCACGCGGCCTTTTGCACGACTCCTTCATACTGCGCAGCGCGTCCACGCGGCGATTCCGATCCCAGGCTCTGCGTGGACTCCGGCCCCGGCCGATTCACCTCGCGCTTCGGGATGACGCCCGGTGTCAGCGAAAGCCGGGGTGGCTTCTTCGCGGAAGCATGCGCCGCTTGCGGGCTCTGCACTGGCGCCACGGGCACCGCTTGCACCGGCTTCGCGGGGGGTTCCTTCAAAACGGCAACCGGGGCCGCCGAATATTGCTCGTGTGCCACGCTCGGCTCGGCGATAAAAGGAAGATTGATCCATGCCGTGATGCCTTCCGGGGCGGCGATCTCCAGCCAATCATCCTCGCGCGTACGAACCTTGACCTTTTGCCCGCGGTCAATCTTACCCAGCGTGGCGGCTCGAATATCGGGAGATGCGCGGACGTTCAACTGCGCGGCCGTCACCAGGTCATCCTGCACGAACGCGCCGTGTATCCAGAAACTGACATGTTCCGGCGGGCGAATCTGCGCCCACTTGCCGACGATGCGGCGAACGATCACACGATCACCGCGCGATGCGACGCCCACGATTTCGCTCTCCAGGGTGGCCGATGCGCGCAGATTCACGCGGTTGCCCGTGACCTCGTACACTTTATCGAGCGCCACGCCCGGTGTGGCAACCAGACCTAAAAGAAGGAATACCGCGATCGTGCGCAGATCTCCGGCACGGGGCTGGGACTTCACGCTCATGGGGTTAGCTCCGGGCATTGTGCCTCGCGACACAATTGCCGAATCTCCGCGTCCTCTAGATATCTCCAATCGCCCGGCTTCAAGGCACCGAGCTTCATTCCACCGATCGCGATACGCTGCAAGCGCCAAAGCTTCTGTCCACACGCCGCAAACATTCGGCGAATCTGCCGCTTGCGGCCCTCTTGCAATTCCATGTGATACCGCTGCAGTCCATCGCGATCGCCCTCGAGGCGTATGTCCGCGGCGACCAACATCTCGCCGTCCGATTCGATTCCGTCGCGCATTCTGCGAATCTGCTCCTTCGACAGCCGGCCCTCCGTCCATACCCGGTAATGCTTCTTCACATGGTAGCGAGGATGGGTCAGATGCTGCGCCAGTCGGCCGTCGTTTGTCACAATCAGCATCCCTTCACTATCACGGTCCAGGCGCCCCACCGTGTACGTTCGTACCGGAACCGCCTGCAGCAGGTCCTTAAAGATCTTTCGCCCCTGCGGATCGCTTGCGGTGCAGAGCACATCCCTGGGCTTGTTCAGCAGAATATAGACGTGACGCTCGCGGCGCACACGCCGCCCATCAACACATACGACGTCCTCGTTCGGGTCGATCGAGGTTCCCAGTTGCGTGACGATCTGATCGTTCACGCTCACGCTGCCGCCCGCGATCAGCTCTTCACAGGCGCGTCGCGATCCAATTCCGCATTGGGCGAGGTGCTTTTGAAGTCGGCAGCGATCCGGGTCATTCGGCCTTGGTTTTGGGGAGCCCATGACCTCGGTCCCCCTGTTTCCAAAGACCTCGCGTACGAAGCAGATCGATTCGCTCGAATCGCTTCAAGACATTACGTTTCGCGACGATTTTCTTTGCCGCTTTGAGACTAGCGTGTTGGGACATCTTTTTCTCCTTGTAGAAAAATAAGGCCGCTAACTATGTTCAGAATCGGATTGCATGTCAAAGGATTTCTGATAAAACGACCTCTTTTCTACCTGAAACCGAAACAAGAGAGTCGGTAACCTAAGGAAATCTGCCCCATGTTCCAGTGGAATATTACCCGTCCCATCCTCTTCTTCGACATCGAGGCAACGGGTGCAAACCCGCACCGCGACCGTCTTATCGACCTCGCCATGATCAAGTTGACGCCCGCGAATGAGCGTGAGTCCTACTTTTACCGGGTAAACCCGGGAGTCCCGATTCCTGCTGAGACGACCGCGATTCACGGAATCTACGACGCCGACGTCGCCGACGCGCCACTCTTCGAATCCGTTGCTCACGAGATCGAGCAGATCTTCGAAGGCTGCGACCTTGGCGGCTACAACTTGATCCGCTACGACATCCCGTTGCTCGAGGCGGAGTTCCTTCGCGCCAAAATACGGTTTTCCGTCGCGGAGCGCAGAATCATCGATGCGCAGCGAATTTACCACAAGCGCGAGCCGCGCGACCTGACCGCCGCGCTGGCATTCTATTGCGACGAGATACACGACGGCGCACACGGAGCAGTGGCCGATGTGGAAGCCACGATCAGCGTCTTTGAGGGCCAGTTCCGAAAGTATCCGGATCTCCCGCAGGATATTCCAGCGCTGGCTGACTATTCCGATCCACGCGACCCCACCTGGGTCGACCGCGCCGGCCGCCTGAAGTGGGTCGCCGCAGACGTCGCCCTGAATTTCGGCAAGAACAAGGGCGTGTTGCTTAAGGATCTCATCGCCAATGACCCTGGATTCACCAAGTGGATGACGCGCAGCGACTTTCCCGTCGATACCATCCAGATCGTCCGCGAAGCCCAGGAGGGGCGCTTCCCCGAACCCCCGGGGAAAGTTTGAGCTTTTCTCCAACCAGCTGAACCCATAGAATATGCAGCTTACCGATGGCGGGTGTAGCTCAGTTGGTTAGAGCGTCAGGTTGTGATCCTGAAAGTCGCGGGTTCGAGTCCCGTCACTCGCCCACCTCTCAGAACTCTCCTGGAAAAACAAAAGGCGCGCCGAAGCGCGCCTTTTGCTAGTGCAAACTGGTCAAGTGTCTGAACTTGATCCGCCTACCAACGACGGTCACGTCCTCCACCACCGCCGCCACCGCCGCCGCCACGACCACCGCGGCCACCGCGGCCACCACCGGCGCCGCCGCCGCCGCCACCACGACCACCGCCGCCGCCGCCGTCTCGAGGTTTGGGCTGCGATTCGTTGACGCGCAAGTTGCGCCCCATGAAGTCCTGCTCGCTCGTGGCCTTGATCGCCGCGAGTGCTTCGGTCTTGTCCGGCATCTCAACGAAGCCGAACCCCTTGGAGTCACCCGAAAACTTGTCCGTGATCACTCGCGCTGAACTAACCGTACCGTGTTGCGCAAACAGATCCTGCAGCGCTTGATCGTCCACCTGGTAGGGCAGATTGCCGACATAGATATCCATTCGATATCTCCTTGCTTATGTATTTGTGTCACGTCTCTCGCATCCCGACTACGCCACGACGACACCAAGTGAGGATCGGGGCCGGTCCTAACTGACCGACGCCGAACTATGATCGGGGCATGCCGCGAATGCAACCGCTAATTTGCCCTGGAATTGCACGTTCTTGGCCTCTGCAGTACTGTCTTCTCCGATGAATACGACGGTCACGCTTGACGATGAATTCCCGTCGACTACTCCTTAAGCACCATGTCGATGCACATCACGGCGGCGAGGATCAGTTGGCGCGCCACGTTGTCGGCAGGCACACTGTCGGATATCTGCAACACGTAGTTGTCCGCGCTGGTGAACATCTCTTTTCCGAGGCCGGCCCATTTCTTCGTAACATGCGCGAGCTCGGCTTCGCCCGCGAGGAACCGGAAGTCCCAGCCGGTCCACTTCCCCTTGAGCTGACACACCGCGTTCGCGCCGGCATCGAGCACCGTAAAGGCTCCACCGATCGAGAATAGCTTCTGGGAGAAACTGCCGATGGCACGGTCCGCTTCATCGAAAACCTCCACCTTTGACAGGAATACGGAAATGCCGCGCTTCACGCGAACGACTTGCTCTCCGGCGGGCGTCCTGACCTGGACGTCGAAGGGCGTCATCCGCCTGTAGTCCGTGAACCTGAACAGCTTGGTCATGACGCCCAGATTATCCTCCCGACACTCCATCATGATCTCCCCGGTCTCCGGATCATGGATATCGTAATTATTCGCCGCCTTGAACATCCCAACATGTTCCTTAACGAGGTAGAGATTCTTACTCAGCACGTCATGCATCGTGATTTCCTTTCTGTGTTAGCCCCTATCGCAATCAGGCATTCGCGTCCAACTCTCTACCACCAGACTCGGCGAAGTGGAAGCTATTGGTACTTCTTTCCATCGTGCATCAGCCAACCTGCCACGTGACGACCACCCGGGTCATGATGCGTCCAATGAATGACACCCCCCTGTGGGTTCCACTCGTATTCACCACGGAAGGCAACGCTATCCCCTTCCGCGAGTGACAAAATCCGACGCGCTAAGTCTATATTGTGCGCGATGATGAGGGTTTGACCGGAGCGCAACTTCACGATGAAGCGCTGATGCCGACTTCCCTCGTTGTCATCCGGCAGAACCTTGATCACGACCCCCTCGGCTTCTACGTCAAGATTGCTGCGGCGATGCTCGAAAGCCGTTGCCAGCGCGTCATCACTATGACCGGAGGAGCCCCCGGGATCGTCTGAACGTTCCCGTTCGACCCACAGCAGGCAGGCGAGCGCGAGAAATACAAGGGTCGGGATCAGCTTCTTCGAAGCCGGTTTCATTCTCTCAATCTTGATCATTCGGTCCAACCCTCCGGCTGCTACGGGTTCCTTCCAGACTCCTCAGAGAGGCCCCAGGCTGAGATCCCCGATGATCTTGTAGACTGGCCCGTCGCGTTGCTCTCAAACACGACTGGATTTGGATGATTCATACTGCAGACGTGGCGTCTCGCCGCTTACTCCACCCAAACTCCCGACCAGTGCCCGAAAGCGGCGGGACGCCGCTTCTACTTTCAGGGCACGCGCGGGCGCCGGGAATTCTTCAAGCCCCGCTTCGTTATCCGATAATCAGCAAAGCCAGGTAAGGAATGAGGTTAAAGACCAGGAAGAATATCTTAAACATCCCGAGAAAGCAGTACATCACCACATCGAACGCGTCCCGTGGAATCGAAAAGAACCGGCTCTGCGTGCGGTACACCAAATCCGGTGCCGCCATGAAGAACCCGACCCAAAGTGTCAACAGTGCACCGTTCATTATGGTGCACCACATGAAGAACGACGTAAGCACTTCTATCGTCATCGCGCTATCCTCCGTTTCAACCGCCTAATCTTTCACCAATGCTACGTCCTTTGGCTGCCGCCTGTTCTGAAGTACCTGCTGCCAGCGAAGGCGATTAAAGCACAAAGAGCACAAGCAACGCAAAGAGCGCTTTGCGCCGAAAAAGAAAAGCCCCCGGGGGAATCCCGGGGGCTTCTCAGAATCAAACAGACTAACTTGACGTTTAGAGCTTTATGCCGACGCCCGCGATGAGCGTGAGGTCGTTCTCATCAAGCTCCTTGCCCGCCACGATTCCGGGGGTGTTGTCGTAGCGGTCCTTGAGCACGACGCGCAGGTTCACGCTGTCGGTCATGGTCGCCTCAACCCCGATCTCCACAACCAGGTTGAAGTTGTCGAAGTCGTCAAACTCCGGCACGAACTCCAGCGACTGCCAGACGCGCGCGGTCTCACTGAGCTGACGCGTGTAGTACTCGGCTGCGCGGAAGCCGGCGTAGTCGTCCGAAACGTTGGCCACGTCTTCATCGACCCACACGACGCCCGCCTCTACGTCCAGCGTGGCGGCACCGTCTTTCATCAGGTTCATGCCGACACCGGGTCCGATCGCGACGCGGTGATCCACCTGTGCGATATCGTCGTAGAGCGCATCCACGCCCACGTAGCCAAACGTGCGATCGTTAATGGCCTGCCTGTGCTTCGCATTGGCGTCCGCCGATTCGGTCGTCGTCACGGGGCCATTCTCGCCGTAGTTGACGTTCAGGCCGGCGGTGCACTCTTTGTCACCCTCGACCCTCTTGGTCGCGACGCCCAGGTTGGCCTGCAGCGTCTCGCTGTTTCCTTCAGTCAGCGACAGCCCGGCATTCAGGCCGGACGTCCAACCATCGGTGTCCTGTGCAAACGCTACGGTCGATACGGCGAGCGCCGCCACGGCGGCGAATGTTACTGTGTTTGTTCGGTACATATGTATTCCTTTTGTTGGTTTGGATTTAACTCTCGGTCTGGCTTCAGGATTTTTTGAGTAGATCCCGAATCTCTGTAAGCAGTACTTCTTCTTTGGACGGCTCCGGCGGCGCGGCCGGGGCTGCGGCTTCCTTGCGTTTCATGGAGTTGATTCCCTTGACCACCATGAAGATCGCGAAGGCTACAATCAGGAAGTCGAGGACGTGGTTTGTGAATACGCCGTAACTCAGCGCAACCGCCTCGACCTCTCCCGCAGCCTCTTTGAGTATCACGGCCTTATCCGCGAAATCCACTCCACCCATCAGCATGCCTATGGGCGGCATGATGACATCGCTCACCAGCGAACTGATGATCTTGCCAAACGCGCCGCCAATGATGATGCCGACTGCCATGTCCACCATGTTCCCCTTAATGGCGAACTCTTTGAACTCCTTCATCATACTCATGTAGGTTCCTCCTTTTCGATTTATCCGATGCGCCATGGGGCGCCGCAACTTGCACAAGGGGATACGGTAGACCCCTTAAGTGATCCTTTCTAGCCGATGGGACCTCCTTGCCGTCTCGTAGCGGCGCCTGCGTCGATACTGTTGCTGGTGAGATTTATAGGGTTCTCGAATCGGAATCAAGCAAAGGAATAACGGCCATTTGACCACCGGAAACGCCGGTTTTACGGACAATCTGAATTCAGAGGCTATCTCCAGAAGTAGTGCCAGCGATACTCGTGGTCAGCCGATGTGGCGGGGTCGAGGGTCGTGGTCCACGTGATCCTGCCGACACCGTTGAAATGATACCACCACCACGGCCAGGAATGGCCGTACCACCATGTGGAGGTATGCTCATCCGGAAGGAAGCTCGTGTCCTCAAACGGGTTCACCATCTCCCTTTTACCGCCCTGCCCCGTGTCATCAATATTGCCAAGCACATGACGCACGATTTCGACGACAACGGGCTTGTCCTTGTAGTTCGTCAGGGTGATTTTTCCCTCGAGGTCGATGCGCGTGTACCTGTCACTATTCCAGGTAACCGCGTTTGGCGTCCGCTTGACTTCGTTGTCGACCTTCTTGACGGTGATATCCACCGCGGTGGTCAGCTCAATGTCGGCGTCGCTACCAACCGGGGTATACGTCATCATTCCCTGTGCCAGGATATCTCACACTTTTCCTACTACGAACACGGATAGCTCCGTCAGGCTTGATCGAAACAGGGCTTCGCCAATTCACAGTATGTCCATACCGTTTCATCGGCAAAGCCCTGTTTCGATCAAGCCTGACGGGCTCTTCGCGCTCTCGCTACGAAAAAGTGTGAGATGTCCGGGCTAGATTCTCTCCACCCACCGCCCCGGCCCACTTCTCGAGGTGACCATTACAATCCCGTGCGTCATTTATAGGCGAGTCGAAGGCAATTCTTACAATCGCGTGACGCGGAGCAGACCACGCCCTACCTTGGACTTCCTATGCTTTGCGCATGACGATTAAGGAGTCATTCAAGGAACCCGAACTCAAGACAGTCCGGACCAGATAGAGCTAATGGCGCCGCCCCCTTTTCCTGTACGTCTTTTCATCGGCCAGCATCTTCGCTTTCATCTGGCCGCAGACCGTGGCGAGTCTCGCCGGGTCGATGCGGGCGTTACAAACCTTCGCCCGGGGATGGGTCTGCAAGTAGTAGGTCAGGTTGTTCTCCAACTCAAAGATCGCCCGGTCGATCTGATCTCCAACCGTCTTCTCCGGCATCTGGATTCGACCGTGAAGCCCGTTGCGGCTCAACCTGGGGTACGGCGTCGAGACGTGGTAGTGGCCGCCCAACTCGCCATAGCAGTCGAATTTGAGGATCTCGGAGCCATGCACCACGACGACCGCCGAGGGGCCGAGATCCCGGTTGCCAATCGAGTCCGTCCGGTCGACCCAAAACGCCTCCAGCAAGCACCCGTCCGCGAGGTCGTAGCCGACGGGATCCAGCAGGCCTTTCATCGTTTCGGGCACGCCCATGAACGGCCAGAAGCGGCGGTCATTATTCGCCATAAACCAATGCCAGAACCGCCGCGGCACGATTCTCTTGACGCATTTTTTGATGGGCGATGACACGATCAGTCGGGCGGGTCACCCTCCTCAGTCTCGCGGGGGGCAGGCCGGTCCTTTCGCCGATCCTTGATCTTCTCAACGACTTCCGAGATGACCACCATGACGATCAACACAACGAACGCGAAGAGCACGACTAGATTCAGATTTTCGCTAAACGATTGCATTTCGATCTCTCTCTGGAAATTCTTCCGTATTCTTACGCCATCTACGGGACGACTGACTATGACAAATCGAAGCAAACTTTGGAAGTCCGGCCGGAAATCTGATTACGACGACCTTAGACCCATGCTGGCGCGTCTCTATCGGCGGGAATTGCTCTATTGGTCTAGAGCCCCATTCGCTTCTCGCCCAGCGGTTGCTCAGTGTTGGTCGTGGAGGGATGAGCACCGACGGCAATGACCCGCAAATTCATCAGGGGCCTTCGCGAGGACTCCGCAGTGGGGGCATTCTATTTCAATGTTCGCCATTGCCGACAACGCTGCTTATTCACGGATAGCGCGCATGCGCCCGAACGGTGGCGATCATATAGGGATACGGGAGGCGCGCAAGGAGAATTGCTAGCTCGCTGTGTGCTGATTCCGTTCTTCGTCTTTACCCCAATCCTTACCGTCGTCTACGGGTCTCGGAGATTATCGGTGCGGCTTTCGGCACAGGGGTGCGACTATTGCGTCTGGGCCTGCTCCAGCAGCGCCTGCATATACCCGATCGCATGCGCGGTGGCGACAATATCGTCTTCGTGAACGTTGTAGTCCATCTGCGGAACATGAACCGGGACGATGGTGCCGCGGTATCCGGCGTCGTGGAAGGGGCGTGGATGAACGTCCCCGACTCCCGCGAGTGGAGCTAATCGAGCACTTGACTGTAGAGGCGCGCAAAGTCGTCGGACGTCAACCGTCTCGGATTGAAGGTTCCGGTCCACTCTTCGGCGGCACCCGCGCTGAGCCGGGGAATCATCTCGCGGGTCACGCCCAAGGTGCGGAGCGGGCGATGCAGATCGAGATCATGGAGCAAGGCGCTGAGCCAATCGGCCAGGGCGGTCACAGCTCCCCTGTCCGTTCCGTCGAACGGAAGTCCTGCCGCCGCCGTCAGATCACGGTAGGCCGCCGCCGCGTCGCCGTCTTCCCCATTAAGACGCACCACTCCGGGCAACATGATCCCAACGGCCTGGCCGTGAATCGTGCCGCACATCGCCGTCAGGGGATTGGCTGCGGCATGTGCCGCGCCGAGCATGCTACACTCGATCGCCGCACCCGCCAGCGAAGCGCCGAGTTGAATCTCCGCTCGCGCGATCACGTTGCCCGGGTCACGCATAATGGCGTGGATATTGGCGGACAATCGCCGGAACGCATCATATGAGAACTCAAGTGATTGCGAGTTGCGCTTCACGGTGACAGCGGTTTCAACGGCATGCGCCACCGCATCCACGCCCGTGCAAGCGGCGACAAACGGCGGCTGGGTCAACGTCGTGCGTGGATCGAGAATCGCAAAGCGTGCGCGCGCCTTGATATCTCCGCACGCCATCTTGCGATGGGTCGTGGAATCGGAGATCAATGCGAATCGCTGGCACTCACTGCCGGTTCCGGCCGTGGTCGGAACGGCAACGAACGGCAACATCGGCTGCGTCGCCTTATCGACGCCCCAGTAGTCACTCATCGCGCCACCATTCGTAAGGATGAAATTACATCCCTTGGCAGCATCCATGCTGCTCCCGCCGCCGAATCCGATCAATGCCTCCGCACCGTGATTCTTCGCCGCGGCCACGCAGGCGAGAACATCCAGTTCCGTGGGGTTTGCATGCACGTTGTCGAAAACGGATACGTCACACCCGCATGCCTTGAGAGAGTCCAGTGCCGGTTCCAGATGACCCGCGGCGCTGACACCCTTGTCCGTCACCAGCAGGACACGCGATACGCCCAGCCCTGCAACCCGGGAACCGAGTTGGGACAGCGTGCCCTCGCCCTGGACGAGGGGGACGGGGAGGTTGGAGGCGTCGAGATTCATGGTTCAGCAGTTACGAGTCAGGAAGTGGGTAGTGAGTAGTGAGTGGTGGGCGGCGGCGCGGACTCAATACACCCCTTCCACAATCTTGGTCTCTGAGGCGCCGAAGGGGCGCACCTCCCCCACTCCGTCCCAGGCATAGCCATCGGCAGGGCCGCGGCGGATCGCTTCATCACGCTCAAGGAAGCAAGGCATGAAGAACTCCTTCGTCATCGTGGTCAACTCCACGCGTCCCCACGTGTCGTAATCGACGACTTGGTCCGTACGATTCGGATCGACCACTCGAGTCACGGCGCGGGGTTGCGGCGCATAGTAGGTTACGGAGAAGTTGTCCTGTGCAACGAGAGGCTTACTATGTGCAAGCCCCATGAGTGTATTGCCATACACGGGCTTGAAGGCGACCCGCCCCTCCAGCACCTCTTCGACGAGGAAGCGCACATTCTGCGGGCTCATCTCGGTGCCGCCGCAAAACACCCCCTTGATGCCCGCATCGGGAATCGAAACCTTCTCGCCAAGCGACTCCAGCAGTCGCGGCGTGGTGAATACCGCGGCAACGTCGCGATGTTCAAGAATCATGACGGCCTGATCTATCACATGCTCCATGTAGGCCTTGGCTTGATCGAGGTCGCCGTTGACGATGAGGCGCTTGACCCAGCGCGGATCAAGGTCAACGAAGTAGCAACTGCCGCCGCGGTAGTTCGCGAGATGCTCGATGGACAGGCGCAGACGGCGCGGCCCGGTGGGCCCCATCATCAGCCAGTTGCGACCGCGTGGAAACTCGTCATCGCTGAGCGTGTCGCCAAACGACTCGTAGTCGACTTTGTAGTCGTCCCAACCGATACGCTGTTTCGGCATGCCTGTCGTGCCACCGGTCTCAAAGATGTTGTAGGGCCGGCCCACGAACGCTTGTGGCACCCACTGTTCGGGCTGCTCGAAACGCAACCATTCACCATCGAAGTTCGGAAACCTGGCGAGATCGTCGAACCCCTGCACCTCCTCGCGGGGATCCCAGCCCTGCTTGCCGGCCCAGGCCAACCAGAAAGGGCACCCGGTATCCGGCCCGAAATGCCAGGCCATCATCTCGCGCACGTGCTGGTCGAGCGCTTCGGGCACTATCGGACCTCCTGCGACGGTGCCGGCGCGGATCCTTTCGGCGCCGGATTGGGCTTGAAGAGGGTAACCAGCGCGCCGCCCAGCGCGGCCATCAGGATGCCGACGAAGAAGAGCTTGGGTACCGACTTCAGGCCGCCCGCCGGCGGATGCATTGACATGGCGACGATGGCGTTCACAATCGGAGCGCCGGCAAAGACGATGGTCATCACGACTGCCGGAGATCCTTTGGCGCCGAAGGCGAGAAGCACGCAGAACGCACCCCCCGCGCCTACAAGCCCCGCGACCAAAGACCAAACGAGACCCTTGGCAGGAAATGCCCAGGTGGCGTCGCGCAGAATCAGCAGCAAGGCGGGCGCGAGCACCGCGGTCACGAAATACGCAACTCCGACCATCAGAAACGCTTTGTAGCGGCCATTCTCCGGATCGCTCATGCCGAGTTGTCCGCTATGAAGGCAAATACCGTAGAGGCCCCACATGACGACCGTCATAAAAGCAAAGGCGAGCCACATCATCCCGGGGGGACCTTGCGTTGAATTCATAATCGATCTCCTTTTCGAAAGAACGGTTTGGTTAGAGCCCTCACGAAACTACCTGAATCGCACGGCGATGGTACAGCCATTCGAAGAGGTTGCCTTCGTGTGGCTGATCCCATTGTACAGTGGGTGTGGGAACCGCGCCAAGGTTCAAGCGGTCGATGTCCGCGCACGCGGCCGACGCGCGCCGGAAGGTCTCATCGGAACTGATCACCGTGCCGACGAGGGTTGGACCTATCCAGTCGAGCACCTCGTCCTGTGCGATCTCGACAACCGATACATACGGAAAGAGATATTCCGATTTTGCCAGGGGATGATCCAACTTCTCGCAGTACACGACGGTGGGCAGCAGGTAGCGCAGCCCATCGCAGTCCACGACGCGTGAACCGCGCAGCGGTTCCGACACATCTTCCGCTCCGGGCGTCCCGAGCCCCTGGTTGAGCATGGCCTCAATGGCATCGGCAACCTGGAGGTTGAGAAACGCGGCGAGTTGCGCTGCGGGGTCGTCCTGCGACGTGGGCTTCACCTCGGCGAGGCGCTCGGCGAGGCGCCGCGCCACATCGCGGCCGTGAGCCGGAACCACGATGGTCGACGCGTTCACGCAACTGCGCCCGCCGTTGTGCACGACCGAGTCGGCCATCAAGTCGATGTGCGACTCCCAGTTCTCCGCCTCATCAGCACCAAGAATCACCTTGCTGTAGCCCGGGCCGTGAACGCTCACGTTCGGGTTCGCGGTGTGGCGCTCCACGGTCTTGGCATCCCCGAAAAGAATGACCCGTTTACAGCTTGAGCTGACCACATCCGCACCTTCGTGATCGGTTGGATAAAACCCAAAGGCGCTGCCCGGACAACCGGCGGCGAGCAATGCGTTGATGATTCGCCACGGCGTCCATGGGTCCTCCCGCCCGGGCTTGAGCAGAACGGGCACGCGCAGGGCCACCGCGGGAAGCCACAACGAGTTCACGCCGGGCGAATTGCTGGGCAACACCACGCCGAGATGGGTCGTCGACGGCGCATAACTGAGCGTCAAACCGTCCTGCTGCCACACCCCCTCCTGCAACTGCTCGACGTCGAGTCCGCGCGTCAGCCCTTTCAAGACGGTGGGCATTTCCCTCAGGACATGCGCGATCTTTTCCATGTTACCGCGAACGAGGGCATGCGGAAGGCCACCCGTTGCCGAGAGCATCTCAACGTAGTCCTGCGGCGACTGCAAGGCACCCTCCGACACGGGCACATCGCCCTGCATGAACAGATCGGCAGCACGGGCACAGATCGCCAGCATCTGTCCTACAGATGATTTCTGGAATTCGGTGAACGCCGCATCGATCCGGCGCAGATCACGCCGAATGACTCCCGCGTTCACACTTCCAACGCGCGCCAGCGGATCTCCGGATCGGAAATTCGTGATCTCGGTGACGTCAAGACTCTCGTACGTCTCGCCAAACCGATATGCGGGAATCAGTGGAATGCTCATGGCGTGTGCCCTTGCGCAAAGGAACCGACGTCAAGTCATCCCGTTCGCCGAAAGAATCGATCGAGGGTCGCGTCAGAAGGCGGCCGCGTGACGAGAGAGACCACCACGATACTCACGACGGCGACCGCGAAGGTCAAGGTCGCCGGCATCAGCTTGAGGTCGGTCAGGAGGAGATAGGTCTTGCCCCATCCGGATTTCGCGAAGAGCGCGAGCCACGTCGCGGCGGTTAGAATCACACAGGCATACGCGGCGGCGGCGGTCGTGCGCCGCCAGTAGAGTGCGGCAAAGACGAGCGGAAAGAGACTCCCGAAGCCGGTAAAACACCATACGCCCATCTTGAATACCTGGCGCGGTTCAAGCAGGGACAACAGGTATGTCACGATCACGATCGCCACCACGAAGCCACGCGCCATGAGGATCTTCTGCTTCTCCGAGAAGCGGCTCTCTCCGCAGGCGTGGAACACCACGTCGTTCGTGAACATGGTGCCGAGACAGAGAAACTGGGAGTCCAGTGACGACATAATCGCCGCGAGGATGCCGGCGGCGAGGAGTCCCGCCAGCGCCGGCGTGGTGAGCGCCTTGACCATGATCGCGAGTTCGGCGTTGGGCGGATGCTTCAGCGGCACAATCAAGTCGCCGGCCCGTACGTGGCCCACAGGGAACACCGCACTCGTGGCCCAGACACCGATCAGGATGCAGGGCACCCAGACGATCATAATGCAGAGCGGATGCGCAATCAGTGCCAGGCGAAATGATTTGGCGCTGCGTGCGGTGAGCCAGTGCTGGAAGATATGCGGAAACATCCCGACCGAAAGCGGAATGATGGCGTACGATAAGAACTGCATGGGCGGAATGTTCTCACGACTCAACTTGGCCTTCTGCGCCATGTTGGCCAGCACGGCCTCGCTAGCGGCCGATGCCCCGCCGAGCTTGGATGAGATGACCCAGATCGTGATGAGTCCCGTCGCCATGAAGACAATCGTCTGGAACGTATTGGCCCAGGCCGCCGAGCGCAGGCCGCCAAGAAAGATATAGGTCAGCACGATGGAGCTGATCACCAGACCCGTGAGCCAGGGCGGGACGCCGGCGTTCAGCCACTCACGACCCGGATCGATCGTGATGGAGCGCACGACGCTCCCCGCGCCGAGCAACCCGATCAGAAGATAGGGAATCACCAGCCCGACCAGGATCGGGAACAGAACATAGCCGAGTCCACTACTCTCGAAGCGGTCGCGGAAGTACTGGATCTGGGTCACGTAGCCGTTGCGCTTCGATATCGCCCAGACGCGGATCCCGATCACGAAGAACACGGCTGAGTGGATCAGCCCTGAATAGGATGCCAACATGCCGTAGGTTCCGATGCCGTGGCGGTACGCCTCACCGGTAGAGCCCACCAGCGCGAAGGCGGTCATGGTGGTTCCGAAGACGGACATCAGCAGCAGGAACGGACCGATGCTACGACTGGCCACAAAGTAGTCCTGGCTGGTGCCCCGAAAGAATCGCTGGCTGGCAAATCCCAACGTCAGCAGCAGCGCCAGGTAGAGCAGAATGACCACCAGTGCCGTCATTCGGCGCCCGTCCCGTCGGCCTGTTCCGCCCACTCTTCAAGATCCTTCGGCCACGCGAAACGGATCGCGAACGCCCAGAAAAGGGAGGCCGCGATCGAATAGAGCGCGTGATAGGCCAAACCGATGGGCATGTACCCCAAGACCAGGCGGCTCTCGTTCCAGTTCCAGAAGTCCTGGTGCAGAACGAAGAGGATGAGCCCCGCTATGACAACGACGAGCCTCACAACGTGAGCGCGAGGGTGGCGTAGGCGGACAGATCATCCTCAGGAATAACCGAGGTACTGGCGGTGCCGCGCGTGGCGTAATCCTCGCCGAAGAGATTCTCTACGTGCACGGAAAGACTCCAGCGTTCCGTCGTATAATGAATCGCCGCATCGAACGTGGCATACGAATCGATCTGGTACGCATTGTCCGGTGCGATAAACTGGTCGTCCACCGCGCGCACCCCGAGCGCGAGGGCAAGGCTGTCGGAGACGTCCAGTATGCCCCACAGGCGCAAGGTATGTTCAGGCGCAAACGGAGTCGTGTTGCCGCTCCGGTCACTCACGAACGGCCCAAGCATTTCGGCGAACGTCTCGAGTTCGCTATCGAGATACGCATAGGCCGCGAGGACTCGAACACCCGGACCGACTTCGCCCTGCACCTCGATCTCGACGCCGCGCGATTCCTGCGAGCCGTTACGCGTAAAGATTCCGACCGACTCAGGGATGGAAATATGGTCACGCTCCAAGTGGTAGATTGATAGCTGGCAGAACCAGTCGGCGTCTTCCGATCTCATCTTGAGCCCAGCCTCGACCTGCAGGCTCTCTTCCGGCTCACCGCGCGGCCCAACGACCTGCGTCGATGGCGGCGCGAACCCGACCCCACCGTTCACAAAAACGGCGAGCTGATCGGATGCTCGCATCACCAATCCGCCGAACGGACTGAATTCCGTATCCGAGCGACTGGTGCCCCGCGCATCATCCTCGAAGTCCAGGGCGTCCACTCGGCCGCCGGCGACCAGGGACCAGCGGTCATCGATCACCACGTGGTCATGCAGGTACGCGCTATAGATCTCGGACTTGGCATCGCCGGTGTTCGGTGGCGGACCCGGTAGTGGAAGCGGAAAGGTGAATCCGCTCGCAAGGGCGATCGCGGGCGCCTCTTCGATCAGAATCGTGAACTCGTCCGTAAAGCGCATGGCCTCGAGCCCCAGCACGAACTCATGCTCGAGCCCCGCTGCCTCAATCTGCGTGCTGAGCTCCAGCTCCTGGCCAAAGATGTTCTGGTCATCATCGAGCACGCCGCGCAGCCGCGCGAGCGTGGACGGTTCCGCCTCCAGCCCCGTCAAGGCGAGCGGGAAGCTGGCCAGAATGGTGCCCTGGCTCTGCCAATCCAGGCGCGTATAATAGGTGCGACTTCGGAGGTCAACCTGCTCGTTGAGTGAGTCCTTATACTCCACGAGAATCCGATGGACATCCTGCTCGGAATCGTCGCCGGGCAGATGGAACGTCGCGGAGCGCGAGTCCACAACGAGTCGGTCGCCAAAAACCGGGACCCCCGCATCGGGAATCACGTCACTGCGCAGGTAGTCATAGTGAATACGCAGGGTCTGGTCGTCGGAGAGCTGTAGAAGTACCGACGGACTCACTGCGAGAATCTCGCTCTCGATACCGTCTCGATAACTCTCCGCGTCCTGGTAAAGCGCGGTGATCCGGGCGTTGGCGTCATCACTTAAGGGGCGTCCCGCGTCGATCACCGCACGCAGCTTATCCTCGCTGCCCGCCGTCAAATCGAGCCTGGCAAACGGATCCGAGACCGGCTGCCGCCGCAGAAGGTTCACCGATCCCGCCAGTGCGTTCGGTCCGTGCGCAAACGCAATCGGCCCCTTGAGAATGTGAATCGCCTCGTAGAGCTGCATGGGGTAGACCGTGGACTCGGGCTCGGGGATGCCGTCGACCAGTGTCAGCCCGCCGTTAAGCGAGTCGACTCCTCGAACGACAAAGAAGTCGTGAATTCCGTTACCGGTCGCGGTTGTGATCCCCGCCGAGTTCCAGAGCACATCCTCGAGGCTCTCAGCCCCCTGGGCCTTAATCAGTTCTTCACCAAGCACGGTTGCCTGGATCGGCGTCGACAGCGGGGCCAGGTCGAAGTTCCAACTCGCGGAGATATCCGGCCCCGGCGGCAGGGCCTCCGCTTCGACGATAATCCTGGGAAGATTGCCGGGCTCTTCGGCCAGGAGCGACGTGGCGACGGCAAGGAAGCAGAGCATTGGAATGAATTTCATGGACGCGGTAACGCGGGTCTCCTCTCGTGCGGTTAGGCTACGCCTGCTGGGGCCGGTAACCATCATTGAAAGCGGCTTACTCACTCGCGATCGCATATAGATGCGACTTCGTGGTGATGTAAAGCACGCCATTAGCTGCGGTGGGCGTGGTATAGACCGACTCGCCCATATTGATCGTGTTTATGACTTTAAGCTCCCGGCCCTGCTCAAGCACCGTCACATCACCGTCTTCGTCGCCGATGTAAACGTGGCCATCCACAACCATGCTCGATCCCCAAACCGAGGCCTGCTGATCGTGTTTCCATATCACTTTTCCCGTGGCGGCCTCGATGCAGAAGAGAACGCCGGACAATTCCGACACGTAGAGCAGGCCCTCGTGAATCGCGACGGTGCTCATCGTACGCCCAAAGTCATCGCCACCGAGATGCCACGCCTGGTGGGACTGCGTGACGTCTCCCTTGCCGGTCGCGTCAATCGCGTAAAGGTGCCCCGTACCGGTCCCGTGCTCCGGATCCTGACCGACCCCGATGTAGACCTTGTCGTCGAGAACGACTGGCGTCGCGATCAGATTGTTCTTCGTCCCGTAGCCCCCGAGTTCCCACGTGGCGTCGACGGGGTTACAGTTGAACTTCCAGATTAGTTCCCCGGTCGCGGGCTCGAGGGAGTAGATCCAACCATCACCACCCGGAAATATAGCCTGTGCCTTTCCATTCACAATCCCGATGGATGGCGACGACCATTGCCCGTGCAGGATCCTGCCTTCGACGGCGTACTCCCAGGCCAGTTCACCGGTCTTCTTATTGAATGCCGCGAAGCTCGGCGACACCTGGGAAGGAAGATTGAGGTGCCCTTCATCCACGCCGTTCCCGGTGACGACAAACACCAGGTCTCCGTGAACAATTGGCGACGAGGTTGCGAGGTTATGCGGAAATACGCCGAGTTCTTCGATCATATCGTAGCGCCAGATCACATCGGCTTTCTTGGCCCCCGAGTACGTCTCGTCCTGAACGCCCTCGTTCTTTCCATCGACCATGCCGCGTGTGGTGATGCAGACGACCTCGCAGCGGTTATTCAGGTACCAGCCGCGATCGCCCTCGATACAGATCGTTGAGCAGATGCCCTGGTACGGCCAATCATTCACGCGGCCTGCGCTCAGTTTGTCGTGCACCGCCTGCCAGAGAAAGGCGCCGTCCTTCTCGGCGAAGCAGAGGATGTTGCCCTTGTCCCCCTTGACCTCCGGGTCGTACCCTCCCTCGTTGTTCGTTCCCACAAAAACGCTACCATCCGCAATCACGGGATTTCCATACGACTGGGATCCGAGCTTGACCGACCACTTAACATTCTTACCAGACTTGATATCCCATTCCGTCGGCAGCCCCTTCTCGACCGTATTGACCATGTTACGATTCGGCCCGGCGCCCCACTGAGGAACATCGGCGGCGTTGAGCGCGGTGGAGCATAGGACGGTACACGTCAGGTAGGTGAGGTGCTTGTGCATGGGTGGTCTCCTGTTATGGCGAGTGGTAAGGGGGTAAGGGGTACTCAGATAATCGTCCTGTCGAGTAATCGTCCTGTCAAAATCCTCTGCGGAGCAACTAGTTCCGCTCGATAAGAACGTTATCGAACAGGACTTCCGTTCCTTTCGATTTCTCCGTCACGCCGACGGAATAGGCATACAGGCCCGGACTTCCTTCTAGATTCGGAACGGGGTCGGTCATCTCGAGGGACCAGGCTTCGGGTTCATCCTCTCCGCGCGCCCAGACCTTTGCGCGCACGACGCCCTTGCCCTCAGCGACGTCGACACTTAGCCGCGCCGTATACCAGGTGTCGCCGATCCATGGAAAGTCGATTTCGCTAATGACCCGCGGCACCGGAGCCCACGAAACCAGGCGCAACGTCCGCGTGCGCTCGGAGGTGCCGGTCAGAATCAGCAGGTACCTGCTGTTGATCAGACCCATGTCGGGCAAAAGCCGTTTTTTCTTGGGTACGCCCAGGATGTCGCTCTGTATTGTATATCCACTCGCTACGGGCGGGGTGATGTAGCAGCGCAGCCGGGCGAACGGCGGCGCAGGGCGGTCGGCGAGCTTGCGCAGAACTTTGCCGCCTTCATGCTCGGTGACCTGGCATTTTAGTTTGGACGTGATCCAGCCCGATGGAGGAAGTCCCGGCTTCCCATTCTCGAAATCCTCCTTATAAGGAAACGGCGGCACGACGCGAACCCGTGCGCTGGATGTCGAGTCGCCGGACTTTCCGATGACAGCGCCAGCCAGGATCCGATCGCCGGCCGCCGTGAAGGTACCGTCGGGCGCGACCGAACCGGCCAAGTCCTTGGTAGAAAACGATGCGCCCTCGACGGACCCGAGGGCATTCCCGTCGGCGTCGAATCCCTGCAGGCTGAAAGACAGCTGCTCTCCGGGCGCCGCCCATGCCTCGGCCGGCACGATTTGCACATGCGCAAGGGGCCCCGCCTCGATCTTTGCGTCGGCTCCAAATCGGACCGCCTCGCCCGGTGATCGAAAGTCCGCCGCTTTTCCGGACGCGCAGTAGAGATTGTGCATCGTGGGCATGATCACCCGCCCATGGGCGATCGCGGGCGTCGCGTAGACCTCGTCAGGGGACCCATCGGGAAGCTCGAAGTGCACTTTGCTCAACGACTCACACCCCTCGCGGGACACCTTGAGGATGCTCCAGGACCCGTGCCCGTCGCCCACGTACGCTTTGCCGTCGGCGATCATCGGCGAGCCCTTGGCTTCGTTTCCGTAGTTAAATTGCCAAAGGCGTTCTCCGGACACGGCGTCGATGCAGTGCAGGTTGGCTGCGTTCTCGGGCACGTAGAGCAACCCGTCAGCAAGCGAGAGCGAGGCGTACCCGCAAGCCAGGCCATCCACCCGCCAGATCTCTTTACCGGTGCGCGCATCAAGGCAGACCACGCGACCCATCAGCACCGAATCCAGATTCTCCTCGCTGTGCGCGCCATACACACGGCCGTCGCCATAGACTACGGAACTGCTGATTCCGCGCTTGCTCAACTCGAACTGCCACAGTCTCTCGCCGGTACTCGGACGCATCGCGACGATCGTACCGTCGGCCAGGCCGGTCAACATGACACGCCGACCGTCCAAAGTCGTCGTGATCGGAACCGAATACGTTGTATCCAGCGGCGCCCCACTTGGCGCCGACCACCACTGAATCTCCCCGGTGCGCTTATCCATGGCGACGAAGCGATGCAGTCCCCGGCCATGCGGACCCCACCCACTGGTCAGCGAACTAATGATCAGCAGGTTGTTCTCAAGAATGGGCGAGTTCGTACGCCCGCCATACCCCGATATTCGGCCGAGTTCCTCGGTCAGCGAACGTTTCCAGATGATCTTACCATCCTTGTCGAAGCAAAAGAGCATGCCCTGGATACCGTGAGCGTACACGTACCCGGTCTCAGGATCGGCAACGATGTTCGCCCAGCCCACGCGATGAAACACGACGTCGGTCAGAAACACGTTGAAGCGATGTTCCCACACGATTTCGCCCGTGTTGAGATCGAGCGCCATCACACGTTCCTGCCGATGCGCCCCTTCGCCCACACGGTTAATCAGGTAGACGCGGTCGTTCAGAATCACCGGCGTTGACCGGCAACCGACAGCGGCCTTCCACAGCAGGTTCTCTCCGTCCGGGGACCAGGTCTCCGGCAAGCCGGACTCTGCGGAAGCGCCGTTCTGACCCGGACCGCGCCAATGCGGCGAGTCGGCGGCTTCGATGAAGGTGGCCACCATCAAGACGCCAAGCCCGACGCCCAACAACGATACATTAGTGCGATTCATCTTTGGTCGATCCCCTGTTTCTCTAATCGTAGATTCAATCTGTCGGCGCGTTCGCGGGGCTGCCAATGAAAGAACGCGCTCCCCAGCGCGGACAGATGCGCGGTAAGCTCCTCCGCGACACTCGTCTACAACCGTAGCTGACAGGCGTGTGAATACAAGGAAAAAGGTGCGAAATTGAATCGTAGTGCGGAATGTCTTCTACTAGTGTTGAATGATCGATGACAGCGAGTGAGCCGCACTTCACACGCAATACAGAGAGAACAAACATGGCTACTGCATTGTAAAATGAAACGCGGTATTCGTAGTCTTGCAGCGGGACCTATGACCCCAGTGACCCTGGCGTTGGCTCTTGCGGGCTTGCTTGCCGGCGGTTGTTCTACCTTCAACCGGGACTGGCGCCACCACGCAGACGCGGCCCACGATGAACTGGCCGGCCTCTGGCAGGGATCCTGGCAAAGCGACGCCAATGGGCATCACGGCGGCCTGCGCTGTATCATTAGCCCAATGCAGGATTCCAGGCTCGAGACCCGATACCGCGCGACGTACATGGGAATCCTGCGATTCGAATACTCCCTTCCGGTAGACGTCGAGGGAAGCGCGGGCGCCTACTCCTTCACCGGCCAGGCCGACCTGGGCGCCCTGGCGGGAGGAGTGTACACCTACAGCGGCGGGGTGACCGGCACCAGCTTCCGTGCCAACTACCAATGCGAGCGCGACCACGGTACGTTCCGCATGCAACGCCGGTAGGCAAGCACCTGTTCAGCCGCGCGAATTGGTCTAAAACAATCAGATTTAGTCCGGCGCTGTCGAAGGCTGGCGCGAGGAGTTCAACGGAATCGAAATCACCATGATTAAGAGAGTGGCCATCGTCTTTATACTTCTCGCCGGGCTCGCCGCCTCAGGCTGGGTTGCCGACCGCTGGCTCGCGCGCTCCGACCGCATCCGACTGGACGCGGAACGGCGGCACGTCTGGGAGGTACGCGACGCGATCCTACGTTTCCGTTTGGACCAGGCGCGGTTCCCTCAAGAACTCATTGAACTCGTCGACGGCTACCTGCCGGCATCTCTGATACGGTGCGGGCCCGCCAACGATCGGGCGCCGCAGGCGCCGTTGCTCTGGGATCCGACCACGGGTGTACTGAGTTGGCCCGGGCCGTTTCCGATCCGCGGATTGATTCGTCATGATCAGCCGCTGCTGCTTGAGGTGCCGGCGCCGCCTATTCGCCGCGACGCCCTGACCGGGGAAGCCATCTATAGCGAGGCCGGGGATGCGATTCGGCCCGGCCCACAGGAAATAGTGTTGGAGGCCGAGCACTTTCAGTTTCTTTCGTACGGCTGGGAGATCCGGCAAGCGGCGGACGCCGGCGGCGGAGCATACATTCACCTTAAAGAAGGGCGCGGCGACGTAGACTACTCCGCGAAGGAGGTCCATCCCGATCGGCGGGCAGGAGACGTGTATAACGTCACCGGCGACAACCGTCCGATCGAAGCGCGATGTTGGTTTATCGTTCCGGAAACCGGCACGTACTACGTATGGGTGCGCACCATGGCGCACCGCTCGCAGTGTTCGAATATGATCAATATGAATTTCAATGGTCGCGCGCAAACCGTGGTCGGCCACAACGGGTCGACACCCTATGTCTGGTTGTGGCATCGAACGCCTCCCGTACATCTCATGCACGGACCGAATTACGCCGGTTTTCGCGTTTACCAGGATGATGTCAAAGTGGATCAGGTTCTGCTCACCCCGACGAATTCCGCCCCGCCGCCGGGCTCGCGCACATACATCGGGCTCGATCCACCGACGTCGATTACGGGGACCGAGTCTCCGCCGGCCGTGCTAAGCCTGACCTGCGATGCCCTGGCGATCGGAGCGACGAACGATCCTTCGGTAGAGATCTATGTGCTCAACAACCGGTTAGATCTCGAACGGTCGTCCCTCGAACTGACCCTCGATCTGCCCGGGGGGCGGACACGCCGAAGGCTGCTACCACTGCTGGCGGCCGATCACCGGCTCTTGCGGTTCCCCTACGACCTGCAGTTGCCTCGTCCGCTCGACAAGCGTGAGTACCTGCTGCGCTGTCGTCTGCTGCACGAGAACAAACTTGTGCAGGAGCGCACCTTAGTCCTGTATCGCGGTTACGACTGGCGCATACTCGGGCCACTGCCCTACATGCAGGTCTCGGAGACGGCGGCACCGGAGTCGGTAGAGATTCCGCAGAATCCGTGTGAAATCAGGAGCATGGTGACCGCCTGGTCCCGCTATGACGAGGCGAATACCGACCCCTTCGCGCTGATGGACTTCGGCAAGATGTTCTCGGGCCGGACCTACAATGCCATGCCCGAGGCTTCGGCCTACGCCTATACCGAAGTCTCGGCCGCGGCGGCAGGGACGTACCTGCTGAAGGGAATGGGCGACGACAACCTGATCGTCTGGATCAACGGCGACAAGGTCATGACAATTACCGAGGAGGGCACGGCGATCCGCACGGCGCTGGACAAACCGGTTATGCTCCGCAAGGGACTTAACCGCATCCTGTATCGGATCAACCAATGGCAGGGCCAGTGGCAGGCTGGTCTGCGCATTCGTACGCTGGACGACCGGCCGGCCGACGTGCGAGGCATTGCCTATACCAACCAGTCGGTCAGCGCGTGGGATGACGCGGTCGCCCCGACGACCGGGCCCCGACCCGCGAGAGGCGGAGCGGCAACGCAGATCCGCACCTCTCATGGGCGGCCGCGAATGCCCACGGGGTCGCGGATCGGGTCTTGATCTCGTGTAGCGTCCTCCCGTAGATCAATGCAGCCGGATCAACCCCCACCCATCACTGGATGCCCACGAAGATGAAGACAAGATTAACAAACGGCCACATGGCTCATCGCAAGTAATGCCATCCTCACGATCCATTCACGTTGCGGCTGCACAGGTCCACTCCGGGGGCGGCGTCGAGGCGACGCTCGCGCGGATTCGCACGCAGGCGACGGCGGCCTCGACCGTCGGGGCCGATGTCCTGCTCTTATCCGAGTGCGTCCTGCAGGGATACGACTACGACATCGATCGTGAGACGACGGAACGAATTAGCCTGCCGCGCGAAAGTGACCCGTGCCAGGCGCTTCAGAAGATGGCCGCGGAACTGAACATCACCGTCATGGCCGGCTTCCTCGAGCGCGATGACAAATCTTTCTACAACAGCGTGCTGGTGGCTTTCCCGAGCGGCAAGACTCTCGTGGAACGAAAACACTGTCTCTCGGCGATTGAGGCGAACGCCGGTTTCTCACCCGGCACGCCGGAGCGGATACCGATCGAGATCAACGGTGTGAGGTGCGCGATACTGATCTGCGCGGATGTCGCGATCAAGGGGTTGGCCGAAGCGATCAGCGCCCAGGGCATCGACTATCAGTTCATTTCCACCGGTGGCGGCGGCAAGCTGTCGGACATGATCCACGCGCGTGACCTTGGCGACCCGCCGGTCGCGGCGCGCTACGCCGAATCGCGAGCGAACGTCTTCATCACGGAAGCGATTCTATTCGACTCCAGGCACACGACCGGCTTCGCGGCAGCGAATGCCCTGGGCCCGGTTGGCCGGCAAACCTGCCACCAGGGACATTGCATGATCGTGGACAAACACTTGGTCATGCGCGCCCAGGCAGCCGGCACCATCGTTCTCGAGCACCAGCAGGACCAGATGGTACACGCGGTCCTGGACTTCGACGACTAACCCCTCAAGAAGGAACCGATGATGAACCAGAACACGTCCCCGCGTATCCGCACGACGACCGTTGGCTCGTACCCCGTACCGGACTGGCTGGCGGCGTTGCCCAGCGAACAGGCCGTCCTGGACGCGACGCGCGTAGTCGTGGATACACAACGGCAACTCGGCATCGACCTTCCCACCGATGGCGAACTCTATCGCTTTGACGTCAATCACCCCGACACGAACGGCATGATCGAGTACTTCATCCGTCCCATGGACGGAATCCGGTCCGAGGTCGGCCGCAGCGACTCGAAGGCATTCTCCGAGCAGTCCGGCATGGGTTTCCGATCCAAGCCGGCCGGTGTGGTCGAAGGTCCGCTTGGCGAAGGAAGCTTGAATCTGCCCGCGGACTGTGAGCGCCTGCTCTCCGTTGCAGGCCCTAATGTGAAATTCACGGTCACGAGCCCCTACATGCTCGCGCGCACCTTGCTGGATCGTTATTACGGGAATTTCGAGGCCTTGCTGATGGCGCTCGCGGATCAACTTGCCGCGCAGGTCAGCGACCTGAACTGCGCGTGCGTGCAGGTGGACGAAGCCAACATTCCGGGCAGCCCGTCGGACGGACCCGTGGCCGCCGGGGCGCTCAACCGCGTCCTCGATGCGATCGCGGTCGAGAAGGCGGTACATTTTTGCTTCGGGAACTATGGTGGGCAAACGATCCAGGGCGGTGACTGGAAGAACCTGACCGACTTCCTGAATACGCTACGCTGTGACCATCTCGTGCTGGAGTTGGCGCACCGGCCCGACGACGATCTACACGCTCTGCGTGACGTGCGGCCCGAGATCGGCATCGGCATCGGCGTGGTAGACGTGAAGGTGAATCACATCGAGACCGCCGACGAGATCGCATCGCGCATCGAGCGGGCGGAGTCCGTACTCGGTGAGGGACGCGTCCAGTGGATTCACCCCGACTGTGGATTCTGGATGCTCAAGCGCAGTATCGCCGATCGCAAGATGGCGGCCCTGACGAAGGGTCGGGATTTGTATCTGGGACGAGGATAACGCCCGTTCTTCAACAGCCGGCGGCGGAAGCTACTCGCTGCGGCATGCCTGCTCCAACCAGGCTGCGTACTCTTCCTCGGAGCATTCACTCGCTACCAGCGCAAGAGTACGAATGACGACTTCTACTTCGGGCGCCGAAAACTCGACACCGTTGACCCCGAGGAATGTGTAGGCTGCCATGAACCCGACTCGCTTGGTGCCGTCCAGGAAAGGATGGTTCTTGACGATCCCGTGTGCGTAGGCAGCTGCGCAGCCGAACAGTGTCGGCGCTCCGTAGGCGAAGAGTTGCTGAGGTCGGGCGAGCGCCGACTCGAGAAGCCCTTCGTCCCGAACACCTGAGATGCCGCCAAAGCGCGCGATGAGCTCTTCGTGGACCGCGTCGATGGCGCTGCGTGTCAGCCACGTGGGCTCATTCACTGGGCCAACTTCCGAAGCGCATTGCGGTATTTCCGCATTCCACGTTCGGCGACATCCATCATCTCGTCGAAATTCTCCTGTTCCGCGGTCAGCCGCAGCGCGCTCTCGGAAGACTCCGTAATGTAGAGTGTTGCACCTTCTTCCACGTTCAGCGCTTGCACGGCCTCCTTGGGCAGAACGATTCCAAGCGAATTACCGATTTTGCGTAGCGGAGTCCCCAACGAGCCATTGTTCGTGACGCCCTTCATAGCACGCGAAAATTCTGGATCGCACGGGCGCCTTGTCCCGCGCGCCCCTGAAGGAGAACAGCCACTGCGGGGACTTCGCCCGGTCCTCGTCTGAGGCGCTATCGATCACCGCGTTGATGGTCTTAGGATAAACGGAGGGCTGAAACAGGCTATCCTGTGTCCAGGACTTCTTAAGGGCGGTGTAGAGCCCCGGGATATGCCGCCGGGCCACCGCGTCATAGTTCACGGTATAGAGCTTCTCGAGGTGATCCATGACGAAGGGGTTCACCTCGAACATCTTCGAAGATCCCCGCAGCTTGAACGAGTTCTCCTCGAAGAACACGATTAGTTCCGCGCCTGTCGGATCGTTCACCAAGCTCACGCGAGGGTCGGCACCGTTGTGTTCAGCAAACGCCTCTGCGCAGGCGTCTTTCGCACCGGGAATATCCTCGGACCCGGCGACCACGACAGAGATGCTCACGCGATGGTCTTACCGCACGCGGACTTCTTTGCCGGCTGCCGCGGATTGGTAGATGCCGTCCAGCATCTGCTGGACCATCAAGCCATCCTCTCCGGGTGCAAGATTCGGGCCGTTGTGGAGGACATGATCAATCACGCCGCGCATCTTCACCTCCCAGATATCCGTGTTGGGAAGATAGGCAGGGGTCACGTCGACCATGTGCCCGTAATCATCGGTGTAGATCTTGAGTGGGTCCAGCGTGGCGCCGGCCTTTTCGCCGTGGATCTTGTAATTGAAGTCTTCGTCCTGGTTGTGCATCGCAAAACTGACTTCGAGTGCGAGAATAGAATTATCTTCGAAGCGAATCTGTCCCACGGCCAGGTCATCGACGTTGTAGGTCTTCGTATCCCAGTTCGGCCACGAGCACTTGATGTCCCTCGCCTTCTTCGGATCGTTCCCGATAAAGGTCCAGGCGTTGCCGCTGACCGCTACCGGTTTGGGCCGCCCGATCGCGTACCACGCCTGTTCCAGCGCATGCACACCCACATCGATCAGGCCACCACCGCCCTGTAACTCCTTACGTCCGAAGACGCCCCAATTGGGAATTCCACGACGCCGGTAATAACTAACCCGCGTGAAGAGAATCTTGCCGAAGCGCCCCTTCTCGATGGCCTCCTTGATGAATTGCACGCGGGATTCGAAGCGATGCTGAAAGCCGACGACTAGCTTGCGACGCAATTTCTTCGAGCGTGCCACCATGGCCTTACACTCGCGCGCGTTCATCGCCATCGGCTTCTCGACGAACACATGACTCCCCGCCTGCATGGCATCCATGGCCGGCTTGAAGTGCAGAAAATTCGGGGTGCAAACATCCGTGAGCTGGGGCCGGACCTCGCGCAGCATCTTCTTATAGTCGGCGTAGACAGGAATGTCATATTGCTCCGCCCACGACTTACGCGATGCGGCCGCCACATCGGACATGGCGACGATTTCGACATCATCGTGCTTCTTGAACTGGGCGGCATGGTGTCCCGCGATTCCGCCACCACCGATAAATGCAACCTTGAGAATCTTCTTCTTAGCCATCGTTGTTTCTCCTGGGTAATGGATCTTCGAAAGCGGGCTTTATGAACGCACGCCGCGCACGCGTCAAGCCGCAAGGGTATGGTGACACGCGTCGAAGGTCGCGGTCTCTGCGCTCTGGAGACTCACGCCTTGCCTCGGCGTAACCCCGCAGGGGCGTAGACGAGTGATCGGCCCGCCCGGAAACGCGGCGACCATTCGGCGCACGTCCTGCGGCATAGGGGGATTGATTGGCGGCATCGAATCCCCTATGGTCCCCAGCTGAGGAATCCATGAAGATAACCGAAGTTACGGCCCTGGTCCTACGTCTGCCGCAGGTGAGCGCCGCCTGTGACGGCACGCAGGACACCTGCCTCATCCGGATCGATACCGACGAGGGGATCAGCGGGTGGGGCGAAGTCGATTCGTGCCCGACGGTGGTCAAAGCGATCATCGACGCCCCCCTTTCCCACCAGATTTGCAACGGGCTGCGCAACGCGCTGATGGGAGCCGATCCGCTCGAAATCGACGATTGCATGCAGCGCATGGACGGCGCGGCGAATTACTACGGCCGCACCGCTGTCGGTGCGCATGCCCAGGCGGGAATCAACATCGCGCTCTGGGACATCCTCGGCAAAGCGCGCAACAAACCGATTTGCGAACTGCTCGGCGAACCGCACAAACGACGATTCCGCGCGTATTGCTCCGTGCTCTTCGGAGATACCCCCGCGGAGACGGCCGAGCTGGCGCGCCAATTCGCCGATAAAGGTTTTACCGCCATCAAGTTTGGCTGGGGTCCGATGGGGCAAAGTGAAGAGAACGACATCGCCCTCGTTCGCGAAGCCCGGCACGGCGCCGGAGAGAAGGTCGACATCCTCGTGGATGCCGGGCAGGTCTGGGACTGGGAGACGGCACTCAAGCGTGCGCACAGCTTCAACGAACTCGGCATCTTCTTCCTGGAAGAGGCATTGCACCCTGAAGACGTCGAAGGGTATCGCCGCCTCTCCGAGCAGAGCCCCCTGCCGATCGCGGGCGGCGAAGCGGAAGCGCGCTACGTGGATTTCGAACGACTCGTGGTCGAAGGCGGTTTGCATTGGATCCAGCCCGATCCCGGGCGATGCGGAATCTCGCACTTCGTCAACGCGGGACGCATGGCGCACGAGCACGGCCGCATGGTCGTGAATCACAGCTTCAAAAGTGGCATTACGATCGCCGCATCCCTGCACGCTCTTTCCGCCTCTCCCAACACCGAAATCTGCGAATTCTGTATGTCGGACTCCCCGCTGCGCCACGAGATTACGCACGAGGTCTTCGAACTCGATGACGAAGGGCACGTCTCCATCCCCGACGGCCCCGGGCTCGGCGTAACGATCAACGAGGCCACGATCGAAAAGTACCGGGTGGCGTAGCGGGGAAACCGCGGATTACGCGGTCAAAACCCTTTTAATTGATACGGCCCAAGCACCGCTTGTCGCGCCGCAGACGTGGTCAACAGATCCGCTAGTCCCGAACCCAGCGAACCTTGTTTCCGAAGCAACTTCGTCGCGAGCTTCGTCGCAAGCTTTGTCGATTTCCGGCGTGGCTGGGTGAACACGCCGGCCCCTAATCGTCCTGCCGTGCCCGCCGTAGCCGGGACGGCGAAGGCGGGTCTCTCCCCTCTGACCATTTTGGCCAGAACAGCTTTGCTAAATTCCGGGGGCCTGAGCACTGCGCGGTCGACAAGGCTTGCGACAAAGTTGCTCCAGAAATAGAGTTCGCTTAATCTGGGACTTGGAGCG
>JAQBYD010000070.1 GCA_027623315.1 Verrucomicrobiota bacterium | reverse complement strand
CAGTGCGGCAGGAAGGCCTAAACTGCTACAAGGAGAATTCGGCAGGAAATACGATCAGAATTCAGCGCGTAACAATTAATCAGCATCGCGCCCGCCGGTCTCACACCAGCTCTTCAATGCGGCGATCCAGCTCGGGTGCTCATTCACACAGGGAATCAGACGCAGGTCTTCGCCGCCAGCGGCAATGAAATCCTCACGGGCGCGAATTCCGATTTCCTCGAGGGTCTCAAGGCAGTCCGAGACGAACGAGGGACAGACGATCAGCAACCGTCGTGTTCCCGCACCGGCCAGGCGCACGATCTCGTGGTCTGTAAACGGCTGGAGCCAGGGGTCTCTGCCGAGACGAGATTGAAAGGTGACCGAGTAGCGCTCCGACGCGAGCTCCAGGCGTGCGGCTACCGCTCGCGTCGCGCGCATGCAATGCGCGCGATAGCAGTGCTCGAGGGCAGGCGAGTCGCGATCGCAACAATCGCTGGATGCCAGGCAGTGCTTCCCGGTCGGATCCTCTTTGCGCAGATGCTTCTCCGGAATACCGTGATAGCTGAAGAGAAGATGATCGTGCTCCCAGCGCATCGGTTCCTGCATGCTCGCGGCCAGTGCGCTGATGTATAGCGGATCATCATAGAACGGCGGCAGAACGGTGATTCGGACACTCCGATTGGCCCTTCGGTGGGCCTTCTCGACCTCATCCACGGCGGTTCTGACCGTAGATTGAGCATAATGCGGGTAAAGGGGAATCACCAGCACCTCCCGCAGGGGCTCCCCGCCCCGCTCAAGCAAACGATGCAAGGCGCTCGCCACGGATGGATTGCCGTAACGCATCCCAAGCTCGATCGGCATCTTGACCTGCGACTGCAGGGCATCTCGAACACGCTGACTGATCACGACGAGCGGCGATCCCTCATCCCACCAGATGGACTGGTAGGCGGCGGCGGTGTGCCTGGGGCGTGTCGGGAGAATCGATGCACAGACGATAAATTTCCGAAGAAGATACGGCACATCGATCACACAGGGGTCCATCAAGAACTGGTGCAGGTACCGTCGCACGTCGGACACCGATGGCGAGTCCGGCGAACCCAGGTTGACGAGCAGGATGCCTCTATGGTCGTCTGCGCCCATCTACGAGCCCAAGGCGGCGGCCAGAGCCTGCTCAAGTTGCGGAAAGTGGAACTCGTAGTGAGTTTCGTCCAGAATCCGCGGAACCACCCGTACACTCGCCAGCAACATCTCCTTCGCCATCTCGCCCATGATGATCCGCGCGGCGAACGACGGCATCGGAAGGAAGGTCGGTTTTTCAATTGCCTGCGCCAGAACGGTCGTAAACTCGCGATTCGTGACCGGGTTCGGGCTGACGAGATTCACCGCGCCACGGATGCCATCATGCGTCAAGACATGCAGGATCGCGCGCGTGACATCATCCAGTGCGATCCAACTCATCACTTGATCCCCCGGCCCCATCACGCCTCCCAATCCGAGTGAAAAAAACGGCAACATCTTTTGAAGGGCTCCTCCGTTCGCACCCAGGATCATCCCCAGACGCGCGTGCACGACGCGGATCCCTTTCGCGGCCGCCGGTTCCGTAGCGGCTTCCCACTCGCGGCACACGCCTGCGAGAAACCCATCTCCCGAAGCGCTGCGCTCATCGAGTTCCAAGCTGCCGCGATTTCCGTAGAAGCCGATCGCGGATGCCGAGACGAGTACCTTGGGTGGAGTTGACATCTCACCCAGGAGTTCGCTCAAGGCACCCGTCCCGTGGACACGGCTGATTCGAATTCGACGCTTCTTGTCGGCCGACCAGCGCCCGTCAGCGATGCTCTCGCCCGCCAGGTTGACGAATGCATGCGCGCCGGCCACATCCCGGAGATTCAGATCCCCGGCAACCGGGTCCCAGTGGACCTCGTTGCGGGCGCCCGTTGGAAAGCGGGTGAGACGCAGGACCGTGTGTTCGAGGTGCTCCAGATGGGTACACAGTGCCCGTCCGACGAAACCACTCGCGCCTGTAACTGCAATCTTCACGTTAGGGACAAATCTACACCTCCCCGTCGAAAGGGCAATCACTATGAAAGAAAGGCTTTGTCACGGCTTGACATCGCTCGTTCAGTACGATATTTAGGCTGCCCTAATAACAGAAGTTTGGAACCAAAAATGATCTCCAGGGCTACCGAGAACTTCCTCAAGAGTATTTACGACGTGCGCAATGAACGTGGCTGGGCAAAGACATCCCACCTCGCGCGGCGATTGGAACGGCGTCCCGCTTCGGTCACGAACATGATTCAAAAGCTCGCCGCCTCTGAGCTTAACCTGGTCAAATACATCCCCTACCAGGGCGTTCAACTCACGAGGAAGGGAGAATTGGCGGCCCTGGAAATCATCCGACATCACCGCTTGATCGAGCTGTTTCTGGCGCGCGTGCTGGACGTTCCATGGGACCGCGTTCACGAAGAAGCGGAGCAACTCGAACATGCGCTCTCGGAGTACCTTGAGGATAAGCTCGAAGCGGCACTCGGTGAGGCCACGACCGACCCTCACGGTTCGCCCATTCCCACGCGAGACGGAAGCATCCCCAATCGGCACTCCCTACCGCTCACGCAGATCGAGGCGGGCGTCGAGGTGCGTGTGGTCGAGGTCTACGATCATGACCCGCAACTGCTGCGATACCTCGGCGACATGGGGCTGTACCCCGGTGCCGAATTCAAAGTTCTGGTTCGTGAGGCGTTCGGAAACTCTCTGAAAATTCTCCGCAAAGGCAAGTCCTACAGCCTGGGCGAGGAAGCAATTCCGCATATATCGGTAGAAACCGTCTGATGAAAGGACCCAAGATGAAGTCAACAAGAATGATCGCAGCGCTTGGCTGCGTGGCCGTTGCACTCGCCAGCGGCGCATGCTCGCGCACGGCAGATGCCCCTGCGCAAAGCGCCGAGACGAAGCGCAGTTATCCTTACAAGGTCGCCGCAACGGTCGGCATGGTCGCTGACATCGTGCGTAGCGTTGCCGGGGACAAGGCGCAGGTCGAGGGCATCATCGGCACCGGCGTGGACCCGCACCTGTACCAGCCAACGCGTAACGACGTGGTCGCCTTGATGAGTGCAGACGTCGTCTTCTACAGCGGGCTTATGCTGGAAGGAAAGCTGTCCGATACCCTGATCAAGATCGCGCGAAAGCGAGCCGTCTTCGCCGTGACTGAACTGGTGGACGAGCAATACCTGCTTTCTCCGGATGAATTCGCCGGGCATTTCGATCCGCACCTATGGATGGACGTCGCGGGGTGGATGCAGGCGGTCGAGGCGGTTCAACTCTCCCTTTCCGAGTTTGATCCTGACCATGCCACGAACTACGCGGAAAATGCAGCCCGCTACATTGAGCAGTGCCAGGCCCTGCACCAGTACGCCATCAAGGCAATCGCATCGGTGCCCGAAGAGCAGCGACTGCTGGTCACCGCGCACGACGCTTTCAACTATTTCGGGCGGGCCTATGGCATCGAGGTGCGCGGGATCCAGGGAATCTCGACCGAATCCGAGGCCGGACTTGAGGATATCCGGAAGCTTGTCGGAGAAATCGTCGAACGAGACCTTGACGCGGTCTTCATCGAGACGAGCGTACCCGACAAGAACATCAAGGCACTCATCGAGGGCGCCGCCAGCCGGGGCAAGACCGTCATCATAGGCGGGGCGCTCTTCTCCGATGCGATGGGCCCTGCCGGGACCTACGAAGGGACCTACATCGGTATGATAGACCATAATGTGACCACGATAGCGCGCGCGCTCGGGGGCAAGGCGCCCGAAAAAGGCATGCAGGGAAAACTGACCGGCTTCAAGAGCCACTGATTGCGAGGATGACGACCATGAAGAAAATGCTCTTTCCGCTGCGTCGGACAATAGATAGCGGTGAGGGTCTCGGTGCCGAGCACCCCGCGTCGGCCCCCGTGTCCATCGACGACATGACGGTCGCCTACCACCGCCGGCCCGTGCTCTGGGACATTGAGTACGATTCCCCGGAGGGCGAACTGATCGGGATCGTCGGACCCAACGGTGCCGGAAAGAGCACCTTGATCAAGGCCATCATGGACCTCGTACCCATGGCCGCCGGCCGCGTTCGCATCTATGGTGAGCCCTATACCCGGCACCGACGACTCGTAGGGTATGTCCCGCAACGCGAAAGTGTGGACTGGGATTTTCCTGTGAACGCGTTGGACGTGGTCGCCATGGGCCGCTATGGAGAGATCGGATGGTGTCGCCGGGTCTCACGGAGCCACAAGGACGCCTCCATGGCCGCACTGGACAGGGTGGGAATGGCGGACTACGCGCGGCGGCAGATCAGTCAACTCTCGGGCGGCCAGCAACAACGCGTCTTTCTCGCGCGAGCCCTCGCTCAGGATGCGAAGATCTACTTCATGGACGAACCCCTCGCCGGCGTGGATGCGGCGACCGAGCAGGCTATCATCGCGTTGCTCCAGGACCTGATCACGGGGGGAAAGACGGTCTTTGTCGTGCATCATGATCTTCAGACCGTGGCGGATTACTTCAGCCACTTGATCCTGCTCAATATGCGCATCGTCGCTTCGGGGCCAACCCGCGAGGTCTTTACCGAGGAAAATCTCCGTAAAACCTACGGCGGAAAACTGCAGCTTCTGGACGAGGCGTCTCAAGCGCTGGCACGCGGAGGCATCTAGACGGAATGTTGGAATGGCCGCCATGGGACGAGGTCGCGAGCATCCTGATGCTGCGCGACTACAATACTCGCATCGTCGTGATCGGGGCGTCCCTGCTCGGGCTCGGCGGCGGCGTTATCGGCACCTTCATGCTGCTGCGTAAGCGCGCGCTGATGAGCGACGTGATCAGCCATGCCACGCTCCCCGGAATCGGATTCGCCTTTCTGATCATGACCGCCGCCGGAGGGACCGGCAAGTCCCTGGCCGGATTACTGATCGGGGCCTTGATCTCAGGAACCATCGGCATGGGTGCCGTCCTGCTGATTCGTGCCCAAACACGTCTGAAGGAAGACGCCGTGCTGGGCGTCGTGCTCAGTGTGTTCTTCGGACTCGGGGTTGTCATCATGCGTATTATTCAGAATACCGATATGGGCCATGCCGCGGGACTGGAGTCCTTTATCTACGGGAAGACCGCATCGATGCTGGCCAGCGATGTGTACTGGATCGCGATTGCGGCGGCCATCATCACCGCCATCTGCGCACTTCTCTACAAAGAATTCGAACTTCTTTGCTTTGATCAGGATTTCGCCGGATCACTCGGTTGGCGGGTTCACCTCATGGACGCCATGATGATGGGGTTGGTGGTGGCCATCACGGTCATTGGCCTGCAAGCGGTGGGCCTCATCCTGATCATCGCCCTGCTGATCATCCCCCCCGCGGCGGCAAGATTCTGGACGCATCATCTTCTCCAGATGCTTATGATTTCCGCATTCATCGGCGCGGCGAGCTGCCTGCTCGGATCCCTGGCCAGCGCACTCCCGCCACGGTTGAATGGTGAGTCCATGCGGCTTCCGGCGGGAGCGACGATCGTCGTTTTCGCGGCGGCCTTCTTTCTGGTGAGCATGGTCTTCGGGACTGCACACGGAATGCTGCGACGATGGATTGAGCGTTTCAGTCTGAGCCGAAAGATCTCGCAGCAGCACCTGCTCCGAATGCTCTACGAAGCGCATCATGGAGAGACGGCGCAGCGCGTGTCGGATCCAACACCCCTCTCCGTGTGCCTGCCACGCGATTTTCTGCTGGAGAACAGCACATGGTCGAGTGGACAGCTACACGGAATCCTGGCGGCGCTTCGGCGCAAGGGGGAGATCAAGGAGCCCGGCGGAAACATGTTCTGCCTTACGGAATCCGGTATTCGAACCGCGGCCCGGGTGGTACGCAACCACCGGCTATGGGAGGTCTACCTGGTGCGGTACGCTGATATCGCACCGTTTCATGTGGACTATAGCGCCGACCAGATCGAACACGTCCTCGGCGATGAACTGGTCGCCGGCCTTGACCGCGTTCTGCAGAGCGACCATCCGGGGCTTGTCATTCCGGAGAGCCCACACCCGCTCCCCTATGGTGCCGCATCATCGGCTCCGACCGTCGGTACAAGCTCATGAACTGGATGATGATAGACACGTGGACCGTTATCGCGGGCATGCTTAGTGCTCTCTCCTGCGCGCTCCTGGGTAACTTTCTCGTCCTTCGTCGAATGAGCCTGATGGGCGATGCCATCAGCCACGCAGTATTGCCCGGACTCGCTATAGCGTTCTTCGTGACGGGAACCCGGGACAGTTTTCCGATGTTTCTGGGGGCCTCCGTCGTCGGAGTCGCCACGGCAGTCTTCACCCAATGGATCAGCCACTTTGGCAAGGTTGAGGAGGGCGCAGCCATGGGCGTCGTTTTCACGACCCTCTTCGCGATCGGCCTGATCCTGATCGTGCATGCCGCGGATCATGTGGATCTCGATCCCGGCTGTGTCTTGTACGGCACGCTGGCCCTGACGCCGCTGAATACGACGACGGTGTGGGGCTTCGACGTCCCACGCGTGGTCGTATCGCTCGGCGCCGTCCTCGCGCTCAATGCGATCACGCTGTCCCTGCTCTACAAAGAGTTTAAGATTAGTGCGTTCGATCCGGATCTCTCGACGACGCTTGGCATTCACTCCGGGTTGATGCACTACCTGCTGATGGGCCTGGTCGCGGTCACCACGGTGGCCTCCTTCGAGAGCGTCGGCAGCATCCTGGTGATCGCGATGCTGATCGTGCCCGGTGCGGCCGCCTTCATGTTTACGGATCGTCTCCCCGTCATGATCGGCCTCAGCCTCGTGATCGCCGTGCTCTGTGCCGGGTTCGGACACCTCGGAGCTATTGTGGTACCAGGTTGGTTTGGATTCGAGGGAACGAGCACAAGCTCGGCGGGAATGATGGCCGTCGTGGCGGGTCTCATATTTGTGGTGGCCGTCGTCGCCGCTCCACGATACGGAATCGTGACCAAGTTCGTGCACCGCTGGCAGATCAGCATGACTATTCTCCGAGAGGATATCCTCGGCCTGATCTACCGACTCGAGGAACACGATGTGACCGGACCCACGGTCGTTCCCGGAATGCTCAAGGATGCGATGGGCGTCAATCAGCTCTACAGCAAGTTCAGCCTGTGGAGTCTAGCCCGCGCCGGGCAACTCCGGCGCAAAGACGACGGCGCGTATCGCATCACGTCAGACGGCAGGGACTCGGCACGACTGCTGGTGCGCTCCCATCGGCTCTGGGAGACCTATCTGCATCACCACCTTCATCTCGCGCCGGACCACGTCCACCCCACGGCTGAACAGCTGGAACATATCACCGATGCGCGCATGCGAGAAGAACTCGAAGTGGATACGGATCAACCGTCGAAGGATCCGCATGGGCGCGAGATCCCGCGCACGTAGGCCGGTGTGAGGCTACTCAGTAGACGGCAAGCCCGGCCCAGACGAGCAGCGCGCCCACGGCCACTCCAAGAAGGCCGCCGCTGCGACAGCGCTGATCAGACTCGACCCAGTAGGCGGCCATCGTCCGAAAACGATATGGACTGAGGAAAAGAACAATTCCCAGCACCGCGAGAATGTAGGCAAAGATGGAAGGCACGTACCACCAGTCGGAATGACTCATCCTCGCTGCGTGCAAGACGGGAGCTGGGACCAGCATTAACAGCCCACCCAGGGCCCGCGATGCGAGCAGCTCTTCCATATGCGTAATGATCAGAAAGAAACCCAGCGGCGCGAGAATGAAGAGCACCATCCGAAATCGCGCGATCAACTCAACCCGTGCGTGGTAGACGAGGTAAGCGGCCCATACCAGATCAACAGCGGTTAACACGATGCCGGCAATTCGGTGTCGCGGAAATTGCCGCACCCAGGAACGACCACGCCCCGGCGATATGACGGCCGCCAGGTGGGCCGCCACCAGTAAGCCCCCAAGCACAAGCAACACTTCAGATAGATTTAGCGAATAGATGATCAATGACGAACCCTTCGTGATGCCCGTTGGAATGCGATCGGATTTCCGGTTTGCACATGCTGATCCAGCTTCTGCGGGACCGGACAGCTTCAATCAAAAATGTGCTTAGAGAAACGACGCAGATACCATTTAGGGTCCTCGAGTTCTCCTGTCAAGCCGATCTCGAAGAAGAGCTCGTTCAATACGTTGAAGGGGAGCTTGATGATCTTCTGAAGGAGACTCTTGTCACGCGGCGTGACTTTCACCTCGAACTCCAGACTTCGGTCGAAGCCGCAGCGACCGGACGCTTCTACACCGAGAAGTTTCCCCTCGATCTTCAAGTTATCGGTGGTCATTCCGCCATCTCCCACCACCACGTCCGCCTCCGCCGTGGTCTGCTCCAACATGCGATCAAGCGGCTTGATAAACTTGGTAATAATGTCGGTCAGGCCCCCAAACAGACGGAGACGAAACAGTTTTCCGTCCTCGATCTTGACGTGGAATCGTCCGTCTGCCCCCTTCATCCAGTCTCGCTTGATGTCGCCTTGCAGAGAGCCGTCGAAGCTGAGCAGTCCCGCGTAATTCTCCCCCGATCGCTTGAGCACATGCTTCGCGTAGTCGGCGAAGGCGATACGATCCACATCGAAGGAAACTCGCAACATGCCGCTCGTCGACGCCGGATTCGGAAAGACCAGAGCATCGGCCTGGATGTCCCCTCCCCACATCTCACCGTTGATATTCGCGAAATGATTCGAGCGCGCGCGCAACGTCCATGTCAAACCACATCGCTCGGTAACAAACGGGCCGAACCCCAGGCCGTCACCCTCGATCGTCGCCTGGACGTCCGTGATCTCCGGATCCTTATGCCCCACGATCCCCTTGATCTCGATCTCGGTCCAAGCGCCAAAGTGGGCGCCCTGCAGCGCCGCCTCCACCTTGTCGCCCAAGATGCGAGCCGCGCGCTGCGGATGCATCGTCGAGGTGGCCTGAAACTCTGTCGTAGCGGCCACCAGGTCCAGAGTGCAGTCCGCGAGAATCGACTCCTGGCCGTACTCCATTTTCAGGGGTGATAGAACGAGCGTCTTACCGCGCTGGCTGAACTCGCCCCTAAACGAAACGTCCAAAGCGGTGTACGCTACGCTCCTGTACGTCGCAGACCCGGAGGTGATGCGGCCCTCCATGTGGAGCACCGGGTCAGCGCCCGACTTCCCCTGCAAGCGCAGCTCGATACAAGGATTCCCTTCGGTGAACTCGAACCTTTCGATCAGGTCAGCGACAGGGTTGAGGTTCCGACCACGAAGCATCGGGACCAGCACATGCGGATCTACCTCGAGTTCGCGAACGTGGTAATCATACTCATGGCTGACCCGGTCGAAACTGAAGATTCCGGCAATTGCGCCCTGTTGATCACCAAGCCCCGCGAGACCGCGCTCGACCTCAATCACCACCTCGCTACCGCGAATCAGGTAACTCCCGCGGCACTGATCGATCCAGAAACCTTCCAAGTCGCAATCTCTTAACTCGAACTTGAAATCCGCGTGACCATCGGTTCGACCGGATGAGGACTGACCGGATGTATCGCGTCTGAAAACGCCACCGTGAATTGCAAACCCTTCGACGAAGGCTCTATCGTCCAATAGGGAGAGCAGATCGATGTCCAGCAAAACTTCTGGAGCCTCAAATAACGGGTGCCCCACTACAGCCTTTCGGAAAACTCGCGCATCCTCCGCGACCAGGCCGCCGCCGGGACAAAAGTGCAGCTTCTGAAGTTGCCATGCGAAGGGTCCAGAGTTGATTTTGGCGAGGAGACGAATTGCGATTGGCTCGGGAAGCCCGCGCACGCACAGGCATGTGATCGCCAGCAGTAGGGCCACGATCAGGAACCCAAGGAGATTCTTTGTGAATGCGTTTATCCAGCGCCAGGCACGAACCCCGCGTGATGGCGAGACGCGACGAGTCTCACTCGTCGCCATCGTCTGCTCCCGGTGGCGGGTCGTCTTCGGAGGGCGTCACGAGATTCGAGCCGATGGTTGCGGCCATCTCTACCGGAAGAACGAAGACGAGATCCTGGCCCTGCAGCATCGCGAAGACCCCATCGAGCCGGGATCGAAAGCCCAGGATCAGCCTGCGCTGAATACCAGCCGATTCGGTCAACTCGACGGTCAGAACCAGGGGTGACTGGTCGAGCCCGAACACGGCCAGGTTCTCCGGATCCAAGGCCTCGATCCGCAGCGCACGCAGTTCAGCCAGCGCAATTAGAATATCGTCAACGGCCTCCTGTCGCACCGTTCCTTTCGCGGGTGTTTGAACCGACCAGGTGTTGTCCTCGGCGCGGATCACCGACTGCTGCAGTCCTTTTTCCTGATGGATCTGCAGTCCACGTACGCTCTGCGGATCCAGCGACAACATGACGCGATCGAAATAGTGAAGTGGATCCGCAAAACGCTGAGCCGTCTCTTCGCGCGCGCTGGCGATGAGCGGCCAGAGCGACGATACGTCGATGGTGCATAGCTGGGAGTCACCATCAAAGCGCGCGTAGGCAACATCACCGTCCTCACGTCTCTTCCCGAAGCGCAGGGTCGGCGGTGCGGCCGCAATCGGCGCCGAGCTGACGCCGCGATTCGTCAGGACTAGATCCACACTCAGCTCTGCGGGATCCAACCCGAACTCAACCAGGTTGGTAGTGGAATCCACCTCGTAGCTCGAGACGCCAAGCGTCGCGATTTCCTGGATCACCCGCTCGCACAACTTGCGGTCGGCGGTCCACTGCGCCGGCTCCACGACTCGCCATCCGTCCTCTGTGCGGCCCAGCGCGAGCTTGTACTCTCCCTCGCTAAACGTCACCCCTGCGATTTGTCCGGGATCCAGAGCGTAGACTAAATGATCGCGCAACTCGTGGACGCCGAGTTGAATGACCGGGTCGAAGACAGCGCTGGAAACCGTAAAGACCATCCGTTGGCCGGCGATACTCGCGTAGCGCGTGGCGCTCTCGGCGCTCGATGCATCACCGACCACGACGACCTGTCCCGCCTCGTCACGATTCTGCCAGACGGTGACTTGCAACACGGCTTCGCCATCTCCCAGGCCAAATGCGGCGCGGTCCTCCGAAGCAGTCGCCCCGGCGCCCGAAGCAGCGGAAAAGTCACGGACAAAATCGATAACCTGTGCGCTGAAGAGCTGCTCGAGAATCTCGTCAACCGATGGACCATCTGCGCGGGCCTGGATCGGTTGCTGGATCGCCCAACGGCCATCGAGCTTCACGAGGCGCAGAAAGCTCCCACCGACGCGTTCAACTTCAAAGCGCACGACGTCTGAGGGATCCCCCGAGAGTACCGTCCGGTCGCGCAGCGCCTCTAGACCCGCCGGGATGACATTGAGAAGATTGGTTGCCACCGCCAGCACATCGTCGGATTGGCCGAGCCGAACATAAACACTGTCGCCCAGGGGTGCGGATCGACCTACGCTGAGCGTCCAGTTTCGATCTACGCTCCGCAACTCTATGCTGACATGGGGAAATTCCAATTCAAAGTCGGACAGGGTCAAGTCGCGTTGGCGTCGATCCAGCGCAGTAATCGTCTCGCCAACATCCAACGACTCCAGAACCGAAACGAGGCGATCGATTGCGGCGCCGTCGGCGCGCGATTCAATCGGCCACACGAGGTGCCAACGTCCGTCCAATCTCTGAAACTCCGCTTCCCAGCCCTGCTCCTCGCCGGCATGCACAATGCGCAACGCGTTCAACTGCTCAGGATCCATCCGTTCGAAGAGGGCGGATCGAGGCGTGCGCGTCGATGAGTCCTCCTGGAAAATCCAGAGCAGTGCTCCGGCGATCGCGATGGCGCCCAGGAGGCTAATGGTTATCTTCAAATTCATGATCCAGGAATACCGGCAAGGGCGCGCTACGATCGGTTATCGCCGCCGATTCATCCAGATCAATACGCCGAGAAAGGCGACGACGGCTGGAATTCCGACGACGAGCGCCAGGCCGACGCGCTTATATAATTCACGATCCATCGTCAGGGCGTGCATCTGCACAGGCCGGGCCTGGATTCCCATGATCGATTCCCGCTCGAGCAACCAGTTCAGCGCGTTCATAAAGAATCCGACGTTTCCACCGGCTCCGCTATTCAATACCGCATTCCCAACGATATCGGAATCTCCGATTACGACTATCTTTGCCGTGTCAATTTCCATGGCCTCGCCACTGGCAGCACCGCGCTCCATGGCCGCGGCGACCGTAATCGGACCCCTGCGATCCACGGCCGCATCAAACCCGAGGCCGCGGTCGGACGGATTCAACTTGGCCCAACTTTGCTTCGAGGTCATGGCCAATCCCGTAATCTTTGGACGGTCGCTGCGCTGGACTCCGTTCGTGCCCTCGGAAGCAGCGGGCTCAACGGAACGCGGGCCGGAGAACATGAGTAAGGTGTTCTGAAGCCGCTCCGAAACCGGATGCTCGCCAAAGGTTCCAACGTAGAACTCCCTCCCGCCTGAGAGCGACGTCGTGTCGACGACAAGGTCGTCCTCCAGTCGAACACCCCAGGATTCGATCAGTGCCTCGAACCCGGTCTTCACGTAGGGATCGAGCAGGAAAATAACTCGCCCGTTCTTCTCGATGTACTCGCTGATCAACTGTGCCTCTTCATCCGAGTAGCGGCGTGTGGGTCCGGCGATCAGCAGCGCGTCTGCATCCGCCGGGACACCTTTCATCGCCGCCAGCACCAGCGGTTTCAGATCAATATTGTCGCGCTGAACGAGGCGCGCGATCTTCGAATAGCCGTGCCGTTCGTGAAAACTCCAGGGATCCCGCTCGCCGTGCCCCTTCAGCGCGTAAACGACGGGCGTCTTCTCGCGGGTCAGATTGAGCAGTGCGGACGAAATCACGGACTCCCCGTGGAACATGATTCGCTCCCGGGTCAACGGCCATACGGTATACAGTTCCGAGTTCTGAACCACCTTGCGACGCTGTTCCACGCTCAGGACCAGGAGATTGCGCTCTTCGATGCCGAAGCGATCCTTTAGCTCCTTCATGCGACCGAGATCCCGGTCGGGATCTATATACCGGATGCGGAGATCCACGGTCGACGCCGCATGGCGGGCCGCATAGGAGTATTCATCCAGCAGGTGACGAAGATCTTTGAAGCTGGAATGCTCTGGACTGTATACGACGTCAATCGCGACCTCGCCCTGGATCTGATCGAGGAACTGCACAGTGTTCGTCGACATCGCGTAATATCGTTCCTGGCTCACATCCCAGCGGAAAAAGCGCCTTGCCCCGATCATGTTGATCATCGTGGCGAGCACCACGGCAAGCGCCATCGCCGTGGCCACGTTGGCGCCCGTAACCAATCGCCGCCGACGGTACCTCCATCGGCTCTGCGCGGTTGAGGAAAGCGGCTCCTCTAAGTCCATCGTCTCGACTCCAGGACGCGTACCGCCAGGAAAAGCGCAAGCATGGTCCCCGATACGTACAAGACAATCGGTCGCGTATCCACCATGCCCCGCGCAAACGCAAGCAGATGCTCGTCAGCGGCCAGGTATGCCAGGACGTCACTGGCGGGCTGGGGTACGGCTCGCGACACTCCACCCATGACAAAGGGAATGCAGACCGCGCAGAAACATGCAATAGCCGACACGACCTGGTTACGGGTCAGCAACGAGATCAGAAGCCCCATGGCGGTACAGAAACCGACAATCAGCGCGAGGATCGAATATCCCGCAAGCAGACTACCGAGATCGAGTGAGGGCATCTGAACGCCAACGGCCGGAAGGATAAAGAGATATCCCGCCGTCGGTGCCACCATCACCACGACGAACGACATGGCGCCCGCGTACTTGGCCATGACCACCTGCCACTCGGTGACCGGTACGGTCAGAAGGCTTTCGAGGGTTCCGGAGCGCTTTTCCTCCGCAAAAAGCCCCATCGTGACGACCGTGATCACAATCGGCATCCACATCGTCACCGATATGGCGATCAGCACCGTCAATGGATCGCCCGGAGCTTCGTTCTTGGACAACGTCCACACGAACGTCCAGCCCGTCACGGCGAGAAAGACGCACATCGTGAGATAGGCCGTTGAGGACAGAAAATGCCCCGTCAACTCCTTCTGCCACATGACCAGGAATTTTCTCATGCTCGATTCAATTCGCGAATCATTTCAATGAAGGCGTCCTCGAAGCCGTCCACCTCGGCCCTCAGATCACGAAGCTCCCATCCGTTGGACACGACCACGGCGGCCACCCGCGCGCGCACATCCACATCCTTCGCGCATTGCACCCGAAGATGGAACCAGCCGCTCTCTTCGCCGATGATCTCGCTCTCCATGACGTGCTCGAGCGACTCAATCGCCGCCGCGATCTGGTCTCGTGGTCCCCGGACCTCGGCACTCACGACGCGATGTCCCATCAAGGCTCCGGCAATGTTTCGCGGTGTATCCGACGCCACGACGTGCCCCTGGTGAATGATAATCGTGCGATCACAGATCGCTTCAACTTCCGTCAGGAGATGAGAGGAGAGCAGGACCGTGTGATCTGCTCCAAGCCGACGGATCAGATCTCGAAGGTCGCGCCGCTGATTGGGATCCAGGCCAAGACTGGGTTCGTCCAGAATGAGCAACTCCGGGTCTCCAATCAGGCTATCCGCCAGCCCGACACGCTGTCGGTAGCCCTTGGACAGCTGTCCAATAATCCGTTTGCGGACGTCCTCAAGTCCGCACAAGGCGAGAACCTTCTGAACTCCCCGGCGGCGGCGACTCCCGTGCAGTCCTTTTAGCCGCGCGCGGTACGTTAGGTACTCAAGCACCCGCAACTCGGGATAAAGGGGCACATTCTCGGGTAAATAACCGATTCGTCGACGGGCATCGAGGGATTGAGTGACGACGTCGTAGCCTCCGACTCGTACTTCGCCGGACGTGGGCGGCAGAAACCCGCTCAGCACGCGCATCGTGGTCGTCTTGCCGGCGCCGTTCGGCCCGAGGAGCCCTACGACCTCTCCGCGCTGGACCTCCAGGGATATATCGTCGAGGACGGTATGCGACCCGTAGCGTCTAACAAGATGGTGAACTTTTATCATGATCGTACTCGACGAGCCAGACGCCCACGCTATTATCAACCGATGCAGCGGGCAGTCAAGCCGCGCCGTCGCTTCGGCAGCGATAGCGGAGAGTGTCTCACCAAATGTTCGATCTAGCGACTCAATATCAGCAGGTTCGGTCGAGAATGGCGCATATCACGCGGGAAGCGCCCGGCCCATTCCCGTATTCGGAGCGCCATCTGCAATGCGTCTGGTACGACGCCGCGCTTCGACCCGCCGCCATCGCAACACACGACGGGCAGGGCGTGACCGTGATCGATCCCGGACGCTGGAATCTGGAGGCCGGACCGGACTTTCTGGATGCGCGACTCGAGACGGCGAGCGGCGCACGGCGCGGAGATGTTGAAATCCATATCCGCCCCCAGGACTGGGTCCATCATGGACACAGCGCGGACCCCAACTACGCCAATGTCGCAGCTCATGTGTCGTATTACGAAACATCGATCGAGAGCGATCTACTCCCCGACGGCGCACTGCAGATTGGGCTCGAGTCCCAATTGGACTTCGATAGCGGATTCAGCTTCGAGAGCATCGACATTTCGGCGTATCCCTACTCAGCGCATCCGCTCGCGACCGCCATTGCGGAAGAAGTAAGCACCTGGCACCCCGATGAAATCGAGGGATTCCTGGATGCGGCCGGGGCCGAGAGAATTCGACTCAAGGCCGAAGCACTCCGCATCTCGATTGCTTCACTGGGTGCCGACCAGGCGGTCTACAGCACGCTCATGGGTGCGCTGGGCTACAAGAATAACGCCGCCGCGATGCGGCTCCTCGCGAATCGCGTTCCGGCGCTGGAACTCTACGAGGAGACAGAAGGTGATCCCCAAGCCTGCTATGCCGTGCTGATGGCGGTTAGCGGTTTGCTTCCCGAACAGCTCCCGGCGCCCGCGGATCGGGCATCCAGGGGATTCATACGCGGGCTGTGGAATGTTTGGTGGAAGCAGGCGGAGCCCTGGAACGATCGCACGCTCTCGGAATCAATCTGGAAGCTGGGCGGCCTGCGCCCGCCGAATCATCCTCGCCGACGCCTCGCGGCGGCGGCCAGTCTAATCTGCCAGAATCCGCGGATGGGAGAGGTCGTGGAGAGTTTCTCGCGAAACTCGGCAGAGGAGTGGCTTCACGATGCGAAAGCCTGGCTCCACATCTCCGGCCCCATCGCCTACTGGCGCAACCACCTCTCACTTGGCGGAAACATCCATCCGCGCGGTGTAGCGCTGATTGGTCAGGGACGGGCCGCCGCAATCATCAGCAATCTTCTGATTCCGTACGTCGCGCTCCACGACGCAAAGTTCGCTGAAGAGCAACTGCTGCGCCATCTCCCGGCAGAGGAGGACAACACCTTGATCCGGCAGGCGGCGTTGAACCTGCTCGGTCACGACCATAACCCGGCGATGTACCACCTGGGACTTCGACAGCAGGGGCTCATCCAAATCTTCCTGGACGAATTTCTCGGGGCCTAGGCCCAGATTAAGCGAACCGGCCAACAGACGCTCCGATTGCCGTGCGCTTGCAGTGGTCTGAGGTCTGCGGAGTCGAT
>JAQBYD010000010.1 GCA_027623315.1 Verrucomicrobiota bacterium | reverse complement strand
TTCGCCAATTCACAGTATCTCCATACAGTTTCATCGGCAAAGCCCTGTTTCGATCAAGCCTGACGGGCTCTTCGCGCTCTCGCTACGAAAAAGTGTGAGATGTCCGGGCTAGGCCCAGCGAACCCGGCTCTGGACAAAGTCAACCTTCTTTGTCGCAAGCTTCGTCGCGAGCTTTGTCGCCCGCACAGTTCTCCGAAACTTGGCAAAATTATTTGGGCCAAATTATTGCGGAGAGAAGGGGTTGGACTCGGGATCAACGCAAAGTAGAAGCGGCGTCCCGCCGCTTTCTGGAAGGACGGGGCATCTCGAGCGAACAAAGCGGCGGGACGCCGCTTCTACTTTGAGGCAACAGCTAGGACTCTTCGGAATAATCGTCCTATTGCGCCCGCCGTAGCCGGGATGGCGAAGCTTGCCCAGCGCTGCGCGGGGGATGGTCGAAAAAGAAACTCCCTTGCCACGTGATCGTAGGCCTTGTCGTAAACCTTGTCGAATCCGTGCTTATCCCTGCTCCATCGCCTGCAGGTCGTACATCTTTCTGTAGACGCCGCCCCTGGCGAGGAGGGCTGCGTGATTGCCCTCTTCTACGATCACGCCGTGTTGCAGGACCAGGATGTGATCCACGTGCCGGATGGTGGAGAGCCGATGCGCGATCACGATCGCGCTACGGTGTTGCATGACGTAGTTGAGTGCATGTTGGATCATCAGCTCTGTCTGCGTGTCGATGTTGGCCGTCGATTCGTCGAACAGGAGCACACGTGCGTCCGTGGCCAGGGCGCGCGCGAGGGCGATCAGTTGTCGCTGCCCCATGGAGAGATTGGCGCCTTCGCTCTCCAGTTCAGTGTCGTAGCCGCGGGGGAGGGACTCGATGAACTGGTCCGCGGTCACGTTTCGACACACCTCGATCATCCTCTCGCGCGAGAGATCGGGACGCCGCAGGCTGATGTTGTCCGCTACCGTGCCGCGAAAGATGGTCGGCTCCTGCGGGACGAGAACCACCTGGCGTTTCAGATGCTCGCGCGGAATCTCCTGGAGCGAGGCTCCACCGAAGAATATGGATCCGGACTCGACCTCGTATTGCCGGGTGAGCAGGCGCACGATGGTGCTCTTCCCTGATCCCGTGGGGCCGACGATGGCGAGACTTTGCCCTTCCACCAGGTTGAAAGACACGTTCTTAATCACCTGCTTGTGCTCGAGATAACCAAAGTTCAGATTTCGCACCTCGATCGCGCTGCCCTGGGGCTGTTGCTCGCCATCGTCGCGCGGAACGGGGAGATTCAGCGTCTCATCAATTTTCTCCAGGGCCGCGTAGGTGGATTGGATCGTCGCGATGCGTTGGCCAAGTTGCTTGAAGGGAAAGAAGAGCTGCTGCAGCAGGGCGAGGTACATCACGATCTCGCCGGGGGTCAAGAGGTCCCTGGCGAACCATGACTGGCCCGCGAGGATCAGAACGCAGCCAACCGCGCAGTAATCAATGCCTTCGATAATCGAGTACGTGCAGGAGTCGTAACTGACGGCGCGTTCATTGTAGTCCTGCAATCTGAGATTACTCTCCGAGTATTCTCTCATGGCGACGGACCCAAGGTGAAAGTTTAGCATCTCGGGACGCATGGATACGGTCTCGTTGAGTTGCCCGGAAAGCCGGCCGGTCAGAGTTCGGATCTCCTTGTGGACCTCGCGCAAGAGGACACGAAACCAGTTGATGATGGCCGCCACGATCGGGACAAGCAGTGCGGTCATGAGTCCCATTCTGAGGTCCTGCGTGCAGATCACGACCAGGATGGCGATGATCGTGAAGGCGTCGGTGATGATGCTCATCAGGCCCGTTGCCAGCGTCTCGCCGATCGCTTCGATGTCCGATGTGGCCCTGCTGACATAGACGCCAACGGGATGCTTCTCGAACGTGCCCGTGGCAAGACGGCAGACATGCGAGACCAGTGTTGAGCGAATTTCGCGCAGCGTTCGAATGCCGGCCGTCTGAAGCACCATTTGCTGGATCGGGACGAGTATGAAGCGCAGTAGGAGCAGCGCGCCGAAGAGGAAAATCATGCGGGTCAGCATGCGCATGTCGCCCGCTATGATGCCGTTGTCGATGGCAAGCTGGAATACCTTCGGTGTATAGGCGGCAATCACGGCTGTAGCCGGCATCAGGAGAAACGCGATCAGGTACGACCGGCCGTGTTTGCGGGCCTCCTTGATGAAGAAGGCGGTGAGCCGCCTGTCCATGCTCCCGGAGGGTGGGGGATCTTTGGGTGGAGTGGTCATGCGTGCTGCGGCTTACGCTTCAATGGCTTGTTCCAGGACCTGGTGCTCGTAGGTACGACGATAGATCTCATGTTGCTCCAGAAGCTGTTCGTGTGATCCCTGCATCTCGATCCGTCCGTGCTGCATGATCCAGATCTCGTGACAGGGGATCAGGGCGGAGACGCGATGGGACGCGAAGATCAGGCTGCGGTCAGAAGGCATATCGGCGAAGAGATGGCGCAGGATCTCGGACTCGGTGTGATGATCTACGGAGGATACGATGTCGTCGAGCACCAGCACCGTGTGGGGTTTGACCAGGGCGCGCAGAATTGAAAGTCGCTGCCTTTGTCCACCCGAAAGATTAATGCCCTGTTCTCCGAGCATGGAGTCGAGCCCCTCCGGAAAGTCGGGAACATCGGCATCGAGTTGGCTGGCCAGGTAGGCCTTGTTGAAGCGTGTATCCGTCGCGCTCTTTGATGATGGATCGCTCCAGGATTCGTTGTGAAGAACCTGGTCGATGTTCCGGCGGATCGTCCTGGCGAAGTGACGGCTCTCCTGCGGTGCCATGGAGAAGTGACGCAGCAGGACGTCACTGCGTATCTCCTGGTAGTCGATGCCCCGGTAGAAGCACGTCGCGCCCGGCGCTGGAATGTTGCCTGCCAGAATATTGATCAGCGTGGATTTTCCGCAGCCGACCGGTCCGAATATGCCGTATCGTCTTCCAGTCTCGATCTTGAGGGATGGAATATCGAGTTGAAACGAACCGTTCGTCACCGGAGCGGTATCGGGCGATGCACTGGGGTAGTGATAGGCAAGGTCCCTGATCTCGATCAAGGACTCTCGGGCGGATCCGGTCTGCGCAATCTGTTGCATGGTCTGCACTTTGCGAGTTGCCTGTGTGGCCTCGATATCGCGTCCGCGATCGAACACCGCGTAGAGCCTCTCCACAGCCGCTTCGCCCCGTTGAAACGTAGAGATTAACCAGCCGGAGCTCAGCAGCGGATCCTGAATCATCATCAAGTACGCGCTGAAGGCCACGAAATCCTTGATCCCGAAGGAGCTCTCTTCCGACATGATCAATCGGCTTCCCACGATCAGGAGTAGAAGCTGGGCCATGCTGGCCAGGCTTGTGATCACGGTGGTCATCCACACGCGCAGCCGGACCAGGTATTCGTTTGAGTGTTGAAAGTGGTCGTTCGCGCGTTGAAATACAGCGAAGATGTGCTCGTACACGGGATAGATAGAGACCAGCATATGTGCCGCAAACGACTCGCGGATGATTTCGGTAAGCTCTCCGCGCTCCGTTGTGACGGCGCGAAATCGCTCCATCATCCGTTTCGACAGGCGCTTCACGAACACCTGCAGGAGTGGTGCTGGGAACAGGCAGATCAGGGTTAGCAGGGGGCTGAGGTGGAGCATGATGGCGACGCATCCGATCGCCATCACGATGGTGTTGATGCTGTGTAGAATAGTCATCGACAGGGTCACGCGAATCGATGTGACGTCGCTGGAGCCGCGACTGATCAGGTCGCCGGCGGTGAATCCGGTGGTTCCGCCCGGGGGAATGGTAGCCACGGCATCAAAAACGCGCTGTCGCAAAGCAGCCTCGATACGTCGTCCCGGAATGAAGATCAGGATGCGCGAGAGGGACCGGAAGATAGCGAGGACCACGCCGGCTGCCACGATCAGCATGCCTGTACGCACAAGGGAATCCTGCGCCGCGACGCTGATCCCCAGCAATGGATCGCCTTGTTCCAGGATAGCGACCCCTTCGCGAATCAGCAGCGGGATGCACAGCGTGGTGCCGATGGTCAGGGCAAGGAAGACGATTCCCCAGATGTACCAGGTGCCGTACCCCGGGACGAATTCCTTTACGAAGCGTCTGCTGTATGGAAGCATCGTCCAGTTGTACTCATCATCGGAGCAAATGACAAATCCGCCGTGTGGTTCCGCCGGTTGGATTTTGGAGGAATCACACTATGGCAAAACTCTTCATGGTCATCGGCGGTATCTACGGATGCCTGGGTGTCGCATTCGGTGCCTTCGGCGCGCACGCGCTTAAGGCGCGTCTGGACACGCAACTTCTGGACGCCTACGAGACCGGGGTTCGATACCAATTCTATCATGCCCTGGCCCTGCTGGTCGTCGGGCTCCTCCTCGAGCGCTGGACCACCCCGGCCACGCTGCCGGCGGCGGGTTGGCTATTCAGTGGGGGCGTACTCCTCTTCTCCGGCTCGCTCTACCTGCTCGCGATCGCGGGATGGCGCTGGCTCGGCCCGGTCACCCCCCTCGGCGGTCTGCTTCTGATCGCCGGGTGGGTCTGCTTCGTGATCGGCGTCGTGCGGGGCGGGTAGACGCAAACACACCGATCAGGCGAGCGGGTGGGGGATGTCGTAGGCCGCGTAGAGCAACGTTTCGACCCGCTTGCTCCACGTTTCCCCGTTGGTCTCGAGTTCCGCGGCGGCACGTTCCAGGCCGTCGCGCGCGCGTTCAGAAAGGTCCGGATGTGCCGCCGCTTCCTTGAAGGATGCGGAGCCGACGTCGACGTAGGGCAGATCAGGCAACTCGATGAAACACATGAACGACCCGAACGGCTGACGCGCGGTGAGGTCGTCGATCATCTCGATCGCATGGTCGAGCCCGCAGACGCGCCGCACAAGCCAGTCAAAATCGATCGGGTGCAGCGCCTGCTCTGCAAGATCCTCGGATCTGGGCTCCGACGTGTTTGTCATCGTGTAAGGGATCGTCGGGCCGCAGATCTGGTGGCGCGTCGTGTAGTGCGTAAGACTGGAATGGATAAAGAGTTCCGTGTCGCCTCTCACGAAATTCACTGCGGCGCTTCGGGCCAGGTTCGGCTCCAGTTGTGAATAGCATGCCGCTGCATCGGGGCCGGTTCGCGCGATGAATACATCATTCAGGCCCACCGGAGCAATCTCGATAATAAGTTCCCGGGATTGGATGGTCTCTCGAGCGCCTTGCAGCGAGTCTGGTTCGGGGATGTGGATGCGGTGTCCTCGCGGAACAGCGCGCAGATACGCTTGCAGGCGGCTGGTATCGTCGTCGAACCCGATGAAGGCAGCCACCCCGCCTGGTTTGAGCCCGCCGATGCGCTCGGGCGCAGTCAAAGCGACGTTGTGATGCATCTGCTGGATCTGCGCGGCGGCCTCGGTATCAAGATCGGGGAAGGGCGGCACGCGGCCGAGGCGCATCTGGAAACCCACATCGGGATCGGACGCGCCCGCGTAACTGTTGATGTTGCCCCCTGGTGTAATGATCGCCACCGCCTGATCGTATACATCCTGGGCGGGGTAGTTCGTCCAGACCACGTCGGGACGTCCGTGCTCGGTCAGGCGCGCGATGATGTCGGAAGCATTGCGATCGATCATGTTCACGCGGACGCCGCGCTTACGTAAGTCGCGAATCAGCGTGAACGTATCCAGTTCATCCAACTTCGCGGGGGAGCCTGTGATGACCACCACGCGCGGCAATTCGCTGTCGTCGACCTGCGCGACAATGGTCAGATTGATCATGGCCATCCGTGCCGTGCCGCCCAGATAGGCCAGGATGCTCCTGGGAGGGACGTCGTAGCTAAAGGTGCCCTCCGGATCTCGAAAGAAGATATTGTGGTTGGTCCCCGCGCAACAGGCGTACGGCTCCGCATGCGCGAGGGAGGAAAGGCTCGCCGGCGAATCATGGGGAATCTTGCAAAAGAGGTCCCCGAATCCGTTGGACGCAACAACCTCGATGGCGGATACCGGAACCCGGTTGTACATGCGCAGCGCTCCGAAGTAGCGATAGGAGTATCCGAGCGCGCAGAGGACGCCGCGGGGGTCCGGCGCGAAGGTGAGAGGATCGATCGGCTCCGAGGCGTGTCCGGGCGTGATAACAACGAGATCGCCGGGCTTTACACCCGATCCGGAGGGCGCTTCAAGAACGAGGTGCACGGTCTCGTGGCCGAGTGCGATGCGCGTGGCATCGTTGGGAATGCGGGCATGTTCGCGGAACTGCTGAATGGCCTTGGTGTCGGACGTGCAGCGACTGTAGATGAGCGATGCCGTGATAATGAAGGCCTCATCGTCCGTCGTCTCGGGGAGGGGCTCCGTCGTCAATTCCAGCGTGTTGCGTCCGACCAGGAATACGCCGGGGTGGGGCTGCCGGCTCTCCTCCTGAAGGATCTTTAGTCGCTCTTGTGATGTCATCGTCTGCTCCTAGTGGTCAGCGGGCGCGTCGATCGGTGCTTCGGGCGATGCAGTGGAGAGTAAATTGGACACGACACGGCCGATCGTCAAGCCCTGCACAATAATCGAGAAGATGACGACCCCGTAGGTCATCGAGAGAAGGATGTCGCGGTCGTGTCCGGCCGGCAGCGAGAGGGCGAGGGCGATCGAGATTCCGCCCCTCAGTCCGGCCCACGTCAATATCTTGATCGCGTGGGGTGTGAAGCTCCGTCGCATGCGCAGAATATTGATCGGCACCGAGACGCTGATGAAGCGGGCCCCCAAAACGATCGGAACGGCAAGGATCGCCACCAGTATCTCCCTTCTTCCGATCGCGAGGACCATGATCTCGAGTCCGATCGCGACGAAGAGCACAGCGTTCAGGATCTCGTCGATCAACTCCCAGAATGAGTCAAGATGTTCGCGTGTGGTCGTCGACATGGCGAATTGCCGGCCGTGATTTCCGATCAGGAGGCCCGCCACGACCACGGCGATCGGCCCCGACATATGAAGATGATTCGCGAGGGCATATCCGCCCGTTACGAGGGCCAACGAAATCAGCATTTCGACCTGGTAGTTGTCGACGCTTCGAAGCAACCGGTAGGCGATGAATCCGATCAGAAAACCGAAGATGCCGCCCCCGATGGCTTCCTGCACGAAGAGAGTCACCACTCCCATGGCGGAGACGTGGCCCGGATCCGCCTGGATGTGGATGAGGGTCAGAAACACAACAACGCCCACACCGTCGTTGAATAAGGACTCTCCCGCGATCTTGGTCTCCAGGCTCTTCGGAGCCCGAGTTCCTTTCAGGATCGCGATCACGGCGATGGGGTCTGTCGGTGAGATCAGGGCCCCAAAGATCAGGCAGGTCAGGAACGGGAGTTCGATTCCAACCAGGTGCAGCATGTAATAGGTCGCGGCGCCGACGAGACAGGTCGAGATCAACACGCCGACGGTGGCGCAGAGCCCGATGGCCAGTTTCTGGCGGGCGAGATCGTTGAGGTTGATATGGAGCGCGCCCGCGAAGAGCAGAAAACACAGCATACCCTCCATCAGGGTTTTGCTGAAGTTCAACTGCTCGACGAGTCGCTTCGCCTGCTCATCAATTGCGAACCCGAGCTTGCCCAGAAGGACCAGTGCGAGGGACATCCCAAGGGCGATCACCATCAGCCCGATCGTCGTGGGTAGGCGAATGAAGCGATGATTCAGATAGCTGAATATCGCGGCCAGGACCAGGAGTAGGGCGGTTAGTTCAAATGGAATCATGGCTTCTCTCGTGTCATCCGTAGAGAGATTGGTATACGACATGGGGGCTTCCATGGAAAGCCAATGCATGCGCGCAAGGCTTGCCCGGCGAGATGGCGGGGCGTACAGTAGTGGACAAGAGGCGCTGATGACGGAACAGGACGCGACTGACAATAAGCGCAGGCGGCCGATGGGATGGGGTGTGCTCGCGCTGGCCCTGGCCCTCGGAGTCTGGGGCATCTTCTTTCGCGGGGACGGCGCAGAGGACCAGGAAGATACCAAGCAGAGCTCGGTCTCGCTCCTGACGCCCTCCGCCGCACCGGATCAGGTCGACAGCGCGACGGCCCCCATTGACTCCGCGGGGCGCAAGCGCCCGCCCGCGGCGGCGGTAAAGAAAGCCTTCCGACTTCAGCGTGTGGATGACGTGCGGCACTGGGGCTCCGTGCTTGCGGAGGAGGATCCGGCCCGGGCGGTACTGTTGATCGATGAGCTTTCCCGCGAGTGGAAGACCCGGGATACACTGGGCGAGCTTGATGATGCCCTGTTCCGGGCGGTCGTACAGGGGTGGAGCCGCGCGGACGTGAGATCGGCGGCGGTCTGGGCGGCGCAACTTCCCCGGCTGCGGCGTGTGACCGCCGTGACCCTGGTCGTTCAACACTGGGGTGCAGCAAATGCATCGCAGGCCGTGGAGTGGGCTGCGACCCTTCCGCCCGCGGATCGCCACGGTGCCTACCTGGTTCTTGCACTGCAGCTCAGCGAGCGTGAACCGGCGGCGGCTCTCGCCCTTCTTGACAAGCTGCCGGAGGGCGACGTCAAGCAGCAGGCATCATCCAGAATCGCTCATTTCAGCAGTCGCTCGGTGGACAGCCTACCCCACGCACTTGCCGCGATTGACCTGCTCGACGATGGGCCCGCACGGCGGCGAGTGGTTCTGGACATCGTGCAACGTTGGGTTCCTGCGTCGGTCGGCACGGTGGTGCCCTGGCTTGCCCAGTCGAGTTTGGTGATGGGGCGGGCCGACGTCTTCGTCGAGATGGGCAAGCGGTGGAGCGCAACAGACCCGGACGGTGCCGCCCAGTGGGCTGACCGGCTTGCGGACAGTCTTGATCGGGCCAACGCGCTGGGCGGCGTAGCGACGGTGCTGGTCGGCGTGAATCTCGAAGCTGCCCGCGCCCTGGCCGAGTCCCTTCAAGAGTCGGTGGGCCGATCCGTCGCCTTGAGAGCGATCGCCGTTCGATGGGTGGAACTCGATCTGATCTCACTCCCGGCCTGGCTGGAAACGCTTCCACTTGGGGATTCGAGAGACGAGGCGATAGAGGCCTTCGTGACCGGGTCCTATAAGCGTGAACCCGGGGCGGCTCTCGCATGGGCCGCGGTGATTGACGACGAAACGCTCAGGCAGAAAAGTTCCCTGCTGGCGGGGCTTGAGTGGATCGGGTCGGACCCCGAAGGAGCCGTAGAGTGGGTTGGATCATCCGGTCTACCGGATGATCTGAAAGCCCAGCTTATCTCTGCTGCGGAGTGACGCACACGACACTGACGACGCGACGACCGTCAGAGAATCATCAGGATCGTGAGGATGGCGTCATGGATGGTCCGCCTCACTATCTGTCTGAACAATTCCAACTTGCATGTCGGGAAGCATCCTTGATATCTGCAACCGAGTAGCTACACCTAAGGGCCGTAGCTACTCGGGCGACTTGTAACTACACGGGCGATTTGCAGCTACACGGGCAGTTCGCAACTACACGGGCGGGTAGAATGAAGAAGCGGATATTAGTGATTGATGATGACGCGACGGTGAGGGAACTCGTGGTGAAGATGTTGGAGCGCGACCAATACGAATTCATCGAGGCTCATAATGGAGATGCTGGAGTAGCGGTTGCAAGCGAACAGTCTCTGGATTTGATTCTGTGTGACTGCACCATGCCCGGGATTACAGGTCTCCAGGTCTTAGAGACGCTTCGCGCCAACGAAACGACCGCGTCCATTCCATTCGTGTTTCTCACCGCCACCGATGATGCTGCCACCCGGCGGCGCGCCGATGAACTTGGCGCAGAAGCCTTCATGGGTAAGCCGATCGGCATTGGCGCTCTACGCGAACTGGTCGCGAACGTCCTGCAGCGCGAAGACACGAATCCGCCATCGAGTCCGTAACGCGACTTCCACGCGACGCTTTCTGTCCAATCATTCCCTTCGGGTCCGAATCCCGAAGCGCGGATTCACGCCAGCTCGAAGTCGGCAATCAGGGGAAGATGATCGCTGGCTACTTTCGACAATCGCATGCGACAGCGACGACACGACAGTCTCCGAATACCTCCGCGGTAGAAGAGCTTGTCGAGAGCCCCGCTCGGGGAAAACGACGGATAGGTGCGAATGTCGCGGATCGCATGCGAGTGGCGTTCCGAAGCGCTGCTAAATCCGAGAATCTCCGTGAAGATTGGTCGCAGGCGCGCGCGCCAGTCATTGAAATCGCCTCCGATAATCGACGCCGTCTGCCGCGGAAGATCTCTGAACTCATGGGAGTGAGCCAGCAGGCCAACCTGTTTCTCGCGCTCTCTCTGCGAAAGTCCGAGGTGAACGTTGAAGATGTCGATGATGTGTGTCGTGTGCTGCGTGGATTCCGCGCGAAGGGTGGTGTGCTGGCATCCGCGCCGCTTTCGATTTCCGATCGTGAGGTCGATATTTCGCTCCCGCAGGATCGGGAACTGGCTCAAGGTGGCGTTGCCATACACACCCTTGCGAAGGCGCACGTTATGACCGGCCGCGCAGTAGGGGTAGTCCAGCCTCCTGCGAAGTTCTTCCGCCAGATCGAGTTCCCTGGATCGCGGGGCCCCCTTGTCCACTTCCTGAAGCAAAACAATATCGCCGTTGTGATGCCGTAGAATCTCTTCGACACGTTCAATCCGAAAGCGGCGATCGACGCCGATGGCGCGATGGATATTGTAGGTAACAACGCGAATCTTCATTACTGTTTGTCGAACCGCGAGGCTCCGCTCGCCAGGACGTCAACGATCCTACGGCTGGCCGTTGGCCACGGCAACTCCTTAGCTTGAGCAGGGGAGACCCAGCGTACTTCATCGTTGCGCCGAGCCTTCGCGCGACCGGCTTGCACCGTGCACTCATACGCACTCAGTTGAATGGAGAAGTGACTGTAGGCGTGCGCGACACTGGCGACGGCGGAGCCCACCTGCACCGTGATTCCGGTCTCCTCAAGAATTCTACGTCGTGCCGTCGTCTTCAGAGATTCGCGCCCGATGCGCTTTCCGCCGGGGAACTCCCATAACCCTCCCAGCATCCCCTTCGCGGCGCGGCGCGTGACCAGGATCCTCCCGCTACGCCTGACGATTCCCACCGCGATCTCATGGTGTGGCGTGGGCTTGCGTGGGGCCTTCACGGGATAGCGCTCCACGTCGCCATCCGCATAGGCCTGGCAACGGTTGCGCAGGGGACACTTCTCACAATCTGGATTGCGCGGTCGACAGACCAGCGCGCCCAATTCCATGAGCGCCTGGTTGAAGTCTCCGGGCGGATGATCAGCCAGGCAGGATGCCAGGTGCGTGGAGATGCGCTGCCTTACGGCGGAGGTCGCCGAATCGTCCGCGATGGCAAGCAGGCGCGTTACCACGCGAACCACGTTGCCGTCGACGACGGGCACAGACTCACCGAAGGCGATACTGGCAATCGCGGCCGAGCAGTACTCCCCGAGACCGGGCAGCTCTCGCAGTTCCTTCGCGGAGCGCGGAAGACGACCTGCACGGGTGGATGAGACGATTCTTGCTGCCGCGTGCAGATGGCGCGCTCGCGAGTAGTAGCCGAGTCCTTCCCAATGCTTGAGGACATCCTGTAAGTCGGCATTGGACAGGCTGCGAATGGACGGAAAGGAACGGATGAATCTGCGAAAGTAGGGGGTGGCCGTCTCCACCTGCGTCTGCTGAAGCATGACTTCACTAAGCCAGACGTGATACGGAACCGGACGCTCACGCCGCCAGGGCATCTCGCGGCGGTTGGCGTAATACCAATCAAGCAAACGATGAACTTGGACCTCTTAACCCTTCCTTAGATCGATGCTTCCAATCAACTCATTCACGGAACGCATGCCGTGGCGTGAAAGATACTCGGCAATTCCATCGATGACGTCGAGTGATACCGTTGGGTCGCTGAAGTTCGCGGTACCGACGGCAACCGCGGTTGCACCGGCAATCATGAACTCGATGGCTTCCTTCGCCGAAACGATGCCGCCCATGCCGATGACTGGAATCGACACGGCCCCTGCCGCCTCCCATACCTGTTTCACGGCGATAGGGTGAATCGCCGGGCCGGTGAGTCCGCCGGTGGTGTTTGCAAGCATGGGACGGCGCGTCTCGATGTCGATCGCCATCGCCGGGACGGAGTTGATCAGGGATATCGCATCCGCGCCGGCCCCTTCACAAATTTGCGCGAAGCGGGGAACGTCGGCTACGTTGGGGGCAAGTTTTGGAATGATCGTCTTGCGCGTGCGCTCACGGACATGGCGTACGACCTGCTCGACCATCTCAGGGTGGGTTCCGAACATCGTGCTGCCTTGCTTGATGTTCGGACACGACACGTTGAGTTCAAGCGCGTCAACGCGATCGACCTGGTCCAGTCTCGCGGCGACCTCTCCGTACTCTTCGATGGTGCAGCCCCAGATGTTCACGATCACCGGGACGGTATGCGTCTCCAGAAAGGGAATGTACGTCTCGATGAAGCCTTCCACTCCGGGGCCGGGCAGGCCGATGGCGTTGATCATGCCGCTTGCCACCTCGACCGCGCGCGGCGTGGAATTGCCGGTCGTGGGTTGCATGCGGATCCCCTTGACGACCAGGGCTCCGAGCCGATCAATATCCACCAGGTTGGCGTACTCGGGGCCATAGCCGAACGTTCCCGAGGCGACCATGACGGGATTGCTGAGTTCGAGGGCGCCAAGCTTGACGCGCAGATCCGGGGCCGGCTCACTCATCGTCGTCCCACACAATCTCCCGCGACTCGAAGACGGGGCCCTCGCTGCAGACGCGCTCCCAATGCCAGTCACCGTTCCGCGACTCCGGGTCGCGTATGCGCTGTACGCACACCAGGCATGCCCCCACGCCGCAGCCCATGTGTCGGTCCACGGATAGCCAGGCCTTCTGGTCGTTGGCCAGGGCCCGGTCACAGACGGCCTTGAGCATGGCGTTCGGTCCGCAGGCAAAGTACTCAACCTCGCGCGCGTCAGGGAGTCCTGCGACGTACTCATCGAGGGCCACCGTGACGAATCCGCGCGTGCCGCGTGAGCCGTCCTCGGTGGCGATGCGAACGTCCCAATCGATCGCCTCAAACTCGTCCACACAGAGGATATCCCCGGCGCTTCGCCCTCCCATGAAGATAGTCCCACTGGACTTGAGAGCACATGCCACCAGGTAAAGGGCGGCCATGCCGTATCCCCCGGCAACCAGCACCGGTTTAGCGACATCGTGGCTGGTGGGGAACCCGTGACCGAGGGGGCCGATCAGGCTGATCTCGTCATCCACCCGAATAGACGTCATGGCACGGGTGCCCTTGCCGACGGGTTTGTAGAGAACGGAGAGCATGGCGTCATCCGCCTTGAAGACGCTAAAGGGCCGGCGCAGGATCGCGTCGTCAAGCCCTGGAATCTCAAGGTGCACAAACTGTCCGGGTTGAACCGCGCGGGCCACGGCCGGCACGTGCATTTGCAGGACGCGGTACTCGCCGTACAGCAGTTCATGACGGGTCACCACGGCGCGTTCGGCCCGCATGGCGCGTTTCGAAAGGTCCGTCTTCATGTCGTCATCTTCTCAGGTAGGGCGTGCATGGAATTCTGTGCGGCACGAAGCCGCAGCTGCCCGCAAGCCGCGTTGACATGCCGGCCCCGCGAGTCTCGATAGGTCGCGTTTATACCGCGCCTGTGGAGGAGATCAATGAACATCTTCACGGTTGCCTCTGAACACGCTTCGCCTTCGTATTCGTCTATCGGGTTCAGCCGGATGAGGTTGACGCGGCACGCAAACCCGCCCAGCCGTGCGGTGAGTTCCTCGGCGCACTCGGGAGAATCGTTCACGCCGCAGATCAGCGTGTACTCGAAGGTCACGATTCGATTCGAGACCTCCGTGTAGGCCGCACAGGCCCTGACCAGTGTATCGATGGGGTAGCGTCGATTTATCGGCATGATCTCAGAGCGCGCCTCGTCATTTGAGGCGTGCAGTGAAACGGAAAGCTCGATCTGCATGTTTTCGGTGCATAGTCTCTCGATTCCGGGAACGACCCCAACCGTGCTGATCGTGATTCGGCGCGCACCGATGTTCAGTCCATCGTGATCATTCATGATACGGATGGAGGTCAGCAGGGCGTCGTAGTTATCGAACGGCTCCCCAATCCCCATGAAGACCACATGCGTTGGAGTGTCACCGAATTCGCGCGCCGCCGCCACGAGTTGTCCAACGATCTCGCCCGCCTGCAGGTTTCGTTTGAACCCAGCCTGCCCACTGGCGCAAAACACGCAGCCGAACTTGCAACCGGCCTGTGTGGAAAGGCAGACGGTTCGCCGTCCCTGGGCCGCGATTAGAACCGTCTCAACGGCGTCTGCGTCCTCAAGCTCCAAGAGAAGCTTTCGGGTGCCCGGCGGCTTTCCGTCCACGTGGGTCAGTCGAACCGGATCCGCCTGCACGGCCTCGTCCAGGTGGGCACGCAGATCTGCCGGCAGGGTGCTGAGTTCCTGGAAGGAGGAGATGCGCTGCTGGTACAACCCTTTCCATATCTGGTCGGCACGGTAGCCCGGCATATCGAGGTCACGGCATAATTCCTGCCAGTCCCCCGGCAATAAACCGTGCGCCAGACGTTGCGGGATTTCCTTGCTCATGGCGTCCATCGTATCGATATCAACGCGCGAGTACAATCCTGCGACGCCATTCGGCTTGCCCGTGGCACCAGATTAGACCATTCTGCAACGCTTTCGTCGTAAGAGTGATCCATCCATCTTGACCACAAAGACAAATTGTATCACCGCCGCAGCCGGTGTCGTCGACCTCGTCGGTCAGACGCCGCTGTTGCGGCTGCACAAGGTAACCGTGGGCCTGAATGAGGGCGTCGAGGTCTGGGCCAAGCTTGAAGGATACAATCCGGGCGGTTCGGTTAAGGACCGTCCGGCGTTGAACATGATCCGATGCGGGATCGAATCGGGGGCGTTGACCCGCGAAAAGACGTTGATCGATGCCACATCGGGGAATACGGGCGTGGCGTACGCGATGATCGGCACGGCGCTCGGTTACGACGTCTGCCTGTGCGTTCCGAGCAACGTGACTCCCGAGCGCTTCAAGATTTTGAATGCATTCGGCGCGGAACTGATTCTGACGGATCCCGGGACGGGGTCGGATGGTGCCATTATCAAGGCGCGCGAAATGGTGGCTGCGGACCCGGATCGCTACTTCTATCCGAATCAGTACGACAACGACGCGAACTGGCAGGCTCACTACAATACCACGGGAGTTGAGATCTGGGAGCAGACCAGCGGGCGGGTAACGCATTTCGTCGCGGGAATTGGCACGTCCGGCACCATGATGGGAACGGGCCGGCGGCTGCGCGAGTACAATCCGGATGTCGTATTGATCTCGGGCCAACCGGATTCTCCCTTTCATGGCCTGGAAGGCTGGAAACATATGCAGACGGCGATCGTGCCTGCCATCTACGATCCGGCCCTGTGCGATCAAAACCTCGAAATGAATACGGAGGATGCGTACGCGATGGCCATGCGGCTTGCCCGCGAGGAGGGCTTGATGGTCAGTCCGTCCTCGGGCGCGGCATGTCATGCCGCTCTGCAGATCGCCTCGCAGATCGAAGCCGGGTGTGTCGTGACGATATTTCCCGACGACGCGTACAAGTATCTCACCGAAGGATTTTGGACAGAATAGTGAAAATCGGTATCGGGGAAGATTGCGTCCGCCAGATCCGCGCCCACGGCGAGGAGATGTATCCATACGAATGCTGCGGATTCATGTTGGGGCACCTGGTCGATGGAGCAAAAGAGGTGCACGCCCTGAGGAAGGCGAACAACGACGCGACAGAGCCGAAGGAGCGTCGTTTTCTGATTACCCCCATGGCCTACATGCAGGCCGAAAAGGCCGCACGCGCCGACGGGATGGATATCATTGGATTCTATCACTCACATCCGGATCATCCCGCTGAGCCCTCTCAATATGACTTGGACCACGCCTGGCCCGTTCTTTCCTACGTGATCGTCTCGGTGCAACAAGGAAAGTCCACAGACCTCACGAGTTGGATCCTCAACGCGGACCGGTCTGCATTCGATGCGGAGATGGTGGACGCAACATAGATTTCCTTGAACCCCAGGCTGTGCCGCGCTACATTCGCTCCCTGTGTTTCGGTGCGAGGGCGTGTTACGAATCTGGACGCTGATTGTGCGTTCGCCCCACACCTTGAATCTGGAGGATCATGATGGCAATTACAGTATCTATACCAACGGCGCTTCGGCCTTATGCCGGTAACCAGGGCGACGTCGAATTGGAGGGAGCCACCGTCGGGGAGCTTCTAACCAAACTGACCGACCAGTACGGCGAACTCAAGCGCCACCTCTACAAGGAGAATGGCGCACTGAGGAGTTTCGTGAACGTCTACGTCAATGACGACGATATGCGCTACCTGGATAAGGAAGACACGCCGGTGAAGGAGGGGGATGTGGTTTCCATCGTCCCCTCCGTGGCCGGAGGCGCCCCCGCGGTGATCGATGAGGTGCAGGCGAACGGTCTGACCAACGACGAGGTGCAGCGATACAGCCGCCACCTGATTCTGCCCGAAGTGGGCGTGGTGGGGCAACAGCGCTTGAAGGCTGCAAAGGTTCTGCTGATCGGCGCGGGCGGACTGGGATCTCCACTCGGGCTTTACCTGGCCGCTGCCGGTGTCGGCAAACTCGGAGTCGTAGATTTCGACCTCGTAGATTTCACCAACCTCCATCGACAGATCCTGCACTCGACGAGCGACGTGGGACGATCCAAGTTGGATTCGGCACGAGAGACGATTGCCGGCATCAATCCCGGCGTCGAATTCGAGGGCTACGAATCCATGCTCACGTCGGATAACGCACTCGATATCATCCGCGACTACGATATCGTGGTCGACGGAACGGATAACTTTCCCACGCGCTACCTCGTCAACGACGCGTGCGTGTTGCTGGATAAGCCCAACGTCTACGGAAGTATCTTCCGATTCGAGGGGCAGGCCTCGGTCTTCCATGCCAAGCAAGGACCGTGCTATCGCTGCCTCTATCCGGAGCCGCCGCCGCCAGGCCTCGTACCCAGTTGCGCCGAGGGCGGCGTGCTGGGCGTGTTGCCCGGTATCATCGGAACGATCCAGGCCATGGAGACGATTAAGCTGATTATCGGGCGAGGGGATAGCCTGGTGGGGCGCCTTGTCCTGTTCGACGCGATGAAGATGAAATTTCGTGAGATGAAGCTGCGCAAGGACCCCGAGTGTCCCCTTTGCGGTGAGAACCCCACCATCACCGGGCTGATCGATTACGAGCAGTTTTGCGGTATCGGCGGACCTGCCGAGGAGGAGGCCAATCCAGACATGAAGGAAATTACGCCTACGGATTTGAAACAGAAGCTCGATCGTGGCGAGCCGTTCGTGCTTGTAGACGTGCGTAACCCCGAAGAATACGAGATCTGCAACCTTGGCGGAACACTGATTCCGCTATCAGAGTTACCAGAGCGTCTCGGTGAGCTGAACAAGGACGATGAGATCGTGGTGCACTGCAAACTCGGCGGTCGCAGCGCCAATGCCGTGGCCTATATGTCCGACCAGGGCTTCACGAACGTCACGAATCTAGAAGGCGGAATCTCGGCCTGGGCCGACGAAGTCGATCCATCCATGCCGCAGTATTAGTTTCAAATTCAGCGAAGCTTGCCCCGCGCTGCGCGGGGCGAGTCTCTCCCTCTGATCATTTTGCCAAATTTCGGGGCCCGGCGCGGTCGACAAGACTCTCGCGACGCCCGCCCGCCAAGTGCACAAACATGCGAAACCTGGAGGGCGGATGTCCCCAGCCGCCGTCTGCGGGCAAACATGCGAAATCTGGAGGGCGGATGTCCCCAGCCGCCATCTGCGGGCAAACACGCGAAATCTGGAGGGCGGATGTCCCCAGCCGCCATCTGCGGGCAAACATGCGAAATCTGGAGGGCGGATGTCCCCAGCCGCCGTCTGCGGGCGTCCCAAATCGTGCTTATCTTAGCCGCATTCCCGATCGCCCCTTTTCCGCAAGACATTCGACCCGATAGCGATGGTCAATTTCGATACACTCGACAAATTATAGCCAATTTACCTATGAATACGACGTATAATTTCATGTAGTTAATAAAATAGTCGACATGTTTCCGGAATTAGTGTCTTGTTTTCATCTGTTTGCGCGATCGAGCATCGAAGTTGATATAAATACGGTTATGAAATGGCTAAGAAACCCCTAAACGGCGCCGAGACCCTTATCAAGGTCTTGGAGGATCATGGCGTTGAGTACATCTTCGGGCTCTCCGGCGGAGCGGCCATTCCGATATTCGATGCGTTGGTTGACTCCAAGATCAAGCTGATCCTGACCCGGCATGAGCAGGGCGCGACGCATATGGCCGACGGATATGCGCGGGCGACCGGCCGGCCGGGAGTTGTGCTTGTCACCAGCGGCCCCGGCGCCACAAACACCATCACAGGGATCATGACCGCGCACATGGATTCCGTTCCCATCATTGTTCTGACGGGGCAGACGCTGGCTTCAAATCTTGGCAAAGACGCCTTCCAGGAAGCCGATATATTCAACATTTCGATGCCGGTCGTGAAGCACAGTTATCTCGTTCGTGATACCAACGATATCCCGCGCGTCACCCGCGAAGCGTTTCATATCGCCTGCACCGGCCGCCCTGGTCCGGTCCTGATCGATCTACCCAAGGATGTGACCTCCGGACCCTTCTCGGGCTCGATGACTGAAGCGTTCCGTCTGCCGGGTTACGAGGTGCCGCAATCCGGGGACCCCGGGGACATCGCGGCGATGGCGAAACTGATCAATCGCTCTGAACGGCCGGTGCTCTTGCTGGGGCATGGAGCTGTGATTGCGCGCGCCGGCAAGGCCGTTCGCGAACTGGCCGAGAAGCTCCGCGCCCCCGTTACGAACACATTGCTGGGCAAGGGCGCATTCCCCGAGACGCACAAGCTCTCGCTGGGAATGCTGGGCATGCACGGGACCGCCTACGCGAACCTGGCGCTCACGCGATGTGATCTGATCTTTTCGATCGGATCTCGCTGGGATGACCGCATCAACGGCGATCCTTCGAAATTCTGCGTCGGCGCCAAGAAGTTGCATGTGGATATCGATCCCGTCGAGATGGGTAAGATTGTCTATCCTGACGCAAGTGCGGTGGGTGATGCGCGCCTGGTCGTCGAACAGCTGCTCGAACATGTGAAACCGCTCAAGACGGGGCCCTGGCTGAAAGAGCTGGATGGTTTTAAGAAGAAGTATCCCCTCAAGTACCGCAAGCAGGGCGGCCTGAAGGCTCAACATGTCATTGATGCGGCCTATAAACTGTGTGGTGGCGATGCGATTGTCACGACAGACGTCGGTCAGCATCAGATGTGGGCAGCACAATTCTTTAGAACGGACAAGTGTGATACCTGGCTGTCATCCGGCGGCGCGGGAACGATGGGCTACGGATTTCCATCCGCAATCGGCGCGCAGTTCGGTAAGCCCGATGAACGTGTGATCGCCATCGTCGGAGACGGCGGGTTTCAGATGACGCTTTGCGAACTGGCCACGGCCGCGATCAACAAGCTGCCCGTGAAGGTGATCGTGATCGACAACAAGTACCTTGGTATGGTGCGGCAGTGGCAGGAGATGTTCTATGATAATCGCCTCTCGGGCGTGGACCTCGAGGGGAATCCCGACTTCGTGAAGCTCGCCGAGGCATACGGGGTCAAGGGATTCAGACTGCGGCGCGCCGCCGATGTGAACAAGGTTCTGCGCAAGGCCCTGGATTACAATGACGGGCCCTGTGTGGTTCACGCCGAGGTGATCAAGGAGGACTGCGTCTTTCCGATGGTCCCAGCCGGTAAGTCCGCGCACGATATGCTGATTGAGCGGCCCAAGGCACCGCTGGCCAAGCCGACCGGGAGTACATGATGGGAAATCCTGCAACCAACGGAGAAGTGACGCACACGCTGAGCGTCTATGTCGCGAACCAGCCCGGTGTGCTCGTTCGCGTTGCGCAGGTCTTTGCCCGCCGCGCCTTCAATATCGATTCACTGGTGGTCTCCGCGGGCAACGATGGGGAGTTCTCACGCATGACGATAACGGCGCAGGGCGCCGCGGATGCGCTGACCAATATTATCAAGAGCGTGCAGCGCCTCGTGGACGTGATTCATGTCTCCGAGCACGACCCGGCCACGACTATCGAGAAGGAACTTGCCTTGATCAAGGTCAAGACCGACGCGAAGTCGCGCCCCGAGGTGTTGCAGGTGGTGGAGCACTTCAAGGGGCAGACCGTTGACTTGACCGAGGGATCGCTTGTCATCCAGGTAACCGGGAACAGTGATAAGCTGGACGCGATGGTCGAAATGTTGCGTCGATTCGGAATTCTAGAAATCGTGCGCACCGGCAAGGTGCTGATGGCGAGAGGCGAAGAGGAGACCTGATGCTGACGACGGAGCAGACGGAGTTCTTCTGGGAGCAGGGATACCTGCATATCCCCGCGGTGTTTACGCCGCAAGAGACGGATGGGTTGGCTGGCGAGATGAACCGCCTCATGCAGGAGTGGGCTAATCGAGACCAGGGCTGGGTTGGACCGTGGCGCAAGGTCTACATGGACGAGGAAACGGAGAAGAAGTCGAAACTCGTGGCGATGCATGACCTCTGGTACTACTCCGCCGCGTGGATGCACGCCGTGACGAACCCGCGCCTCGTGGGCGCAATGGTGGATCTACTTGGTGAAGATGTAGAACTCCATCATTCGACCATGCACGTCAAGCCACCCGAGACAGGGCACCCGTTTCCGGTCCATCAGGATAACGCCTTTTATGGGCATTCTGACAACCGCTACATCGATTGCCTGGTACATCTGGATGACACCTGCCATGAGAATGGAGAAATCCGCTTTACCCCCGGGTCCCACAAACAGGGCCCGCTTGAGCACGTGACGAAGAATCCCGACGGCTCAGGGTGCACGCCGCATCTTCCCACGGACCAATACAAGCTCGAAGACACCGTCGCGGTTCCCGCGAAGCGCGGCGATGTCGTCTGTTTCAACATATTCACAATCCATGGATCCTATTTGAATCAGACGGCTGTCGACCGTCGGCTCGTGCGAGTCGGCTACCGTCATCCCGAAAACCATCAGCAATTCGGCCAGAGCGTCACTCGCCCGCCGGTGATGGTGAGCGGAAAGCGGGCCAGAAAAGACGGTCAGTCCCTCTACACCACGGAAGCGCCGCTTCCCGCGGAGCCGGCCGTCGCGGGATAGGCAGCCGCGGGTGCTAACCCCCTCTGCGCTCCTGCGTGAGAGCCATTCGTGTCGTGTCCCCATCTGGATTCGCCAACGGACTCCGGTGCCTGGATTTGCCTACGCCAACACTATTCTATACTTCACGTCCCGTTCGTGATCACCTCATATCTTGCGTCACTGAATCTATCCGATTGCCAGAAAAACCTGGCGTGTGGGTGACTATTTCGTGCTGACACCTGTTATCCATGTCTATATCCTCTCACTATGGCTGAAGCCAATGGACAACGGGTCACCGCGCGCTTCCCCGACCTGGCAGGGAAGACGGCAATCGTAACGGGCACGAGCCGGGGGATCGGCTGCGGTATTGCCAAGTTTCTCGGCGAGCAGGGCATGCGGCTCGTACTCACGGCGCGTTCCGAAGGCCAGGGCGAAGCCTTCGCGGCAACGTTGCGCGAGACCGGCGTGGATTGTGTGTTCATGGGCGCGGACCTTGCGACGCCCGCAGACGCGACTCGCGTGTTCCAGGCTGCCACCGCGGCCTATGAACGTATCGATCTGCTGGTGAACAACGCCGCGCACCTGAAGTCGAAACACTTCCTCGAGCTTGACGAGGAGAACTTTCAGCACAGTTGCGAACGCAACATCCGTATCATTTACGGAATCAGCCGCCATGTCGCGCAGCATATGGCCGCCGCGGGCGGCGGATGCATCATTCACCTCTCGTCGGTCGGCGGGCTGCGCGCTCACCAGGGCATGGCGGGCTACGACGCGTCCAAGGGCGCGATCGACGCGCTCACGCGCAGCATGTCCATCGATCTTGCAGCGAGCGGCATCCGTGTCAACGCGGTAGCCCCCGGCGCCACGCAGTCGCGCCCGCTGCTCGAGGCCAAACCCGCGAGCGCCGCGCACGGGGCCCACTTGATCCCGCTGCATCGCTATGCAACCGTGGAGGAAATCGGCGCCGCTGTAGCGTTTCTGGCATCCGATGCCGCAGCGTATATTACTGGACAGATTCTTTATGTGGACGGGGGCCTCACCGCGCAGCTCAGCCCGCCCGGCCAGCCCGTTTAGGAGAGCGGTGGCACATCCGGCGATTAAGAACGTCGACGTCCATCTGACACAGCCCGGCGGCAGCCGCCTGATCGTGGTAAAGGTGCAGACGGATGTGGATGGCCTGTACGGCCTGGGCTGCGCCACATTCACGCAGCGGCACCGCGCTGTCGAAAGCGCACTGCGCAGCCACATTGGGCCGCTCGTGATCGGACGGGACGTGCATCAGATAGAGGACATATGGCAGACCTCGATGGTGAACGGTTACTGGCGCAATGGCCCTGTGCTGAACAACGCAATCAGCGGTGTTGACATGGCCCTGTGGGATATCAAGGGCAAGCTCGCCGGCATGCCCTGCTATGAGCTCTGGGGCGGAAAGTGCCGCCCCGCAGCGGCTGTCTACACGCATGCGGACGGACGTGACGAAAACGAAGTTGTGGCCAACGCCCGCCGGTTCATGGACCAAGGCTACCGCTTTATACGTTGCCAGATCGGAGGCTATGCTGGTGGCGCAGCGCGCACGCCACCGGACGACGCGCTGCCCGGCGATTATTTCGCCCCGCGAGAGAAGCTGCATCGCATCCCCAAGCTGTTCGAGCATCTCCGTCACGAGCTCGGCGAAGAGGTCGAGCTGCTGCACGACGTCCACGAACGCCTCGCACCGATCGACGCCGTTTGGCTGGCGAAGGCGCTGGAGCCGTACCGCCTGTTCTTCCTCGAAGACATCCTGGCACCGGAGGATATCGAATGGTTTACGCAGGTGCGCGCCGTGTGTGCGACACCGCTTGCCATGGGCGAACTGTTCAACCATCCGCGCGAGATCACACCCCTGGTGGCGCAACGTCTCATCGACTTCATTCGCGTGCACCCCTCGCAGCTCGGCGGCGTCACGCCATGCCTGAAACTGGCGAACGTCTGTGCCGCCTTCGGGGTTCGCACCGCCTGGCACGGACCCGGCGACGTTTCACCCGTGGGCATGGCGGCCAATATTCACATGGACGTGGCGTGCCACAATTTCGGCATTCAGGAATGGGCGACACGCAGCGCGCTGGAATACGACATGTTCCCCGGTTTCGCGCAGGTGCGCGACGGTTACGTTTACCCCAATGATCAACCCGGCTGGGGCATCGATTTTGACGCCGCACTCGCCGCACGCTACCCCTGTGACGAGGAGAATCCGGAATGGACCGTCTCGCGCCTCCCCGACGGGACGCTGGCCAGGCCGTAGCCGAGCGGCAGACGGTGTTGTGGATCTTTCATGCTGCATCTCCGAGGGGTCAGAGCTTGACGGCGTGTTGCCCAAATCACGAAGCACACTTTCCGGACCGCCTAAAGGCGGAACTACGAACTGGTTTTCAAGCGAATCGTAAGGTTTGTAGTTCCGGCTTCAGCCGGTCCGCTTTCGGGCAACACGCCCTTAAGTGGATGAGCTGGAGCGAGTCGAACGGGAACGCCCGTAGCGCTCCGCGCCTGGAATGGAGACCGGAGCTACAGTCGGTTGATGGTGAGTCCACCATCAATCGTGATCACGGCGCCGGTGGAGTAGGGGAAGTCGCCGCGCGCGAGGGAGGCGACGGCTTTACCGATATCGTCGGGTTCCCCCCAGCGGGGTTGCGGGATGAGGCCATCGGCGATGAGCTTGTCGTACTTGTCTTTAACGCCGGACGTCATGTCCGTCGCGATCACGCCCGGGCGGACCTCGTAAGCAAGAATATTGTGCTCGGCCAGCCGGGCCGCCCAGAGGCTGCTCATCATACTCAGCCCGGCCTTGGAGATACAGTAATCTCCGCGGTTGACGGAGGCTACGGTGGAGGAGATTGAACTGACCGTAATGATCGAGAGGTTGACCTCGGGGTCGGACTCGCGCTGCTCGATCATCCATCGCGCCACGGCCTGCGTAAGAAAGTAGGGGCCCTGCAGGTTGATTCGTATGAGCCGCTCAAAACTCTCCTCGGTGGCATCGAGAATATCGGCGCGCTGCGTGGGTGCGACGCCGGCGTTGTTGACGAGGGTGGTCAGGCCTCCGAAGTGCTCGCGGATGCCACCTAGCATCGCGTCGCGCTGGCCGGCATCACTGACGTCGCACGAGTAGTACTGCACATCGGGTGAGTCCGCACGCAGCGACTCGATCGTGTCGGCGCATTGGGAGGCTTCGCGCATACCGCAGATCGCGAGCGCGTGGCCCTCACGCGCAAGGGCCATGGCGATCCCAAAGCCGATTCCGCGCGTGCCACCTGTGACCAGTGAAACGGGGGACTTCATGACGGTGGAAGATAGGGTGTGGGGTCCGGGTTATCGAGAGAAATCGATTCCGGAAACGTGGAATAGTCTTCCAAGACGAGGGCGGAACCGTATACTCAGTGGCTATGTCGTTGGATGCAATTCGTGAAGCGAGGGTCCTTCCCGCGGTAACCATCGAGAAGGCCGCAGATGCGGTCCCGTTGGCGAGCGCACTGGTCGATGGTGGTCTGCGCGTGATGGAGGTTACGCTCAGGACGGACGCGGCGGCGGATTCTATTGCGAGGATCAAGGACTCCGACCTGGACCTGCTGGTTGGCGCAGGGACCATCTTGAATCCGGAGGACGTGCGTCGTGCGGTTGAAGCCGGCGCAGCCTTTGGCGTGTCGCCCGGCTGTAGTGAGCTTGTCTTGCGCGAGGCGCAGGCATTGAAACTTCCCATGATTCCGGGTGTCGTCACTCCCACCGAGATAGAGCGAGCGATGGAACTGGGCTATTCTTTCTTGAAGTTTTTTCCCGCGGAGTCCAGTGGCGGGGTCAAGAAGGTTAAGGCGCTGATGGGGCCGTACATGCACACCGGCTTGAGGTTCATGGTCACGGGAGGCATCAATGCGTCGAATATGGGTGAGTATCTCGCCTTGCCGATCGTGGACGCCGTCTGCGGTTCCTGGTTTGTGAACCAGAGGCTTATCGACTCTGCAAGCTGGTCCCAGGTGAAAGAGTTCGCGCGCGGAGCGCGGGACATCGCCCACCAGATAAAGAGCGCTCAATGATGGTCGACATCTTTGCGGAGGCGCCCGGTCTATATCTCTACCTGAGCATGATCGTGTTTTGGTTCGGTGCCTGTTTCGGAAGCTTTCTGAACGTCTGCATTTACAGGATTCCGGAAAATATCTCTGTGGTTAAGCCGCGCTCGCGGTGCCCGAAGTGCCTTAAACAGATCGGATGGCGCGACAATATTCCACTTCTGAGCTGGAGCCTCCTGCGCGGGAAGTGTCGCAACTGTCGCGCACCCATCTCGGCGCGCTACTTCACCGTCGAATTGCTGACGGCCGTGATCTTTGTTCTAATCTGGCTGCAATACAGTGGAGCCCCCGCGGCGCGGCCGCTCGGCCTGGTCTGGACGCCGTTCATTCTGCACGTGCCCGTCTTCTGGCTATTCGCGTTCGGTCTGATCCTGGGGACCTTCGTCGATTTTGATCATATGATCATTCCTGACCGCGTGAGTCTCGGGGGGATCGTGCTCGGACTCATCTGTAGTTTTCTCGTACCGACGTTGCAGCTTCAACCCGGGGATACGGACATTAACGGGACAACCGCGATATTCCGCTCCGCGATCGGGGCGGCTGTGGGTGGTGGACTCCTTTACGGCATCGGGTGCATTGGCAAGGTTATGTTCCGCAAGGACGCGATGGGGCTGGGTGATGTGAAACTGCTGGCCGCGATCGGCGCCTTCCTGGGCTGGCAGGCCACGATCTTCACGACCATGATATCGTCCGCGATCGGCGCCGTGGTGGGAATCGTGCTGATTATTTTTCGCGGGCGTGAGATGGGTAGCCGGATCCCCTTCGGTCCCTACATTTCGGCGGCCGCACTGATCTGGGTCCTGTGGGGCTCACCCTACTGGTATGACTGGATCCAGAAGCTTAGTTACGGGTACTGAGGAGGCGGAAGGCGGAAGTGGTTAGTGGGTATGCCCAAGATGACCGAACCCGATCGAAGAAGAAACTCGCTTGCCACGTGAAGTCAGGGACCAACGTGGTCACGTGATCGTAAGCCTTGTCGAATGCCCGTCGGTGCGGGCCGTGCCCGCCCTTAACCTTGCGGCATTGGGCTGCGCGCTGAAAGAGCGATCTCGAGCCGTCAGATCTGAATCGGGGCGAAGATTTTGTACCCGTCGAACTTCTCGCGGCCGTTGAGAAATGTGAGTTCGATCAGAAAGTTGATCTCAAGGATCACTCCTCCGGCGCGCTCGACGAGTTTAGCCGCGGCGCCGGCGGTACCGCCGGTGGCGAGCAGATCATCGACGAGCAGAACGTTCTCGCCTTTGGTGAACGCGTCGACATGCACACTGAGCGCGGCGGTCCCGTACTCCAGTTGATACTCTTCTTCGTAGGTATTATACGGGAGCTTATCCTTCTTCCGGATGGGCACGAGGCCGATCCCGAGGCGATAGGCGACGGCGGCTCCAAAGATGAATCCGCGCGCATCGATGATCGCCACCTTGTCGACGTTCCCGCCGATGTGGCGTTCGGCGAAGAGGTCCACGGCGGACGTGAACAACGCAGGGTCGTTCAGGATCGGTGTGATATCCTTGAAAATGACACCCTTCACAGGGAAATCGGGAACGTCCCGAATCGCGGCAGTCAGGCGTTCAATGCGGGCATCGTCCATGTTTCACCTCCGTGTCATGCCTGGAGAGCCGCCTGCGCGGCGGCCAGGCGAGCGATCGGCACGCGGTAGGGGCTGCAACTGACGTAGTCCAACCCGGTACGGTAACAGAAAGCAACGCTTTCGGGGTCGCCGCCGTGCTCGCCGCAGATGCCGCACTTCAACTTCGGTTTTGTCTTGCGGCCCTTGGCGACGCCCATCTCCACCAATTGCCCCACGCCGGTCTGATCCAGGGACTGGAAGGGGTCGGTGGGTAGAATCTTGTGGTCCAGGTAGTCGGACAGGAACGACCCGATGTCGTCACGGCTGTAGCCGAACGCCATCTGCGTGAGGTCATTCGTTCCAAAACTAAAGAACTCCGCTGATTCGGCGATCTCGTCGGCCGTCAATGCCGCACGCGGAATCTCGATCATGGTCCCGACGAGATATTTCACCTTGGCCTTGCGCGCCGTGATGATCTCGTCGGCGACCTTGCGAATGATCTCCGCGAGGAACTCCAGTTCCGCTTTCGTTCCGACGAGAGGCACCATGATCTCGGGCAGGGGCTTAACGCCTTTCTTCGCGACGTTGCAGGCGGCCTCAATGATCGCGCGGGTCTGCATGACACACAGTTCCGGGTAGGTGATCGAGAGCCGACAACCGCGATGCCCAAGCATCGGGTTGAATTCATGAAGCTGCTGCACGCGCGCAGCCACCGCGGCGGGCTTCACCTTGAGGCGGCGCGCCATCTCCCCCTGCCCGGCCTTGTCGTGCGGCAGGAACTCGTGCAGCGGAGGGTCCAGCAGACGGATGGTGACGGGATGACCGTCCATCGCTTTGAAGATTCCCTCGAAGTCCTTGCGCTGATAGGGCAGGAGCTTCTTTACGGCCGCTTCGCGGCCCTTGACGTCGTCCGCCAGGATGAACTCGCGAATGGCCCAGATGCGGTCTCCTTCGAAGAACATATGTTCGGTGCGCGTCAGGCCGATGCCCTCGGCGCCAAAGGCGCGCGCGACCGCGGCGTCGTTGGGTGTGTCGGCGTTCGTGCGGACACCCATCGTGCGGTATCTCTCCGACCAGTCGGAAATGGTCTGGTAGAGCTTGTACATCCAGCTGGCGCGGGCCTTCTTGTCTCCTTCGACCAGGCCGGCAATGACCGGACTGGACTGCGTCGGAAGCCGTCCGGCGTACACCTTTCCGACGGAACCGTTGAGGCTGATCCAGTCGCCCGCTTTGAGCACCTTGCCGGCCACGGTCAGCGTTCGCTTCTTGTAGTCCACGGAAACGGAGCCGGCGCCGCAGATGCAGCACTTGCCCCACCCGCGCGCAACAACGGCGGCGTGCGACGTCATTCCGCCCGTGGTGGTCAGGATGCCGCGTGCGGCCCACATGCCCCCGACATCCTCGGGGCTGGTCTCGTGGCGTGCCAGGATAAGCTGCGCTTCACTGTCCTTGCTAAGCAGGGCTTCGGCTTCCTCGGCCGTGAATACGAGTTGCCCGCTGGCGGCTCCCGGACCGGCAGGAAGGCCTGTGGCCAGTACGGCGGCGCTGTGCTCGGCCTTGATATCGAAGATTGGGAAGAGCAATTGCTCGAGATCGCTGCCGGTCACCGTCTGCAGGGCGTCTTTGATCGTAAGCAGCTTGCGCTGCGCCTTGCCGTTGGCGACGTCTTTGCCGGTCGCCATTTCGACGGCCCAACGAATACCTGCAAGACCGGTACGCTTGGCATTGCGAGTCTGCAGCATATAGAGGGTTCCGTCTTCGACCGTGAACTCGACGTCCTGGGGATACTTGTAGTGACGTTCCAGGCTGGCCATGACCTCGAGAAGCTGCTTGTGAGCCTTGCGCCAGATGGGGGACTTTTCCTTCGGCATCGCGTCAATCGACTTGGGCGTACGAATGCCGGCGACCACGTCTTCGCCCTGGGCGTTGACCAGGTACTCGCCCATGGGCCTGGCTTCTCCCGAGGAGCCGTCGCGCGTGAAGGCCACGCCAGTTCCCGACGTGTCACCCAGGTTGCCGTAGACCATGCTGCAGATATTTACGGCGGTGCCGGCCAGGCCGGTAATCTTGTTGATCTGCCTGTACTTCACGGCACGGTCAGCATCCCAGGAACCGAAGACGGCGAGAATCGATAGCTTCAGCTGCTCAAACGGATCCTGCGGGAACGGCTTGCGGACATGCTTGCGGTAGACCGTCTTGTAAGCCTCGACCAGCTCTTCGAGCTGGGCCGCGCCCAGGTCGGTATCCTCCGCGGCCTTGTACTTGTTCTTGATTCGGGTCAGTTCATGTTCGAAGTGATGGTGATCCAATCCGGTCATGGGTCCCATCACCACGCTTCCGAACATATCGATGAAGCGGCGATAACAGTCCCAACCCGCACGTGCATTGTTGGTTTGCTTGATGAAACCGTGCACGGAGCGGTCGTTGAGGCCGAGGTTAAGAACCGTGTCCATCATGCCAGGCATAGAGGCCGCCGCGCCCGATCGAACCGATACCAGCAGCGGGTTCTTATCGTCGCCGAGCTTCTTGCCCATGCGCTTTTCGAGGTTGGAGAGCTGTTGGCGAACCTGGTCCATCATCGCCGGCGGGAACTTGTGTCCGTGCGTCGAATAATAGCCACAGGCCTCCGTGGTGACGGTGAAGCCGGGAGGCACGGGAAGGCCCACATTGGCCATCTCCGCAAGATTGCAGCCCTTGCCACCGAGAAGGCTGCGCATCGTGCCGTCGCCTTCCGTGTTCTTCTTGCCGTAGCCGTAGAAATAGACGTACTTCGTTTGCTTTTGCTTTGCCATGCTCAGGGGTCTCCTTGTCGAGGGGGTGTTAATCAACTTGAATCAGTGCGAAAAGTGAGCCTGCGAAGATAACAACGGGGTATTCAAAGTCAAGTGCTGTTACTTTTTATGGTTGGGTCGACGGTCGCTTTTGACTATCTTTTTCGCTTTTGCCTCTTTCGCGAGAGGCCCTGAAAGGATGGAGTGATGAAGGTTTGCAAATTTGGTGGCAGTTCCCTGGCGGATGCCGGACAGGTGGCCAAGGTCTGCGAGATTGTGGCGGCCGACCCGGATCGGCGGATCGTCGTCGTATCCGCGCCCGGCAAGCGTCACGCCGCCGATAGCAAGGTTACCGATATGCTGATCGCCTGCGCGCAGGATCGGATCAGCGGCGGAAGTGCTGCTGGGCAGATTGCGGCGGTGGTGCAGCGCTATGCCGAGATCCAGGAGGAACTCGGGCTTTCGGCGTCACTCGTAAACGCTATCCGTGCGGATCTAGAGGCCAGGGGGGCGTCTGCGGATCAGGATCCGGAGGTTCTGATGGACCTGTTCAAGGCGGCGGGGGAGGCGAACTGCGCCAAGCTGGTCGCGGCGGCTCTTCAGGCGAGAGGCGTGAATGCCGAGTACGTCGATCCGGGGGAGGCGGGCATGTTGCTGGAAGGTGAACATGGCCAGGCCGTGCCGCTCCCTGAAACCTACGGAAATCTGAAGAAACTCGCCGACCGCGATGCGGTATCCGTATTTCCTGGCTTCTTCGGCAAGACGCGCGAAGGGCGTGTTATCACGTTTCCGCGTGGAGGTTCCGACATCACCGGAGCTATCCTTGCGGCGGCGGTCAATGCCGACCTGTACGAGAACTTCACGGATGTGGACTCGGTGCTGGCCGTGGACCCGCGCATCGTCCCGAACTCTCGCCCCGTAGCGAATCTGACTTACGCGGAGATGCGGGAACTGTCCTACGCCGGATTCTCGGTGTTTCACGATGAAGCAATTCAGCCCGCGATCGAGGCCGGAGTTCCGATCTGCATCAAGAATACGAACGCTCCGCTGAACCCGGGCACGATGATCGTTCCTGCGAGGGAAACCGAGACGGATGAGGTGGTCGGGATTGCCAGCGATGCCGGATTCTGCACGGTGTTCATCAAGAAGTACCTGATGAACCGTGAGGTTGGTTTTCTGCGGCGGTTGTTTGAGATCTTCGAAGCCGAAGGCGTCTCGATTGAGCACATGCCCTCGGGAATCGACAATATTTCGGTCATCGTGCGCGCCGACCGCTTCGATGACGCCACGGAGCACCGCGTGATGCACAAGTTGAAGACCGAACTCGGCGTGGACGAGATCGCGGTAGAACGTGATCTCGCTCTGATCATGATCGTCGGCGAGGGCATGCGATTTCATGTGGGTATCGCCGCGAAGGCCACGCAGGCCCTGGCCGAGGCTGGCGCGAATATTGAGATGATGAACCAGGGCGCCTCGGAGATCAGCATGATGTTCGGCGTCAAGGATCGGGACCGTGAGCGCGCTATTCAGTCGCTGGCTAAGGCCTTTTTCTAGGGGCGCGGGTTCCCGGCCTGATCGTTAGCCAGCACTGCTTCCCCGGAAAACATGGCCAATTGATTGAATTGGAATCGAGGTTGAAGAATGCGTCCGATTGGCTACTCTGGGGCATGTAAGCAGCTGTACGGATATGGCCCCATCCAGGGGGCGACGGGATCGGGATTTCATTGATGAGTAATCGTATCCAAATCTATGACACGACTCTGCGCGATGGCGCGCAGGGGGAGGGCGTCTCCTTCTCGCCCTCGGGCAAGATCCGTCTCGCGAAGCGCCTTGACGCTTTCGGCGTGGATTACATCGAAGGTGGTTATGCCGCCTCGAACCCCGCCGACATGGCCTTCTTTACGGATATTCGCAAGGCCGAGCTGTCTCACGCGAAAATCGCCGCGTTTGGAAGCACGAGACGGGCGAACGTGGCGGTCACGGAGGACCCCGGAACGCGAGCCTTGCTGGACGCTGAGACCGAGGTCGTGACCATCTTCGGCAAGAGTTGGCGACTGCACGTGCACGATGTCTTGAAGACCACCGAGGAAGAGAATCGCGCCATGATCGGTGACACGGTCCGTTTTGTGAAGGAGCAGGGCCGCGAAGTCGTCTATGACGCGGAACATTTCTTTGACGGCTACCGCGATAGCCCGCAGCACGCGATGGGCACGTTGCGTGCCGCGGCCGAGGCCGGCGCCGATATCCTGGTGCTGTGCGACACGAATGGGGGATGTATGCCCCACGATATCCGGGAGATTGTCACGCAGGTATCCAAGGCGTTTCCAACTCCGCTTGGCATCCATGCCCATAACGACTCGGAGTGCGGCGTCGCGAATTCGCTCGAGGCGATCCGTGCCGGCGCTATCCAAGTCCAGGGCACCATTAATGGTTACGGCGAGCGGTGCGGTAACGCCAACCTGATCTCTATCGTTCCGAGCCTGATTCTGAAACTTGGCAAGCAATGCCTCGCGGATGACGGACTGCGCCAACTCAAGGACGTGTCGAGCGTCGCGCATGAACTCACGAATCATCGCCCGAACCGGAAGGCGCCATTTGTGGGCGATAGTGCGTTCGCGCATAAGGCAGGAATGCACGTCGATGGCGTGCGCAAGAATCCGGCGAGTTTCGAGCACATCGATCCATCCCAGGTCGGGAACGATCGGCGCATCCTGATCTCGGAGTTGTCGGGTGGGAGCAATGTGTTCCTCAAGGCGATCGAACTGGGGCACCATCTCGAAAGAAATTCAGAGGAGGTCGCCGACATTCGAAAGCAGTTGGAACTGCTCGAACAGCAGGGCTACGAGTTCGAGGCTGCCGAGGCGTCCTTTCAGCTGATGATGCAGAAGGTTCTGAAGGAGCATAAGTCTTTCTTCAATCTCGACGGATTTCGCGTGATCGTGGAGAAGCGGCGTGCGGATGAGCCCTGCATCTCCGAGGCTACGATCAAGGTCAGCGTGGACGGCAATTCTGCCCACTCCGTGGGGGAGGGTGACGGCCCGGTCGATGCCCTTGCTCATGCTCTGCGCGGCGCACTGACGAGGTTCTACCCGGAGATTGCGAACGTCTACCTGACAGACTACCGCGTCCGGATCCTGGATCCCGAGGAGGCTACGGCGGCCAAGACGCGGGTTCTGATTGAGTCCAGTGACGGAACCGAGTCCTGGAGCACGGTGGGCGTCTCTGAGAACATCATCGAGGCCTCGCTGGAGGCCCTGCTCGACAGTGTCGAGTTCAAACTCTTGAAGCTCGAACAGGCGGCATCGAATACGCCTGGCGATGATGCGGGCGGATCACCGGGCTGATGAGCACGATCCCCAAGACCTACGACCCCCATTCGATCGAGGAACGTTGGAGTAAGATCTGGCTCGACGCCGGAGTTTTTCATAGTGAGCCCGACGATGATGGCGAGCCTTACACCGTCGTCATCCCACCGCCGAATGTGACCGGCATCCTGCACATGGGCCACGCGCTCAACAATACCATCCAGGATGTTCTGATTCGCAGCGCTCGTATGCGGGGCCGGAATGCCTGCTGGATTCCGGGCACGGACCATGCCTCGATCGCGACCGAGGGCAAGGTGGTCGGCATGTTGGCCGAGAAGGGCATCTCGAAGCACGACATCTCGCGAGACGAATTTCTCGAGCATGCCTGGGAGTGGAAGGCGAAGTATGGCGGAATCATCACCGGCCAGCTTAAACGACTCGGATGCGCCTGCGACTGGCAGCGTGAGCGATTCACGATGGACGCAGCGTATACGCGTTCCGTGCTTGAGTCCTTTGTGCACCTTTACGAGAAGGGCTTGATCTATCGCGGGAATCGACTCGTGAACTGGTGCCCCGCCTCGCGCTCGGCGATCAGTGACGAGGAAGTTAGTTTCCGCGATGTAAACGGCAAGCTGTGGCATTTGCGCTATCCGATTGAAGGCACGGAGCGGTCGCTGATCGTGGCAACTACGCGGCCCGAGACGATGCTGGGCGATACGGCCGTTGCGGTTCATCCCGACGACAAACGCTACGCGGACCTGGTCGGCAAGACCGTTCGACTCCCGTTGGTGGATCGCGAAATTCCGATCATCGCCGATGCGTTCGTCGATCCGGAGTTCGGCACCGGCTGCGTCAAGGTGACCCCGGCACATGACCCGAATGACTTCGAAATGGGCGTTCGGCACAAGCTCGAGTTCATCAATATCATGCACGAGGATGCGTCCATGAATGATCGCGTCCCCGAAGCGTATCGCGGCCTGTCGCGAGAGCAGGCGCGTAAGCAGGTTGTCGCCGACCTCGAAGCCCAGGGGTTTCTCGAGAAGGTCGAGAAATATCAAAATTCGGTGGGATACTCACAGCGTGGTGACGTGCCGATCGAGCACTACATGTCCGATCAGTGGTTCATGCGCATGGAGGAGTTGAGTAGACCCGCGCTTGCCGCGGTTCGCAGTGGTGAACTCAAGTTCCATCCGGGCCATTGGAGCAAGACCTATGAGCATTGGCTGGATAACATTCGGGACTGGTGTATCAGCCGCCAGCTCTGGTGGGGGCAGCGCATACCTGTCTGGTACCAGAAGGGCGGCGATCGGAACGACCCAGCCAGCCGGCACGTCTCCGTGGCCGGTCCGCCGGATCCTGAGAACTGGGAGCAGGATGAAGATGTGCTCGATACGTGGGCCAGTTCCTGGCTCTGGCCCATGGCGGTTCACACGTGGCCCGATGCATCCGCGGAGCTAAAGGCATACTATCCGACCGCCGTGCTGGTGACCGGCTTCGATATCATTTTCTTCTGGGTGGCACGCATGGTCATGGCCGGCTGCGAGTTCATGGATCAACTGCCGTTCAAGGATGTCTACATTCACGGTATTGTCCGCGACGATGTCGGCCGCAAGATGAGTAAGAGCCTGGGGAACTCGATCGATCCGTTGACCATCGTGGATCAATACAGCGCTGATGCGCTGCGTTTCAGCCTGGTCATGTTGACCGCCACGGGGCAGGACCTGATCCTTTCGGAGGAAAAGTTCGAGGTCGGGCGCAACTTTGGCACCAAGATATGGAACGCCGCGCGCTACATCGAGATGAACTGCGGGGATCAACAGTTTGATGTTCGAAATCCGAAGATCAGTCCCGAGCACCTGAGGCCGGATGACATCTATATCTTGTCGTGCCTGGGTGACGCAGTCGAAGCCTTCCATACGAATCTCGATCGATATCGTCTCAACGACGCGGCGCTGGCTCTCTACGAATTCATCTGGCACCAGTATTGCGACTGGTATGTCGAGTCCAGCAAGGCGGTCTTGAATGGTGAGGACGCTGCGAAGCGCGAGAATGTTCTGACGATCATGCATGTTGCCTTCTGGGGCGCGCTCAGGCTTTTGCATCCGATCATGCCGTTTCTAACCGAGGAGCTTGCGCACATGCTGGGGTACATCTCTGATGACGAGTTCTTGATGCATCAGGCATTCCCTGCGCGATGGACAAAGGAAGAGCGGGCGAGCCTGGGCATGACCGCGGAGATCGTGGCCTACGTCCAGGCCAAGCATGAGGTGATTCGGTCCGCCCGGACCCTAATGGCCGACTACAGCGTTCTTCCTTCGGATAAGGTTCGGTTTATCCTGCGGTCCACGAACGGCGACTTGCAGGGGATGCTCGAGTCGGATAAGGCGTCCCTGGTCGGTCTGCTTCGGGTTGGGGATCTCGAGGTGCGGCCCGACTATATCCCTGAGAGCGCCACGCCCAGCACGCTGACACCGATGGGACCGCTCTATATGCCGGCAGCGGGCCTGATTGACCTGGATGCAGAACGCGCACGACTGGGCAAGCAACTGCATAAGATCGAGAATGATCTGAGGGGCGTCGAGGGGAAGCTCAATAACTCCGACTTTACCGGTCGCGCCCCAAAGGATGTCGTCCAGTTTCAGGTCGACAAGCACGTCGAACTGAAGGAAACCCGCGAAAAGATTTGCCGGTTGATCGAGGCGTTGGGCAGCTAGGCCCGAATCCAGCGAACGTTGTTTCCGAAGCAACTTTGTCGCAAGCTTCGTCGCAAGCTTCGTCGATTTCCTGCGTTACTGGCCTTGCTTTGGTCACCACAGTTTCAGGGCGAAGCCGATTGCTTTAGCGACGTTGCTCATCTTGTCTTCGGAAAGAGTTGTGATCCGAGATCCTATCTTACCTTTGGCAACGGTCTGGATATGATCACAGTTGACCGCGCAAGACCTGGACATGCCGTCGTCTTCGTTCAGGGAGACCTCGCTTGGGATATCACGAACGGTAGATGTCACAGGGGCGACCGTGACCTCACCGAGGTACTCCAGAATAGAATCCCTTGTCAGGACCAGAATCGGCCGTTTCTTGTCTGGGTGTGCGAACTTGTACCACCTGACTTCGCCCCGCTTCATTCATCGCCCCATGCCTGCTCTTCCTCCCAGACGCTAAATTCCTGCTTATTGACCGGGTGGATGTCGTACCCGTGGCGATGCTGGTTTTCGAGCCGGGACGCGTTGAATTTCCGGAGTGCATCGCGCAGGGCATCTCTTGTGAATGCAGAACGTGTTGTATGGATCTTCTTAACTACGCGATCAACCGATCGCACCAAGTCTTCATCAAGCGTCATTTGCACCGTCTTCATATCGCACTCCTTGTCGCCATGTGGATTACGATAGCTATAGTAGTCCACATAAAGGAGTCGGTCAATATATTTACTTCCAGTCCAGCGATCGTGCTGAAGCTATTCAGGCGCCAGCCTGAAACAGACTCCAGTGCCTGATTCGAATTGGGCTCGATGGTGCGTGATTCTCAGATTGAAGGACGGGACCGATGGATCTCACACTTACTCCGCCACTTCGAAGATGTATATGGATCGCCCGACCCGGGCCAGCGGCTGATAGGTTCTTAGCCACGCGAATGCGTCCTGCGGGACGTTGATCAGACGATTCTCCGCATACGTGATTGCGTAGGGGTATCCGTATAGGAAATTTGCGCTTATCGCGTAAAGTCCCGGCTCGTTCGGCACAGAAATCAGTTCGTAGTCAAGGCCGTAGAGGAGGGGATCGACATGCCCGAAATAGGCCAGCTTGATCTTGCCGGCCTTGCGGTCGTGCACGTAATCCGCCAGCCGGCCGAGGTCTTGCCCCCAGTCTAGATTGGAGTCCAATAGCGGGATTCGATTTCTCGCGAGGATATTGAAACCGGAAAGGTGGTGAGGGGTGACGGCAATTGAGCCGATAACCAGCCAGGACACTAGAACGGCAGCCAAGATCCTGGCCGGCCGGCCGCGACGCAGCAGCCATCCCGCACCAGATGCTGCAATTAGAATGAGGAACGGATAAGCGGGCAGAAGGTAACGGATTCCGTAGTTCTTTCTGTAGTGGAACGACAAGAGGTAGATCAGCACCAGGGGCGGGAGCGTTAAGAAGAGTTTCCTGCGCAGATCAGTGTGCGCTATCACTATCCTGGCAAGCCCCACCCCCAACAAGACCAGCAGCGGCACGGGCATCTTCACGAGCAACGCCGCGAGGTAATAGTGAGGAAACCCGGCGTTTGACCACTCTCCGAAAAGGAACGCAGGAAACTCTCCCGTACGGGAATCCGAAATCCCCAGGGCTATTCCCTCGATGAGCGCCGACGGGCGCGGGAAATGAAGAAAGAGATAGGCCGCACAGACGGCGAGATAGAATGCAGTACCCATGATCAGCACGATTCGCATCTCGGACTTCCAGTCGGGCGCACGCGTTGATCCTGGCCGCACGAGATAGAGAAGCGGAACGAGCGGCAGAAAGAATAACGTTACGAATTTCGCCCCGAGTGCGAGACCGAACATGAGCCCACAAAACATCCCGGCCAGACCGTCTCGGTCACGCACCACGCGCCGTAGCGCGTAGAACCCGCCAAAGACCAGCGCGGATACTCCGATATCGAGTGTCGCGAGTGTTGAGTGCCCCAGTATCGCCGGTGCCTGGGTGAAGAGCAGCAACGCGATCAAGGCAACCAAGGGCCCCTCTTCCTCACGCGCCCACCTATGCACCAGGAGTCCGAGCAGGATACTGACGGCAACCACAACCATACGCGCGTAGAAGAAGTATTCCGTATAGCGCTCGCCGGACATTCGCATGAATCGTGTTCCGAGAAGCCACGGATACCATCCTTCGCCGTCACCGACCCACTTGGGATCCGTGTCGATCTCCACCCCCATGAGATGTAGTGGAAGCGCACAGAGGATCTTCATCAACGGCGGATTACGCCGATCAATATTGAACTGATGCGTCTTGAGGTGATAGAGTCCCATCGGTACGTCGGAGAACTCATCCACGGTAGGCGTGTGCGAGGCCGCTGTGATGACGCATTGAGTCAGGTAGCCGGCAAGGATCAGGGATATGCACAGGATCTCGATACACGGCGAGACCCTGGCGCTCTGAGAACCGACGGACATGAGGTCGAGTCTAGCGAGTTTGCCGTCCGGCGAAAAGCATGTCCCACCCATGAATCTTGAAAGTTGCACGGCAGCGATCGGGTATCCCTTCAAGCACTTCAGGGCGTGGCACGCTTACGTGCTGGTGGGGCTGACGGCCCTGGCCACGAGGGCTCTCTACATGGTGGAGATGTCACGTGCGCCTTTCTTCAATCTCCGCATCGGGGACGGGAGAGTCTATCACCAATGGGCGAAGGGGATCGCTGACGGTGCCTGGATCGGGGACCAGATCTTCTACCAGGCGCCGCTCTATCCTTACCTGCTTGCCGTTGTCTACAGCGTCTTTGGCGAGAGCATGCTCGCGGTGCGTGTCATCCAGATGCTGATGGGAGTCGCATCCTGCGTGCTCCTTGCCGTGGCCGGACGAAGGTTCTTTGGCCGTAGCCACGGCCTGGCGGCAGGCATGACGCTTGCCCTGTATGCGCCGGCAGTTTTTCTGGAGGGATTCGTTCAGAAGACAGCACTGGCCCTGCTATTGACCACGGCGCTGTTGGCTACCTTAGGCGGGATCTCGATGCGTCCAGCGCGGTCGCGCTGGCTGGGTGCAGGCATCCTGCTTGGCCTGCTCGCCCTGACCCGTGAAAATACAATGGCTTTTCTGCCCATCATTCTCTTGTGGGCGAAACTCGGGCCGAGCGCCGACACGCGAGAGGGCTGGACAAGCATGGCCATGTGCGTTCTGGGCGCCGGACTGGTATTGCTTCCCGTCGGTGTTCGCAATGCCGTGGTAGGCGGAGAATTTCACATCACGACGTCGCAGGCGGGCAGCAACTTCTTCATCGGAAACGGCCCCGGGGCGCATGGGTCGTACCGTTCGATGATCTCCGGCCGCGGAGACGCAATGCACGAGAGAAACGACGCGACGATGCTTGCCGAACGCGCGCTGCGTCGGCGTCTCACCCCGCGCGAGGTCTCAAAGTACTGGCTGGACCAGTCATGGGCGCACATCAAGACGCGACCGGGGGAGTGGTTCGCGCTCATGACACGTAAGACCGGACTAATGTTCAACAAGGCCGAACTACCGGACACTATCGACCAGGCGACCTACGCGGAGTGGTCGCCTGTATTGCGAGTGGCGTCCTTGGTAATGCACATGGGGATATTGTGTCCCATAGCGGTTCTTGGTGTCGCGATGACCATCTGCTCGTGGCGCAGATTATGGGTTCTCTACGCGCTTGGCGTCGCCTACGCGATGACGCTAATCGCGTTCTACGTCGTCGCTCGCTACCGCTTGCTGATCACTCCCATCCTGATGATGTTCGCCGGAGCAGGATTGGTTGAGCTCTTTCGACAGCGCGGGAAGGTCGGCCATCTGCTCCGCTCGTGCTGTGGGGTTGCCCTGGCCCTCGTGGTCGCAGCGCTGACCAATAGCCGCATCGTCGATGACGGGCACCACCGGGCTCTAACTTACAACAATATTGCCACGATGCTCGCAGGTGTTGAGGGGCGCGAACATGACGCCGAGGAGTTCTTTTACCGTACGCTGGAGATCGAGCCGCGTTACCAGGTGGCGCAGACGTCGCTTGCGTTTTTGCTTTGTGACATGGGCCGCCCCGGGGAGGCACTCAAACACGCGCGCAAGGCGGTGGCGCTGGCTCCCGGCTACGTCGACGCGCGTTTGAGCCTGGCCGTTTGCTACCAGGGCCTGCACAAGCTCGAAGAGGCCGAGGCACAGCTCGAACACGCGCTGGAGTTATCCCCTTTGCGGGCCGATGCGCACAATGCACTTGGAGAACTTCTGCTCCAGCAGAAGCGGGCGACTGCCGCTGCCGAACACTTCGAGCGTGCGCTTGAGATTCAACCCGATCTCGAATCCGCCCGAACGAACCTGCTACGCGCAACGAAACGTTAACGCATGCCCGGAGCCCTTATATCACGAGCGTCTTGCACGGGGATCTAATGACGCGTATTCTTGGTGCGTTATGAAGTGGACCCAGTTGATGACTGCTCTCGTTGTCTGCCTACTGGCCGCTATGCTCTTCAGCCGCGCGTGCGGCCGGTCTGAATTTGGCGAGTGGGTTGGGGAGCAGGCGCCTGACCTGGTGCTTCAAACGACGGACAACCGGAACGTGCGACTGAGCGACCTGAAGGGACGCGCCGTGATCCTGGACTTCTGGGCCACGTGGTGCGGGCCTTGCCGGGCCGAGATTCCCCACTTCGTCCAGCTGACCAGCGAGCTGGAATCGGAGGGACTGACAGTTCTAGGAATCAGCAACGAGGATCTCCCGAAGCTCGTCTCCTTTGCCCGCGCGCAAGGAGTGAACTACGCCGTCGGGAATGCCGGTGGGCTGGTGTCACCGTATGTAGACGTACGCGCCATTCCGACGACCTTCTTCATCGATCGCAAGGGCGTGATTCGTGATGTGACGGTCGGGTACCGCTCGTATTCCCAGCTGCACAAGATCGTAGCCACGCTTTAGGAGCCCGCCAGATCCAGCGAAGCTGAGCTCGTCGGCTGCAGTAGCGGGGAAGGAGCGCTGGGTTGGAGCGTGCATTTCTCGGGAAGTTTGGACCGCCACCTGCCCGCAATGCTGTGCTTGCTCGCGCAAGCGAGCAAAGCACTGCAGGCGGGTATGACCTCTCAGCTCGCACATCGGGAGAGTTCGCGGACAGGAGTCCCGCTCACCCTCGCGATGCACAACCTGAGAAGCCATCCCGCGGCCGCGGGATCCAAATTCCAGATCCCCGCGGAGCGGCGGACGACCGGGGAAGCGCTCCGCGCCTGGATTGGGGATGCGGAGAGTGCGATTGGGTTTCTGGTCGCACTTTCTGGATCCCAAATCCTGCGGAGCAGCGGCCGACACCTTGAGCGTCGATAGTAGCAGGGGTGGCTAAGTCCGACAGTCTCCTAGCCCCAGATTAAGCGAACTCTGTTTCCGAAGCACCTTTGTCGCAAGCTTCGTCGCGAGCTTTGTCGATTTGCGGCAGGGCTGGGTGAACACCCCGGCCCTCAATCGTCGCGCCGTGCCCTCCGTAGCCGACACGGCGAAGGAGGGGCGAGTAATAGCCCCGTCTCTCCCTCTGAGTATTCTGCCCAGAAACAGTTTTTCCAAGATCCGGGAACTTGAGCGCCCCGCTGTCGACAAAGCTCGCGACGAAGCTCGCGACAAAGGAGGTGACCTTATCCATGGCTGGGTTCGCTTGATTTGAGCCTAGCCGGGATAGGGTTTACCGCGGGGCTCTCGATGGGTATACTGGATGCATTCGATGGCGGATCTATACCATTGTCAGCGTTGTCCCGGTTGCGGCAGGCAGAATGACCCGCCGTCGGACCGCTGTCCCACGTGTGGCGATCTCACCAGCTGGCCCTCCGCATCGGACTTTCGTGACTATCTGCTGCTCACCAAGCGACAGTCTACGATCGGTTTTCTGAAAGGAGCCGCGCAGACATTCCTGGGTTTGCTCTTCTCGGTCACAGTGCTGGTGGTTTTGCGCCAGGCCGCAGCAGATGGGTATCTTCTTATCGGCATCCTAATGCTGCTGTTGACCATCGCGGTGACCATCCACGGTGGGATCCAGATGAAGCGCGCAACCCGCGGGCTGCTGTTCGAGTAGCGTCATCCGTAGTCGTGTTTCGGCGGTTCCCGGTAACGACGTTACTCCACGTTCGGCCGACGATGGCGGAAACGATACGGACCCGGAGTTTCTACTTCCGTTCGATCGACTTCAGCATCGTCGTGACATTGGTCGTCGGCAAGTCGCACGCGAAGTTCCGGCAGACATAGGCCGTTGCGGCGTTGCCCTTGGGTTTCATGGACTTGGTGTAGGGTGCCAACTTTGCAATCTCGGGGATCGGCACGTCTCCCGGGCGAAAGATGAGAACACGTCGCGGCAGAAAGCGGGTTTGAACTTCCCGGATCATACGGAGGCTGTCTTCCGCGCCGGGATCTCCGCTAATCACGATTTCGAGTGATGGTCCAACCCGGAAATCCAGGGCTGTCATGAACATCGAGAAGTTGGCGGGTCCCCGGATCACCATTCCAGAGAACGATTTCATGAGTTCGTCGGCTCGCGTGGCATAGAGCGTATTGCCGGTGAGGCGTGACAACCGGACCAGGTCGTGGGCGGCCACGGAATTCCCCGAGGGAATGGCTCCGTCGTAGATCTCCTTGCTGCGCACGATCAACTCCTCCCCATCATCTGCCGTGAGGTAGAAGGCGCCATGCTCCGGATCCCAGAAATGTTCAAGCATCGTGTCCGCGAGATCTACCGCGGCGCGGAGATACACGGCTTGCTGGGTCGCTTCGTATACGTCGATCAATCCCATCACGAGGAAGGCATAATCCTCAAGATGTCCCGGGAAGCGGGCCTCGCCCTGGCGATAGCGTTTCATCAGCCGGCCGTCGGAGGACCGCAGGGTCGCGAGCACAAAGTCTGCCGAGCGGCGCGCGGCGTCCGTGTAGCGCTTCTCCTGCAGCGCCTGGCCGGCCCGCGCCATGGCAGACATCATCAGTCCATTCCAATCGGTCAGGATCTTATCGTCCTTCAGGGGGTGGATTCGCTTCTCGCGCTCTATGAAAAGGCGCGTGCGAATAGATTCCACTCGTTCCTTAAGCGCAGCCGGTCCGATCTCCATCTTTTTGGCAAGCTCATCAAGCGAAGCCTTCAGGTGCGGGATGCTCGCGCCCGACTCCGCCCCGGAAGCCTCCTCGTGGTAGGTCCCGCCGCGAGTAATGTTATAGACATCGCAGTAGAACTGCCCATCGTCATCGCCAACAATTTCCTTAACCTGCGCCTGGGTCCATAAGTAGAACTTTCCCTCCTCGCCTTCGCTGTCGGCATCTTCCGCGCAGTAGAAGCCGCCTTCAGGAGAGGTCATGTCGCGCAGAACATAGGCAAGAATCTCGCGGGCGGTCTCTGCGTAGGTAGCCTTTCCGGTGGCCTGGAAGGCGGACGTAAAGGCCATGGTCAGCAGCGCCTGGTCGTAGAGCATCTTCTCAAAGTGCGGCAGAAACCATTCCGAATCCGTCGAATAGCGGTGAAACCCGAATCCGACATGATCATAAATACCGCCGAGGCGCATCTCGTAGAGGGTCTTTTCGACCATGGCCAGTGCCTTCTGATCATTCGTCCGGTGCCAATACGCGAGAAGGAACAGGAGATTGTGGGGCACGGGAAATTTTGGCGACTTGGAGAAGCCGCCCTTGCGCGAATCGAAGCGCGAAGAAAAATCCTTGAAGGTCGTGTGGAGTGTCTCTTCGATGAGATCCGGACCCGCCTGCGGGGCCCCGATGGACTGCAGGTGCTCCACGATCTGATCGCCGGTCTCGTTGATCCGGTCGCGATCCTCGGTCCATGCCCGGTGAAGGGCGGGGAGCAGTTGCATCATGTTGCGCTTGGGGAAGTAGGTGCCGGAAAAGAAGGGGCGCTTGTCGGGCGTCATGAGCACCGTCATCGGCCAGCCGCCCCGGCCCGTCATGGCCTGCGTGACGGTCATGTAGACGTGATCAACGTCCGGCCGCTCTTCGCGGTCCACCTTCACGCAGACAAAATACTGGTTCATCAGCTTGGAGACTTCGGCGTCCTCGAACGACTCGTGCTCCATGACGTGGCACCAGTGACATGTGGAGTACCCGACTGAGAGAAAGATCGGCTTGTTCTCCTTACGGGCCTTCTCGAACGCCGCGGGTCCCCACGGATACCAGTCTACTGGATTGGCAGCGTGCTGCAGCAGGTAAGGGCTTTTTTCAAAGACGAGGCGATTGAAGAGAGGACCGCCATCAGGAGGCAGTGCGGCGATGGCTTCGGGAGTCGGGAGCGATGGTCGGGCGTGTGCAGGACCCGTTTCGACAGCCTCGGCCGACCCGGTCGGAGTTGCCGATCCGAACATCATGATCGACGCGATGCCAATCGCAAGCACCTCGGGCTGCCAGGCGCGACCACAGGTCCACCCCGGCGACCTATTCATACGACAACCCCAGGCCACGAAGCAGAAAGTTTCGTTGTACCTCGGAGAAGGGACAGTACCCGCGCGGGTCCGCCAGCAGGTCACGCAGACGGGCGAGCGATGTGTCGCTGGATAAGTTAAACGTCTCGAGATCATCGACCAGGCGATCCAGCCCCACATCGTCAAGTCGCTCCCTAATGATCTGGAGGCAACCGGAGTCGTCCTCCGCGCGCGCCAACGCCATCGAGAGATAGGGGAGGGAGCGCTCGAAATCCATTCGCGCGGCGAACATCAGGGCATCGGATGCGAAGGCCGAATCGATGTAGCGCGCGATGGCGCGGTACGCCTCGTCGGCGGGGTAGCGGACCAACGCGGTCATGATCGCGCGCAGTAACTGCGGCTCCGGGTTCTCGCTGGCGAGAGCGCTTACCAGTAACGGTGCCGCCTGGGGCAGGTTGACGGTGCTGCACAACATGGCGTTGAAGGCTGAACACTCGATTTGCATTCGGTTCCACACGACGTGTGAGTAGGCGCCGTGCTCATGCTCGTCAAGTTGTGCGGCATAGTGGCGAATCATCCCGAAGAGTTCGGCGTAGTCGATGTAGTATGCCTCGCCCTCGATATCGGCAATCTCTTTTTCAAATTGCGCCTGGTCTCGAATCATGTGTCACCGTTGATGGGATGCGCCGGGTGGTCCGTTTCGGGCACTGCCGGAACCGAGGGGCGGGGCCGGTTGGTCCCGGTCATCGCTTCGCAAGAAGGACGCATTCTAATTATGCTGCGGGTTCAGCGGGAGGTTCGCGAACAGGGCGTATTCAGGCCCCATGCGCCGCATAATCCGGCTCCAGTGCTCCGCGGAGTTTTGAAGAAAAATGGATTCTGCATCCGCGGGCATGAGATACCAATCATTCCGATCGATCTCGCCCTGCAGTTGTAGTTCTCCCCAACCTGAGTACCCCGCGAAGAATCGGAACTCCTGCGGCTGCACGACGCCCTTGCACATCAATTCATCAACCAGCTCAAAGCTGCCGCCCCAAAAGACCCCGGGAACGATTTCCTGGCTGTCGGTGTCGATATCCGACCGCGTATGGATGAAGCTCAAGCTACTCGTCTGCACGGGGCCGCCCTTGTACAGCGGAGTGTCCCAGTCGGTGACTCGCGAAAAGCCATCGGCAAGACTAATTGGAAGCGGTTGGTTGAGCACAAGTCCGAAGGAGCCCTCCTCGTTGTGCTCGCAGAGAAGAATGACCGAACGCGCGAAATTCGGATCGCGAAGCGCACCGCCCGCGAGCAGGAAGGTGCCTGGCGATGCGTGAAGCATCTTCTTGTTCTTGGGGAGCTTACTGAACGAGTGCATGTCGAAAATAATTCTAGCGATCGGGTATGCGTACTGCGAACTTTTTTTTGTATCTATGCCAGTCCAATCGACCCCCACGGTCGATCATTCCGTGTATAGTGGCCATCTTCGTACTGTGTAAAGAAGTATTCCACCAGCGGGTGATAAACCGGGGCTTGAGTGGAGTCTGGCTCGAGATTCTGCTGCGCCACGTAAGTCGTCTGTGTCCCGCCGTCCACAAGCACATGATACCAAGCCTGCCGACGATCGGGCTGGGTCTGGTTTGCGGAGTGCCATTCTTCGCTGGCCTGACACTCTTCGTCCAGATCCACGACCACCCCGCGATATCCGTATCTGCGATGATGTACAATATCGCCCGGTTTAAAGGTGGGGTGTGCGATTAAATCTGAGTATTCGCGGCTGAATTGAATCATTGCAGGATCCCGGGGAGGCGTGTACTCGTAGTGTAACGCACTTGCGAACCGCGTGTCGAGGCGTAGCCATCGTTTAGCCTACACATTAATAGGAGTTGTTATGATCAACTGCGAACTGGTCCTGGTTCCGGCGTTTGCGGACAATTACGTATACTTGATAGTGAATGGTGAAACTTGTGCGGTGGTCGATCCCGGTGAAGCGGGACCCGTGCGCAAAGCCATCTCTGTGCGACATTTGAACGTCTCAGATATTCTGCTGACCCACCACCACTCCGACCATATCGGGGGATGTCTGGAACTCGCTCAAACGTTTGGCAGTGCAGTCACGGGACCCGCGGACCCGCGGATTCCGGGTGAATTCAAGGCCGTGGGCGAGGGGGACACCGTCGCCGTCGGTGGTATAGAATTCTATGTGTTCGCAGTGCCCGGGCACACATCGACGCACATTGCCTTTTACTCCGCCGCGGAAGGCTGCCTGCTGAGCGGCGACTCCTTGTTTGCCTGCGGTTGCGGGAGACTCTTCGAAGGGTCCCCCGCAGAGATGCATGCATCGCTTCAGAAACTTGCGGCGCTTCCCGATGACACGGAGATATACTGTGGACACGAGTACACGCTCAACAACGCGGAGTTTGCGGTATCGGTGGATCCGGAAAACGAAGATCTCGTGGAGAGATTGGGCGTAATTCGACAACTGCGAGCCGAAGGGCAGCCCACCATCCCCTCAACCATCGGCGAAGAGAAAGCAACCAACCCCTTCCTGCGTTGTGAGGATGCCGCCCTGCAAGCCGCCCTGGGGTTGAGCGGTGCGGACGCAGTCGATGTCTTCGCCGAGATCCGGTCCCGCAAGGATGCCTGGTAGCACGGAACGGCGCGGGGATTCGCGATACAGAAAGTGCGACCCAGATTCCCAGTCGCACTCTCCGGATCCCCAATCCAGGCGCGGAGCGCGACCGGCGTTTCAGCTCTGACCCGCCTCATCCCCATCCCGCAAATCCCATCCTGTGGATCCCGTAAATCTTGTCCAAATCTGCGGCACGTTCCTGAGTGGCCGCATCTCCACTCGACTCGCTCCCTCCTACGCACTCGCGGCCACGGGATTGCTTCGGCGCGATTCTCAACTCACTGCCGCGTGCGGAGTGGGCGGCGCAGCATCAAGCGCGCTGAGCATGCGTTTCTCAACGGTGCTCCATGCGTATTCCTCTTCGACAAAATGACGGCCGCTCTGGGCAAGAGCATCCCGGATTTTCGAGTTGTCGAGCATGAGTAGCAACGCCTCTTCGAACTCCGGATAGTTCGCGAACCAGAGCCCGCCATTACTGCGCCGGCATTGCTCGCGCATCACGTCGCTTCTTGCGTGGACAAGGCAGGGGGTCCCGGCCAGCCACGCTTCAAGAATCACGATGCTCAAGCTCTCGTTGACCGAGGGCTGACAGAAACAGGCAGCGCCGGCCATGGCGTCGCGTTTCTCCTGTTCCGTAACGAAGCCGAGGTCTGTCACAAAGGGCTCGACCTGGCTGGACAGGTCAATCGGGCCGCTCCCCGTAAAGACCAGATGCAGACCCTTGGCGGTACGTTCACGAAACGTTGCGAAGTATTCAATCAGCAGGGGAGTGCCTTTTAAGGGTTCGCGGCGGCCGCTGTACAGGATGTAGGGCGTCTCAATGCCGTGCGCGCGTGCGGTAGCCGTCGGGTTTGATGGAAACGAGTCGAGCCCCATTCCGACCACGTGGCACTTCTCCGGCGCAATTTCATAGAGGCGGCAGGCGAGATCCTGTTCGGCCCGCGTGTTGAACATCAGGGTTCCAGCGGCACAGAACATCTCCGCGATGGATTGCGTATAGGCGAACGCCTCGTCGTGAAGACATGGGACCAGCACGGTTCGCTGCGGATCCAGCATAGCGGCGAAGTAGACCAATCCGAACAGGTATGGCCCCAGTATGATACGGTCGTACTGATCTCCCTTCTCCTTCAGATGCTCGATCAGGGCACGGCTGTTCACGCTGTTCTTGAGCCACACCTGTTCGTCGTCGCGGGAGTAGCTCCATCCCCGGCTGATCGCGTTCTGCGTCTTCAGAAACGCTTCGATATCGCGATCCTGGTCAACCGGGAAGAAGGTGACGTCCAGATCGTCGATCTTCCGAGTGCCCGCGGGCAGCTCGTTCTCCCAGGTGAAGTGGTTCTTGGCGCAGGTCGTCAAGAAGGAGACCTTGCGTCCCGCCTGCGCGGCATGATCCGCCTGTGCGCGAAGCAGGGTTTCCGCGCCACCCACCGTACCGCCTTCGGCGAATCGGGGGCAGATGAAAGCGATGTGCTCAGCGGTGGACATGGCGGTGCGTCCGCTCACACCGAATCGCTTGAGTCGGCCCCTCTGCCCTCAAGTTCGTGGACGCGCTCCTCGAGTTCCTTGATTCGGGACCGGTACTGGTTGTCCAGGTTCTCTACGGCGGTCAACAGCAGACCGTTGACCTGGTTCTGCTGAGACCAGAGTCGATAGGTGTAGAACTTGAGTATTTTCCAGATCAGTCGCTTGAAGGAGACCAAGACTCCGCTCATGGCACGGCGGCGCTCGACGATCTCGTAGTCGTTGATATCCACGAAGGCGGATTGGCGCAGGCACTCGAGATAGAAACTGAGGAACTCGCTTTCGTCTTTGAGATTTGCGAGATTCTGAAGCTCCGCGCGCGCAATACCGGGGTCTGCATATTCGCCCCGGGCCCGCTTGGCTTCGACGGTGGCTTGGATCTCGGCGACGATTCTATCGACGTCGATACCATCTGCACCGATCTCAAATGCGGGCTCGCTCATCGGGTCATTATGCTGGGCCTTGCAGGGTTGTTCAAGGGCTCCGTTCGCGCCTGCGGATGTGTCGCCTGGCGAAATCCCAATCCCGGCGGGGTCTCCGTGGTCGCGTCTCCAGCGGCATTCTGACCGCCGATTACTCGGATGGGCGCGGATGAGTACCAGGAACCTGGAGGCCCAGCTCCCGGCAAATGATCTCAGCGGCGCGATCCTCGGCGCCCGGTTCACCCAGGGCTGCGCGAACCTGCTTGAGGCCCGAAATCGTCGAGCTGCGCGTCTCGGATTCATCGAGCAGGGGATTGATGGCCGCGGCGAGCGCCCCGGCAGTCATCTGATTCTGAACGAACTCGGGGCACAGCCTGCGGCCGGCAATGATGTTCACCATGCCAATATGATCTACCCGAACGAGGATGCGTCCCATCAGGTAGGTCAAGGGGGCCATGCGATATCCGATCACCATGGGACATTCCATGAGAGCCGCTTCAAGCGTCGCGGTACCGGATGTGACCCAGGCCGCGCGCGCCTGCTTAAGGATCTGGCGAGTTCGACCGGTGACGACGTCGATCGCCGGCGCGTCACGCACCTTCTCGCTGAGGATCCTGCGGGCCTGGTGTGCCGCGCTCCCGTTCGCGGCAGCCAGTATAAACTTCATGCCCGGGCTCTGCCGGGCGACGATCGCCGCCGCGCGCGCCATGACGGGAAGCATGCGTGAAATCTCCTGCGCGCGACTGCCCGGCAATATGGCGATGCCGGGGGTGTCACCCCAGGATAGCGCCTCCAAGGGGGCATCCAGCACAGCCTGGGATTCGGCAACCAGGGGATGCCCCACGTAGTCGACGGGAAGGCGGGTGTCCTTGAAGACCTCCGGTTCGAAGGGGAAGATCGCGATTAACCGGTCGAGCAGGCGGGCCATGAGCTGGATACGTGACGTGTTCCACGCCCACACCTGCGGACATATGAAGTAGATCTTCTTCGTCGCAACCGTCGTCAACTTCCTGGCCATGCGCAGATTGAATCCCGGGTAATCCACAAAAATGACCGCATCGGGCGGGTCCGACTTGATGTGATCAAGCAGACGGTAGAATGCGCGACGCAGCGGCCGGTACCGCCGCAGGACCTCGACGATACCCATCACCGCCATTTCCTGGCAGTGGATGATGAGATGCATTCCTGCCTTTTGCAGTGCTTCACCACCGATTCCACTGCATTCAACGTCAGGGCACCGACTCCGAATCGCCGTCAGAAGCCGAGCGGCGTGAAGGTCACCGGAGATCTCACCCGCAATGATGACCAACCGCATGTTGCCTAACCTCCGGGTTCGATCTGTTTCTGAATGTCGCAAGCCACGCGCAGCGCCTCGAGTCCGTGCACGCCGCTGACGACCGGGCTGGCCCCGGTCTGGATCGAGTTCACGAACGCAGCCAGCTGCTTCTCGAGCGCATCGGATCGTTCGATCGGGACATCCAGCGCGGTGATACCGTCCGGATCCTTTCTGAAGAATTTCCCGTCTTGCTGCCCCAGGTCGAGCGACAGGTAGGACGCCTCCTGGAAGACGCGTAGCTTTCGCGTCGCCTCCTGGCTGATGCGGCTTGCCGTCACGTTGGCCACCGCGCCACTCTCGAACACGATACGCGCATTGGCGATATCGATACTATTACTGAGAACCGGAACGCCAACTGCGTGTAGATGTTGAATCGGAGATTTGACGAGGTGCAGGATGATCTCGAGGTCGTGAATCATCAGATCCAGGATTACGCTGACCTCGGTCCCGCGAGGCTCGGCACCGGGTCGCGGCGGCGGAAAGGTCGCGAGCCGAATTGATTCCAGGAAGCGCGGATGGTCCAGGTGTTCCTCGAGGAACGCCATCACCGGGTTAAACCGCTCGACGTGTCCGACCTGTAAAACGCGACGGCGTTCTGCCGCGAGATCCACGAGTGCCTTGGCGTGGCCGGGGTCGTCGGTGATGGGTTTCTCGACCAGCACGTGAATGTCGCGTTCCAGAAAGCTTCGCGTGACCTCGTAATGCGCTCGAGTCGGAACGGCGATGCTTACGGCATCAACCCGATCGTACAGCTCTTCGATGCTATCGATCGGCTTGGCGCCGGTTGCTGCGGAGATCTCTGCGCGGCGCTGCGGATCACTATCGACGATTCCCGCCAGTTCAACGCCGGGCATTCCTGCATAGATCCGCGCGTGATGCTGCCCGAGGGAACCCACGCCGACCACACCGACCCGTACGCGATCAGCCATGCGCGACCTCCCGATCCGACGTATCGATCGCTATCACCGCGATATTATGCCTGTCGGCGAGGATCATTACATCCTCTTGCTCGAGGATGATCGACCGTCCGGCTTCGACGGCGAGTGCGCCGGCCTTGATGCGCGCGAGTAACTTGATGGTCTTGATGCCGATCACGGGGATGTCGAACCGCATATCGTGCTGGTCCTTCGACATCTTAATCACGACGGCGCCCGGTCCTCCCAATTTTCCGGCGCGCTCGATGGCCGCATCGGTTCCTTCGAAGGCCTCGACGGCGAGGATTGTGCCCTCCTTGACAACGACGGTCTGCCCGATATCGAGACCGCTGGTTTCCTTGGCGACGCGGATGCCCAGTTCGATGTCGCTTTGCTCGCACTCGGTGGGATGCCTCGCGGACAGTGGACCCGGCGCAGGCATAGCGGATTCCATGAATACCGAGGCGGGCAGGAGTTCGATGCCGATGTCAGCCAAGCGGTCACCGATGGCCCCGAAAATTGTCTGCGCGTTGCGTTCGGGTAGATCCTGCAGGAGGTCACGCATCATCTTATCCATGCGCACCTTGAAAAGCTTGGTGGGAGCAAGTTGGCCGGCCATGACGGCGTGCTTCACGCCACTGTCGCGCAGCGCATCCAGCAGGGACTCGAGTTGCCCGACGCGGATCCACGTCGTCTCGTCACTCAACGCCTCGAGACGCTTGTCGGTCTCACCCTCGAAGGCGACCGTCACGAGGCGCTTTATGCCCTGTCCTCGTGCAGATTCAGCGAGCGTAGTGGGGTAAGTGCCTCGTCCGGCAATGAGTCCGAGCTCATCTGGTAGTGCATCCGTCACGGCGAAGACCATAGAAAGGAGGCGGGATCGAATCGAGTGAAATCGTAGCAAGCGTCGTGGCGACGGGGATCAGCACAGTGTTTTGTATTGTCACCCTTCGTCGGCTTCTGGAATACTCGAGCCATGACGACCGGAATTGCCGAGCTTAGTGGACGATCGCTCCTGACGCTGAATCAAGTCACGGCGGAGGAAATCACAGACCTCTTGAATCTCGCGGATAATTTGAAAGAGCGAAAGCGGTCGGGGGTTCGGGGCGAGCTGCTCCAGCATCGTTCGATCGCGTTGCTTTTCCAGAAAGCATCCACGCGAACCCGTTGTGCAGCCATCGCCGCGGCGACCGACGAGTCAGGCCATGCGGAATACTTGAGCTCCGCGGATATTCACATCGGGAAGAAGGAATCCGTCGCCGACACGGCACGGGTCCTGGGGCGAATGTTTGACGGGATTCTTTTCCGGGGCTATGCGCAGACGACGGTTGAGATGCTCGCACAGCATGCCGGAGTCCCGGTGTGGAATGGTCTCACCGACGAGGCCCATCCGACGCAAGCACTGGCGGACCTTCAAACCATTCGCGAGAACATCGGAGCGCTTGCGGGCACCAAGGTCGTCTACATCGGCAACGGGAAAAACAACGTCGCCAATTCGATCATGCTCGGATGTGCCAAGACAGGCGTAGAGTACGTGTGCTGTTCACCGGCGGATCTGTCGCCGGTCCCCGAACTGGTGACGGCTGCGGCCTCCGTTGCTGCCGACCACAAGGGCTCGGTCGAAGTCGTCGAAGATCCGGCGGCAGCCGTGATCGGGGCCAACGTGATCTACACCGATGTCTGGCTTTCGATGGGGGAGGAAGGTTCCCTGGAGGAGCGCATCGCGACACTGATGCCATACCAGGTCACGATGGATTTGATGAAGAAGACCGGAAAGCTCGAGAGTGGTGACGTCATCTTTCTTCACTGTCTACCTGCATTCCATGATCGCCACACGGTTCTTTCCGCGGAACGCGGTGCCCTGGAGGTTACGGACGAGGTCTTCGAGGCACCCTTTTCGAAAGTGTTCGATCTCTGTGAAAATAAACTTCACACACTGAAGGCGGTCATGGTGGCCACGTTGACATGAATGATAACTCGGTTGGTCTATCGATAGAACCCCGTGCTGAGCTGGTGAATCGCTGCAACCTCGCGGGGATTGAGTGGCATGAGCTGCAAGATCTGAGCAACGAGCAGAGGGCGCCGTACTTCAACAACGAACGCGGTGAAGATCACGTCCTGCTGGCGCAACAATTCGGGCGCGAACGCCTGGACCGCATCGGACAGCTCGGTACCGCGATTCGGCAGATCGCGAAATCCCGCGACGGTGCGATCTTCCTCAAGGAGTTACTCAGCACGAAGAGAGCCATGCTCTATTTTACGCAACCGAGTAGTCGTACATTTCTATCATTTCGATCCGCATGCCAGATCCTCGGCATCGAAAGCAGTGAGGTCCGCGATACGGCGACCTCCAGCGAGGTCAAAGGGGAGAGCCAGGAGGATTCGGTTCGCACGTTCAGTTCCTACTGTGACGTGATGATCATGCGGACGCACGTGCCCGGGTTCTCCGAACGCATGGCATGGGTGCTGGCACACTCCGACCGGCCGATCCCCGTTCTGAACGCAGGCTCAGGAAAAGATCAACATCCCTCCCAGGCGGTACTGGATATCTATACGTTGCAGCGGAGTTTCGAGAAGCAGGGCGGGATTGACGGAAAGCGTATCGTGTTCGTGGGCGACCTGCTGCGCGGCCGGACCGTCCGCTCGCTGGCCCGACTCCTCATGACATACGATGACGTAAAGATGGTTTTCGTGGCACCCGACGAGCTGCAGATTGGCGAGGACATCCAGGCCATGCTGTCCGACGCCGGCGTTGCGTTCGAGCTGTCCGCGGACTTCGAGCCTCATATCTCCACGGCCGATGCGATCTACATGACACGCGTACAGGACGAGTGGGATGCCAGCGAAGGACGGAGTACGCCGATCGACGTCTCGAAGTTCCACTTCGAGATCAGGCATCTCGACGTGATGAGGCCGGATGCGGTCTTGATGCATCCCTTTCCACGGCGTGAGGAGATTCCAATCGAGGTCGATCACGATCGACGGGCCGTCTACTGGAGACAGATGAGGAATGGCATGTGGATTCGGGCCGCATTGATCGCAAGCATCTTTGGTCATGCGGATTCCATCTTCGATTTCGCCGAGGATAGAGAATCGTCATGACCCTTTTGCGGCCGCGGGCGCTCCTGCCGGTCGGATTCGCGAGCGGCATCGCTCTCGCCATCGTATGGCTTACGCCCGCCGCGGCGATGGCCGCATTCTCGTTGCCTGACGAGTTTGACGCCGGGTTCCTGGCGAGTCGGGATACGGGGATCGATGGATCCGAACGCCTGCGCATCGCGGGGCCTATCTTCGAGGCGAGTCATCCCGATTCGCGCACGGATTTTGTCGCGCTGCGCCCACTCTTCAGTCGCAAGGTACTCGATGAGGATGATCCTGACTTCCTGGATGTGCTGTGGCCGCTCTACACGCGCAGGGAGTATAGGGACGATATGCAGTGGCGCTGCCTGACGCTGGTTAGTCACGATTTCGACACGTCGGATCCCGCGTCGCGCTACCGCTTCTGGGGCTTGCCGATCTTCTTCAAAGGGCGGGATGTCCATGGAGAGAAGTATCTCGGGTTGTTTCCGATTGGCGGAAGTATTCACGAAATTATTGGTCAAGATGAGATTCGCTTTGTCATGTTTCCAGCCTATGCCAGGTCGCGCTTCAAAGAGCGGGAGACGACCAGTGTTATGTGGCCGATTTTCTCGCACACGCAGAGCCCCACCGAGGAGCGCTGGCGCGTGTTTCCATTCTATGGGCAATCGACCGATAGCCGCGCCGGGGAGAACCGGCGGTTTGTGCTGTGGCCGATCTGGACGTCCATCGAGTATGACGATCCGCCTGGGCGAGGCTTCGCGCTATTTCCACTTTTCGGGCGAGTGGAACGGGCGGATCAATCGACGTGGATGGTGCTCCCGCCCTTCTTTCGTCACTCGCGGCGCGGCGACGATGTCGAGGCGTTGCTGCCGTGGCCGTTCGTGAAGATCCGACGCGGAGCCGTGCGCGAGACAACGATCTGGCCTTTGTGGGGCCACAAGGATACGGAGGGCGTCGAGCGCATCTTCGCGGCCTGGCCGCTGGGTTGGCACGAGCGCATTCGACGCGACACGGGCTCTCTCACGAGGACGATGCTGGTGCCTTTCTATTATTACGAACGGGACCAGAGTCAGTCACCGGAGACCCGCTACTGGAAAATTTGGCCCCTGCTGTCGTACCAGCGTTCCGGCCACGCGTCACGAATACGCATGCTGGAGCTCTGGCCATTGAGGGATACGCCACCGATCGAGCGAAACTACTCGCCACTTTGGACGCTCCTGCGGTATGAGCGCCTTGAGGACGCTCGTGAAACCGAATTCCTGTGGGGATTCTACCGGCATCGCCGGGATGTTGGCGGGCATCGCAAGATGTCTCTATTCCCGTTCGTGGACTGGGAACGCCGCGAGGACCCTTCGCCGAAATGCTCGTGGTCCATTCTGAAGGGGTTGATCGGGTACGGACGCACCGACGAAGAGCGAATGTTCCGGCTCCTGTATTTCCTTAGGTTCGGGGTGGGGGAGGGGGGTGCCCCGTGATTACACGGGAACCGGAGTATTTCCCTCCACCCGGGAATTTCATAGGTCGCCTGGGGCGTGGCATCGTCTTCTCGAGCCGTGGCCTCGGCAGGGCCCTGCTTCTACTGGTCGACACCCTCGCATGCATGCGGTTTGTCTTTGCAACGAGGACGCGCAAAGAGATCGTCTACCAGATGTTCGTGAGCGGGATCAAGAGCCTGGGCGTGATCACGATTGTGGCCATGTTCACCGGCATGATCCTGGCCCTGCAGACCGGGATTGAACTCCGCAAATTCAACCAGGAAGTCAACATCGGCGCGGCGGTAATGGTCTCGATGCTGCGCGAGATGGGGCCCTTTATGACCGCATTGATTCTGGCTGCCAGCGTCGGCTCGGCATACGCCGCACAGATGGGGACCATGGTCGTGTCCGAGGAAATCGCCGCCCTCGAGATCATGTCGATCAATCCCGTTCGATTCCTGGTATTGCCTCGCATGGTCTCGCTGATGGTGATGACACCACTGCTGACCTTCTACAGTTGCGTCATGGGCGTGCTTGGCGGGGGGATGGTCGGAATAACGCAACTCAGCGTTCCGTGGCACGCCTATATTCGAAACGCTCTCGATTTCGCCGCGGCCAAAGATCTCTACGTTGGGCTTCTCAAAGCGTTTATCTTCGGCGTGATCATTGCCATCGTGGCATGCCACCAGGGATTCTCGACCACGCAAGGCGCCGTGGGCGTAGGCAACGCCACGCGGCGCACGGTCATCGTATGCTTTCTCACGATCCTGGTGGCGGGGTATATGATTACGCGACTCTTCTATATCAATGCACTGGACTAGGCCGGCATGATTGAACTTCAAAACGTCAGCAAAGTCCTGTCGGGCCGCACCATTCTCGACAAGGTGAACCTGCAGATCCACGATGGTGAGACCTGTGTTATCGTGGGGCCTTCCGGGGTGGGGAAGAGCGTTACGGTAAAACATATGATCCGGCTGCTGACGCCGGACAGCGGGAAAGTCATCGTGAATGGAGATCCAATCAGCGAGCTATCCGGAGTGGAACTCGAGGCGGCGCGCGAGCATTTCGGAGTGCTCTTCCAGGGGGGGGCGCTGATTGAATGGCTCTCCGTGCGCGAGAACGTGGCCTTGCCCCTCAGGGAGAAAACATCGATGGGTGAAAGCGATATTATCGAGCTTGCGATGCAGAAACTCACGCTTGTCGGAATGGCCGATCACTCCACGAAGCGGCCGTCCGAACTCTCGGGTGGGATGCGCAAGCGGGTGGGGTTGGCCCGCGCCATGGTGCGAAACCCATCGATCCTAATCTACGACGAGCCCACATCGGGGCTGGACCCGGTATCCGCGCGAACGATTGACGACTTGATCCTCAGCATGCAGGCGGAGTTGGGCGTGACCAGCGTCGTCGTGACACACGACCTGCACAGCGCGCTGTCGATCGGAGATCGAATTGCCATGATTACGGGCGGCCGATTTGTAGAAACCGCGGCTCCACGCCAATTCGTGGAGTCCGAGAACGAATCCGTGCAGGCCTTCCTGGCATCGCAATTCATCACCAGGAAGGGCGACTGGGAAAACTGGAGGCGGTAGGGAATGGCAGCCAACGCCGTGCAACATGAGGATAGGAGACCATGAGAAAAGATATTATTGCGCGTGAGTTGACGATCGAAATCGTGGTTGGGGCATTTGCGTTTATGGTCCTGTTGGCCCTGGCTTATTTCACGATCATTATCGGTCACGATAAACTCTTTAAGGATGAGCATCGCTACCAGGTAGAGTTCAGAGATGTACGCGGGTTAAGAAAGGGGGACAACGTCGTCGTGCGCGGTGTGCCGATTGGCCAGGTTGCGGCCCTTGAGTTGACCGATACGGGCGTACTCCTCACCCTGGCCCTGGGTCACAAACTCCACTTCAAGGAGGACTACCGGGTCGAGGTCATTGCCACGTCCATCCTTGGCGGAAACTACCTGTTGGTTTCTGAAGGGAGCGAGAACGCTCCGGCTTTAACCGAGGGGCAACGCCTCATCGGAGATCCCGGGCACGATCTTGTGGGTGAAGCGGGCGACCTGGTTGGGGAGCTTCGCGAGACGTTTATCGACGGAGGAGTCCTCGAGAATCTTCAGGCGACCGTTCGCGAACTGAAGGAGATTAGCGAGAAGATCAATTCAGGCGCGGGCACGATTGGAATGCTCGTGAATGACCCGAAGGTCTACGAGGGCTACGAAAGCCTGATCAGCAATCTCCATATCATCGTCGAGAGCATCGCGGACGGGGAGGGGACGCTTGGAAAACTGGCACAGGATGATGCCCTCTACGACAACATGGCCGCATTCACTGGAAAGCTCACCAACGAGACCAGTACGCTCGGGCGTTTACTGTCGCCAGACGATCAAATCTACGAGGATCTCAGCGCGAGCATCGCGTCACTACGCAAGATCTCCGAGTCGATGGAAAAGGGCGAGGGGACCCTCGGCAAGCTCTTGGCGGACGACACGGTCTATGACGATCTGTCACAACTCCTGAAGGAGACCCGCGCGACGGTGGACGACTTTCGCGAGAACTCGCCGATCGTGACCTTCACGAGCGTTTTCTTCGGAGCGCTATAGCCTCGAACTGCGCTCGAGGAGTGGTGAGTGAGGTAGCGTACCCACGGAGTCCATTTCATCCCCGTGTCACTCGCCACCTGCCACTTGCCACTCCTGAAACTCCCCGGTGCCCGACTCTCCACAAGCCCGGGCACCATGGGGTTTCAGGTTCGGTAATTCGGGGCTTCGCGGGTGATGCGTACGTCGTGCGGATGGGCTTCCCGGAGGCCTGCCAGTGAGATTCGGACGACGCGCCCGCGTTCTTGAAGTTCGCCGATTGACGGACAACCGCTATAGCCCAGGGCGGAGGTGAGCCCGCCGCAGTACTGATTCATTACGGTGCGAACGGTCCCGGCGTAGGGCACCAGTCCCTCAACGCCCTGCGGGACAAGATCGTCCTCGGATGCATTGTGCTGCAGGTACCGTTCGCGACTTCCGCGCGCCTCGCGCATCGCCGCCAGGCTGCCCATGCCGCGATAGAGGACATATTGTCGGCCCTCCTGGATGATCTTCTCCCCGGGGCTCTCCTCGGTACCGGCCAGGACCGAGCCCATCATGACGCAGTCCGCTCCGGCCACCAATGCCTTGGGCACGTCGCCTGAGTGGCGAATGCCCCCGTCTGCGATAACCGGAATGGAGCCCTCCAGCGCCTTGGCGCATTGGTACACGGCCGTGAATTGTGGAATGCCAACGCCACACACGACGCGAGTCGTGCAGATCGATCCGGGGCCAATGCCCACTTTCACCGCATCGGCGCCCGCATCCCGTAAAGCCACTGCCGCATCGCCAGTTCCGATGTTACCCGCCACGACGTCAATATTGGGGTAGCTCTTCTTGACCCACTTGACCATATCGATGACGCCCTGCGAGTGCCCGTGCGCGGTGTCGATCACCACCACATCGACTTCCTCTTCGGACAATATTTCAACGCGTTCGTGGTCTCCCGGGCCGATCGCGGCGCCGGCGCGCAAGCGGTAGCGCTCATCGCGGTTGTACATGGGCTCCACCTTTTCAACCAGCGTCCGCACATCCGAATAACTGTAGAGACCCACCAGGCGCTCGTTCTCCACGAGAGGGAGCTTCCCGATCTTGTTGGTGTGCATGATGTCGTAGGCCTGGGCGAGCGTCGTGTCGGGACTCCCTGAAATCACGTTGGGGGTCATGACTTCCCTCACCTGGATGTCGCGATCGCGCGCAAACTTAAGATCCGAGGCGGTCAGGATACCGACGAGAAGATTCTCCGCATTCAGGATGGGGAAGCCGTTGAACGAGTATCCCTTCTCATTACGGACATCCTGGATATGCTGGATCGTATCCGTATCGCGGAAGACCACGGGGTCGCGAATCAGGCCATGCAAGTGATGCTTGATAACTCCGACGCAGCGCGCCTGGGCTCGCGGCCCCAGGTTCTTGTGGACAATCCCGATCCCGCCGAGCATGGCCATTCCAATGCCCATGGAGGCCTCTGTGACGGTATCCATGGCGGCACTGACGAACGGGATATGGAGCCCGATGCGGGTCGTCAGGCGCGTCTCAAGAGACGCTTCCTCGGGCAAGAAATCCGCGTACTGCGTAATCAGCGATACGTCGTCAAAAGTCAGACCCTCCATCTGGAACTGGGCCATAAACTCGTCAATGGACTTATTCATCAAACATTCCTAATTGTCACGAGCCACAATGTAACGTGTTGCCGACCAAGTTTGACGATCGGATTGAATGGCGTCAAGGAGCAAACCTCACTGAATGGCGGAGTCGGAATCGCGGAAAGCGCCTGTTTAATGGCCTAAATACACAACGTCGCATAATGTATCTTATGTCTACTCAACTATCTCGAAACCCTCCAGCTATTGTGGATTTCGGGTTCTGCCGGCTGCGGGCTACTCAATCAGGCCGAAGTGATCGGTGATCGGCCAATACACGCATACGGCCGGACCGACCAGATTCGCACTGGGTACGGATCCCCAGAATCTGCCATCCAAGCTGTTGCGTTGGTTGTCGCCACACGCGAAGTACTGCTCCGCTGTGAGCTGGACGAAGTCTGCCGGGCCGCCCAGCGCGTATCCGTTTGCCGGGGCGAATTCATACCCGGTGTAACCGTCCTCGCAGCTCTGGACTCGAGCGACTCCCTTTGACTCTGTCACGCGCTTGCCGTCGATGACCAGGTATGGCGGGTCAATCGACACCCTTTCCCCGGGAAGACCCACCATGCGCTTAATGTAGTGGGTTTTCTTCTCCTTCAGGGCCTCGATATCGTCGGTCGTAAAGACCATGACTTCGGATCTGCGGGGACGACGAAAGTTCCAGCTCACCTTGTTGACAAAAAGATGATCGCCCGCGTGGCGAATTCCGGAAGCGAGCAGCTGTCCCTTGCGCACATGCTCGCCGTTTCTCACGAAATGGCTCATGGCCAGATCGATCTTGTGCGGAACTCCGCTAATCCTGATGTACGCGGTCGACGAGTTGCCGTGCTGCAGTATCGAAACGGGCCCTGACCGTTTGGCGTGCACCTCCATATAGCGCTCTCCTACGATAAGTTGTCGCAGGAGCGAGGCTGGTAGCCGGTGAGTCCAGTTGACGTCTCCATCGCCCTTGCTGGCCGCCGTGTAGCGGATGCCGTTCAAGGTAGGTTGCATGGACCCGGTGGGGATTTTGAACGGTTGCAGAAAATAGGCGCGAAATGCCATCGCTACCGCTATGGCCACCACCAGGACCTCCAGATTCTCGCGGAGCGCCGCACGCGCGGGTCGCGGCGCGAGCCGCTCGAGAAGATGCCCCAGTTCCTCCCCTGCCTCGTTCATGGCTGCTTCGTCGTTCGCCTGAACGGCCGCGAGGAGACGGTCGTGATGCCCGGCGAGCTCGTCGCTTTCGCGCTGCGGCATGATGTCGCCCCGCATGTTGAGTAGATGAGTGGCGTGCCGGCATAGGTCGCGCGCGGCTTTGCGGGTCTGACGTTTCTTTGAGAACATGATCGGCTACTCCGTCTACATTCCTGTCTTCATGACCTTGAGGAAGGCATCCTGCGGCACGTTGACGTTGCCGACTTGTTTCATTCTCTTTTTGCCTTCTTTTTGTTTCTCGAGCAGTTTGCGCTTTCGAGTGATGTCGCCACCGTAGCACTTTGCGGTCACATCCTTGCGCAACGCGCGCAGGGTCTCGCGGGCAATCACCGTTTTGTTGATCGCGGCCTGGATGGGAATCACGAACATGTGAGGTGGAATGACATCCTTGAGCGCCTTGCACATCTGCCGGCCACGCTCAGCCGCCTTGTCGCGGTGAATAATGCATGAGAATGCGTCCACGGGCTCGCCATTCAGAAGGATGTCCATGCGCACCATGTCGCTCTGCTGGAAGCCGTCATGCTCATAGTCCATGGATGCGTAGCCCTTGCTCACGCTCTTCAGCGCGTCGTGGAAATCGATCAGGATCTCGTTCAGGGGCATCCGGCAGCTCAACATGACACGACGCTTGTCCAGGGACTCGGTCTTGGACGTCGTGCCGCGCCGATCCATCACGATTCTCATCACATCCCCGATGTGCTCGTTGTTACAGAGGATCACGGCCTTGATCATTGGCTCGGAGATCGAGTCGATCTTGGTGGTCTCTGGCATGTGGGTTGGATTGTCGATTTCAAGTCTTTGGCCGTCGGTGAGCGCGATGCGGTAGATCACGGCCGGGAAGGTGCTGATGATGTCGAGTTCGAACTCACGGCGCAATCGCTCCTGGAAAATCTCCATGTGAAGTAAGCCAAGGAATCCGCAGCGGAAACCGAACCCGAGTGCCATGGAAGACTCGGCCACAAAGGAAAGCGCGGCGTCGTTCAGGGCCAGCTTATCCATACTGTACTTCAGCTTCTCAAAATCATCGGTCGATACGGGGTAGATGCCGCTGAAGACCATCGGCGTAAGTTCTTTGAAGCCCTCCAGCGCCGAGGATGCCGGCTTGGTGAGCGCCGTCAGGGTATCGCCGATCTTCAATTCCCGCGGGTCCTTGATCGCGCCGATGACGTAGCCGACCTGCCCCTTGTGAAGCGAGGGTCTGCGCGAGGGCTTGGGCAAGAATATGCCAAGCTCCTTGATCTCGGTGTTCTGTCGGGTGCTCATCAGCCTTACCTTCTGTCGCTCATGCAAGTCGCCATCCATCACGCGGACATACGCGACCACGCCGCGATAGGTGTCGTAGAACGAGTCGAAAACCAGCGCCCTGGGCTCGGCGCAGGACCCGGCGCGGTCGCGCGGCGCAGGAACGCGACGGATGACAGCCTCGAGGACGTCCCCCACCCCCTCACCCGTCTTCGCGCTGATGCGCAGCTTGTCGTCTACCGGTAAGGCAAGCACCTCTTCGATCTGCCGCTCGACTTCCTCTATATCCGCTCCCGGCAAGTCGATCTTGTTGATCACGGGTATGATCTCGAGATTGTTCTCCATCGCGAGATACACGTTGGCCACCGTTTGCGCCTCGACTCCCTGCGCCGCGTCCACGACCAGCAGCGCGCCTTCGCACGCGGCCATGCTGCGCGAGACCTCGTAGGTGAAGTCGACGTGACCGGGGGTGTCGATCAAGTTCAGTTGATACGTCTCTCCGTCCCGCGCGGTATACTGCATCGTAACCGGTGCCGACTTGATTGTAATCCCGCGTTCACGTTCGAGATCCATGCTGTCCAGCATCTGGTCCCGAAAGTCGCGATCACTGACGGAATGCGTTTCCTGCAGCATGCGATCGGCAAGTGTCGACTTGCCGTGATCGATGTGTGCGATGATGCAGAAGTTGCGGATGTGATCCAGGTTCACGACCGGGCGCCCTCCACGGCGCGTCGCATATCGCGAATCTCTCCGGCCATATCATCCGATCGTAGAAGAAAGGTCCCCGACGCGAATACGTTGGCGCCGGCTTCGGCGCACTGGCGGGCCGTGTCGATGGTGATGCCGCCATCCACCGAGATATCGAGGTCCTGCCCTGTCTGCGTTGCGCGCTCCCGAATTCTCCGGATCGAGCTGATAACCTCGGGAATGAACTCCTGTCCTCCGAAGCCGGGCTCGACCGTCATGCAAAGCACTTCATCGATGGACTCGAGGTAGGCAAACACCAACTCCGGATCGGTCGCCGGGTTGATGACCAGTCCCGGCCGGATGTCTCGACTCCGAAGTTCGGCGATGGCGGCAGCGATGTCGTATTCGGGCTCCACGTGGATCAGCAGGGACTGGGCTCCGGCATCCGCAAATGTGGCGACATGCTCATGCGGATTGGTGATCATTAAGTGGACGTGCCGATAGAGCGCCGGGAGTCGATCCCGATACATCCGGACAATGGCGGTTCCGATCGCCAGGTTGGGTACGAAATGTCCGTCCATAACGTCGAGATGCATGCCATCGGCACCGGCCTCCTGGCAGCGTCGCGCCTCGGACTCCAGGTTTCCGAAGTCGGCGGCGAGCATGGAAGGTAGAATTCTGTAGGTTAGCGGCATAAACGGGAAACCTTATCACGGAGTGAGCGGCAGCTCAATAGCGCACGGACCACAGGAAGAGGCCTTGTGGCGGCGCCGTCGGCACCCTCGCCGTTCGCTTTCCACCCGCCAGGAGTGTTCGGGCCTCGGACGGGCTGACACGCCCCTCCCCCACCCGGATCAGGAAGCCGGCGAGGCTGCGTACCATTTTGTAGAGGAAGCCTTCGCCGCGCGCAATGATGATGACCTCATGACCCCGGCGACGGATGCTCAGCTCGTGCAGCATGCGCGTGGTACTCCCGATCGGGCGATTGGAGTTGGCCGTGAACGCGGCGAAGTCATGCCGTCCTTCGAGGTGCCGTGCGGCTTTCTGCATGGCGTCGACATCCAGGGCCTTGCGACGGTGGGCACGATAGGTGCGAATGAACGGCGGCAGCACCGGGTCGTCCCATATCAGGTATCGGTACTCCTTCTCTCGCGCGCTCTTGCGAGCGTCAAAGTCGGCGACCGTTCGCGAGATGCGCACGATGCGAATGTCCTCCGGAAGAACGGCGTTGAGCGAGTGCGTCAGTTCTGCCCGGACGACTGACGTGGACAAGTCGGCGTGGGCAACCTGTCCGCGGGCGTGTACGCCCCGGTCGGTGCGTCCGCTGCCAAAGATCCTGATCTTGTCTCCGACAATTTGAGCCAGGGCACCCTCAACCATTTCCTGGATAGACGTCCCATTCGGCTGTCGCTGCCAGCCGGCATAGTTGGTGCCATCGTACGAAATTATGAATTTGTGTCGTCTCATGTGAAGATAAACGTTTGTAGTTCCGGCTTTAGCCGGTCTGGTGCGGTGCCGTTCGCAAGATACCCACCGCCTAAAGGAACTACGAACTTTTCGTACCCAACATATCCTGTAGATCCATCCTGTTAATCCTGTCGATCCCGTCCAGAATTCTGGTGCGCGGGAATCGAGCAAGCTGGACAGGCTCGGAACGATGCCATTAGAAACTGATTGAATCCAGGTAGCTTTGAAGAATCAGTTGCGCGGCCAGTTTGTCTTTCACTTTCTTGCGTTTCTCGCGCGATACGTTTCCTTCGATCAGCACACGCTCGGCCTGCATGGATGTCATGCGTTCGTCCCACTGGTGAATGGGCACATCGGTCTCCTGCTTGAGCTTGTCAATGAAGAGCTCGACCTCGCGCGAGAGCTCCGATTCGCTGCCATCCATGTTCAAGGGCTGACCGACAACGACTTCGGTGGCGTCGGTTTGCCGGAGCCGGTCCGTGGTGGCCGCAACCGCCTGGGTCATGCCCGTGACGGTCGCCACATCCAGCGGCGTAGAGATGATTCCGAGTTCATCGCTCACCGCGAAGCCGACGCGTACGCGGCCGTAATCAATACCAAGAGTGCGTGCCATGGCGAGTCAGCGGGGCCTCCGGCCCTGTGCACTGGATGAGTGAGGGCCGGGGTACCGCCCCGCCCTCGAATCATCCGCGTATATCCGCGCAATCCGCGGTCCATCGCTCCGCTTCATTCGTGTCGATTCGCGTGATTCGTGGGCCAAAAAAATCGGCAGCGTTCTAGAGGAGGCGATCGTGCTGCCCCTTCTCACGAAGCAGCGTGACGATCTGCTTTACGTCCTGCGCGCGGTCGCGCGGGCAGACCAGGGTGGCCCCCTCCGCCTGTATCACGACCAGGTCTTTGACCCCGATCAGGGCCGTCAGATGCCCCTCGGAGATCACGATGTTCGACGAAGAGTCCACCTGCTCGCACTGCCCGCGAATGACGTTACCTGCCTCATCTTCCGGAAAATGATCGGCCACGGCAGGCCAGGCCCCGACGTCGTGCCACTCGAAGACGCCACGCGCCATGACGATGTTGTCGGCCTTCTCCATGAGCGCATAGTCGATCGAGATCTTCTCGAGCTTAGGATATTCAGTCCCGAGGGCGGTCTCAAAGGCAGTCCCCGCCTCGACGGCGGACAGGCGTTGCACCAGATCGTACAGGGGCGGACGATGCGCCTTGAACGCCTCCTCCAGTGCCCTGACGGACCAGAGGAACATTCCTGAGTTCCAATAGTAGTTCCCCGAAGCAATGTAGGTCTGCGCCGTGGCTTCGTCAGGTTTCTCGACGAACCGTACGGCCCTGCTGAAAGCCGTGTCCCCCTCTCGCGGATATGCATCTCCAGCTTCGATATAGCCGAAACCGGTACTGGGGAAAGTGGGTTGTATGCCGATCGTCATGAGGATATCCGAATCCAGCGCCGCACGAAGACTATCCTCGATGGTGTTCCTGAAAAGCTGATCGTCGCGGATGATATGGTCGGCCGTGAGGACCGCAAAGGCTCCATCCGGAGCGCGTGCTTTGACGAGCGCCAGTCCGCAGGCGACCGCGGCGGCGGTATCGCGACCCATCGGTTCCCCGATCACGTTCTGCACGGGCAACTGCGGCGCCGCGGCGCGCGTTACATCCACGAGATCGGCACTCGTAATCACGAAGACCCGCTCGGGCGGAATGACCGGGCTGATTCGATCGACCGCCTCGGCGAGCAGTGACTTGTCGCCGAACAGGGTCAATACCTGCTTGGGGGACTTGGATGTACTCAGGGGCCAGAAGCGCTCCCCTTTTCCTCCCGCCATAATGATTGCGTATGCGTTATCGATCATGATGGCTGACTATTCAATTCATAGATCCTCGCCAAACCGTATAACATAAGGTCGGGTTCGAGGCGAAACGGAAGTGAGGACTCGCGTGTGGCCCAGGCGGCGTGGCCTCCCGTTGCGCACAATGTCGCCTTTGTGAATCGCTTGTCCTTCTGGATCTCCTGCACGATTTCCTTGACCATTCCCCGGTAGCCCAGGCGCGCGCCGGATTGCATGGCCTGCTCTGTACTGCGTCCAATCGTGCGCTTGTCATGCCGCAGCTCGATACGGGGCAACAGGGCTGTCTTTTCGGCCAGGTAATCGGTCATGAAGGAGAGACCGGGAACGATGACGCCGCCGACATAGGCGCCGTCCGAGGTGATGCCGTCAATCGTCAGGGCCGTGCCGAAATCCGCTACGAGAACCGGCGCTTGGTGCCGGCAGACGGCTCCACACGCGGCGGCAAGCCTGTCGGCGCCGATGGTTGCGGGCTTGGGGTAGTCGATCGTGATGTTCATCCTGGCGCGATGGGTCACCACGAAAGCGCTCCGCTCGCACTCGCCGGCGACCGCATCCTTCCATAGGCCGGTCTTGGCGGGAACCACCGACGCGATGGACGCCCCGCTAACGTTACGGCGAGCACAAACATCGCGAATCAATCGGCGGGCTGCGGAAGCGCTGGTCTTTGCTGTCAGACACGAGCGCATTCGCGTCACGCGGCTACTGCCGGCCATGCCGAGCGTGGTCGCCGTGTTACCGATGTCGATGACGAGAATGCCGCTCACGGCGACCCCGGGCCGACGAACTCGAGCGAGAAGTCCGATGCCGGGGCGGAATGCGTCAAGGCTCCGATCGCCACTGCATCAATCCCGGTTTCGGCCATCAGCTCGATATTGTCTAACGTGATGCCGCCCGAAGCTTCAATTTTACTGCGCCCCGCACAGATCGCTACGCATGTCCGGATGGTATCCGGCTTCATGTTATCGAGCAGAATCCAATCCGGCCCCTGTTCCAGCGCGCTCTTCAACTCGGCGACGCACTCCACTTCGATTTCGATGGGAACCCCCGGATGCTTATCACGCACGGCGGATACGGCGCGCCCCACGTCGGAGCTGACGTCACGCCGCCAGAGCATGCGGTGATTATCCTTGATCAACGCCATATCGTCGAGGCGCATGCGATGGTTCTGTCCTCCGCCGCTTCTGACGGCGTGCTTTTCCAGGTCGCGCATTCCCGGCGTCGTCTTTCGAGTATCCCTGATCTCGATGCGTCCGGCGGCACGGAGCACATACGCTCGCGTCAGGGTGGCCACGCCGCTGAGCCGTTGTAGGAAATTCAACGCGGTTCGTTCCGCCGTGAGCACGGAGCGTGCCGGGCCCTGCAGTCGCGCCACCGTATCGCCGGAAGCAACGGCGTCACCGTCCTTGCAGCACGCCTCGAAGACGACCCGGGCGTCGTGCCGGGCAAAGACCGCGGCGGCGACAGGAATCCCCGCGACCACGTAAGCGCCACGGCTTATGATTTCAGCAGAGCAAGTCGCCGCTTCATCGATCAGTGATTCACTCGTCGCATCTCCGCTGCCGATATCTTCGCGCAAGGCGAGATCGATCAACGCATGGATCTGAGATGTTATCGTGAGTTCCATAGATTGCTACGCCCAGATTAAGCGAACCCTGTTTCCGAAGCAACTTTGTCGCAACCTTTGTCGATTTCCGGCGTGGCTGGGTGAACACCCCGGGCCGAATGCCGTTACTGTCCCAACTCCCATTGTGTCGGTATGTACGCACCATCAAAACCTCCATCCTCGGTGATCTGGATGGTGTATGCGTTATCGACGCGATGGTAGTTCTGCATGTGATCCTGCGAATGGGCCGAGAAGGACAACAGGTAGATCCCCTTACCAAGGTTCAGCCTTGGAATGCGCAGCGTGATATAGCCGCAGCCGTCCAGATCGGGAAGCGTGGCGCCTTCGACCTGGCAGTTACTCCCTGCGATTTGATGACCGGATTCATCGGCGACAGCGAATCCGAAGACCGGCGAGGGTATCGACTTCTTCGTCTCGTAGTGAATCCGTGCGGTGAGGCGCTCATCCGATCGGAACATCTCGCACGATTCACCCGCGTCGTTCAAGGTCTCCACGCTCGTGATCACGACATCGCGGCTGCCCCACTCCTTGCGCAAGCTGAGCCGATGCCTCTCCTCCGAGAGCAATTCGTAGTGCTCCACGACTTCGCTGGGCTTACCGGTCTCGAGAACGCGCCCCTCGTCCAGCAGCATGATGCGATCGCTGACCTGCTGAATCGTATTCAGGTCGTGCGAGATGATCAGCATCGATTTCCCGGCCCTTCGGAACTGCTCCATTCGTGCCAGGCACTTACTCTGAAAGACCGCATCGCCAACCGCGAGGACTTCGTCGATCAGGAGCACCTGGGGGTTCACCTCGACCGCGACCGCAAAGCCGAGCCGCACGTACATTCCCGAAGAATAATGTTTAACAGGTTCCTCAATGTATTCCTTGAGCTCCGCAAACTCGATAATGGCATCAAAGCGCTCGTTCATCTGGGCTTTGGAGAGGCCCATAATCGCGCCCGCCAGGTAGACGTTCTCGCGGCCAGAGAGATCGGGGTGAAATCCCGCGCCAAGCTCGAGCAGCGACGAGATGGAACCTTCGGTCGAGATCTGCCCTGTGCTGGGTTCCATAGTGCCCGCGACGAGGGCCAGCAGGGTGCTTTTGCCGGCGCCGTTGGCGCCGATGATTCCGAGCGTCTCGCCCTTTCTGACCTTGAAGTCCACGTCGCGCAGCGCCCAGAACTCGCGGCCGTGGCGTCGCTGGCTGGACGTTATCACATCCAGCGCCGCCGACTTGATTGTGCGCGTCTTCCCGTGCAGCTTGAACTTCTTGCTGACGTTCTCTACCTGGATAGCGTAATCCGTCATGATTCTCCCAGCCCGTGCACAGCCATCGTCCCGATGCGCGTGTATTCCCGGAGCTCCTGTCGATCCCGTTCATCCCGTCCAGCGTATCTGCAGGCACGCTGCGAAACGGTTTCTGACAGGATTAACGGGATGGACAGGATGGATCGACGGGATTGGCGAGCAGAGGCGGCGTGTGCGCTCCCGGAATGGCAGGGCTGACTACTGTTCGCTGATTTCATATCTAGAGAACGTCCGCGAAGCGTTTCTGCGTTTTCTCAAAATAGGCGACACCCACGAAAAGAATGACCCAGCAGACCGCGAGCGAGAAAAGAACCAGGTCCGGCGCAACGAGATCCGACCCCATCCACGCCGTGCGCTGCGCGGTGACAACGCCAAGCATCGGGTTCAGAAACGCCAGCTTTTGGAGAAGCGGCGGGAGCTTATCGAAGATATAGGTCAGGGGATAGATGACCGGTGTAAGAAAGAACCAGGCCAATTTGAGGACTCCCAGCAGGTGTTCCACGTCGCGGAAAAAGACGTTGAGTGAGCAGACGATCAGCGCGAGGCCTAGGCACAGTGCCGCCTGGGTAATTATGATCAGGGGCAGCAATGGCAAGTACGCGGGGGCGATCAGTCCGCGGCTCGCCAGGTAAGCGCCCAGCACGACGAGCGACAGCAGGAAGTTCACCAGGTTCGCGATCACCATGGAGAGCGGTAATATGGCGCGCGGAAACGCCGTCTTCTTGATCAGGTTGGTGTTCCCGATAATGATAAAGAGGGCGTCACCAAGGCACATGTCGAAGAAGCTCCAGACGATGATCCCCGACACCAGGATCTCCAATTCGACTTGAATCTTGAGAAGTCCCAGAAAGACCGCATAGATTACGATCAGGAAGATCGGGTTCAGCAGGGTCCAGAAAAACCCCACTACGGACCCCTTGTAGCGGATCTTGATATTGCGCCAGACCAGGATGCTGAGCAGCTCCCGGTGGGCATAGATATCCTTCAATAACGCCTGCATAAGGCGCTCAATAGTCCGTGCTGCGATGCACGGTGTCAATGGCAATTGAGGGGCGGAATATTCGTTCAGAGGGGTCTGATCCCCAACAGAGACGCTCCGGCGCGCATACGCTGATCGGCTGAGGCGATCTCGCCACAGCGAAGCAACTGCGCTGTCGAAAGATGTAGCCCGTCAAGCGTTCTGAGCGCCACCGACTCTTTCGCGCGATAGCAAAGCGTGGCGATGCGGGTGCTTTCGTCGATCACATCTGAGCCGACGGGAATCAACCTCAAACGTCCTCGCGCAACATCGCGCTGAAACCGTGCGTTGAGGATCCTGGCCGCTCCCGGCCGAATCTCGCCGCGCGCCTCCTTCCGTTCGAGGGCATACGCCAGCTCTGCCGTGATGAGCGCGCTACTCAGGAGCGGACTATCCTCCTCCAGGGCCCGGTCCTGCCAACGAGCTGAATCCGACTCCTCAACGTACAACTTCAGTACGCATGAGGTGTCCCAATACGTCACGCCCGGTCATCCCTTATGTCCTTCAGGATCTTGCGGGAGGTGCTGCGCTTAGCGGTTGTGTACCTGGCACGTGCTTCACGCAACTCTCGCCCCCAGGTCCCCTTCCCCGCCGCCGCAGACTCATCGATCGGCCCCAAGCGGGCCTTTGGCTTACCGCGCACGGTGATCACAACTTCTTCACCTTGGGAGGCGAGTTCGACCAGTTCGCTCAGCCTTGCCTTGCTCTCCTTGAGACTCGCTATCATGTGACTACTATAGTCACTTATGGGTTCCTGCGCAAGAAGCATGGGTTGCGATCCGTCCCTCCCGCCTCGTCCAGCGGGGAAAGCGGCGGGACGCAGCTTCTACTTTGCGCGTATCCGGTGACAGTTCAGTTTGTAGTTCCGTCTGTTGGAGTCGCAGGCTCCGGATCACGCACGATGCACGGCAGGTCCATCGGGAGCGGTGTCGGGGGGGCCTCTCAGCTTCTCAGTCCAGTTCTATCCTCTAGCGAGGAATTGACTAGATTTGACTATGCATATTCTGGCGTGTTTTCACATTCTAGGATCTAGCACATATGCTAGAGCTCAACAAAAGGAGATTCA
>JAQBYD010000009.1 GCA_027623315.1 Verrucomicrobiota bacterium | reverse complement strand
GAAAAAACGGATGAAAAAAACATCCGCTATGGAGGCGCTTTTGTGTTGTCAACCGTTGGGCTTAATGGTTGAGTTCGCTCAGCCAGTCACGGGCACCCGATTCGGCCAGGTCATGATGCCCATTTGAGCTTCAGCTTCTTGTGGCGAAGTGCACAGTCTCTCAGATAGAGATTGATCAAGCTCTGGTAGGGCATCCCGAGTTCCTCGGCCAGTGACTTGAAGTATGCAATAGTAGGTTTGTCCACTCGCATTGTGATCGGCTGCTTCAACTGCTTGGTGTAGGGATTCTTTGTTCCCTTCATCTTGCTGAAATCGTAGTGCTCTCTCATGATCTACCTCCAGTAGTCTGACTGCTCTTGTTTGTCGGCCTTGCGGGCAGAGATGATTCGGATCACCGAATCATCCTGCCGATAACAGTGGCACACGACGAGAACGCGAAGCGTGAAGCTCATGCCGAGCATCAGGAACCGATCCTCGTCCTGCGAATGGTCTGGGTCAAAGAAACGGGTTGCATTCTCATCGAGGAAGACCGTTTGGGCTTCCTCGAATGAGACTTTGTGCTTTCGCTTGTTCTCCCGGTTCTTTCGCTCATCCCATTCGAATCGGATGTCACTCATATGTACACTGTACGGATGCTGGGGCCTTAGCGCAAGTCATTTGTCAGGCCAACGCTGCCGCGAATGGGCGGCGGTACGCCGCACCGTTCAGCGGCTTTGTTCGGCATTGGTTTCCTGCGGCTGCGCGACAATAGAGCCTTCGAAGGCAATCCGTGGGTCGTCTACTTTTACGAGTTCATGCAGTTCGTAGACGTTGCGATATCCGTATCCGTATAGGTTAACGTATCTAGGTATGTTCAGCGCCATCATGAGCGGCTTTGCCTGCGCTGCAAATTGTGTGGCTGGCGTTACGCGTGGACCGGCCGCTATCGGCATGGCGACTTTGGAGGCGAAATCTGTCTGGTTGCCCTCGAAATTGTTGTTGCAGTAGATGAGAACGGTAGTCTCGAATGCAGGAATCACTTTCCGCAGATTATCTTGCGTGAAGTCGGGAAAGCTCAAATGCCTTGCGTCCTTCAGGTGAATGCGCTCGAAGCGAAATGTCGAGCGACTATCAAGGATGATGACTCCTGGCTCCTTGCTCATCTTCAGGAATGTATCAAGGTCGACCAGGCGGCTTGCTCTGTGAGTCTCAACCTCACCAACAAGGCCCTTGAAGTCATCGAAGCTGACTTTTGCCTTGGGGTAGTTCTTGTCTTGGGCCAATACCATGCTGGCCACGAGTAGTACGGCCAATGCTGTTACCAGTCTCGCTCTCATCATCAGTCCTTTCTCTGGGGGCTTGGGAAGCTTCACCTTGTTTTCTCCTCATGCAACGAACGATCGCACTGAGGCTATTCAGGCGCCAGCCTGAAATAGCCTCCAGTGCCTTGCAGATTCAGGCGCCGTCTTGTTCATGAACATGCGTGATAGAGCCCGTGCAGGCGCGGGAAAAGACTATTGTGCGCAACTCGGAGGTGACGGAGCTATCCGTGTTCGTAGTAGGAAAAGTGTGAGATATCCGGGTTAGGTCGTGCGGGTGGCGTCGACCGTTACGACGACCCCGGCCGGAGCCGCTGCAGAAACTCGGTGACCGGACCGTCGGATGGCGGTGGCGCGAAAGGGAGTCGAAGATGACGGCTTTGTTAAGATTTCGCGGGGAGGGATTGCCGCCCTGATAGCCTTCGGCCCCGTGGACTATGCACTCATCCATGCTCGTTGACGCAAACCGGTTTCTGGCAGCCGGAGCAGACCAACGTCCCGATGGTGACGATGATAGTGGATCCGTTCGGGCGAACAAGCGCATTGATGTCTGAATTCCGTCGCGTTGGTCCCCGCGGCTTGCCCTTCGAGGCAATCCCGCGGTCGCGGGAGCGTAGGAGGGAGCAGACGGATTCGGGTGCAGCCGCCGGATCACCGGCCGAGCAACTTGATCAGCTCGTGCATGAAGTACTCGAAATTGGCCCACGAGGCATCCGGTGCGATCAAGTGATCGAAACCGGGGACATAGCCGGGGTATTCGAGCATGAAGGCAACGCGATCGAGCTCGGCGTGCAGCTCGGGCTTGCCCTTCGCGAGCGCGTTTTTGTCGATGCCTCCAATGATGCAAAGATCCGGATATTGTTTGCGGAACTCGCGGATGTCGTTGCCGGCCTGAACTTCGAACGGGAAGAAGGCGTTGACACCGTGGGCACGCATGGTCGGCACGATCTGGTCCACGAGGCCGTCAGAATCCACCGAGATCACGGCGACGTCGTGCTCGGCCGCGAATGCGGCGATGCGATCGTAGTGCGGCATCATGAACTCGTTCATCATGTCGACCGAGATCAACGACCCCTGCCGCCCCGCCATATCCTCCCAGATATGAATGTGGTCGATCTGGACCTTTTCCATCACTCTCTCGAAGGACGCGATCCAGAGCGTGACCAGTGTCTGCATGATGTCGTGGACCATGTCGGGGTAATCGTAGAACGCCATCAGGATCTCTTCGGCGCCCATCAAATCGCGCGCGGTTCCAAAGATCCCCCAAGGAAAATTCCCGACCTGGACCGGCGCGTCGTCATAGGCCGCCGCTAGTTGGGCCGCTTTCTCATCCAGGCCGGGAACTCGCTCGTCCAAGCGTGGCTGCAGACGTTCCGCTTTGTAGATCTTCCAGTCCTCCGGGGTCTTCACCGGATGACTCAAGAACTCCGGCATCGACATGCCGTCGCGACGATTGCGCACGATGATGCCACGTGAATCGGTCGAGATGATAAAATTGTCTGTCTCTTCGATGACCTCCGCCTCGAACTCGGGCACGGGTCCCTGCCAGACGTGGACCCAATGGCAAAATGGCTCAAGGTCGAATTCCCTGGCGACGTCCAGGTCCTCCCTACCCGTTTCCTCTTTCCAGCGCTCCATGGTCTGCCCCCACGGAGCGAAGCCCAGCCAGTTCGGCAGCGGCACTCGATCGGTTTCGCGGCAGGTCAATGTGCGCAAGATGCGTTCGCGATGGGTCACGGCAGCTACGTTACCGGAAGATAAATAGGGCTTTGTTAACACGGCGTGAATCTATCATGAGTAGCACAGACCCGGACGGGCTCGAACGCGAGCACCTCCATTGAGGCTCAGTCACATGCAACATCCCGGTAGACGCGACGTGCGGAGAGATTAACGCTCTGCTCATGCGACGCTAATCTCTCATTAACGAGAGACTGGCACGGTACAACCGTGCTCGCGATCTGGCCTGCGAAAGCTGGAAGTCATGCCCCTTAGCAAAACAAAACGCATACCGATAGACATCTCGTCAGCCCAGGTTCCCCGCGGCCGCGTATTCACCATTCCCTCACGCTGTAAGCAATGCAACTTCTGCATAGAATTCTGCCCGACGGACGTCCTGGCCTATTCCAAAGAGATCAATGAGAAAGGGTACCATTTCCCCATAGTCGCCGAAGGCAAGGAGGAGGCCTGTGTGCATTGCCGTTTCTGCGATCTGATCTGTCCCGAGCTTGCCATCTACACGCAGGAAGTTGTCGTCGCGGCCGAGCCGCAGGAGCAGAGCCCATGACCGAAGCTGTCACCGTTGAACTCGAAGCCCGCGTCATGACGGGAGAGCACTTCATGCTGGGGGACCATGCCTGCGCCGAGGCCGCGCTGGCCGCGGGGGTTGAATTCTTCGGCGGGTATCCAATTACCCCGTCCACCGAGATCATGGAACGACTCGCACACCGCCTGCCCCGTGTCGGCGGGAAGTTCGTGCAAATGGAAGACGAAATCGCCAGCGTGGGCGCCATCATCGGAGCCTCTGTCGCGGGGGGACGTAGCTTTACCGCAACGTCCGGGCCCGGATTCAGCTTGATGATGGAAAACATCGGGCTTGCCGCCATGCTGGAGGTCCCCATCGTCATCGCTAACGTACAACGCGCGGGGCCCTCGACCGGTCTACCCACATCGGTGGGTCAATCCGATCTTCTCCAGGCACGATGGGGATCCCACGGTGACTATGGTGTGGTGGTTTACTGTCCGGCGTCACCGCAAGAGTGCTTCGATCTTACGATTACAGCGTTCAATACGGCGGACCAGTATCGTATCCCGGTGTTTGTCTTGATGGATGAGGTCACCGGCCACATGACCGAGCGCGTCGTCATTCCGCCCGAAGACGAGATACCGCGAGTCGCACGCAAGCGTCCGTCGCATCCCCCGGGCGAAGGCACCTATCTGCCGTATAAGGCGGACGCCGACCTCGTTCCTCCGATGGCTCATTGCGGCGAGGGCTACAAGGTTCACATGACGGGGCTCACGCACGACGAACGCGGATACCCGGCCTTGAATGCGCCAACCCATGAGAAACTGGTTAACCGGCTGGTTGACAAGGTACGCCTGAACGCCGAGAAGATCATGCTTTGCGAAGAGATCGGTGTGGAAGACGCCGAAACCGTCGTCGTCGCATTCGGATGCACGTCGCGCTCGGCACGGCGCGCCGTTGCCCTCGCGCGGGCGCGAGGGCACAAGGCCGGATTCTTGCGCCCCATCACGGTGTGGCCTTTTCCCGAGACCAACATCCGCCGAATCATCGAGGCGGGTCACATAAAACAGTTCGTCGTCCCCGAGATCAACCTCGGTCAACTTCGCCGCGAGGTCGAGCGCCTGACGAGTCTACCCGTGAAACGTATCAACCATCCCGGCGGGGCCATGATCACCCCGGACCGGATCGTACAGGAAATACTGTCATGAATGTGACCCCTGCTTCGAGAGAAACGGTTGTGGACTCGCACCCGGCTGACGGGCTGATGCGTGCCGACCGATTGCCCCATATCCTGTGTCCGGGCTGCGGCATCGGGTCGATCGCTCACTGTTACATCGACGCCGTCGCGCGATCCGGCATCGGGGAAGATCGACATGTCTGCGTGTCGGGGATCGGTTGCAGTGGCCGGGCGGCCGGCTACGTTAACGTGGACTCTTACCACACGACCCACGGGCGCGCTATACCGTTTGCCATGGGAATTGCGGTTCAGAATCCCTCCCTGGTCGTCACGGTGATCAGCGGTGACGGAGACCTGACCTCCATTGGCGGCAACCATTTCATTCACGCGGCACGTCGCAACGTCGCGCTCAACGTGATCTGTATTAACAACTTCAATTACGGCATGACCGGTGGCCAGGCCGGCCCGACCACGCCCCGGAGCGCCAAGTCCTCGACGACCCCCTTCGGGTGCTGGGAACGTCCCTTTAATCTGCCCCACCTTGCCGAGGCCGTGGGCGCCTCATTCGTGGCACGATGGACCACGCTGCATGTGCGCCAGCTGCAGGATGCCATTCTGTACTCCATGAACAAGACCGGGTTCCGCTTCATCGAGGTCCTCTCTCCCTGCCCCACCGGCTTCGGCCGCCCAAATGACATCGGCGACGGCTTGACCGAGATGCAGAACTACATGCGCCGGTGCGTCGTCGATGAAGATGCCGACCTGCGGGACACCGAGATTGATCTCACGCATCCTGACAGCAGGATCGTGGTCGGCAACTTTGTCGACCTCGACTGCCCGTCCTTCCATCCTGCGTTAACCGAACCGCCGCCGCCGCCGCGCAGCGCTGCGGCCTGGGCGGCCGTTCGCCCGACCCAGTTCAGGGCATCGTAATGAGCAGCGACACGACACCCGCCAACGGACTCATGCAGATCCGCATCAGCGGCGCCGGTGGCCAGGGCATTGTGCTCGCGGGTATGTTGCTCGGCAAGGCCGCCTCGCTCTACGACCAGAAGGAAGCCGTATTCACTCAGTCGTACGGGCCCGAAGCGCGTGGCGGGGCATCCTGCGCCGACATCGTCGTTTCGTCCGGCACCATCGACTACCCCCTGGTCGAAGCGCCCGATGTTCTCGTCGTGCTATTTCAGGAGGCATACTTGAAATACCGGCCGACCCTTACGCCCGGCGGCATCCTGATCATCGAGTCCGATCTCGTGAAACCACCCGATACTGAAACCGATCACCTGGCGTTGCCCGCCACCGCGCTTGCCGACGAACTTGGCCGGCGCATTGTCACCAACGTGATCGTGCTCGGATACCTCATCGGAAAGACAGATGTGGTCAGCATGGATGCCGCAAAACAGGCCATCGAAACCACGGTAAAGCCTAGAACACTCGACCTCAATTTGCGCGCCTTGGACGCGGGGTACGACCGCGCGAAAAGCGGAGCCTAAGACCGTGTACGGAACCGTGCTCATCATCGGAGGCGGCGTGGCAGGCCTCCGCGCAGCGGCGGACCTTGCCGACGCCGACGTGGGCGTCGTACTGGTGGAGAAGGAGCCCGCCCTGGGCGGAGTCATGGCCGCCCCACTCGGCGACGCGGGCAACACGACAGAGCTTTCGGGAGGTCTAGAACTGCCGGATCTTTCGCAGATCCGTCAACGCGACGCCATCGAGTTGCTGACCCTGGCAGAGGTGGCGACCGTGTCGGGGCAGGCTGGCAAGTTCTCCGTGGAAATCCGGCAGCGTCCCCGCTTCGTCACCGATGCCTGCACACAATGTCACCGTTGCCACCCGGTATGCCCGGCCGTCGCGCCGAACCGGTTCCAATCCGACCTTACCTATCGCAAGGCGATCTTCACCCCGTTCAAAGGCGCCGTGCCGGAAGCGTACGTCATCGACATCGACTCCTGCCTGAACGATCCCCCCAACTACCTGGCATGCCAGCGCTGCGTCGAGGCCTGCGAGGACGACGCGATTCACTTTGCAAATGTAAGCACCACGACGTACACCCGAGAGGTCAACGCAATTATCGTGGCCGCCGGCCTGCAGGTCAACGACTCCGGATCCCTGAAAGACGACGTCCGCGGAGTCCATCCGGACGTTCTCACGTGGATGGAACTGGAGCGACTCCTCGCGTCATGCGGCCCGTCGGGCGGCTACGTCGAAAAACTGTCCAACGCGGAGTGTCCGCGGAACATTCTATACGTAGTCGACCATGTGTCCCGCTTCTCGTGTCTCTGCATCGCCGCGCAAATCGACCGCCTCGCCGAGCAGGATATCAGGGACGTCACCGTGTTACACCCGAACCAAACCGTTTCGGACGAGGACTTCGGCCAATTCATGTCCCACCATATGCACAGCGAGCCCCGGGTGACGGCAGGCGAACTCGAGGGCATTTCTGCGCATGATGAGGATACGATCCGCGTGCGCCACACACGGCTGGGGACCCAGGCGAGCCACACGCAAGACTACGACATGGTTGTCTTCACGACGGCAGTCACACCTCCCCCGGACCTGGCGCAGCTCGCGGGGGTGCTGGGGATCGAACTCGACGAAAACGGTTTTGTGAGTTCGGGAGGCGCGGACTCCGGGCTGACCGCAACCACCCGCCCCGGCATCTACGTGGCCGGATGCGCTTCGGGCGTCAAAGACATTCGTGAAAGCGTCGCCGAGAGTAAGGCCGCCGCAGTGAACGCAATGCGACACCTCGATCGCCGCCGCAAGACGGCCGAGACAGTCACCGCTCCCAGCGGGCGCTCCGGGCTCATGATCAACGGCAAATGGCTTTCCGACGAAGAGATGCGGCAGCACTTCGAGCGAGTCCTGCTCTCGCTCATGTCGTCGGAAACGTCAATTCCGTAGCGCTTTGAGGGCTGATATGGAATGGCACTTTATGTTGCGCGCAACATAAAGCGGCATTCAGGGCTGCATGCGTTTTTCACGCGAGACTCACAGAATGCTCACACGGGTCCCCCACCCTCCTCAAGAGAGGGTAAACACCAAAAGGAGGTGCTCCGTGAAATATGTGGTTTTGATCGATTTCACCGAAGAAGGATTGCGTGCAGTCGGCAACTCCCCGCAACGGGCTGCGGCATTCCGCAGCCATGTCGAATCCGTGGGCGGAACCGTGATCCAAGTGTACTGGACGCTCGGACGCCACGACGGAATTCTGACCATGGACGTGCCCGACGAGGCGTCCGCCGCCGCCGCTCTGCTCAATCTCGACCGCGGCGGATACGTTCACGCGGAAGCGATGCGCGCGTTCGATGCCCATGAGTTCGAGACCGTGCTGGAAAAGATCGAAGGCCTCTAAACCCACGCAATGACCATGGCAAGTTCCACGACCACAGCCCTTGGGAGTCGCGAGCGCGTCGAACGTATGTTCGAGCGGCGCGATCACGACCGCGTTCCGCGACACGACACCTTCTGGTCGGAGACGATCGATCGCTGGCAGTCGGAGGGCCTGGATGGCGACGGGCAAACCGTTATGGAGCGCCTCGGTTACGACTTCTATTGCGTCGGCGGTGCGTGGCCGGCTCCCTTCGCGGGCAAGCATGTCACCGTTGAGGAGACCGATGATACGCACGTCTATATCGACGACTGGGGCGCCACCGTGCGCTACTGGAAGGCCAAGAGCGGAACACCGCAACACGTCGCCTTTGGCTGCCGCAACAAGGATTGCTGGGAGAACGCCTACAGACCGACATACGAGGAATACGCCTGGAAGATCGATGCCGAGGCGACCCGCAACGGCTATGCCGAAGGGCGCAAGCTGGGAAAGTGGTGTTTTCTCACCGCGCTGGAAAGTTTCGAGTCCACACGCCGCCTGATGGGTGATGAGATCACGTGGATCGCCCTCGCCGAGGATCCCGAATGGGTCGTCGATGTCTCACGGGTATACACCGATACCGTGATCCAGGGGCTCGACGCGATCATGAAGACCGGCATCGAACCGGACGGGCTATGGATCTATGGCGACATGGCGTTCAACCACGCCCCCGTCTGCAGCCCGACGATGTACCGCGAGACCTTGTGGCACGATCATCATCGATTGGCCGAGTGGGGTCACGCGCACGGCATGAAGGTTATCTTTCATACCGACGGCAACGTGAACCCGATGATCGAACATTATATCGACGCGGGATTCGACTGCCTGCAGCCCCTCGAAGCGAAGGCCACGATGGACGTGCGCAACCTATGCCCCGAGTACGGCGACCGCATGGCCTGCTTCGGGAATATCGATGTCATGCTTATGGGCCGCAACGATCCGGACGAACTGGAAGAGGAGATCCGCAGTAAGCTCGAGGCCGGAAAAGCGGCACGGAACTACGCGTACCACTCGGACCACTCCGTACCTCCGACCGTGAGTTGGGAAACCTATCAGCACTTGATCGCCCTGCTCGACCGATACGGCGCGTACGACTAAACCGTGACGTTGCATGACGCTTTCTGAAATCCTTGCCGCTCCGGCCGTGATCACCGCCGTGATGCTGGGTTGGTTCCTGATCCAGACGCTGTCCCGACGACAGAATTCCGCCGAAGGGGATAGCTGCGAGGCCTGGCGTGGCCATATAGGCTGCGGAAGCTGTCACGGTTGCGACGACGACGGCTCGTAAACACAAGATCCAAGCGTACTCGTCCTCGTGCTCCTACTCGTACTCGGAGCGCGATAGCGCGATAGAATTTCTTCGGGCGGCGGAGGACCTCCGATATCGCGGGCAAGGCGATAGAGGCATACGACCGTCGTGACCCAAAACTCACGCCATTCTCCCTGTGTCGTTTCGCGCCGAGCACGAGCACGAGGAGGGGGCGGGACCGACCTGAAAGTTCAATTCTTTATGACAAGCGTTTGCCCTGGCACCAAAGTGAAAAACATTGCGGGCAGGCCTGGGACCAGGCCGTAGGACATCCATTTCATCCTACGGTGACGCATTCCTAATCAAACGTTTACACGTCGTGTGCATATGTAGGGTTGCGAGTATCCAGCAGTCATGGATCACGAATTTTTGAATGCTCACGGCACAGATGAAGGGAGTCATACTGCCGATGCCGACAGCGTTAATTGTTGCCTTGTTGATGGTCGTCCTCGGAGCGGGACTCGCCACGGTATTGGCCGTGGCCAACCGGTATCTCTATGTGTACGAGGACCCGCGCATCGACGATGTGGAGGAAATGCTCCCGAGCAGCAACTGCGGCGCATGCGGCACCCCCGGTTGCCGTGCCTTTGCTGAGCTCGCCGTCGCCGGCAAGATTTCGCCCGCCAAATGCACGGTCAACTCGCCCGACATGATCGAGGCCATTGCGCGGTTCCTCGGTGTCGCCGCCGGTGCCGAGGAGAAACGCGTCGCCCGCCTCGCCTGTGCCGGCGGCAGCCATGTCGCGCGTAACCAGGCCAGTTACGCAGGTCTTGCCACCTGCCGTGCCGCCGCCATGGTCGCGGGCGGCCCCAAGGCGTGCTCATGGGGATGCCTTGGTTTCGGCGACTGTATGACGGTGTGTGACTTCGGCGCGATTCACATGGACTTACACGGGCTACCCGTCGTGAATCCAGATCGATGCACGGCCTGCAACGCATGCGTCGAAGAGTGCCCCAAGGACCTCTTTTCCCTGCTGCCGGTCAGCCAGCGGCTCTGGGTCGCATGCAAGAGCGAAGCCGAGGGTGATCTCGCCGAAGCGGTCTGCGCAGTTGCCTGTACCGCGTGCGGCCGCTGCGCGGCAGACGCACCCGGCACGATCGAGATGATCAACAACCTGGCGCGTATCGACTACAGCCGACGCCCCGGCAAATTGCGCGCGCCGATCGAACGCTGCCCGACCGGCGCGATCATCCTTCTCGCCGACCATGGCGACGCCATTCGCGGCGCCGCCGCCAAGAAGATCATTCGAAAGGCGCCGCTGCCGGTCGGCGCCGAAGCAGCAGCCGTGTGAGGATCGTCACACCAGGATCCAATACTCAACAACGAAACCCAATGAGGCGATGAAATGAAAGTGAAAGTAGAGGAGCCGAAATACCCCGGAGTGCGACAGGCCATGGACGGTAACACCGCCGTCATCATGTGCGAGCGCGAATCAACCGACGCCGCGGGAGCATACCCGATTACACCCTCCACCCAAATGGGGGAATACTGGGCCGAGGAAACGGCCAAGGGACATATCAACATCTCCGATCGGCCACTGATCTTCATCGAACCGGAAGGCGAACACGCCGCTGCCGCGGTGACCGCGGGCTTGTCCATGACCGGCCTGCGCGCCACGAACTTCTCCTCGGGTCAGGGCATTGCCTACATGCACGAATCGCTGTACGCCGCGGTCGGCAAGCGCCTCACCTACGTGCTCAACGTGGGGTGCCGGGCCATCACCAAGTCGTCGCTGAATGTGCATGCCGGCCACGACGACTACCACTCCGTCGACGACACCGGCTTCTTCCAGGTCTTCGGCAAAAGCGCCCAGGCGGTGTGCGATCTGAACATCATTGCGCACAGAATCGCCGAACTTGCCCTTAATCCCGGGATCGTGGCGCAGGACGGGTTTCTGACGACGCACCTGATCGAATCCCTGCAGCTCCCCGAACGCGAGTTGATCGCCCAGTACCTCGGGCGACCGGACGATATCATCGACACGCCGACCCCGGCGCAGCGAATCATCTACGGAGAGACCCGCCGCCGCATTCCTCAGATGTGGGACGTGGACAATCCGATGCTGGCCGGTTCGGTTCAAAACCAGGACGCCTACATGCAGAGCGTGGCCGCGCAGCGTCCCTATTTCTTCGATCACATCCGCGAGATCACCGACCAGTGCATGGAGGCTTTCGGCGCGTTGACCGGGCGAGACTACAAGCGGGTTCAGACGTATCGATGCGATGATGCCGACTACCTGATCGTCGGACAGGGCAGCGTGATCCCATCCGCCGAGGCGGTCGCGGACTATCTGCGCGAGACGCGGGGTATCCGGATTGGCGTGGTCGACATCGTCATGTTCCGCCCGTTCCCGGGCGATCTTCTCGGAGAGATCCTTGCCGGACGCAAGGGCGTCACGGTCCTCGAACGCACCGACCAACCGTTGGCCGAAGATCTGCCCCTGATCCGTGAGATCCGCGCCACGATCAGCAAGTGTCTCGAAAACGGACAGACCGGCCGCGCTGAGCCCACGCGCCACCCCGACCACGCGACCTACAAGAGCGCCGCGGACGCTCCCCCACTCTACTCGGGCTGTTTCGGCATGGGTAGCCGTGATCTGCAACCGGAAGGCATTGTTGGCACCGTCGAGAACATGGTCGATGACGGACCGAAGCGCCGCTTCTTCTATCTTTCGATCGACTTCGTTCGGGACGAAGCGTTTACGCCCAAGCAGGAGATTCACCAGCGCAAGATCCTGGACGGCTACCCCGGCATCAAGGACCTCGCCGTACACGGGAGTGAGAACCCCAACCTGATGCCATCCGATAGCGTGACCGTGCGACTGCACTCGGTTGGCGGATGGGGGGCCATTACGACCGGCAAGAATCTCGCGATGACGCTCTTCGATCTGCTCGGGTTCCACATCAAGGCGAATCCGAAATACGGATCCGAGAAAAAGGGCCAGCCGACGACCTATTACCTCTCCGCGGCGCCGGATCCAATCCGGATAAACTGCGAGTACTTCTTTGTCGACGTCGTTCTATCTCCGGATCCGAACGTCTTCGAACACTCCAACGCCGTGGCCGGACTGAAGAAGGGCGGCGTTTTCATCATTCAAAGCGATCGCGAGTCGCCCGCCGAGGTGTGGGCGTCGATACCTCTGAAGTATCGCAAGATTATTGCCGAGAACGCGGTTCGCATCTACTACATCGACGCCTTCAAGATCGCCCGCGAAGAAGCAACCGATCCCGAACTGCAATTCCGCATGCAGGGCATCGCCTTCCAGGGCGCGTTCTTCGCGGCATCGCCCGTGATGAAGACCGCGAAGCTCACCGAAGAAACGCTCTTCAAGGCCATCCGCGATCAGCTTCAGGCCAAGTTCGGGGGAAAGGGCGCACGCGTGGTCGAAGACAACCTGCGCGTGGTACGACGCGGCTTCGACGAGATCACAGAGATCACAGACACCTCGCTCCTGGAAACGACCGAGGTGCTTCGCAAGGAGCCCGACATACCCATCATGCTCAGAGATCGTCCGGTCAGCGAGGATGCGTCATCCGATATTCATCGCTTCTGGGAACAGACCGGGAACTTCTACATCTCCGGAAAGGGTGGAGACAACCTGGCCGACCCGTTCATCGGCGTGAGTATCATTCCGGCCGCGACGGGTGTTTACCGGGATATGACCCAGATCCGCTTTGATCACCCGCAATGGATTCCGCAAAACTGCACCGCCTGCGGCGCATGCTACGCGGCCTGCCCGGACAGTGCCATCCCCGGACTGGTCAACAGCATGAGCGAGGTCTTCGACACCGCCGTCGCAAGAGTCGAGAAGTCCGGACACGCGGTCAAGCACCTGCGCAAGGCGACGCGCAGTGTCGAGAAGAACCTGCGGGCGCTGATCGGCGAGGCGGAGAGCCCGGGGGCCGCGGATATCGATGCACTCCTCTCGACGGCGGTCGCCAATACGTTGACGCAGTGTGCGGCGGAGGCGGATGAGAAGACGGAGCTGAGACAGGAACTCGAATGGTTCCGCGAGAGCATCAACGGCTTCAAGTTCTCAGTCACCAAGCCGTACTACGCCAATAAAGAGAAGGACGCTGCTGGAAGCGGGGGCCTGCTCTCGATCACGGTGAACCCCTATACCTGCAAGGGCTGCATGGAGTGCGTCGAAGTCTGCAACGACGATGCGCTCAGGCCGGTTCCCCAGACGCAGGAGAGCGTCGAGCACCTCCGTAGGGACTGGGACTTCTGGATGAGTCTGCCGACCACATCCAGCGAGTACATTCGGATCGACGATCTCGATGAGCGCATCGGGGCATTGGAGACCCTGCTGCTCGACAAGAACAACCACCTCTCGATGTCCTGCGGTGACGGCGCATGCATGGGATGTGGCGAAAAGACCGCCATGCGGCTTTTCGTCGCGACGGTTGAAGCGTTGATGCAGCCGCGCGTCAAGGCGCAGGTTGAGCGGCTCGACGACCTGGTCGCACGGCTGGAGAAACATATCCGGCTCCGCCTCGCCGAAAGCATGGATCTCAGCGATCCCCAGGCGATAGAGAGCGTGATCACGAGCGCGAAGGACCGGGATCTCACGCTGTCCGACCTGTCCGCCTCGTTGGCGAGCGATGATGCCACCTCGCCGGTCGACCCGGACTGGCTGCACCACGTGAACCAGTTGCTCGCCAAGCTGCGTCACCTGCGATGGCAATACACGCAGGGCACGACCGGGAACGGTCGAGCCAGCATGGGCATCATCAACGCCACTGGATGCACGTCGGTCTGGGGTTCCACGTACCCGTTCAATCCCTACCCCTTCCCGTGGGCGAACCATCTTTTCCAGGACTCGCCCTCCATGGCGATGGGGATCTTCGAGGGGCACATGTCCAAGATGGCCGACGGCTTTAAAGCCATCCGCATGGCCGAGATTGAACTGGACGGCACGGTCGGCGAAGGTGAACACGAAGAGTTCTTCACGTACTTCAACTGGCGTTCTTTCAGCGATGATGAGTTCCACCTCTGCCCGCCCGTCGTATCCGTCGGTGGTGACGGTGCCATGTTCGACATCGGGTTCCAGAATCTGTCGCGCATGATGATGTCCGGCAAGCCCATCAAGGCGTTGATCCTCGACACGCAGGTGTATTCGAATACGGGCGGCCAGGCCTGCACCTCGGGTTTCACCGGTCAGGTCTCCGACATGGCCCAATACGGCAAGGCGTTCAAGGGCAAGGAAGAGATCCGCAAGGAGATCGGGCTCATCGCGATGGGGCACCGCACGACGTTCGTGATGCAAGGGTCGATCTCGAATGTGACGCACCTGATCGAGGGCTACATCGAGGGCATCAACGCCCGGCGCCCGGCGCTCTTCAATATCTACAGCCCCTGCATGCCGGAACACGGCATCGCGGATGACGCCGCGGTCAAGCAGAGCAAACTGGCCGTAGAGTCGCGGGCGTTCCCGCTCTTCCGATATAACCCGGACCATGGGGTCACCGCTGCGGAGTGCTTCGATCTCGAAGGAAACCCCGCGCTCGACGATCCGTGGCCAAGCTACGCACTCCAATACAAAGAGGAAGACGGTAACGCCGGCACGATGGATCTGCCGATGACGTTTGCCGACTTCGCCGTCACCGAAGGCCGCTTCCGGAAGCAGTTCCGCGTGGCCCCGCGCGACACGTGGAACGAGAACATGGTGCCCCTGGCGGAATACCTCGAGATGGACCCGCAAGAGAGGGAGGACCTCTTCCCGTACATTTGGGCGCTGGACAAGAAACAGCAGCTGATACGGGTGATCCCGGCCGCTCCCGTCGTCGTGGCATGCGAAGACCGGCGAGACTTCTGGGCGATGCTCAAGGGCATTGCCGGTGTCGGCAACGTCGTGGACCCGGACGCGATTGCCGCGCAGGTGCGGACCGAAATGGCAAAGAAGATCGCGGCCGGGCTGGTTCAACTCAGCCTCGGCGCCGGCGGGGCCGACCTCGCGGCTTCGCTGGCCGCCGCCCCCGCCGTGGCTCCATCTCCCACCCCCGCTCCCGGAGGCGGTGCCGGCGCGGCACCGGCCCCCGCCAACGGCGATGGTGAATACGTGGCTCCGTGGATCGACACCAGCGAGTGCACGTCCTGCGACGAATGCATCAACATCAACCCGAAGATATTCGCCTACAACGAGAAGAAGCTGGCCTATATCAAAGACGCGAAGGGCGGCCCGTACAAGGACCTCGTCCGCGCCGCGGAGAAATGCACGGGCGGAATCATTCACCCTGGCTACCCTGCGGATCCCAGCGAAAAGGGAGTCGATAAGTTGATCAAGCGTGCCAAGAAGTTCAGCTGATACGATGCTGCCACAACGGTTCCATAAGCACTCTTTCTCGCACGGGATCCATCCGCCGCAACGCAAGGACCGAACGGCGGGTTGTGCCATCCGTCGCCTGCCGTTCGCGCCGAGAATGATCATTCCGCTCTCGCAACATACCGGCGCGCCGGCGACGCCGACGGTGCGCGAGGGCCAGGAGGTCGTGCGCGGTGAGCCGATCGCCCAACCGGACGGATTTGTATCGGTGCCAATGCACTCGCCGGCCACGGGCATGGTTGAGCGAATCGCGCCCGTGCCGACCCCAAAGGGCGGCGTGACCCTCGGCATCTACATCAAACTATACCCGGGTGCCGCACAGGAGATTCTTTATGGTGCACCGCAGGACCTCGAGTCGATGTCCCCCGAGGAACTGACGCTCCGCGTGCAGGCAACGGGGGTCGTTGGACTCGGCGGCGCCGCATTTCCGACGCACGTGAAGTTGGCCGTGCCCGAGGGAAAAACCGTGGACACGATCATTGTAAACGGTTGTGAGTGTGAACCCTACCTGACGACGGATCATCGTGTCATGCTCGAGCAGATCAACGAAATCGTGATTGGAGCCATGATCGTGTGTAAGGCCATGAAGGCCGAACGAATCATGATCGGCGTCGAGGATAACAAGCCGGATGCCGTGGCGGCCTTCGAAAGCGCCCTCCAGGGACGAAGCAACAACATCTCGATTCATGCGCTTCCAACCAAGTATCCACAAGGGGCCGAGAAGATGCTCGCCAAGGCGCTGCTCAACCGCGAGATCCCCTCTGGAGGACTCCCGGCGGACGTTGGCCTGGGAGTTTTCAACGTGGCTACGCTGGCCCAGATCGGTGAGCTTCTACCCCAGCGCCGCGGACTCATTGAGCGGGTCGTGACGGTTACGGGAGCAGGCGTAACCCGTCCGGGCAACTACCTCACCGCTCTCGGCACGCCGCTGCGCTTCCTGCTTGAGCAAGCTGGTTTCGAAGGCGACGCTCGACAGGTGATTCTAGGAGGGCCGATGATGGGACCCGCCGTTGCCTGCCTCGACCTGCCCGTCACGAAAGGCATCACCGGAGTCCTGGTGCTGACGGACGCGGAGGCGGCGACACGGGGCCGCAAGACCTTTCCGTGCATCAAGTGTGGTGAGTGCGTGGACGCCTGCCCGATGCATCTGAACCCCTCCCGACTCGGCATCCTGGCGCGGGCCGGCGCGTACGAGGTCATGGATCAGAAGTTCCACCTCAAGGACTGCTTCGAATGCGGATGCTGCAGTTTCGTTTGCCCCTCCGATATTCCGCTGGTTCAGCAGTTCCGCATGGCCAAGGCGCGAAACCGCGAAAGGATGGCCGCCTCGTGAGTGCCGACATCCTGGAACTAAGCAGTTCGCCGCATATCCACAACGCGTCGAGCGTGGAGACGATTATGCGTAACGTCGTCTACGCGATGTTCCCGATTTGCGCGTTCGGCATCTTTCAATTTGGGCTCAGTGCGATTGCGCTGCTGGTGACATGCACGGCAAGTTGCGTGCTGACCGAGCATGCCGTCTGCCGCATGGCCGGTGGCGAGACGACCGTTAACGATTGGAGCGCCACGATTACGGGCATCTTGCTCGGTCTGACGCTGCCGCCCGGCTTCCCGCTGTGGATGGCGTTTGTCGGCGGAATCATCGCCATCGCGCTGGGCAAGGCCGTATTCGGAGGCATCGGCTATAACGTTTTCAATCCGGCGCTCGTCGGGCGGGCATTTCTGCAGGCGTCTTTTCCGGTGGCGATAACGACCTGGTCTCCGTCCATGGCTCCGGGCCGCTTTTCGAGCATGATCCCGTCGTCACTCACCTTCCCGTTCGCCGCACCGGCGTCGATTGCCGGCTGGACGGCCTCGCTGCAGATCGATGGATGGACGGGCGCCACGCCTCTCTCCCTTCAGAAGTTCGACCACATCACCACGGCGACAGCCCCGCTCTTCTTCGGCACCACGGCCGGTTCCGTGGGAGAGACTTCAGCGCTCCTGATCCTGGTCTGCGGGCTCTACCTGGTGGCGCGAAGGATGATGAACTGGCGAATTCCGGCGGCGATGCTACTGAGCGCCTTCATCGTGGGAGGCATCTTCTACCTGTCGGACCGATCAGCGTATCCTTCGCCTGTATTTATCCTGTTCTCTGGAAGCCTGATGCTTGGCGCGATTTTCATGGCATCGGATATGGTCGCATCGCCGGTCACGCCCCTCGGCGTCTGGATCTATGGCGGCCTGATGGGCGCCGTAACGGTTATCATAAGGCTCAAGGGCGGACTCCCCGAGGGCGTCATGTACGCCATCCTGCTCGGCAACGCCTGCTCTCCGATCATCGACAACCTGACCCAGCCACGCATCTACGGCCAAAGGAAGGCGGAGACCAAGGCGACATGAACGACACGCGCCCAGGGAAACCGGAAGCACCCACGGCGAGCAGCTTGCCCGAAGACTGCGTCGGCAGCCGCACCGTGAAAGAACTGCCCTCGCCGGGCAGGCTCTGAACGGAGATCGCTCCGCGGTGCAGTTCGGCGATCCACTTGACTATCGCCAGGCCGAGCCCGTGGCCGACGTTGCGGCTCGAATCCGCCTGGTAAAGCCGGTCGAATATCTTGTCGACATGCTCTTCTGGAATTCCGCAGCCCGAATCGACGACCTCGATCTGAACGTCGCCCTGCCGGCACGTGGAAGACACCTTCACGATATCTCCCGGGCTGGAAAACTTGATGGCATTGTGCACAAGGTTATAGAGGAGTTGATGCAGGAGTGCCCGGTCTCCCAACACCGTGGCGGCCCCATCGCCGGTCGTCTCTAACCGAACGTTCTGTGTCTCGGCGAAGGCCTCAAGGTGCTCTTGAACTTCGCCGAGGAGTTCCCCGAGATCCACGGTTCGGAACCTCTGCCGGGCACGCCCCTCATCCGGCGTGGCCAGAACCAGGAGTGACTCGATGAACCGATTGAGGTCCGCAATTTCCTCAATGCAACGCGCCAGCGTTGCCTGGTATTCCTCGGCCGACCGGGGCTTTCGAAGGCTGACCTCCATATCACCGCGCATGGCCGTGAGAGGCGTCTTGAACTCGTGCGCGACGTCCGCACTGAACTGCTGGATGCGCTCAAAAGAAGTTTGCAGCTTCTCCAGCGTCGCGTTGAGGACGTTCACGACATACTCCACCTCGTCACCGGTCGGAAGATTCTCGATTCGCGCACCGAGATCGCCATGCTCGACCCGTCGTGCCGTGGCGGCAATCTTGTTCATAGGGTCGACAACCCGCCGACTCAGCGCCCGCCCCAGGAATATCGCGATCAGAATCCCGACCGGCAGAACCACGGCAAGTCCCGCCAACATCGTGTCGATCAACTCGAAATGGTGAGCGGACGAAACCAACAGGTCGTAGCGGCGTCCGCTCAGCCGCCGGTAGAACGTACAGGCGTTGTGGCCGCTCCAGCGGCGGAAATAGAGCTGCCCGGAACCGGGCCGGACCGACGTGAACGGATTCTGCGCGTGCGGGGAGAAGTAGTCATAGCGCTTGTTCCCGTCTTTGCCGAAGATTGCGTATCCCAGGTTCAGGTCGTCTTCATCGAAGAGAAATGCAATCTTCTCGTTAATGGCGGATACGACGCCGTCGATGTTGTCTCCCGGACCGTGATGCCCCCCGGGGCCCTGGAGCTCCGCTTCGATACGATGTGCCAACTCGTCGAGTTCGCGTTTTTCGGACTGAAGTAGAGCGACATAGAAAAACGCCAGCACGGCGGCCAACTGCGCAAACGAGAGCGCCACGAACGACGAGCAGAAGATCAGCGACACGCGCGTGGAGAAGGACTTCATCCCGCAGCCACTTTCAGGACGTACCCCACTCCTCGAACGGTGTGGATCAGCTTCGGGGAGAAGTCATCGTCAATCTTGCGCCTCAGGTACCGAATCAGCACGTCGACCACGTTCGTTTCGGAGTCGTAATGCATGTCCCAGACATGCTCGATGATCGATGTGCGGGTCATAATTCGATCCTTGTTTCGGAGCAGGTACTCCAGCAGAGCGAACTCCTTGGGAGTCAGATCAATCAGAGTGTCCCCACGACGCACCTCGCGCGTCACGATGTCGACCGAGAGATCCTCGATCTGCAACTTGACATCCAAGACCGCCATTCGGCGACGCATCAACGCACGCATACGCGCGAGCAGTTCGTCAAATGCGAACGGTTTCGTCAGGTAGTCATCCGCACCCGAATCGAGACCCGCAATCTTGTCCGCAACCGCGTCCCTGGCGGTCAAGACGATGACGGGAGTCTGCACGCCCTTCTCGCGAAGTTGCCGGAGCACCTCAAGGCCCGACATGCCGGGCAACATCAGGTCCAGGATGACACAATCGTATTCGGTCGTCTTCGCCATCGTGAAGCCGTCCTGGCCGTTATCGGCAAGGTCGACCGCATAGGACTCCTCGCGAAGCCCCTTCACGATGAAATTTGCAACTCGCCTATGATCTTCAACAACAAGGACGCGCATACCACATCTCCTTAAAACTCTCGATCCGCACCATGCCGCCCAACCGTTAAGTAGACATGAAGCTATCATTAAAAACCTTTAACCGAAACGGCGAAGCTATGTCTTAAAGAAACTTAACCCGGATATCTCACACTTTTTCGTAGCGAGAGCGCGAAGAGCCGTCGGGCTTGATCGAAACAGGGCTTTGCCGATGAAACTGTATGGACATACTGTGAATTGGCGAAGCCCTGTTTCGATCAAGCCTGACGGAGCTATCCGTGTTCGTAGTAGGAAAAGTGTGGGATATCCGGGTTAAGACTTTGCAGCGTGACGCGAAGCGCGCCGACCGCATATCATGGTGATGGATAACAGACCCATTCAAGGAGGCTGGACACGATGAAGACGACGTCTGGACGAGTTCAAACGGGCCATAGGATCGGTCTTTGCGCGCTGCTGCCCGTAGCCTGCGGCGTGCTCCTTTACGTTACGGCATGCACCGGTGGTGGCGGCAATTCGCTCGCGGGCGCGGCGACAATTCGCGGCAACGTCGTATCCTTTGAGGGCCAGAAGACGAGGACGAATAGAGCACTGCCAGCGACACCAGGGCCCCGGGATCCCGCTGTCGTTCATCGCCTGGCCTTTCCTCAACTCGGTATCCTGAACGACGCCCAGAGCCCTGAGGAAACATTAATCGCCTTCTGATGCAATGCTCATCAAATCCTCACACTTCGAAGGGATGATCGACGCACATCAAAGCAGAAGAAGAGTTGGTGGCAATCTGGCCGGAGACCGCTTGGGCACCCCTCCCCCACTCCCCTGACATAAGTCCCAGCCCTCCGGTCAGATTGCCCCAACTCTTCTGCCAGCCGCAGCGCGGCGTTCGCGACGATGTCCCCTCGCTCCAGTAGATCCGGCTGGAGATTCTACGTCAGAATAGCGAGGCCGCCTTCGGATCCCTAATCGTCACGCTTCCACTCCGCGAGTGAGGTCTCGATCAGCTCGACCGTGCGCGCGTGGGCGTCTTTCGTAGAGACACCGACGGGAATCTGCTCTCCAAAACGGAAGTGAAGGGTGCGGTCAGCGTAGATCTTCCCAAAATCCTTGAAGCATCGTCCCATGCTCTGGAAATCGGTCTTGAGCGCGGCCGGGATCAGCGGCACGCCCGCACGCTGCGCAAGCTTTACACCAACCGAATTGAACTGCTCAGGTGAAAATTCGACGGAACGCGTCGCCTGCGGGAAGACGATCACCGATCCGCCGCCATCCAGGACTGTCCGCCCCATGGACAGGACTTGCTTCAGATCGTGGCGTGGATTTGATCTGGAGACAGGGATCGCCCCCACGGCGTGCAAAATCGTTCCCAGGAACGGATAGGACATCAGGGACTCTTTGACGACGTACGTAACCTCGGTAAACGGCTGCATGAGCACCGGCATGAAAACCGTCTCGAGCATCGCCATATGGTTGGAAACGATGACGTACGGCGGTTTTGCGCCCCGGATATGCTCGAAACCGTCGATATCGAATCGGCCCCCGCAGGCCTCGACGGCATTCAGAATGGAGATTTGATGATCCGCCCAGATCTCGCGCGTGATGGGCGCCTTTCTGGCCTGCATCGACATCGCGCACACGATACGCACGATTTTCTGATAGTACCACGCCGACCAGCGCCCGAATGCCCGGTCCAGTGCGCTGCGCGGGAGGTCCTGCGGCGTGCGATATGACGGGTTTTCACGAACGATTTTCCAGAATTGATCAAGGTTCATCCTGGGAGTAATAGCACCGCGCAACGGCGAAGAGCCACCAAAATCCGGGTAATTCTGCGGAATCGGGATTTTGCGGCTTGACCACCGAAACGCCGCTCGCATAGACTGGCTGCTGATCATCTCCTAAAACATAGCTGCGCTGAGACCGCGCCAAGGAGAGAGTGGGCTTGTCCCACTCTTTTATTTTGATCGCATGCGGTTCGAGCAGCAGAGAAAGGATATTACGCATGAATGCGGAACTTACAGCCGTAGTCAATTATCTTGAGAAAGAGAAGGGCATCGAGCGCGAGATCCTGTTGGAAATGCTCGAATCCGCGCTTCTCTCCGCATCTCGTAAGAGTGTAGGGCCCGCCAAGGAACTTCGCGTCGAGATCGATCGCAGCACCTGCGATATCCGCGCGCTGGCGACGGTCGAGGTCGTCCAGAAAGTAAGTTCTCCCCACGATGAAATCTCTCTGTCCAATGCCAGGAAGATCAATAGCGACGTCAAGATCGGCGACAAAGTTGACGTTGAAGTCACACCTGCGAATTTCGGCCGCATTGCCGCGCAGACTGCAAAGCAAGCCATTCTCCAGAAAATGAGAAAGGTCGAGAAGGATATCATCTTCGAAGAGTACAAGGACCGTGTGGGCGACGTCGTAAGCGGCGCGGTGCGCTCCTTCGATCGAAGCGACGTCGTGATCGACCTTGGCAGGGCTAACGGAATCATGCCTTCTAAGGAACGCGTCCCGACCGAAGAGTACCAGATCGGTGATCGAATTCGCTGCTACGTGGTCACGATCCAGAACTCCGTTGCCGGACCGGATCTGATCCTCTCGCGTAGTCATCCGAACTTCGTGCGCCGACTATTTGAACTGGAAGTCGCTGAGATCTCTGACGGAATCGTCGAGATCATGGGGCTCGCGCGTGAACCGGGATATCGCACCAAGATTGCCGTGAAGTCGAACGAAGACAAAGTCGATCCTGTCGGCGCGTGTGTCGGAATGCGAGGAAGTCGCGTCAAGAATATCGTCCGCGAGCTGTCCGGTGAAAAGATCGACATCGTGCGCTGGAGCGAGGATCCGCGGCAGTATGCCGCCAACGCGCTCTCACCAGCCAAACTCACGAACGTCTATATCGATGAAGAACGACCCAATGTGATCAACGTCGTGGCCGACTCCGATCAGCTATCCCTGGCGATCGGTAAGCGCGGTCAGAACGTGAGGCTCACAGCCAAGCTGCTTGGGTGGAAAATCGATGTCCATCGTGACGAATCATCCCTCAGCTTCGAAGACAAGGTCGGGATGGCGATCAAGAGTCTTGCCGCAATTGAAGGAATCGACGCGGAAAACTCCGAAAAACTGGTCAAGGCCGGATTCCTGAGCATTGATGGAATTCTGGCGGCCACGTCGGAGGATCTGCAGGAACTTGTTGGGCTGGACGCTGAAACGGCGGCGGCAGTTCATGCGGCGGCAACCAATGCAACACCGGCAGGAGATGAATAGGTAACAGGCGATGAGGGTACACGAACTAGCCAAGGAACTCGCGATCAGCAGCAAGGAGCTGATTGCCAAACTGCATGACCTCGGGATCGAGGTCAAGAACCACATGAGCAGTATCGACTCCGACGTTGCCGAACGGTTCAGGGGCAATGCGGCCCCAGGGATCAAACCTGAAGCGGCCCCGCTAGCGACTGCGGCGAAAGAGCCCGCGACTCCCGATCCCCAACCGGCGCCGGCCGCTAAGAAGTCCGCTGCACCGAAACCCGCTCCCGATCCCAAACCGGCGCCGGCCGCTAAAAAGCCTGCCGCACCAAAACCCGCTCCACGACCCGCACCGTCTCCACAGGTCGTCATACCCACTGATATCGCGCCGCTGAACGGGGGCCATGAAGAAGGCGTCTCGGTCGAAGGCAAGACCGTCCACACGCGCGGACCTATCATTGTGAAGGACCTGGCGCTCGCACTGAAACTGCGACCCAATCAGCTCATCACGGAGTTGATGAACATGAACATCCTCGCCTCAATCAACGAACGCCTGGACATCAAGATCACCACGGCGATCTGCGAGAAACACGGCTTCACGCTCGAGTATCACCGGCGAGTGGTCGACCACGATGCGCCCTCGACGAAAAAGCTGGTCGAGCAGACGGAGGACGACGACCGGCCGGAAGATCTGCAACCGCGTCCGCCCGTCGTCGCATTTCTCGGTCACGTCGATCACGGCAAGACGTCTCTGCTCGATAAGATCCGGGACACGGCCGTGGCGACTGGTGAAGCCGGTGGCATCACGCAGCATATTGGTGCATCGACCCTCGAATTGCCCGGAACCCAAATCACGTTTCTCGATACGCCGGGCCACGAGGCCTTTACCGCAATGCGCGCGCGCGGGGCAAACCTGACCGATATCGCGGTGATCGTTGTTGCCGCCGACGACGGCATCATGCCCCAGACACGCGAAGCCATTCAGCACGCCCAGGCGGCCGAGGTGGCCATAGTCATTGCGATCAATAAAATGGATTTACCCGCAGCCGACCCCGACAAAGTTCGGCAGCAGCTTCAGCAGATGAACCTGGCCCCGGAAGAGTGGGGTGGCGAGACCATCTGCTGCGAAGTCAGCGCCATGACCGGCGATGGCATCGACCATCTGCTCGAGATGCTTGCCCTGCAGGCGGAGGTCCTCGAATTGAAGGCCAATCCAAGTCGTCGCGGACAGGGATACGTCATCGAAGCCCAACTCGAGAAGGGCATGGGGCCCACCGTGAACATGCTCGTCACGGGCGGAACACTCGCTGTCGGCGATGCGATTTACTGCGCGCCTTTCTGGGGCCGCGCCAAGGCTCTGATCAACGACAAGGGCATCAAGGTTAAGAGCGTCGGCCCCTCGATCCCGGTCAGAGTCCTCGGGCTGTGCGGCGTACCGGAGCCCGGCACTGTGTTCCAGGTCTACGAGAACGAACGCGCGGCGAAGTCGACCGCGGAACGTGAACAGGAGCAGCGTAAGCGAGATTCCCTGACGGGTCCGGCTAGGGGCTCCAGCGCCGAAGATCTCTTCCAGAACCTGAAGGAAGGCGAAAAAGTCTCACTGAAGGTCGTTCTAAAATCGGATGTACAGGGCACGCTCGAGGCCATTGAGCAGGCCCTCACGGATATCAAGAGCGACAAAATCACCTTGAACATCATCCTCACGGGTACCGGCAATATCACGAACAACGACGTGATGCTGGCCAGCGCGTCGGGAGCCCTGATCATCGGCTTCAACGTTGGAATCGAAGCCGAGGTCAACAAGGTCGCGAAGCAACACGACGTCACGATTAATCTTCACTCGGTGATCTACGAGCTGATCGACGAGGTGCGCAGGCTGATGCTCGGGTTGCTGTCTCCGCTTATTCAAGAGCATGTTACGGGCGCAGCAGAGATCAAGCAGGTCTTCCAGATTTCAAAGGGCTCGAGGATTGCCGGCTGCATGGTGACGAGCGGCACGATTGGAACCGGGAAACGCACGCGTATTCGGCACAACGGCGAAATCATCTTCACCGGTGGACTCGCTTCCTTGCGTCGTTTCCAGGACGAGGCCCGCGAAGTCCGCGAAGGCCAGGAGTGCGGTATTCGCCTCGAGAACTTCAGTAGCTACGCCGAGGGCGACACCATCGAATTCTTCGACGTCTCGGAAGTAGCCCAGACCCTCTAGCGCTTCCTGTTCTAATGCCCGAACCGTATGCAGTGCCATGCCAAGCGATCGTATTACCCGTGTCAACGAGCTACTCCGAAGAGAGATCAGCGAGTGCGTGCTGCGTCTACTCACCGATCATGGCGGCGACGCGGCGTCGGTAATGGTCTCGCGCGTTTCCGCCAGCCGTAACCTGCGCTCGGCGAAAGTCTGGATCTCGATCCTCGGAGAACCCGAGCAGCAGCACGAGGGCATGGCCATGGTCTGCCGGTTCAGGCGTGAGATCCAGGAGAGTATCAATCGCGATCTTTCACTGAAGTACACCCCGCGTTTGAATTTCTGCCTGGATGACTCGATCGCGCAGGGCAATTCTGTACTGAGCATATTGACGGAGCTGGGTGATGAAGAGTCCTCGCCGATACGGTAGTCCGGATGCCACGCGCCTGCAGGCGCGCGACATCTACGACGGCTTGCTGCTGGTGGATAAACCAGCCGGCCCGACCTCGCACGATATCGTCGCGCATATCCGGCGACAGTTTCAGTTCGACAAGGTCGGCCACGGTGGAACGCTGGACCCGCAGGCCACGGGTCTGCTCGTGATCCTGATCGGGCGCGGCACGAAGCTGTCGAGTACGGTGATGAATTCCGACAAGGTCTACGAGGGCTACCTGCGCCTTGGAATCACGACCGACAGCCAGGACGCCAGCGGTGCGGTCCTCTCCGAAAGAGACCCCAGTGCCGTTACTCGCGAAGCGCTCGAAGGCGAAATCAGCAAGTATAGCGGCGACATCATGCAGACGCCACCGATGGTTTCGGCGATCAAGATGCAAGGCCGCGCCCTCTATAAGCTCGCCCGCAAGGGGAAGACGGTCGAGCGCGAACCGAGACTGATCCACATCTACGAGTTCACGCTCATCGAGTTCGACCCGCCCCGCGCAAGTTTTCGACTCAACTGCAGCAAGGGAACCTACGTCCGAACCATCTGCAACGACATTGGTGAGACACTCGGCTGCGGGGCCGTGCTCGACGAGCTGCGGCGGACACGCGCCGGCAACTGGTCCATTCAAGACGCACTGACCCTCCCCGCGATCGAAGCGATGGACAAGGCGCAGCTCCTCGAGCACATCATCCCGGTGCACAAGGTCACCAAGGCAAACGACCCTGGCGCTTGAAGACCCTCCGCAATATCGCCGCGCTCAAGGAGGTTACGCGGCCAGTGAGCCTCGCCATTGGCTTCTTCGATGGCGTTCATCTAGGCCACGCCTCCGTCATCCGGCAGGCACGCGACGTGGCGACCGATGGCGGCGGCGAGACGTGGGTCCTGACTTTTGATCCGCACCCGCGCGTCGTCCTCCAACCCGAGACCGCTCCCCCACTCCTTTCGCCGTCGGGTCGCAAGTTGCACCTTCTGGATGATCAAGGCGTCGACGGATGCGTGCTCATGACCTTCAACCGCGATCTCGCGTCGCAATCCCCGGCGGACTTCCTCGATCTGCTGCGTGGCTCGATCCCAACGTTGACACACGTCGCGGTGGGACAGAATTTTCATTTCGGACATGAACGCACGGGAAGCCCTGCGCTGCTTTCAGAACTCCTCGGCGCGCACGGGATCGAAGTCCGCGTGGCCGAACCGGTATCCTGGGATGGCACGCCCATCTCGAGCACCCGCATCCGCCATGCGATTCACGGCGGCGATCTCGCGGCGGCGGCGGCCATGTTGGGGCGCCATTACACCGTGAGCGGCGTGGTCGAACACGGGCGGCAGGTCGGTCGGGAAATCGGCTTCCCCACGGCAAACGTGAAGCACGAGCAGCAGGTGCTGCCACCGCACGGCGTCTATGCGGCAACCGCGTCGACCGCCGGATCCGATCACCCCGCCGTCTTGAACCTGGGCTGCCGCCCCAGCATCGAGGCGTCACAAGAAACGCTCCTGGAGGTCCACCTCCTCGATTTTGGGGGCGATCTGTACGGCCAGGAGCTGCACGTGACCTTCCGCGAGTATCTGCGCCCGGAGAGGGGATTTCCGGACGGTAAGGCGCTCGCAGCGCAGATTTCCAAGGATGTCGAGTGCGCCCGCCGAGTCCTGCTCGCACAATCTCGAAATTCTCCTTAAAAATAGGTTGCAGCGATCGAGGCGCTGCTATACGTTCCGTTTCTCCGATCAGCAACGGGAGTCAAACCATCACAGCCTGAAGGCAGGCGAGCGGCTAATGAAAAAGGTTACCAAAGAGAACATCACCAAGGAATATCAGCACCACGACCAGGACAGCGGCTCGTCCGACGTTCAGGTTGCACTTTTGACGCGCCGAATCGAAGAGCTTACGGAGCACCTCAAGGCGCACCGTAAGGACCACAGCTCACGACATGGTCTGATCAAGATGGTCAGCCGGCGACGCAAACTACTCGATTACATCAGGAGTAGGGACGAGAAACGCTATCAAGATCTGATCAAGCGTTTGAAACTGCGGCGTTAGTCCGGCGCGCATTCTCCTCCTTACGGCTTCTTCTCGGGGTGAGACGAGGCCAACTACTTCCTCACGCGCAAACGCGAAAGTACGCCATTGGGGCGTGTCTTGTATGAGGACGACCGGGCGAAAGAAACAGAAGGAAAAAAGATGAGGAACACAACATCCGTATCCGTCGATGTCGGCGGCAAGCAAATCACGATCGAATCCGGCCTTCTCGCGAAGCAGGCGGGCGGCGCAGTGACCGTTCAACTTGGGGAAACCGTACTTTTCTCCGCCTCCACACGCGCCGATCATGTGCGCGAAGGGATCGACTACTTCCCACTCCAGGTGGAGTACCGGGAGAAGTTCTACGCAGCGGGCCGCTTTCCGGGAGGCTTCTTCAAGCGCGAGCAGCGTCCATCGGAAAAAGAGACGGTCACGGCCCGTTTTACCGACCGGCCGATTCGCCCGCTCTTTCCGAAGTACTACCGCAACGAAGTGCAGATCATCAATATGCTGCTCTCGGCGGACGGCCAGAACGACTCGGACGCAATCAGTATCCTCGCAGCCAGCGCCTCCCTGACCCTATCGGAGATCCCTTTCATGGGTCCCATCGCCGCTGTGCGTGTCGGTCGCGTAGACGGACAGTTCATCATGAACCCCACCAACGAGGAACGTGAGACCAGCGATCTCGACCTGATTTACGCATGCACGCGTGAGCTTCCATTGATGATCGAAGGCGGCGGCAAGGAAATCAAGGAAGCCGACCTGCTGGCAGCCATGCGGCTGGCGCAAGCGGAATGCGTCAAACTGATCGACGCACAGCTCGAACTGCGCAGCAAGCTGGGCCTGCCCGAGAAGATCGTCGAAGAGCCCGCGTCGGATGATACCATCTTAAAGGCGGCGCATGCCAAGGTCGGCGAGGAACTCGCCGCGGTCTTGCTGATTCCCGGTAAACTGGAGCGCCAGGGCAAGGTCAGTGACATCGGCGCACGTCTCAAGGAAGCCCTCCTGGTCGACTTTCCAGAAATGACCGACGAGGAATATCGCTCCGCGTTTGACGACCTCGAGATCGAACTCGTACGCGAGAACGTCATCAAGCGTGGTAAGCGCATTGACGGCCGGGCCTCTGATGATGTACGCCCGCTCTCCGGAGATACCGGAATCTTGCCGCGTACCCACGGCTCGGCCCTCTTCCAGAGGGGCGAGACGCAGGCGTTAACGTCGGTGACCCTCGCATCTGCCAAGGACTCGCAAGGTCTCGACGGGATTACGGGCGGCCCGAGGCAGAAGTCGTTTCTCCTCCACTACAACTTCCCGCCCTACAGCGTAGGCGAGTGCGGGCGCGTCGGCGGGGTCTCACGTCGCGAAATCGGCCACGGCGCCCTGGCGGAGAAGTCCATTTCCGAAGTGATGCCCGATGACTACCCCTACGCCGTACGCGTCGTGTCCGACGTCATGGGGTCCAACGGCTCCACCTCGATGGGCAGCGTGTGCAGCGGCAGCCTTGCCCTGCTCGACGCGGGCGTTCCACTTAAGCGCCCGGTCGCCGGAATCTCGGTAGGCCTCTTCGCTTCAGAGGACAAGGACGAACTGGTGATCGACATCCTGGGTGCCGAGGATCATTGCGGCGACATGGACTTCAAGGTCGCCGGCACGACCGAGGGCATTACCGGGTTCCAGGCGGATCTGAAGATTCGCGGCCTGAAGTGGGAACTCGTCGAAGCCGCCTTCGCCATGGCACTGAAGGCGCGACTTCATATCCTCGACTTCATGTCCACGGTCATCAGCGAGCCCAGAGCAGAACTCTCGCCGTTCGCTCCTCGCATTCACGAGGTACACATCGATCCGGAGAAGATTGGCGAGCTGATCGGGCCAGGTGGCAAGAACATCCGCCGCATCACCGAGCTCACCGGCACCCAGATCGACATCGGAGACGACGGCACCGTCAAAGTCTACAGCAGCGACGGCGAGTCCCTCGAGATGGCGATCCGCGAGATCGATGCGATCACCGCCGAAGCAGACGTCGGCAGCATCTACGACGGCGTCGTGACGGGCGTGAAGGACTTTGGCGCGTTCGTCGAGATCCTCCCCGGCAAGGATGGGCTGGTTCATATCAGTGAACTGGCCGACTTCCGCGTCAACACCGTGGAGGACATTTGCACCGTGGGCGACCAGATGTGGGTCAAGTGCATCGGCATCGACGACCGCGGGCGCGTGCGCCTCAGTCGCCGCGAAGCCCTCAAGGACAAGCAGCTCAACGAGGAAGCGGAGAAGAAGGAATCCGACAAGAGCGCGGAAGCAGAGGCCGCTCCGGTCGCGTAACCCGCTCCACTCTCAATTCCGACAGTTGTAGCAACCCCTGCGCCTCTTCGAGTGCCAGGGGTCGCCTGCAACGCGTCGCTACCTGAAAATGTACGGGTGCTGCGGCCGCATGACATGCTGCCCGTTCGGCGCCACGGATCGCGGCGTAGAGGCTGGCTACTTGTCGTCGTGTCCGGGGAGCTTGCGGTAGAGCGTCGCCAGACTGATCTTGAGCGTTTCGGCGGCACGCTGCTTGTCGCCCCCGGTCGCGTCGAGCACCTGTTTCAGGTATTCCTCTTCCTTCTCCTTGAGAAACTTCTTCAGGGACTCACCACGAAATTGATCTGCCTTCGTCGACCGCGGCATCGCCACAGCCGCGGCCGCGGCGCCTTCGACGATCTTCGGCGGCAAACAGTCGGGGGTCACGGTGTCGCCGTTCGTAAACGTCAAGGCGTGCTTCATGGCGTTCTCCAACTCTCGCACATTGCCGGGCCATGGGTGCTGGGTCAGCACGCGGCAGGTCTCCGGTGTCAGCGCCGGCAATTCCTTCGCATCTCCCAACTCTCGTTTCATGAAGTGCGAGACCAACGGAAGGATATCCTCCCGCCGCTCACGCAGAGGCGCTATCGATAGCGGGATCACGCTCAAGCGGAAATACAGATCCTGCCGGAAGGTGCCATCTTCAATCGCCCCCTCGAGCTTCACGTTTGTCGCCGCCAAAATACGCGCATCCACACTTCGGGTCTCGTTGCTGCCCACGCGACGAATTTCCTTCTCCTGCAGCGCACGCAGGAGCTTGCTCTGGAGATCCATGGGCATGGAGCTGATTTCGTCCAAAAAGAGCGTTCCGCCGGACGCCGCCTCGAATAGTCCCTCTTTGTTCGATGTCGCGCCGGTGAATGCCCCCTTTACGTGTCCGAACATTTCGGATTCGAGGAGATCGGCCGGAAGGGCTGCGCAGTTGACGGCGAGCATCTTCTTTTCCTTGCGGCGGCTGTAGTCATGGATCGCGCGCGCGACGAGTTCCTTGCCGGTTCCGCTCTCTCCGTAAATCAAGACCGCCGTCTCGGTAGGCGCGATCCGTTCGATCATTTCGCACACCAACTTCATCTGGGCGCTCACAGCCACCATGTTGGAGAATTTGTATGCCGATCCAAGCTGCGCACGCAGATCGACGTTCTCGCTCATGGCCCGGTGGAAGTCGATCGCACGCTGCACCGTGATGAGTAATTCATCCACCTTGAACGGCTTCGTGACGTAGTCGTACGCTCCCAGCTTGAGCGCCTCAACGGCCGTCTCGACCGAACCATGGGCGGTGAGCATAATCACCCCCATGTCAGGGCATGTCTCGTGCGCCAGCTTCAACAACTCGCGCCCGTTGACGGGAGTCATGGAGATGTCGGTGATCATCAGGTCGAATTTCTCGGCCGCCAGGTACTCCTTCGCCTCGACTCCACCCGCTGCGGTGACCGCCTCATAGCCCTCGGAGCGAAGTAGTGTGCCCAGGATATTGAGCGTCGTGACGTCGTCTTCGACCAGTAGGATTCGTGCCATATTGGATCGGTCCCTTTCGAGCGTACAGCGGATCAGGATAATCAAACGGAGGGCCCAAGTAAAGGGACAATCTCGGCCCTCCGGTGCGATCCAGCTACATATTGACGATCTCGCCCATCTTGAAGATCGGGAGAAACATCCCGATCAGAATACCGCCTACGACGACGCCGAGAAAGACCATCAGGAACGGCTCGATCAGCGATGTCAGACTGGCCAGCATGGCTTCGATCTCATCATCGTAGAAGTCAGCGATGCTATCCATCATCTCATCGATCTTGCCGGTCTTCTCACCGGCGGAGAGCATGCGCACCATGATCGGCGGAAAGACGTTGTTTCCCACCAACGAGGCGGACAACGAGTCCCCTTGTTCCACCGCATCGCGTGCTTCCAGAATGATCTGACCGGCGACCCGGTTTCCCGTCGCGCCGGCACCGATTTCCAGGGCCGTCAGAATGGGCACGCCACTGTGGATTAGCTGTGCGAAGGTGCGCGCGAATCGCGCGGAGGCAACCTTGACCGCAAGCTCGCCAAAGACCGGCACCTTGAGCTTTACCTTATCGAGTGTGTAGGCACCGCTTTCCGTGGCTTTCCATTTCTTGAAGGCGACCACCGCGGCGATCATCACCGGGAGCAGGAACGGACCGGTCGTCCTCAGACCGTCACTCAAATTGATCAAGAACTGCGTCGGGCCAGGCAGGTCGGCGCCGAAGTCGGCAAACATGCCCGCGAAGACCGGCACGATGAAGAGGATCATGCCCAACGCGATCAAGAGAGCGATGGAGAGTACGATGATCGGATAGGTCATTGCCGACTTCACCTTGCGCCGTAGCTTGGCACTCGACTCCAGGAAGGTCGCGACTCGAGCAATCGTCTCTGCGAGTTGCCCTCCCGTTTCACCACCTCGAACCATGTTCACATAAAGCGTGTCGAAGATCGAGGGGTAGGGCCGAAGCGACTCGGACAACGACGATCCGTTTTCGATGCTGGCTTTCACCTGCGAGATGACGGTCTTGAAGTTCGGGTTCTCCTGCTGCTCCAACAATGCGTTCAGGCATCCGATAATCGGCATCCCTGCCGAAAGCATCGCCGAAAGTTGTCGCGAGAAGGTCGGTAGAAGCTGGTTTGCGATCTTCTTCGCTCCCGGCACACTCTTCCCGGCCACGATCCGGCCCCCCTTCTTGGGCTTGGCCTTGGCCGTGGCGGGCTTGCGATTCTCTCTCGCGAACGACTTGGGAGCACTCGCTGCTCCCACGGATCCTGTTACTGTTGCCGTTTTGATTACCGGACTCATACTTTACGCTCCCACTGTTAGTCGCTTCCTGTAACCTCGAGCGCGCGCGCCAGCGAGGTCAACCCGTCTCGAACTCTTTCCATTCCCGCCATTTTTAGAGTCACCATGCCGTTTGTCTCCATGGCTGTCGTGCGAATCTCCTCGGCGGTAGCGTTGCGCATGATGGCCTTGCGTACATCTTCGGTGACCTCCAGGATTTCCATCAGCGCGCCACGCCCCTTGTAACCAAGATTGTTGCACTTGGGGCAACCGGCGGATTCGTAAAGGGTCGCGCCGTCAAAGAAGTTCAGGTCGATACCGTTGTTCTTCAGGACGACGGGATCCACCGGGGCCTCTTTCTTGCACACGGGGCAGAGCTTTCGATAAAGGCGCTGCGCCTGCGCAAGCAGCAGTGCGGATGAAAGCAGGAACGGCTCGGTTCCCATGTCGATCAGGCGGGTGGTGACGCTCGCGGCATCGTTGGTGTGCAACGTGCTCAAGACAAGATGGCCCGTCAGCGCGGCAGACACCGCGATCTCGGCTGTCTCACCGTCACGAATCTCGCCGACGAGACAGATATCGGGGTCCTGCCGTAGAATCGATCGCAACGCTGTCGAGAATGAAAGCCCCACGGCGTTATTGATCTGAACCTGGTTGACGCCGGCCAACTGGTACTCCACGGGGTCTTCGCAAGTGATAATGTTTACATCCTTGCTGTTCAGCTGCTGCAGGCACGAGTAGAGCGTGGTCGTCTTCCCGCTACCCGTGGGACCGGTCACAAGAACCATCCCGTGCGGTTGACCGATGGCATGCGCGAACGCGTTATACGAGACCTCATCCAGGCCAAGCGAACTCAGGTTCGGCGCGAGATTGGTCTTGTCCAACGTTCTCATCACGATCTTCTCACCGTGTACGGTCGGCAGAATGCTGACACGCAGGTCGATTTCCTTACCCAAAGCGCGAATCTTGAAGCGTCCGTCCTGCGGGATGCGTCTTTCCGCAATGTCCAGATCGCTCATGATCTTGACCCGCGAAATGACGGCGGACTGAAGGTTCTTGGGCGGCCCCGGCCTCTCGACCAAGACCCCGTCGATACGATAGCGCAGGCGTACGGAGCGCTCCATCGGCTCGATGTGAATATCGCTCGAGCCCGTTCGAATGGCTTCCACGAGCATCATGTTAACCATGCGGACTACCGGGGCCTCCTCGGCGCTCTCGAGCATCTGCTCCAGGCTCTCCTCGTCGCGCGCTTCCTCGCCGACTTCGATGTCGCTTTCCTGATCCATGATTTCCTGCATGTCGATACCCTCGGTTGCCTGCGCAAATACGCGGCCCAGGGCCTCGCTGATGTCGTGCTCGGAGGCAACGAGACTGACCACATCCAGTCCTGTCTGGGTCTGAATCTCGTCGATTGCAATGATGTCGAACGGATCCCCCATGGCCACCGTCAGGCTCCTTCCGGTACGCGCGATGGGGACCATGAGGTGCTTGGTCAGTGTCGACTTGGGAACCATGTCCAAAAGTTGCTGATCAGGTGTGAAGTGCGCCAGCGTGATGGGGGGAATGCTGAGGTACTCGGAGAGGACCAGGGTCATCTGGTCAGGCTTGACGAATCCCTTGTCGACGAGGTGCTTCTCAAGTCTCACGTTTTCCGTCTTGGCATGGATCTGCGCTTCCTCAAGGTCGCGGGCCCCGATGATCTCGCTATTGAGGAGTATGTCCGTGATTCGTCCATTGGCGGTTTTTGTGGCCATAACTCTAGTCCCTCCTCGCCCTGGATCCTGGATCCGGGCGGATTGATGCGGTCGGAACTCTCGTCCTGCCGGTGCGCTGATAGGCGCAATTATTTCTGTTTACCGTGCGCATAACATCCTTTGTCGCGGGAATTCGCTTCAATTCCCGATTGTTGCAGTTATGATAAGCAGTTTCCGTGCCCCTGAATTGTAGCTCGTCCGCAAGAACGTGACGTTCGGGCTTGATTCGGTGCGGTTTGGGCGTTTTATCCCCTCTCGGCCCGGGAGGACATGCTGCGCTTCGCGAATGCCAGTGAGAATGAGAGGACGAACAAATCTTCGATTCCCAAAAACGCAAATTTCGTCCACATTGGGCTCCGGATTGCCCAAAGTGGTCTTTCAGACGGTGACTGCCGGCGACCGGTTTTTCGGATGCTGCGCGCTTCGGGCCACTGCTCGATGCGACGGCGAACGATGGTCCGTATCGTGCTTCGACCGGTATCGAAACAGTTGATCAGGAGAAACTATGGCCAACGATGAAGAACTTGGAGGATCCGAAGAAGAGGTCTGGAATGCGATCATCGCCTGTGAGCAGATCGTGGAAGCAATGCCGACCGACCGGCACTCTCTCAGGACGCTATCTAACGCCTACGAACAGGTCGGCGATCTGGTCAAATCACAGGAGTATATGATTCGACTCGCCGAGGTCGTTCTGGCTGAACAAGACGCGGCCGCCGCCGTAGACATCCAAAAGCGTCTTACGAAGTTCTCCGGCGACGAGAGCGTACTGGAACTCATCGCCTCGCTTCGAGCCTTGAGTCCTGCCGATGCGCTCGCCGAAGCAGACGACGTAAGCGTCCCGCTGCATGATCTCGAGATCGTAGCCGACTCGCCCGCGCCAGGGAAAGACGCCGCACCTGCTTCGTCGCGGAGCCGGTCATCCACGAAGACTCGCCGCATCCGAACCGCGAGCACGGCACCGGTAACGGGGGTGAATCTCACGGAGGAAATAGCACTCGCATGGTCGCTCCATGAAGACGACGTGTTCGACGAAGAGGAGTACTCCGATATCGTCGAGGATCTGACACGCCTCTCCGGGGGCGACACCGAACTCACAATCTCCGTGTTCCATGTCCTCGGCGATCGTCAATCACCAAAGCTCGAAAAGGCCCTGACGACGGCAGCCGCCGCACACGGAACGCCAATCATCGCACTATCCAGTTTCGCGATTGCGCGCGAGACCGCGCAGCTGCTCTCGACGGAATTCATGATCCGGCGGGGAGTCATACCCTACGAAGTCATGGGCAACCGCGTTCTGGTTGCGATCATGAACCCACTCGACAAGCAATTACGAAAGGATGTCGAGCAGGCGATCGGACTGGACTGCTTCTTCTACCTGGTCGCACCCGCCGAGTTCGACGAAGCACTCACCCAAATCAGGGAGACGCTCGAGAGAGATCCCGGTGATGACGATTAGCCTCGGATCATTCAATCACGCCGCCGACGTGTAGGAACAGGCTCTCTCCCTGGTACTCCAGAGTCGCGCCCTTCTTCGTCAGATCGGTTACCACGGCACCCTCGATGGCTTCCCCAATCCCGATCACCTGATTATTGATAATCGCGGCCCCGCCCCGTTTTCCGCCGACCAGGCCCGACAGCGATAGTCGCGGCCAGATGATGTCGGCCCTTCTCCCAACGGGTTGCGCTGGCGGCCCGGGCGTCTCGGCAACCACACCCGGCTGCGCATCCGGCGGATCCGGCCGTGCAGCGTCCGGCGGCTCTACGGCCGGCTGATCTGGAGTCGAGACGATCGCCGTACCAGGCGGTGGATCGAGCTCTGCCGGACTCGCCGTCTCGGAATGCTGCTCAACGGCCGGCGGCGGAGTCGCCGGCGCCTCCGTCGCAGGTGAGGCGCTGCTCACTTCCTGACTCTCCGAGGAAACTCGCTCGAAGAAAAACATGCCCGCCCACGCGGCTGCGCCGACAAGCAGAACGATCACAGCGATTGCGCTGGTCAAGACAACCCATGGGGGTGCCCCGGTATTCTCCGATTTTCCCTCCTGCACGACGGTCTCGGCAATCGCGGGCTCCTCGGCCGTGTCGAAGGTCGGCTGCATCGGTGGGGGTGGCGGTGGCGGCGGGGGTGGCGGCGTAGGTGGTGCCTGCGCGACCGGCCCGGCGGTGGCGGCTGCAGCGGCAGCGAGAGACAAGCCGGTTCCCGCTGTGTCGGCGATGGCACCGCCCTGCCCTTCCGGTGCGACGGGTGGGACCACAGGCGCATTCTGACCGGCCAGCGCAGCTGCAGCGAGGGACAACGTGCTCCCCGCGCCGACATCGGCCGAGTTCTCCGTAGGCTGATCGGCTGAATCCGTCACGGCGGGCGCTTCGGCTTCGACAGGCGGCGCCTTGCCGTCCCGCTCCATCTGTTGACGTTTCAGGGCTTCCGATATCAGGCTCATGTCTTGCCCTCCAGTTGTGCAACTGCGCGCCTAACGCACTTCACGTCTACGAGGCGGACGTCTCTCACGAAGCCGGCCAGCAAGGAGTTATCACACAGATTGTTGATCACGCGCGGCGTACCCTTTGAGTACTTATAGACCTCGCGCACCGCCTTGGGGTCGAAGACCAGGCCACCGTTGGCGCCTGCGACCCACAGCCTGTGCTGAATATAGAGCATGGTCTCCTCTTCCGTCAGTGGATGTATATGATACCGCACCGTGATGCGTTGACGCAACTGGCGTAGATCCGGCCGTTCAAGCCGTTTCTTGAGCTCCGGCTGACCGCATAAGACCATCTGGAGAAGCTTGTGCTGGTCGGTCTCGAGGTTTGACAACAGGCGCACCTGCTCCATGAGTTCTGGCGAAAGGTTCTGCGCTTCATCGATGATCAGGGCCACGTTGATATTGTCACGGTACTTCGAAAGCAGGAACTGGTTGAGTTGATCGATAAAGGTAAGCCGGTCGCGTCCTTTCACGGTCAGACCGAAATCCTGCAGAATCGCGCGGATGAGCTGCGTCCCGGTCAACTGGGGGTTCAAGACCAACGCCGTCTCCACACTCGATCCAAGCTCCGCCAGGACCGCACGGCAGAGCGTGGTCTTCCCACAGCCAACTTCCCCTGTCAGTTCAATAAAACCCTTGCGTTGCTGGATGCCGTACATGATGTGCATATACGCCTCCTTGTGACCGGGTGTGTAGTACAAGAAACGCGGATCTGGAGTAATATTGAACGGGAATTCCCGCAATCCATAGAATTCCAGGTACATGCTCAATTCACCTCGTCACGCGTGTCGCCGGACATATCTCGAGGATAGAGGTGAGCATTTCCAATGCCAAGCACGAACTGAATTCGGTCCAAACAACCATCCGCCTCGCCATCGAGTAAAACTCTACGACCGAGACATCATCATCCAGAGATGACTATAGGAATGGGTAGGTGCGATCTGGCTGGTAGTCCGGAATGAGGGTGTCGTGCGGGCGCCCGGGGACAAGCTCGCCGCCGTCCGCACGGTCATAGCATCCCGCATGCTCACCGTGGTGATCCCAAGCAGATCACATTCCGGATGCGCCAAAAGGTAAGCCAGGCAAACCGCATCATCGATATCGCTACCAATATCCGTGTCAAAAAGTATCTTCTTCACAGGCTGACATCCTGCTGGGATGCCGTACCCATGTCCATCCGCTTTCCGAGGGTCAACTGGAGATGGATTGCGGGACGGAAATCAGAAAGATAATTCCGGGAGCGGCAAGATTAAGGACTCAATGCGCTTGTCCTGGAGCCTGGAGCGGGGGTATTATTACGAGCATAAGGGCGAACGGATCCGTCATGAGACTCGCCGTCGGATCGTCTGAGCCAACCACTGGATTCGGTAAAACAAAGGAGGACACGTTATGGGTGACCAGGGAAAAAAGGACAAGGGCCGGCGGGAAGATCAGAAGAAGGCCAAACTCACGCCCAAGGAGAAGCGCAAACAGAAGCGAGACAAGAAGAAGTAACGACCATTGCTCAACAGTGAAGACGGAGCTCAACGTGAACGCGAACCCGCTTTCACATTGAGAAGCACGCGATGACATGAACGGCGAACTCGAGCGCAACCTTGGCGAGCAGCCTATCGCAGGCATCATGGCCGAGCATGAGCTCAAGGCCCGGGATCTTGTGACCGCTTCGACCGAGCACATTACGCACAAGATGGTATCCCGGGCGTGCAAAGGCAGGCGGTTAACACCGAATGTCCAATCCAAGATCCGCAATGCGTTGAATGCGTCCTCGCACAGGTCGTATTCCACAACGGACCTGTTCTCCTACTGAGATCGGTCATCACATCGCAAGCAGCCTGATTGCCGCGAGGACGGTCAGGATCAGTACGACACGCGTGAACATGACGCCGGGTATGCGTGGCAGAATCCAGCGCCCGCCAACGGCACCGAGCGCGACCGCAGGAATCATCGCGAGATTGAATTGAATGGACTCGACGGTGATCATGTCCTCCACGATATAGATCGGCACCTTGATCAGGTTGACGATGAGGAAGTACCACGCCAGGCTTCCCATGAACTTCTGCTTATCCAGCTCGTGGCACAGGCAGTAGAGTATCATCAGTGGCCCGGCCGCGTTGGCGACTGTCGTGGCAACACCCGCGGAGACCCCGATCAGCGCAGCGAATGCGGGGTGATGTGGCATCCTGGTCCAGTTCCCGCGTTGCCGGAGCAGATCCAGCGCCACAAGTGCTAGAATCAGGGCTCCGAGGACAGGCCCGAAGAGGTCTCTATCCGCGACCTTGAGGGCTCCCCATCCCGCCAGTATCCCGCAACCCACCCAGGGAAATATTTTTGCCAGCTTGGGCCAGTCGGCATGGCTGCGATAGTAGCCAACCGCGAAGCAGTCTGCCGTGATCAGGACCGGCAGCAGGATCCCAACGGATGCACGCGCGTCGCGGAATACGATCGCCATAAGCGGTACCGCCAGAATGGCGACTCCCGGAATTCCGCACTTGGCCAGCCCGACCATGGCGGCGACAGCAGCGCCGGCGAGATAGATGGGGTCAATCATCGTGAGGCGCCGTCAGACCCGGATCGAATCAGCTGCCGTCGCCCAGCAGCTGATCCAGGTTATCGAAGGGATTGGCGATCTTGGAGGCGGCCTGTTTACGCGTGATGTCGGAGCCCGACGCGCTCCCGCGGACCTGGTCCTTCTCGTGCTCGTGGTCGTGGCAGTAGATACACAGCAACTCCCAATTGCTACCGTCGGGAGGGTTGTTGGTATGATCGTGATCCTTGTGGTGGACGGTCAGCTCCTTAAGTCGTTTGCCCGAGAACTCCCTGCCACAGCTGCCGCAGATATGGGAAAAAAGCTTCAACGCGCGTTCACGATAACCCGCACGGCGCTGAAGAACGTCGCGCCGCAGCTCAGCGCGGAGCTGTGCCTGGCGGTCTGGATCGGGCTTTCCGCTGGCGGCACACATGACGGCACCCTATAGCAGACGCCTGTGCAAATTGCGAGAGATGCATGGCCTGGCATCTCTGGCCTGGGTTGCCAGGGCCGCAGAAACGGCCTACCATTCCCGCATGAATATGGAACTTGAGCTGCATGATCCTGATTTGAACCATCTCGCGCTAGGCGAGAACCCCGACTACAGCGGCTTCGACATCGAGCCGCGCGCGCGCGATCATTTCGAGGAACTCTCCGGAGACGAACGCCTGGATTCTCTTCGAAAGTTGATGTTCTTCGTGAACTTCGACCCGCGGCTGAAGGCCCTGGCGGATCACCCCGCCCTGCTCGACGTGCTGCTCCGATTGACCGGATCCGATGAACTCCAAATGTTCCAGGACATGGCATTGATGAAGCCGCCGCGAATCGGCCGCGAGAAACCGTGGCACCAGGACTGCGCCTACTTTGCCGTTCCATCTGAAACCCCCGTGGTGGGAGTCTGGATTGCCCTCGACCCGGTCGGTCCTGAGAACGGATGCATGCACCTGCTGCATGGCGGTCACCACGAAGGGCCGCAAGTCCATTTCCATCGACGCGACTGGCAGATATGCGATACCGAGATCGAGCACCTGCACACGGACGAACACCCCGTTGTAGCGGTCCCTCTCTCCCCAGGCGGATGCCTGCTTTTTGCCGGACTCCTCCCGCACGGGACACCCCACAATTTCAGCGGTAGTCGCCGACGCGCTCTGCAGTACCACTATCGCCCGCTCGACACGCCGTCGATTCCGCAGGAGGACATGACGGCCATCTACGGCAGTGACGGCAAAGACGTGGAGTGCTAGGCCCAAATTGGGCGCACACGGCCGTAGAATCGTCCTGTCCAATAGTCTGCGTCGTCGCGGATCTCTAGACCGCGTGCGGATCACCTTCATAGGTGACGAGAGGGAGAGACAGGACGATTACTCGACAGGACGATTTTGGGCATGGGATATTCACCCAGCTATGCCGGAGATCGACGAAGCTTGTGACCAAGACTTACGATCACGTGGCCACGTTGGCACGTGACGTCACGTGGCAAGGGAGTTTCTCCTTTGACACCGGCGCTCTCTCTTTGTCTACCGGCTCAGAAGCTTGAGCTCTTGAACCAGGTAGCCGTGGCGATTACCCCGGTTGGGGTCGGGATACGGATCACGCCAGACGATCGCGACAGCGCGTTGATCGGCCTCCACGGTGGTAAACCACCCGGGTGCCACACCGTAACGCGCTGCGGCCTCGCGCTCGACCCAGACCTGAGAGTCCTGCGCCCGCACAACAGATTCCCCGGATAGCAGGATCGTAAAGAGATTCTGTCGTACCGAAAGAAGCTCCGAGGAGTTACGCAAGAAGGCCTCGCGCTCAAAAGGGGTCGCCGTCATCAGCGCGGGATCCGTGAAGATGTCGCTCAACGTCCCCAGTTCCGACAGATTCTGAAATCTATCGCTGCCTCTTGCCGACAGAAAACTATCCGCCAATCGCTGCGCATCGGAGAACAGTAAGATTCTATTGTCTCCCAATCCAGGATACTCATCGAGCGGCATCTCGTAGAACAAACTCGCGAGCACGTCGCGTTGGCGCGTATTGGGGTTCACGCGACCACGGAAGACAACCGTATTCGACACGGTTGTAAAACGATCGAGAATGCGATCAGGCGGAAGATAGTTACTGCCCGATCCGAACAGCTCGAACAGGCGTATCGTGCGCCACGCACGGTCCGATATATTCGCGCCGCGAAGCAGATAGCTCAACTCACCTGGCTGGCGGAGCGGCTCGTTGGCAACATACATGTCGGTGTGACCGTCTGTGATCGAATTCGTGAGGATCTCCTGCGTAATCTTGTTGGCCACCGGCAGGCTTGCCGGACCGTCAAAAATGCTGCCCTGGTATCCCGGGCCCCACAGGCTGTATGGAAACCATTGAACCGCCGCCAACGCAGGATCCCAGTTGAAACGGGGATCTCCCGCCTCGGTGCCGTTCGTCGAGACGATCGGTACGCTGCTCACGAACTCTGTGATCGACGTTGGGATATTCAACGCCGTCGTCTCGATCTCCATTGGCGCAGCCGTGACAGGGAAAGGCATCGCATCCACCAGGTCAGTCGCATTGGAGACCGCCAGCCAGATATCGACATCGTACACGATCGATTCGGAGGTCGACCGCACAACCGTCGAGGTGCTGAAGTTCGTCGTGATGATATCTACGGTGTAGTACCGCTTGACCTCACTGTTGTATCCCACGTCAGCCGTCCCCTCCCCGCCGGCAGCAATAAACGTCGTCGCTTCGGCGATTTCGGCGGGAGTGCTGCCGCCCGGATCGACCTCGATCCTATAGTGCAGCGTGAAGTTGTCGGGGGATGCCTTGACGAAAGGATAGAAAAACTCCACGCGCACGAGGAGCAATGTCGAGGCTTCCTCAACCCCCACGCCGTAGCCCGGCGGCAGCACGCTCGCTGGAAACGCCTGCGTGGGTAAGATAATCGGGATTACCTGCACCTCGTTGATCATCGGCACGGCTTCCGTCGTACCCGATCCGATATCGCGCGGCACGGAGTCGGCGTCCACGTAATCGATAAGATTTTCGAACGCAAAAGCCGCTTCCGCCCCATTCAGCCCCGCCCCGGTGAAGGCGGCGACGATACGCGTCCGGTCCGCCACGAGATTCGAGGCGGATCCGCTGATATTGACCACATTCGTCTGCGGCGAACCGGCCTGGTCCAGGTAGCCAAGCAGCGCACGCGAGTAGTGAAAAAGGCTCTGTGGCCAATCGGACAGGTTCGCGCTCTGCAAGTTGCTCAATTCGCGCAGCGTCTCGTATCGATAGTGTCCATTTGTTCGGTCGTCGAAGAACCCACTTTCATCCTGCATCTCAGACAGACCGGCGAGGACGATTTCGTTTAGATTCGTCCCGTAGGTTCGGTTCGTGCTCCCACCCACATAATTTGCGTCCAGCAATCCAGAGCAATTCAAGATCATGAAGGCACCGCGGCCCTCGTCGATGTCAATCCAGCCGGGGCTGTTGCTCGTTGCCGCGCCCCAGAGAGCGCCGGGCACGAAATTCGTGGCCTCGCCGCTCAGGAGCGAAATCGACCCGCCGCCGCCCGAGACGTAGACATCGTCAATCCAATCCGGATACCCGTTGGTCCCGATCTCGGAGTCCAGCGCCTCCAGCGCACGTGTCAGCGACGCGTACAGGATCTCCCGCGCCTGCGCCGCTTCACGGAAATTGCCGGACGCAGCGCGCTCCATGCGCATCGTGCCCGAAAACGTCAGGGCCAGCATCGCCATGAGCGCGAGGATCCCAAGCATTAGAATCAGGGCGATTCCGCGTTTCCCTTTATGGTGCTGCCGGTTCATGATCCCTTACAGGTACCTCTTGCGGTTGGCCATATAGACGCGACGATGATAGGTCCGCGCATTCTGCGTATTGTTCCGCAGCGCGTCCTCCTCCGTCAACGCATCGACGAAAACATCCACGTGCAGCGGCAGGTTTGTGGTTGCCGTATTCGTCCAGTTCCCATCCGGCCGGAACTCGAGAGTCAAGATTCGGTCCGCCAGATCGATCCAACCCGAATCCTCTTCGAGGCCGTAATCTTCACTCGAGTAATACCGCACGCGACGCTGCACGGTGCCGACTGCACCGCCCGATTTCTGATAGGCCACCCTCATAATTCCGCGCATGGCATTCAGTTCCTCGGTATCGGAGGGCGCGAACTTGGCGAACTCTATTCGATCACCCGCCAGCAGGCGAAACTCAAACACCTGGTCAGGCACTCCGGCAGGCGGGTCATCCGCGACGGCGTGACTTAGCTCTGCTGCGATCATCTGCACAAGCGAGCGTCCGACGAGCGTGACCTCGGCGCGCTGCATGCTGATGTGGTACGCATTGGCGCCGGATTGGTACATCATCGCACTGGCCAGAACGATCAACCCCATCACCAGCATCGCGACGAGCAACTCGAGCAGCGTAAAGCCGGAACGCGCAACGTCGCGCACACGCCACGCACGGCGGGTAGCCGCGGTCGGCTTATGGAGTGGGATCGGCTTGATAGTAGACCTCGGTATAGAAGCGGTATCCACGAAATTCTCCAGCCCGCCCGCCCGCGGCATTGAGCAGAAAGGATCGGACATCGGGCCGGCTCACGTCATTCGATACGACGAGCGTATAGCGCACCCAGGTTTCAGCCGTCGGATCTTGCGTCGGATAGGGAACCAGATTGGTTACACCCGAACCGGTCGCTGAAACGTTCGGGTAGATGGCAGGCGTGAACACTGTCGAGCTAAAGCTCCCGAAGTTACTCCACGTGTTCCAGTTGTCGATCTTCGCCGCATTGGCGCGCAAGCCCTCCATCACGGAGCGACCGAACATCGACACGTGCGTATCGCGCACCGACTGCCGGCCCGCCTCCATGGCAAATGGAAAGAGTCCGAACACCACGACAACGCCGAGCGAGAAGACCAGCATCGCAAGAGCAATCTCGATCAGGCTGAATCCATCTGTGCCCGCTTGCATTTTTCTCCGCGCGCTCACAACGTGATGTCCTCTGTCCGGACGCTACCGGTCAGTCCGTGCAGGGTCAATCGATAGCCCTTGGGTCCCCCAATCTCACGCACATCAACCACGACATTGGAGAACGCTCCGGCACTGCCATCCGGGTAGACGCGGAACTTCTTGTTCGCAAGCGGGGAATCCGAGGGAGGTCCCTCGCCCGGCTCATAGAGATACACGTGCGGCGGAAGATAGTTGCCGTCGGTCTGCTCGACATTGGTCGTCAGGGACCCGGTCGTATAGTACGAGTGCACGGCGTTACTGGTAATCACGACGGTAATCGTTCGCGAGCGCGCAATCGCCGTGCCGCGCGCGGAAGCGATCCCGTTGCGCACGGTGTTCACGGCGGAACGCATCGCCACGCCCTGCTTGGCGGAATAGTACCCGGCAAACCCGGTGCCCATCATGATCGCCACGATCAGCATGACCGCCATCAACTCGAGAAGCGTATAGCCGCGACAGTCAGAATCCAGTCCTCGTCGTTGCCTTAGTCGGAGTCTTCGTCGATGTCTGCTTTCGACATTAGACAACGAATAAGACAGCGACGAAGACTGCCCATCTTTTCTATCGGTGCTGCGCATAATGTTATAGATTGACGGATGTGACATAGACCCTGTCGTTCGTAATGGTGATGTGAATCACGTCCCCGAATGCGTCCGTAACCAGACGGTCGTCTACCCAGTATGCTTCCTTCTTGTAGTTCTTCTGGGCGGTTGGAAGCAGATTTCCCATGACCCAGGAGACCTGCGAACTGTTGGTCCATTGGCGACCGGACATCGGATCTGAGAACGAGAAAATTCCAGAGACCGCCTGGCCCGGCCAGCGATCGTATTCCGAATAATACGTCTCAAAAGTCGTGGCCACTGTAGCCACGAGCGCACGGGTATGCTTGCGCTTGGCCTCCTCCTTGATGCTGTTCACCGCGGGAACAGCCAATCCGATGAGAAGCAGGATTATCGCGATGACCACCAGCAACTCGATCAGGGTGAAGGCCATGGTGCGCCTTCGGCTCAGGGGCTCTTTCAAAAGTAGAAGCGGCGGGACGCCGCTTTCTGCGACAGCGCAGGTGTCCCGCAAGGCAAAGCGGCGGGACGCCGCTTCTACTTTGCCCGAACCGTGCTGTCGCAATTCATGGTTCGTCAATGGCACTATTTCTGTTTCCAGTTATTGATATCATCGGCGGGATCGTCGGTGGTGTCGTCGAGACCGTTATCACGCCCTTTCGACCAAACCGCCACGCCGCCGTAGACGGTGTTGGTCTTTCCGTCCCCCTTATCGAGGTCGATCACATTGTCATAGTCCAGATCGAGTTCCACGAAGTAGTGCAGTCCCCACGGATCGAACCACTCGCCGCTGCCGGGTGCGTTCTCGAGGAGAAGCAGCTTGCGCTTATACTGTCCCCCGACATCATTGACGCCACGCAGAATACTTAGAGCGTTCGCATCCATCTCCGTGATTCCGGACGGAAAAGTGGCGTACTCGTTCTTGAATTGACGCCACGCCGTCGCGATCTGGTTGACCTCCGTGCGCGCCCTATGCCTGCGTGCCTGCTGGATCGCTCTCTGGATGGCGGGGAACAGCAGCGCGCCGAGAATCAGGATCAGCGCCGCCACCACCAGCATCTCCACCAGCGTGAAGGCGCGTTGTCGGCGGAACCAGGGTCTGAATCGTGTGTTGATCATGTCGTCGTCTACTCCATCTGCAAGTCTACTGCACGAAATCCTTGTACCCGATTGTGCCATCCGGGTCACCCGGCGGACCCTTGGACCACAGGCGATAGGACTGGAAATCCGGTCCGACTTCATATTCGTACGGCTGAAACCACGGATCTTTTATCTCCACAACCTTATTCGTCCACAAGAGATTGATCTGCGGAGAGAAATCATCCGGAGCCTTCAACTCGTCATACGACGCACTGCCGCCTGAGTACGGGATCTGCTCGTTGTAGCGAGCCCAATTCTCCTTGCGAGGTCCTACATTCAGATGCCAGACCAGGCCGGATTTGTAGTGATAGTCGTCGGGCGTAATTAACGGATCGTTATCGTGATGTTCGTATTTCGTGCCAATCGCCGGGGGATACACGCCGAAGGTGGAGTGATACTCCTCGATGGCCATGCGGATGATCTCGACCTCTTTGCGGCAGCGCTGTCGCTCAACGGCTTTCTTGGTGAAGGGCACCAGCGCAAAGATCGCTGCAGCCATAATCGCAATAATGAATAAAACTGCGAGGATCTCGATCAGGGTAAATCCTCGTCTATTCGCGTGTTTATGCTTATGGGTGTGTGCGTGCGGGTTCATAGGCACCTCTCTGTTTTTCTAGTCCAACAAGTGTACCAGACCCCGCCACCCCAACAAAGGAGATTGTAACCACGATCCCGCGCTGCAGTTACATGTTTTTTACCCTGCGATCGCGAGCAAATTACAATGTGTCCGCAAGTGGCGTGCGCACGGCCGGATCGTCCTTCAGGACCCGAACGGCCTGAAAATGATGAGGAGTCGCGGCAGGAGACTGAGCGCGGCGGCGAGTGCAACCAGCATCGCCAGAGCGGTCAGGAGACCGAAGAGCACGGTGGGAATGAAGTTCGAAAATGCGAAGATCGAGAACCCCGCCGTGATGGTCAACGAGGTATAACTCATGGCATACCCGATGCTCCCATGACTGCGGTGCATCGCCGCCAGGTAATCTCCGCTCTGCGCCACTTCCCGCCGGAAGCGATGCAGGTAGTGGATCGTATTGTCCACGGCAATCCCGAGACTGATCGCTACGATGGTGATGGTCATCATGTCCAGCGGAAGCCCGGCCAGGCCCATCACGCCGAGCACCGACATAGCGGCAACCAGGTTGGGCAGCATCGCAATCAGCGCGATTTTGAGCGATCGGAACAGCAACAAAAACATCACGAGCAACGCCCCGGCCGTGATCCCCACCGTTTCGACCTGGGAGCGGAAAAGGCTCTGCAGCATGTTATTGTAGAGCACCATCACTCCGGACAGGCGCGCCTCGCCGGGTTGGAACCCGAGTTTGTTCACGAGATCGCTACGAATCTGCTCGAGCAGCGCGTTGCGTCGCAACGACGCCATGGAGTCCTTAATCCGTGTCGTGATCCTTGCCTGGTTGTTCTCGACCGAGACGTACGGATCGATGATCGCCTCCTGGAAAGCCCCGGGCACAGCCCCGAACAAGACCGCCATCGTGAAGTTGTCGAGCGGCTGCCCCCCGTTCAGATCCTCCACCGACTTCATGAGGGTCGCCAGCGACAGGACTTTCCCCAACGCGGGGAGACCATCGAGATAGTCGTGCACCTTCGTAATCCGATCGAGGCGCGTCTGCGTGAACCAGTAGACTCCTGCGTCATCCGGTTGGGCCTCAAATTCATCAAACATCTCGAATTCCGAATCGGCATCCTCTGAAGACACGACAACCTGCGGCGGGGAGTCTTCGGATTCAAAATCTATCAGGATCTCAAGCGGCGTCGTCCCTCCGAAATTCTCGTCCAGGAACCGCATCCCACGATAGATCTCGGTGGAGGGCTTGAAGTAGTTGATGAAGCTGTTCTCGACCTCCAGGCGCGCGATTCCTGCGGCCGTCGCGGCGACCACCGCAATGCCCAACCCCACGATCAGCGGCCCGCGACGCTCGGTGAGGCGCGCAAAGAACGCCGTCAGCGGCGCCCCGGGATCGGAGCGGTCCGACGCCGGAAGTTTGGGCAGCAGCGCGAGAACCGCCGGCAGCAGGAGGAAGGTCAGGGTCAGCGACACGCCCAGCCCCAGGATCATCATCCACCCGAAGTTTACCACCGGCAGGATATCGCAGACGACCAGCGAGCAGAAACCCGCCATGGTCGTGAGTACAGAATAGAGGCACGGCACAAACGTCAAACGCACCGCGTCGCGAACCAGGTCCAGGTTTAACGCGTCCGGTCGAGCTCGATGCAACTCGCGATAGCGGACCACGATGTGGATCGCGAGTGCCATGGTAAAGATGAGCTGAAGCGAGATGAAGTTGGACGACACAACCGTCACGTCCCACTGAAGCAGTCCGAGCAGCCCGATCATGGCGATGACCGAGGCCGCGCAGCAGAGCATCGGCAGGACAATCCAACGCACCCGACGAAAAATGATCCCCAGTGTCACAATCAGAAAGCAAAACATCCCAATCCCGAATACGCGAATATCGGACTTCACGAACGAAATCATGTCGTCGGCGATCATGGGCACGCCGCCAAGAAACACGCCCGCGTCGCCGCGATAATCGTCCAGGACGCCGCGAATCGCCTGGATCATCGCGTGTTGCGCGGCGTGCAAACGGTCCTTGTGCACCCGGTATTCGGCCTCGACACGCTTCAACTGCTCCTGCTCCTCAGCCGTGAGCGCGGCCTCGCGCCGTTGATCAATCAGGTCCGCCCGCCGCGTCACCAGTGCGGTACCCACGGGGTCGAACGGAAAGTTCACCTGCAGGGCAGCCGACTTCAGGTCGGCGCTGACGAGCAGGTCCTGGTAGAGCGGGCTCTCGCCGAACTCGGCCACGGCCATCTGCAGATCCGCCTGCGGAGATTCGAGCGTCTTAATATTGACGCCCAGATCGGTCAGGGGCCCCGGGGGATTCTTGAGCAAGGGGACATCCAGCAACGAGACCACGGACTCAACGTTCGGCAGCTTGCGCAGATCATCACGCAATTGCTTCAAACGGGCGAGTGAATGCTCGCTAAAGAGCGACTCGTGTGGACGGTACAGCACCACGACGAACTCACGCGACGCGTATCGCTCGGCAACGCTTCGAAAGTAGCGGAGGTCAGCGTCGTGCTCGAGGATCAGGGAATCGCTCGAGGCGTCGAGGCGGAAGTCCTTGATCCAAAGCCCGGAGATGCACAGAACGGCAAGGATCGCCGCGAGCGCGAAGGCCGGCCGCGTCAGGATGAGTCTGGTGTAAAGATTCACCGCTCTACGGCTTGCAGATCCTCAGGTTCACCGAGGCCTTTTTCGCGCAGCTTCGAGAGCAGGTCGTCGATCGACGCATGGCGAAGGAAGTCTTTGTACTGGGTGCCGTATGATCGGATCAGGCTAATCCCCTCGATCTCGATATCGTAGATGCGCAGCGCCTCGGCTTTGGAATAGACCTTATAGCACATTTTGTAACGCTCCCCCTGGAAGACGACCTCGGAGCTGACGCTGTATCGCCCGTTCTCCGCCTGCACCGCATCCGCATAGATCGCCCGCGTACCGGCCAGGAGATCCAGCTTATCGTAGAAGGTCGAGAGAACCTGTTCCTCGAGGAGGGACGAATACTCCTTGCGCTGCGCTTCCGAGAGCTTGGGCCAGTGCTCCCGCCCCAGGATCAGTTTGGACATCAAGGGAATGTCGAACATGCTCCGCGCCGCCGCGGTGAGCGTCTTCTCTTTCTCGATTCGTTCGAGTTCCGGGTCATTGAGCACCGTCAGCACGCCCCCTACCGCATCCCGGACAAAGCCCTGCACGTTCGTGGCCTCGTCCGCCGCGGCGGTGGAGATCGCCATCAGCGCTGCAAGAACAATGATTCTATCTATTTTCATAAGCCTATTCTGCAATCAGGTTATTCCGATTCTGTTTGTACGCATCGCGAAAGAAAATGTAGGGGTCGAGCGCCTCATCGTGGAGCTTAAAATAGATATCATCGGTTAATGAGAAGGCGTTCACCGAGTCCCCCACCGTGATCGCCAGCGTGGCGTCCGAATTGGCGAAATACGGTACCGGGTTGAGCATCCAATCGGGTAAGAGCGAGACCGTATCGCGCATATTATTGTGGCCAAGCAGCGGCAAGACGATCGGAAAGCCACCGCCCAACCCGTAGTAGCCCAGCGTCTGCCCAAAGTCTTCGGGGCTGGCCCGCCAATCGAACCATTGGTCCGCCGGATCAAACAACCCGACCACGCCCACCGTCGTATTGATCAGGAAGCGCCCGGCCTCGATGCCGGACTTCTTGATTTTGAACTGGAGGACAGAGTTCACGAAACGAACCGGAAACCCGAGGTTCCCGAATGCGCGGCCGAGCGCAACGCGGGCCTGGCGGGGCACAACCTTCCGATATCCCCTCGCGACGGGACGGAAAACCCACCGATATGTCGTATGGTTAAATCCGTGCATAAGGCGATTGTAGCCCTGCAACGGATCGCGGGCCCTGCCCCCGCCGTCATGGGCGTCACGACCGAATTCGTCTCCGAAAGCATCGAATTCAGCCGTATCTTCAGCATGTACAGATTCGTCGGCAGACCAGGCGACGTTGGCGCCTGTCGTCACGCACAGGAGAACGCCCGCCGCCGTCAGCGCGATCCGCAGAACCCGGATTCGACCGCACAGAACTAGATACCGCTTTCTGATCACAGAAACGGACTATGCGGAGTCCCTGTCAAAAAATCAAGTCGCCAGAAAAGCAGCCGATCTCGACGTAAGACGCGGTGGCCCTAACCCGGATATCTCACACTTTTCCTACTACGAACACAGATAGCTCCGTCAGGCTTGATCGAAACAGTGTGTGATGTCCGGGCTAAGCAGGGGACTCGAGCATGGAGAACGCCCGGCCACAGATAGCGGCAATGGCGTTCATGTCGAAGGGCTTGCCGAGCCAGCCTGCGAAGCCTGCTTCCAACAGTTCAGCCTCGGTGTAGGCATCGACGAAGGCACTGAGCGCGAATACACAAACCGCGGGATGTTGCGTCTTGAGCTCACGGCATAGTGTAACACCGTCCATCCCCGGCATTCTGAGATCAACCATGACAACATGAATCTCCTCACGTTCCATGATTTGAAGTGCCTCTGATCCATCCGACGTATAGAGCGTGTCGAATCCGAAGCGCTCAAGCATCCGGCTTAAGATACTGAGTATGGCGGGTTCATCGTCTACGAGTAATATTGTCTTTTCCACGGTTTACCTTCCTGTCCTGCAGCGTTTACGAACTTCCAATGCTTCCGACCCATCCTCCACAAACTACCGTGTGCAGCGAGGGCTACATTGTTGTTTAGCATTGGGCGTGCCAAGCCACCACAACGAGACCGAAATCAGGGATTCGAGTGGACGTATTCTCAATCGCGAGGACAGATGGATCGGCCGAAAAGACGGCCGCGGCCACAAGTGACTGACATCGTAATGCCGACGGCCTGACAACCGAAGGGACGCCGCACTACTTCGTGAGCACGACTTCGATCTCGACGCTCTCGCCGTCCCCGACCGTCACGGTCCGCACGGAACCGTTGAGCAACTCGTGCATGGCGGCGACCTCGTAGGTTCCCGCCGGAAGATTCTCCAGCGCGAAGCCCCCATCGGCCCCGGTCACGGCGAAGAACGGGTGCTCCACCACGCCGGCGTATCCACTCATCCACGGATGGGCATCGCACTTGATCTTGAGCAGTACTTCCGGATTCTGGAACGTCTTGACCAGCGGCGGTGATCCTTTGGCCATTCCGTTATTGAACTGTCGGCCGTTCTTCGCGAGCGAGTGTACATTGTGCATCGTCGGGTCTGAGTTCACGATCTGCAGTTTCTGCCCGACCATGATCCCCAACACGCGCGGCACGTAGCGACAACCCCTCTGATCAAGGATGACCGACTCTTCCGGCACCGCATAGGGCCCGGCTGGGAGACCCTCCTTGATCCACACGAAGACATTACCGATCGTCAGCGTACCTTCTGCTTCTCCTGCCGCATAAATGAATTTCTCATCAACCCTGACCGCATCCGACAGGACTACGCAGTGCGCGTCCGCGCTCATATCAATCTTCTTCGCGGGCCTCGGACGGCCCTTGAAAATGACCTTGCCCGTTACGCGTGCGGTACCGGTCCTCGGTCCGCTTGCAGCCGGTCGCGACGTCGTCGCGACGGGGTTCTGGGCGGTCGTTCTTGCTGGCGGAACTTCCTTCTTTCCGCAACCCGCACACAACATGAGCATGGCCACACCGACAACGGAAGCAGAGCGCATGCTGATGATCTCCTCCTTACGCGACGTACGCCATGGCGTCGATTTCGACCTTGATGCCCAGTAATCCGGCTTCAACCGTGGTTCGGCATGGATACGGTCCGTCGCCGAAGAACTCCTTATAGACGCCGTTGAATGCCGCGAAGTCGTCGATCTTCGCAAGGTAGCAGTTACATTTGACAACCTGGTCGAGGCGCGCTCCCGCAGCATCCAACAATACCTTCACGTTCTCGAGCGTCTTGCGGGTTTCCTCCTCAATTGTCCCGGAAAGGATTTCGCCGTCCGGCGACAACGGCCCCTGGCCCGAGACCATCACAAAGCCTCCGAACTTCAGCGCGGGAGAGTAAGCCCCCGCCGGCTTAGCGGCGTTTGGATTTGTCACGACTTCGATCATCTCATACTCCTCCTATTTTGACGAACTTATCAGTATTTGCACTGCGCATGCATGCATCCAGGCAGGCTTGAATCTCGGCACCTCGCTCGATATCAGGCTGCGGCCGGTCTCCCGATCGCACGGCGTTAATGAAGCGAGTCCAATCTTGATCGGAGTCATGAACGTTCTACGGTGGTCTGCCGCGGCGCTTTAGTCAAGCAATGCATACCCGTTTCGGACGTCGCCGAGGCCTCCAAAAACAGGCCGCGACAATGATGCACTTGCCTTCGAGAGTCGGCGTTGTGTACAGTTCGCTCTGGACCATCGGACGTACGGAGATCATGAGATGACAGTGACCATTCTATGCACCGTATTGGCGATCCTCCTGATTTGGGTGATCATACTCAAGATGGAGATCAACGAACTCAAAGGTGGTGGCGATAAGCCCTCGCCTCGCGGCAGCACAAGCAAGAACATATCGGGCTCGGGCTCCCAGGGGAACAAGCGCTTCAACCTGAGCTGACGCGCGCATGGCGCAAGCCGATGCTCAACGCGGTGCCTTCGCGGCCGAGGCGATCGACTCCCCTACCAGCGGTATAGGCGGCATATGGTTCCACTCGGGAAGCGATCGGCGCCCGCCGGTAGTTCTACGAAACCGTCCGTCGGTGCAAGACCACAGAAATCTCCGGAGCCGTGCGTCGGCCTCGGCTCGGCTACGCGCAAACCGCCGTCTCCAGGAACCAGGCCCACCGGCAGAAAGAGCGTCAGATCCTTCTTGAAGACCGTGTCCTCGCCCAGGACGGCAAACTCGGGCTCCCGCGGCAGCCCCGCGTTGATCGCCAGTTGGGGAACCACGTAGCGATAGAAACAGATCAAGGTTGAGACGGGATTGCCCGGCATCGCGAAGACCTGCTTGTTTCCCTCCGCAACGCCAAACCAGAACGGCAGGCCCGGACGCTGAAGGACCTTGTGAAAGACCGGCCGCACACCCAACTTCTGGAGCGCGCCGGGAATGAAGTCGTGCTGGCCGGCGGATACGCCTCCACTGAGCAGCAGCACATCGTGATCCTCCAGGATCTGCTCCAGGCCCCTCTCGACCACGGCCTGCTCATCGGGAAGATGAAAACGATGTAAGTCGGAATATCCGCGACTGCGCAGGCCGCTCTCCACCGCGTAGATGTTTGAACGACGAATCTGGTACGGCGCCACCGATTCATGCACATCAACCAACTCGTCGCCGTTGGAGACGAGAGCGATGGCGGGCTCCCGGTCGACACTCAACTCGCCCATGCCGACCGACGCGGCAATGGCGATGTGAGGCGATGTGAGGCGCGCACCCCGGCCTATCAGAATATCCCCCGCGCTTCGGTCGCTCCCGTGTTGATGCACGTTCTGCATCAGCCCGGCCGTCGCGCGCTCGCTCAACGTTGCCGCGCCGTTGGCCACGTGGATATCCTCCACGCGAATAACGCAATCGCAGCCCTGCGGCAGCACGGAGCCGGTCATGACCTCGTAGCACCCGTCGGGATCTTGAAGCGTGGGCGCCGGCTCTCCGGCGTGATGGGTTCCCTCGATCCGGAATTCCCGCCGGCCGCTTTCCCAGCCGGCAAAGCGAATGGCGATGCCGTCCATGGCGACGCGATGAAACGGCGGCTGGTCACGGTCGGACACCACATCTTCGTGCAGCACCCGCCCAACGCAGTCGTTCAGATGCAGCCTCAGCGTGCCGTAAGGCGCGCCGTGCTCCGCAATCAGCCTCTCGGCGTCACGTACCGATATCAGAGTTTGTTCAGTAGACATAAGCTCGGAAACCACGAATGGCCCGAATGGCGGTTGCGTATATCGGTGGCTCAATCGTCATCTGTGTCCGGATTCGGAAACCACGAAATACACGAATGATCCGAATGGCTATTGAATAGCTGCGATTGAAACACGCACCCATGATCGCATAACTCTCGTCCGCATAGACGATATCGGTCATATCAACTCCTCTCAGCACTCTACCTTCGAACGCTTTGGTGTATTTCGCGATCTGTATTCAGATCGTGAAATACACCAAACCTAACCAAAGTGGAACCTCATTACTTCTGCAACATTCGCCTAATTCGAGTCATTCGTGGTTTCCCACGCCTGGATCCTGCGCGTGATTCGCGGGCCCAAAAACACTCGTGGGATTCAGAGTCCTCGACCCCCGTTCAATGGATACGATTTCGATCTCTGTAAACCATTCGTGTCATTCGTGTATTTCGTGGGTCTAAAATCTTATTCCGTGGCGGCGACCACGGCTCTGTTCACTGGAACCGCTGGATGGAGAAGGGAGCGGGGTCCATGATGGGCTCGCGTTCGGTGATCAGGTCGGCGATCAGATGACCGGACGCGGGTGCGGCTGATATGCCGATCATGTTGTGACCCGCTGCGATGTAGACGTTCGGATGGCGGGGCGCGCGGCTGATGACCGGGATACCGTCGTAGGTCATGGGCCTGAATCCATACCATTCCTCCACCGTCTCATCCCCCAAGGGATCCTTGAGGTACGCTCGGCCGGCCGCGCGCAGCGCATCGAGTCGGACGTGATTCAGCCCCTCGCGGTATCCGGAGAATTCCATCGTACCGCCTAGCCGGTAGCCGCTCGCCCACGGGGTCGCTACCGATTTCCGCTCGCAGAACAGTACCGGTATCGCAGGACACACGGCCGGACGCGTCATCGTGATGCTGTAGCCTTTGCCGGGCTCGACCGGAAGATTCAGCCCAAGCGGGCCGGCAAGCTGCGGTGCCCACGCCCCCGTCGCCAGCACGATCGCGTCTGCGGTGAAGGGGCCACGCGGGGTATCCACGGCATGTACACCGTCGGGGTTCAAATCCATCCGCGTTACCGTACATTGCTCCTCGAATTGCACATCCCCATCGAGTGCACGACGCCACTCGCTCATCAGGCGCTCCGGCCGCAAATGAGCATCATCCTGATGATGCCATCCCCCGACGAGGTCATCCCTCAGGGCCGGCTCCAGGGCCTGCAGCTCAACTTGGTTGAGCCGCTTCGCAGCAACGCCGTACGGTTCCATGAGCGAGGCGGTGAGCGCGTATTCGTCCATGGCCTTCTCGGTGCGGCACGCGAACAGCAGCCCCTTTTCCTCCCAATCGCAGTCCAGCTTCTCGTCCTCGATCAGGCGCCGGTACAACGTCATCGAGTGGTCGAGCATGGCAATCCGCGCACGCGCAGCGATGTGCATGTCCTGCGTGTTGCATCGCGCCCCGAATCGCAAGAGCCAGCCAATTAGCCGAGGGTTGAACGTCGGGCGAATGTACAGGGGCGAATCGCCGCGAAGCATCCACTTGAGGGCTTTCTGCATCGTACCCGGGAGGCACATCGGAAACACATGACTCGGGACAATGAGCCCGCAGTTAGCATGCGACGCGCCTGCCCCGATGGTCTCTCGCTCCAGGATCCGTACGTGCCGGCCCGCCTTCGAAAGGTAGTACGCACAGGCCACGCCGATGACGCCGCCCCCGATGACGATGACGTCACTATGGTGTCCTTTGCCCATCAGTTCACTCGGCTCCCGACACCCGACTTGACCCGTCCGGCAGATGCCATATACTCCTATGCCTTTCCCAATCTTCAACGAAACCAGACGGAAGGCACCATGAACGAATTCTACGAAAAACTCGAAAGCAAATTGACCGACGTCCGGGCGATCATCGACCAGCCCCTCACGCTCACCCAGAAGATACTCTACGCGCACCTCTGGGAGCCCTGCAGCGGCAAGCTGACGCGCGGCGTAGACTATGCCGAGTTCGCTCCCGATCGCGTGGCGATGCAGGACGCAACCGCGCAAATGGCGCTGCTGCAGTTCATGCAAGCCGGGCGCAAGACCACGGCCGTGCCCAGCAGCGTGCATTGCGACCATCTCATCCAGGCGCGCACGGGTGCCCTCGACGACCTGAAGGCCGCCAAGAGCGAGAACAGCGAAGTCTACAGCTTCCTCGAGAGCGTCTGCAGGAAGTACGGTATCGATTTCTGGAAACCCGGCGCCGGGATCATTCACCAGATCGTCCTGGAGAACTACGCCGCTCCCGGAACGATGATGATCGGGACCGACAGTCACACACCCAACGCCGGCGGCCTGGGCATGATAGCGATCGGCGTCGGCGGCGCGGATGCCGTTGACGTCATGGCCGGCATGCCCTGGGAGCTCAAGTGGCCGAAGCTGATCGGCGTCAAACTGACCGGATCGCTGTCAGGCTGGGCATCCGCCAAAGATGTCATCTTAAAACTGGCCGGCATCCTGACCGTCAAGGGCGGCACGGGCGCCATCGTCGAGTATTTCGGACCCGGCACCGCGTCGCTCTCCTGCACCGGCAAAGGCACGATCTGCAACATGGGCGCCGAGATCGGAGCCACAACCTCCATCTTCCCCTTTGACGCGCGCATGGGCGACTACCTTCGCGCGACAGGACGCGGCGACCTCGCGGATGCCGCCGCAGCCCACGAAGCGCTGCTTACGGCTGATCCCGAGACCGCAGCGGCACCCGGGGATTTCTATGACGAAGTCATCGAGATCAATCTCGACACACTCGAGCCGCATATCAACGGCCCCTTTACACCGGATCTTGCGTGGCCCGTCTCCAGGATGAAGGAGGCGGTGGCCGAGAACAACTATCCGGATGACCTGCGTGTCTGCCTGATCGGAAGTTGTACCAATTCCAGCTACGAGGACATCGATCGCTCCGCAAACATCGCGAAGCAGGCCATGGCAAAAGGGCTGAAGGCCAAGGTCCATTTCACGATCACACCCGGCTCCGAGCAGGTCCGCGCGACGATCGATCGCGACGGCCAACTGGCTATCCTCAAAGAGTTCGGTGGCACCGTGCTCGCCAACGCCTGCGGGCCATGCATCGGAATGTGGAAGCGCATGGACGTCAAGCAAGGCGAACGCAACTCCATCGTAACCTCTTTCAACCGTAACTTCGCCAAGCGTAACGACGGCAGCCCTGACACGCTGGCCTTCGTGGCCAGCCCCGAGATGGTGACCGCGCTCGCGATCGCGGGGCGCCTGAGCTTCAACCCGGCAACCGATGAACTCGAGAACGACGCCGGCGAACGCGTGAAGCTGGAACCACCCGTGGGCAGGGAACTGCCCGCCTCAGGATTTGACCCCGGTGAAGAGGGGTGCATCCAGGCAACGGGTGGCGACTCCGCCATCGAGATCACGGTCGCACCAGACAGCGAGCGGCTACAACTGCTTGAACCGTTCGGGGCATGGGACGGAAAGGATGTCGAGGGCGTCCCGCTTCTTCTCAAGGCCCAGGGCAAGTGCACGACGGACCACATCTCCATGGCCGGGCCATGGCTTCGCTTTCGCGGGCATCTCGACAACATATCGGGGAACGCATTCCTCGGAGCCATCAATGCCTTCTCTGGCGAGGCCGGCAAGGTCAAAAACACACTCAGCGGCGAAACCGGGGTGGTGCATGAGGTCGCCCGTGACTACAAGGCACGAGGACTTGGCTGGATCGTCGTCGGCGACGAGAACTACGGAGAAGGCTCCAGCCGTGAACACGCCGCCATGGAACCGCGCCACCTGGGCGGACGCGCAATCATCGTCAAGAGCTTCGCGCGTATCCACGAGACCAACCTGAAGAAGCAGGGCATGCTGGGACTGACGTTTGCGGACCCCGCCGACTATGACAAGGTCCGGGAGGATGACCGCTTGAGTATCCGCGGACTCACAACGTTCGCGCCCGGCACTCCCCTGGCACTCGAGATTCAGCACGCCGACGGCTCAACCGAGACATGCGTCCTTAATCAGAGCTACAACGCCGCCCAGATCGAGTGGTTCAAGGCGGGTAGCGCACTCAACCTGATCGCGACCGGGCAGGCATAACCCTCCCCGCCCGCCCCACGAGATTACTCGAACCCCGGGAGTCGTTTCCCGGGGTTTTCTTGTTACACAGAAAAGCGATCAAACGGTGCACGAGAACGACATAAAGGGCGTGATCGGCATGGCGACAGCCGCGGTGCTGTTCGCGATCATGGGCGCACTGTTGCGGTACGCCGGAGACACCGGGGTCTACAGCGCGTCGTTGTTCCGCTTCTTAACGGGATTGGCCATAAGTGCCGTCCTGGTCCTGACGGGCCGCGACCGGTTCACTTTTCGTAGAAGGGGAATGCTGATCACACGCGGTGTCCTTGGCGGCGTCGGTGTCGTCGTTTACTACCTCTGCATCCAGAAGATCGGACTGGCCAAAGGGACAGCGCTGAGTTTCTCCTACCCGGTCTTCGCGGCCGTGTTCGGAGCGTGGTTCCTGGGCGAGAAAGTGAACTGCCGCCAGTGGGTTATGATCGCTACCGCGTTCTGCGGCATCCTGCTGGCGTCCGGTTGTGACCTTACGACACTCTCGATCGGCCTCTACGAATCGCTCGCGATCGCCCAGGGAGCCATGGCGGGCGCAATCGTGGTCATGATCCGGACGTTGCGGCGCACGGACTCGGTCACATCGATCTTCATTTCGCAATGTATCGGCGGCTTGATCATCGTTGCCCTGCCCGCCAGCGTCGAGATCACCACCTTAACAGAACCCCTGGTGTGGATCCTGCTCGTGTCCGCCGTGGTCGCCGCGGCGGGGCAGTTGATCATGACCTACTCCTACACGTACGTACCGGCGGCCACGGGATCCGTCATGGGCATGTTGACTCCAGTCATCGGCGTCGTGCTGGGGATCGTGATCTTCGATGAGATCCTGGATGCGCGAACGCTGGCGGGCGTGATCTTGATCCTCGTCGGGTGCGTCGGCACGGCACTGCGGCCGCGCGTCCGGGTCCATGCCAAGGCACCCGGGAGGCATTCGAGGGGGGACTAAGCGGAAACTTCCCCAGATTTTGGGCCCGCGAATCACGCGAACCTGCCCGCCCCGCACGGGCGCGGCGGAGCCTTGCCGCACGTAGGCATGGGAAGGGGGGAATCTTGGGATTCGACGAGGATGACTGCGCCACTTCTTTCCATAATCTGTGCGCGGGAATTCCTAGTGATTCTTTATGCTTATTTGTGATTGACTATAATCATTATTGCTCAATAATGCACAGATGATTGCTAACCGAGATCTGGCTCCTGAGCGGCAAACACACCTCGGAGAGATCGTGCAGCAGCGCGGGGCCATGCGTGTGGAGGAGCTGACGGAACTGCTGGGCGTGTCTCCCGCAACGATTCGCCGGGATCTGGAAGCGCTCGAGGATGCCGGACAACTGCGACGCGTCCACGGCGGGGCTATCAGCGTGCAGGGCCGCATGGCCGAGCCCCTCTTTGACGACAAGACGTCCATCGCCGCCACCGAGAAGCGGGCCATCGCCGTCGAGGCGGCCAAGCTGATCAACACCGATGACACGATCTATCTCGATGGAGGAAGTACCGTGCTCGAACTAGCCATGCTTTTGAAAACACGGAACGACATCACCGTCGTCACGAACTCACTGCGCGCCGCAGCTGAACTGAGCACGTCGGATTTAGCGCTGATCCTCGTCGGCGGAGAGTTGCGTAAGCGCAGCCAGACCACTGTCGGCGCGCTGACCCGCAAGATTATCGACGAACTCCACATCGACATCGCCTTCATGGGTACGATCGGTCTGACCCTGCAAGAAGGAATGACCACCACCTCCCCTGCCGAGGCCTATACCAAGGAACTCATCATGGCCCATTCGAATCGCACCGTACTCCTCGTCGACAGCGCCAAGATCGGCAAGATTTCGTTCGCCAGGGCCGGCGATCTTAAAGAACTGGATACCTTGATTACCGACCGCGGCATCGACACCACGGTGCGCAAGCAACTGAGGAAGTGCGTGAACCTGATCGAAGCGGAGTCATCAGTGAGAAGTGACACGAATTGCGTTTAACCAATGGCTTGGAACCATCTACTAACCAACGATCACTCCTCACTAATCACTTCTGACTAATTACTACCTACTAACGACTACTTACTTCTGGCTAACCAATTCTGACTACACACCGGAGGCCCGAAACAGAACCATGGCTACTGCAATCATAATGCCCCGCCAGGGGCAATCCGTTGAAAGCTGCATCCTCGTCGAATGGCTCGTGGCGAAAGGCGACGCCGTCAGCGAGGGGCAACCGATCGCGAATATCGAGACCGATAAGGCGACCTTTGAAGTCGAGGCCCCCGAGGCCGGAACGATACTGGAGCTCTTCTTTGAGCCGGGCGACGATATTCCCGTGCTCACCAATATCGCTGCGCTCGGCGCGGACGGCGATGATGCCGCCAGCCTGCGGCCGGACGGCGCAAGCGCTGCATCGAGTGACCCGGCTCCGGCGCAAGCCGCGGCAGCGCAGGCCGCAGAATCCGCCGTGGCCACCGCCCCCCAGGCGCAGACAGCGGGTGGCGGATCATCCAGCCCGCGCGCACGGGCCGCTGCCGCACGCGCCGGACTCGATATCTCGACCATCGTCGGCACGGGACCGGGCGGACGCGTTGTCGAGCGCGACGTACTGGCTGCCGCCGCCGCGCAACCGCATCTAAGTGTTGCCGCACGCGAAGCCGTGCGCTCCGGATCGGCGCATGCGGAGACCCCCGGCAGTGGACCGGGAGGCATGGTCCTTAGCGCGGACCTCAAGGCAGGCCCCGCCGCGCCGGCCGTCGCATCCGGTGCGACCACCGAAATCCCGGTGAAGGGCATCCGCAAGATTATCGCGCAACGCATGAAGGAGTCCCTTAGCTCGACGGCACAACTGACCCTCAATCGCAGTTTCGACGCCACGAAACTGCTCGCCCTCAGGAAGTCCATGAAAGCGCTCGAGGCGCAGGGCGGCCCGAAGATCACGCTGAACGACATGATTGTTTACGCGACCATGCGCACGTTGACCCAACACGCGGATCTCAACGCACATTTTCTTGGGGACAAGATCGTCCAGTACGGCGACGTGAACATGGGCGTAGCGGTCGATACCCCGCGTGGATTGATCGTCCCGGTTATACGCGGCGCCAACCAGAAGTCGTTGACGGAGATCTCGAACGAGATCAAGCGCCTGGCCGAAGCGGCGCAGGCCGGAAAAATCAGCTCGGATGATCTCGGTGGCGGCACCTTCACGATCACGACACTCGGCGCGCTGGGTATCGAGACCTTTACGCCGGTGTTGAATACACCCGAAGTCGCCATCCTTGGCGTTGGAGGGCTCTTCGTAAAGCCGGTCCGCGTGGGCGATGCCGTCGCATACGTCGACGCCATGCACCTTAGCCTCACGATAGACCACCAGGCCGTTGACGGCGCTCCCGGCGCGCGGTTCCTGACCGCGCTGGCCGAGTCACTCGAAAACTTCGCAACGTCCGGATAATCCAACTCCTCGAGGTTCTTATGTCGACTAAACCCTATGATTTGATCGTGATCGGCGGTGGTCCCGCCGGATATATCGCCGCCGAGCGCGCCCGCCAAGACGGCATGAAAGTCCTGCTGATCGAAAACAAGGATCTTGGAGGCGTCTGTCTGAACGAAGGCTGCATTCCCTCGAAGGCCATGCTGAACGCCGCAAAGATCTACTACCAGGCCGCACACGGCGCTCCGTTCGGCGTGATCGCCAATGACGTCTCATTCGACATCTCAAAGCTGAACGCCCACAAGACCGGCGTAAAGGACATGCTGCGCAAGGGCATTTCCGGAATCATGAAGCGCGCCAAGGTGGACGTCGTCAACGGTCTCGCAAGCCTGACCGCCGATCGTAGGGTCGCCGTCAAGGGGGACACTTACGAAGGCGCGAATATCTTTATCGCGACCGGGTCGTCGCCCGCGGCGCCGCCCATCCCCGGCATCGAACTCGACGGCGTCCTGGATTCGACCGGCGTCCTGAACCTCGATCGCATCCCGTCCAGCGCCGTGATCATCGGTGGCGGCGTCATCGGCTGTGAATTCGCCTGCTTCTTCGGGTCCATCGGAGTGCCGACGACCGTGATTGAAATGCTCCCGGAGATCTGCCCGGTCGTGGATGCCGACATTGCCAAGACTCTGCGTATGGAGCTGAGCAAGAAGAACATCACGTTCCACACCGGGGCCGCCGTCAAGACGATCAAGGAGTCGTCGGTCGAGTTCGCCGTCGGCGACGAAACGATGTCCGTCGATCGCGACATCGTGCTGGTCGCCACCGGGCGCAGATCCAATGTCAACGGCCTCGGCCTTGAGGATGCGCGGGTCGAGTTCGACCGCGGCGGCATCAAGATTGATGACCGGTGCGCGACGAACGTGCCCGGTGTGTGGGCCGGTGGTGACGTCACGGGCAAGGTCTGGCTGGCCCATGCGGCATCGCGCATGGGCGAAGTGGTCGTCAACAACATTGCCGGCCGCGACGATCGCGTCCGCTTCGACACGATCGCCGGCGTGATCTACACCAATCCGGAAGTCGCAACCGTTGGCCTGACTGAGGCGGCCGCGAAGGAGAGAGGCATCCCGGTCAAGACGGGCAAGATGCCGATGACGGCCAACGGCCGTTTCCTCGCCGAACATTCGGGCGAGCGCGGCCTGGTCAAAGTCGTCACGCACGCCGGGACGGGCGCCCTGCTGGGGGTTCACATGGTCGGCGGAGCGTGCTCGGAGATGATCTATGGCGCCGCCGCCATGATCGAGACGGAGGTCCGGGTCAACGAGATCAAGGATCTCGTATTCCCCCACCCCACGACGTCGGAAATTATTCGCGATACGATGTTTACGTTGAACTAAGGAGCCCATTTCACAGCACTTGCGCCCATCCCGTGAAGCCATCCTCTTGATCCTGTAGATCCCGTCCAGTTCCGCTGTGCGTCATGTCTTCGGAAATTTTGGACTGGATGAGCAGGATCGACAGGATCTCGGAGTAAGAACTACTAAGCTGGAGACAACCCCGTACCATGCCGAAGACAATCATCGTTGATCCGCAGAAGGAACGGGCGCGCCGGTCTATCGAGGCCCCGCCGATCCCGTTGAATCAGTACGACCGCCCGATCGAAACGGAAATCGAAACGTACGGCGCCGATGCGCTGATCGGGATCTACAGCGACATGCTTTTGATCCGTGAATTCGAGAGCATGCTGCAGGCGATCAAGACCGAGGGCTCCTACCAGGGAATTGACTACGACCACAAGGGGCCCGCGCATCTCTCGATCGGCCAGGAGGCGGCGGCCGTGGGCCAGGCTTTTCTACTGGATACCGATGACCACATCTTCGGATCGCATCGCTCGCATGGCGAGATCCTGGCCAAGGGCATGTCCGCCATCCGCAAGCTAGACGACGATGCGTTGCAGCAGATCATGACGACCTACCTTGGCGGTGAACCGCTTGCGGTCGTGGAGAAGGAGCACGGTGGATCGGTGCGTGAGTTGGCGACTGACTTCCTGGTATACGGCGCCCTGGCGGAGATCTTTGCGCGGCGCGCCGGCGTGAACCGTGGCCTGGGCGGCTCCATGCACGCATTCTTCACCCCGTTCGGGATCTACCCCAACAACGCAATCGTCGGTGGATCCGCCGACATCGCGACCGGTGCAGCCCTTTTCAAACGAGTTAATCGCGCCAAGGGACTGGTCATCGCCAACATCGGCGATGCGTCGATGGGCTGCGGCCCCACGTGGGAGGCGATGAACTTCGCCGCGATGGGACAATTCACGTCGCTGTGGGATGCCGAGCATCGCGGCGGCCTGCCGATCATCTTTAACTTCATGAATAATTTCTATGGCATGGGCGGGCAGACCTCCGGCGAGACCATGGCCTTTGATGTGCTGGCGCGCGTGGGCGCGGGGGTGAATCCCGACGCCATGCATGCCGAACGGGTCGACGGCTATAACCCGCTGGCCGTCGTGGATGCGATCCACCGCAAACGACGGCTGATCGAAGAAGGTGTTGGTCCCGTCCTGCTCGAGACCATCACCTACCGATTCTCCGGGCACTCCCCCTCCGACGCGTCATCCTACCGCGTCAAGGAAGAGCTCGACCTGTGGCGCGAAGTGGATCCGATCGACGCCTTCGCTGAAGCATTAAAGAGTGCCGGCGTTCTAGACGATGACGCGCGGCAATCGATTCAGGAGAGCGTCGTTGCGACGGTCACCAAGGCCACGCGTTTGGCCTCCGACCTCAACATCTCGCCGCGTGTCGATGCAGAGCATATCGGCGACGTGATGTTTTCCAACCGGCCACGTGAGCGCTACGCGGAACGCGAGCCCGATGTCCTGATTCCGATGAACGAGAACCCCCGCGTCGTGGCGATCACGAAGAAATCGCGCGCGGGTATCGTCGACGGCAAACCGGTCTCCAAGAACAAGGTCTTCCAATATCGTGACGCGATCTTCGAGGCCGTGATGCATCGTTTCTACACCGACCCGACGCTGGTCGCGTACGGCGAGGAGAACCGCGACTGGGGTGGCGCATTCGCGTGCTATCGCGGGCTGACCGAGTCCCTGCCCTATCACCGGCTCTTTAATTCGCCCATCTCCGAAGGCGCCATCGTGGGTACCGGCGTCGGCTATGCCCTCGAGGGCGGGCGGGCCCTGGTGGAGTTGATGTACTGCGACTTCATGGGCCGCGCGGGTGATGAGATCTTCAACCAGATGGCCAAGTGGCAGAGCATGTCCGCCGGCGTCTTGGAAATGCCGCTTGTTCTGCGCGTCTCGGTTGGGTCCAAGTACGGCGCGCAGCATTCGCAGGATTGGACCGCGATCTGCAATCACATCCCGGGCCTCAAGGTCTGCTTTCCGGCGACGCCCTACGATGCCAAGGGACTGCTTAACGCGGCGCTGAATGGCAGTGACCCGGTTGTGTTCTTTGAGAGCCAGCGCCTGTATGACATCGGCGAACTCTTTGAGCCCGAAGTCCCGGAGGGTTACTACGAAGTCCCAATGGGTCCGCCTGCCCAGAGGCGCACGGGCAGCGACATCACCCTCGTCACGGTCGGTGCGACGCTTTACCGGGCCATCGAGGCGGCAGACACGCTTGCCGAGAAGTATGGCATGAGCGCGGACATCTTCGATTGCCGCACGATCAATCCGCTCGACTATGACCCGATCGTGGAGTCCATTAAGAAGACCGGCCGCGTCGTGCTCGCCTCCGATGCCTGCGACCGTGGCTCGGTACTGCACACGATCGCAGCCAACCTCGCACAGCTTGCCTTCGACCACCTTGACGCCCCGCCCGTGGTGGTCGGGTCGCGCAACTGGATCACGCCGGCGGCGGAGATGGAAGACGCCTTCTTCCCGCAGGCCAACTGGATCCTCGACGCCATCCACGAGCGAATCATCCCCTTACCCGGCCACCAGCTCACCACCAATCCGACCCTCGGCGAGCTCTCGCGCCGCAGCCGCAACGGCGTCTAGGCGGAGAAATTTCTTTCCTTTTCACGGCATTCCGTTTCGCTATAATGCCCCGCAATGGCTGCGGCGTCTAAGACGGGGTTGAAGAAGGAACTGGGGTTGCTCAGCGTGTATGCGCTCGCGACGGGCGCGACGTTGAGTGCCGGCTTCTTTCTATTGCCCGGCATGGCGTACGAGCAGGCCGGACCCGCTATCGTCATCTGCTACATGCTCGCCGCGATCCCCCTGATCCCGGCCACGTTCAGCATCGTCGAACTCGGGTCCGCCATGCCTCGCGCGGGCGGTGCCTACTACTTCCTCGACCGCACGATGGGCCCCATGGTCGGAACGATTGGCGGACTGGGAACCTGGATCGCACTCATGCTCAAGACCGCGTTTGCCTTGATCGGCATGGGCGCCTACATCACGATCTACCTCCCGCAACTTCCCATCCAACCGGTCGCCGCGGTGCTCGCGGTGGTGTTTGCGGCGACCAACCTGGTCGGAGCAAAGAAGGCGGGCTCTTTGCAGATCGTCCTGGTCGCCGTCCTGCTGGTCATCATGATCGGATTCATCTCTCACGGACTGACGCAGACCAACACGGAGTACCTCGCTGGTTTCTGGGGCGTCGGCTGGTCCACGCTCGCATCAACGGCGGGACTCGTCTACATCAGCTACGTCGGTGTTACGAATGTCGCCAGCGTGTCCGAGGAGATCAAGGATCCGGAGCGCAACCTTCCACTGGGCGTGTGCCTTGCCATGATCACTGCCGTCGTGATCTACGGACTGGGCACGTTTGTGATGGTCTGCACCCTGTCCCCTGAGCAGCTTTCCGGAAACCTGCACCCGGTCGCAGACAGCGCGACGGTGCTGGCCGGATCATGGGGCAAGGCGCTGGCGACCATCGCCGCGATGTGTGCGTTCTTTGCGGTCGCGAACGCCGGGATACTCAGTTCATCACGCTATCCGCTGGCGATGAGCCGTGACCATCTTATACCCAAGTTCTTCCGGCACCTGAACGCGCGCAGGATGCCCGCCAATGCGATCTACGCCACGCTCGCAATCGTTCTGGTCATCATCCTGGCGGTGGACCCGATCAAGATCGCGAAGCTGGCAAGTTCGTTTCAACTTCTGCTCTTCGCCATGTTATGCCTTGCGGTGATCCTGATGCGTGAGAGCGGGCTGGACTCCTACGACCCCGGCTTCCGCTCGCCGCTGTATCCCTGGATGCAGATCCTGGGCATCGCGTCGGCGCTATGGCTCATCGAAGCGATGGGCGCGCTATCGATGCTCTTCACGGGCGGATTGCTGACGCTGGGTGTCGTCTGGTATCACTATTACGGCAAGCCTCGCGTGGAGCGCCAAGGCGCCATTATGCATGTCTTTGAGCGCCTGGGTCGCAGACGCGACGAAGGACTCGACCGCGAACTGCGCGGCATCATGAAGGAGAAGGGACTCCGCGAACAGGATCCCTACGAGGAAGTCGTGATTCGCGGATCCTTCCTGGATAGCTCTACAAAGACAACCTTCGAGGAACTCACCAGGCAGGCCGCGGCCCTGCTCGCGGATCGGCTTTACTCCGACGAGGACAGGATCCACGCAGACCAGATCGCCGAGGGTTTTCTGGACGGCACCCGCGTCGGCGCCACACCCGTCTCGCATGGGGCCGCGCTTCCTCACTTGAGGCTGACCGAGATTCGGCGTCCGCGCATGGTGATCGTCCGAACCGGGCCCGGGGTACACATCGAAGTCGATGATCCCTCCGTGCACGCGCACGACGTCGATGAACCCATTCACGCGGTGTTCTACCTGCTGAGCCCCGAAGCCGATCCGTCGCAGCACTTGCGCATCCTTGCCCAGTTGGCCAACCACATCGACGAAGACGATTTCATCCAGAACTGGCTGTCCGCCGCCAGTGAACGCGAGCTACGCGAGATGCTGCTGCGCGAGAGGAGCTATGTGTCGCTTCAATTGGACCAAGACGACGACACGTCCTCCTTCATCGACAAGCCGCTGCGTGATGTGTCTCTGCCCGAAGGATGCCTCGTAGCCGTGATCCGGCGTGACGGCAAGCGACTTGTGCCCGACGGCAAAGCAATGCTTCTGGACGGCGACTGGATCACGGTGATCGGTAATGCGGACGGGATCAGCAGTGTCTACGATCGCTATGTCAGGAGTCGGACGGAAGGGGAAGTGAGTAGTGAGGAGTGGAGTGCCTGAAAGGACATAAGGAGGCAACGTGCAAGCACTGAAGGCGCTCTTCTGGTTTTTCGTCGTGCCCGTGGCTGTCATCGCCGGCATCTTTTTCGGGATCAACAAACTGGGCGAGAAGAAGCACGAGCAAGGCCAAGCCGGGCGAATCGCGTCCGGAGTTCGTGGACCTGGGAGCCATCAAGTCCGGAGAGAACAAGACGTTCGACAAGAAGATCTACATCGCAAAATCAACGCCGATGTATCAGATCTCGCTGGTCAAACTGAAGTTCTGTTGATTCACGGATCACTCCCCATGCGCGCCGCTACGACTCCAGCATGCCGTGCACGAGTTGCTCCACCTCGGGCCACCCGGTGCAGCGGGTGACCAGGCCGTCCGCTTCCAGATCCTGAAGCGCCTCCAGACGATTCCAGGGCCGATCGAGTAGTGCAACCGGCAGGCCGTACTGGCCTGCGAGCGTCGCCGCCACCTCGCCGGCATCCTCGACCGCCAGGGTAAAGCGCTGTTCGACGACCTCGTGCATCTGAAGCACCCGCACCGTAGAATCCGCAGGCTCCAGCCGGCCATACTTATCCATGTGGACAAAGTCGTCGTGCGGCATGCGATGCTCTAGAAGCCATTCGATGGAGACGTCGCCGCTTGACGGGGGCCGGCCCGTCACCACCACAATCTCTATGGACCTCTCGACGAAGGAGGTCAGGGCCGCGAGAGCGCCATCGCGTGGTTTCAACTTTCCAAGGATCTCCGGCTGATGCGCTTTGTACATCAGCAACTCCGTCTGCTCAGACGTCAGGTCCAGCGCGCGCTCGAGATTAAAGGTGGTAAGCTCTTCTAGTTCCACCGTCTTGCCGAACTCACGTGCAGCCAACGCCGTCAGGGCCCGCGCGGTCTCGCAGAGGACGTCATCCATGTCGATGTAGAGCTTTGCGGAGGATAGCGGCATTGGCACCGCATTCAAACACGATGCCGCGCGATTAGCGATCCAGAAGACCGTTCCGCCATAGAATCGCCTTCATCTTTGCGACACGAGTCGCAAGGGCGCGACTCAAAGCGAACTCCAGTCTCAGACTTCCTGATCTCGCCGGAAAATGAGTTGGCACAATTTCGGTAAAATCAGGCGAGTTCGTAAATGATCCGCATGCCGGTCTCAGGGTGGTGGAATTCGGTGGCGGTGAGGTCGTCCAGCAAGGCGGATATGGCTTTGTCATGGGCGGGGCAGGCCATGCGATGGATACGGACGGTAAGTGTATGATTCTGCTCGTCGGGGTCGAGATCAGCAGAGGAAACGAAGAGTTCCCGAATCAGGGCGCGCGCCTCTTCTTCTTTGGCCAAGTGCGGGCGCAGCAACCCGACAAGCGCCGTTTCGGCACGGTAAGCAATCATCTTGACCGTGTCGGCGAGCATTTTGCCCAGGGGGACGAGCTGGCGCGGGCGCTCTTCTTGAGGCAGTGAGGCGATAGCCACTTTTCTTGGCGTCTCGCGTCGTTTGGCCCGTAGATCGGCTGTATCGGTTTCCAGTCGCTGGATGTCCTGAAGCCGTTCCGCCCACACTTCGATATCTCCGCCATCGTTGCGCAGCGTCCTCGCCCCCAGTGCGGCGTGCAGTTTTCGGATACGGCGCAGATTGTCCCTTACCGCCTTGTCGAGTAAGCGCCACTGTGGGTTGACGATCTGCGTTGTGCCAGGAATCTCGTCGCTTCCATACTGCACAAGTCCATCAATATCATAGTGTTCCATCATGTAGCCGAAAAAGTTTTCCTGGCACCATCGCGAGAACATCCGCCCCGCCAGCACGGGGCTTTGCAAACGTTGGGCGGTGGTGATAATCGCCGTTTGATGCCCGGTTTGTGTTAAACGCCGGATCTCCAGAACCGGGATCGAAGCCTTGCCGGCGGTGAGCACCGTTTGGCGAGTCGCCAATTGCATGCGCGTGGCACCACCGCCAGGTATCGGCACCTCGATTTCCGAAAACTCGTCGGCGAGCCACAGGTCTTTGACGGCCTTGCGGTAGGTGATGGCTCCGATCCGCTGTTCCCAGAGTTTGGAAAGCAGGCTGTGCGAGGAGCCTTCGCGGTCGAAGATCACGGCGAAACGGTGCAGGAGCGGATCGTCGGCCAGTTGGCCTTCCGACGGTTGTCCAGGAACGCTCTCTAGCAGTTCGGGCACGATCTCATCAAGCAGCGTGGAGGCCAATCCGTCGGTGACCGTCTTGGAGACGACGAAGAACGGACGGCCAAGCGCGTCGTTGACCCAGTAGTCCGTGGTGCCCCGCAAACAGAGCTTCTCGCGTGAGACGTAACGCCGAGGCAAAAGGGCTCCCGTGCCGGTCCAGCCCAACCACTTTACCCAGTTCACCTGGCGGAACATGCCGAAGACCTTCCGGTCGGCGAATCCGCGCCAACGCCATGAATCCCAAGAGCGTTAGAATGTGCATGGCACTATAGAACCCGCTTGGCAGCGAGAGGTGTCGGCCCAGTCCGCTCAACAGGCCGTTGCCGCACAACGCGGGTAGCCCTGCCAGCACCCCGCCCATGTCAACTTCGCTGGCACGGACGTGACCATTGGTAATGAGTGTGGCGATCGCAAAACGCAGACCGGCCACATCCGTCTCAGCATGTGCAAAGAAGTTGTCCGGACCCACAAAATAGGTCACCCGACCTTCCTTCTTCAGCACGCTGAGCGTCGCGCCTATTCGCATTGCGCCGTCAGGAAATCCCTGTAACAATAACTGTGGCATGGCGGAACCTCTCTGGGTTTCGATCCTTCGCGGAATCGTTTATTGAGCCCAAAGAATCCGCCATGCCGCTCCGCATGTCACGCCGCAATAGGTGCCAAGTCATTTTCCGGAAAATAGCGCCAATCTCCGGTCGAGATCAGGAAGTCTGAACTTCGGCGGTGCGTGGCCTCTGGCTGTTTGCACGGACGAGTTTGGAGTCGATCAGCATGTCCCCGTGACCTCGATGACCGTTCACCTTCTGGTTTGAAGAAGAAAGAGCGTGCCAGAACCTTGCGCATCCGCAAGGGAGTCGATACGGTCTCAGCGGAAACTAAGGAGAAGCAATGCACCGGAGCAGCAACACTATGCGGACATGGATAACCTTGG
>JAQBYD010000069.1 GCA_027623315.1 Verrucomicrobiota bacterium | reverse complement strand
ATCGTTCGAGAGTAGTTCTCGATCCCGCGGCCGCGGGATTCTCGGATGGGTTGGGGAATACGTTTAAGTTACGGGAACGACTCGCACTTAATCCGGTAGTCGCGAACGTTGCCGGCGCAACTACTCATAACTGAAGTGTGGCATCAATTTACCGGCTATCTGCTCGACTTCGTCTACCTGGCAAGGCGTCAGGAACTGCTTATGCTTTCCGATACTGTCTGCATGTGGAAGTCCCGCATCGAAGCCCTCCACCGGAAGTTCGAGATGTCGGGCGAGCATCTCGAGCGTGCGCTGTGGATCAAGCACAAGATCTTCGTAGCGAATCACCAGGGCGTTGCCGCCGAGAGTCTGTACACTCTTGATGGCCGTAGCCGTTTCCATCCAGTATTTCGCCGCTCCGGCCACGCTGGTGTAGGGCTTTGTCCAATTCTGCCGCCAGTGACCCCGTTGGATCCTCTCGTAGAGGGAACTGACAGAATCCCGTGGATCGCGAATGATGAAGATGCAGCGGCTGTCCTCGTCATGAATGCATTTCGGGTAGTGAGAGATGTACTGAGGGTACTTGTCTCCCACGTACTTCGTTGATGGCGAAGCGAGACACTGTGCGAAAACCGCCCGAAGCGTACCCAACTCGACCGGATCGAAGACGCCGTTCCGTCGAAGTAACCGCCACATGTAGTTATAGGCCTGTTTGCGAAACTCGCGATTCCCAATGCGAGCGCGGCGACGCCAGAGATAGTGATGCACGGCTGCAACGTGAATGCCCCCGGCGAATCCGCACCAACCCATCGCCCTCAACTCGCAAGAGAACAGGGCAATGCCGGGGTGCGAATTAAGAACTTCGCGAAGTAGGGACGTTCCACCGCGCATAATACCCCCGACCACAAGGAGCTTGGGTGTGCAGGCACTAAGGGTCACGGGGAGGGTAGATACGTGATCACTCATTCCGGTTGGAATTACTGAACCTGATTTCAGCTCTGTGGGCAATCCGCAAGTTCTGCCGAAATTATCGGATTGCGCTTCCAGCGTGAATCTGGGAGCGTTCCCCGGTCGGCGCCGCGTGCTGCGCCGCGGGTGGAATTCGTGGATACATAACCCGGGAGGAGATCATATGAAGAGAACTTTGACGGTTATGGCAGGCGTGATCGCGCTTAGCGTTACCCTCGCAGATGCTGGGGAGATGCCGAAGGAGCATAAGGGCTCGGCGGAACTGGAACGCGTCAAGGCCCTGGTCGGCACGTGGGAAGGCAAGATGGATATGGGCGAGGACGGAGAGTCTTCCGGTCTGCACGCGATCCGGCTCACGAAGAGCCAGTAGGCAGCGCGGCCGCGAATCCCGACGGATGACCGCTCCGCTGTCCTGGTTCTGCGCGATCGTACTGGCCGGCGCCTCGATGCCCCAGTCGACGGTGGGCGCAACGAATGAATTCTTCTACCGCGCCGACACCCATTTCATGAGCGGCAACCAGCGCTATTACTACATGGGCGCCAACTGCTTCTACCTTGGATACTTCGCGCAGGACACGACGATCGCCACCAACGGCATGACCTGGCGTGACATGAGCGACGAGGTGATGACGCGCTGCGAAGACCTCGGACTGGGGGTGATTCGAGTCTGGGCATTCAACGAGGCGAACGTGCAGGAGTTCAGTGCAGTCCATGCAGACTGGCGCATGCAGACCAATCCGGGCGTCTATCGTGAGCAGGCGCTGGTGGGTTTGGATTACGTGATGGAAGCTGCACGGCAACGGGACTTGGCCGTGGTCCTGACGTTGGTGAATAACTGGAGTGCCTATGGCGGCATGATCTGGTATGTCACGAACAGTCCGACCGCATCCGGCGCACACGACGAGTTCTATACGGACGGTTGGTGCCGACAATGGTACAAGGATCACTTCGCGGTCCTGGCGAACCGTACGAATACCTTCAATGGCCGCGTTTACAAGGAGGACCCCACCCTCTTCGGATGGCAACTCGCCAACGAGCCCCGGAGTTCGAGTCTATCCGCTTTGACCAATTGGGTGTGTGAGATGGCGGCCTATATTCAATCCGTCGACACGAACCACATGGTATCAAGCGGCGAAGAGGGGTGGGAGCCGGAGTGGAGCCTGAACAGTGCCTGCTCCAATATCGACTACGCGGTGATGCACTGCTGGCCTGATTCGTGGTGGACCGCGCAGAGCGATGAATCCATGTACAGCAACGCCATGAACTGGGTGGCCGACCGGCTGACGACCGCCGCGGGCGAATTCTGCAAACCGGTCGTCCTCAGCGAATACGGTCGACTTCACTCGCAATGGGGCGGCCCTCCTCTCGAGGCTACCTACGGCCGCCACAGTTACTACCGTGGATGGTTTGACGCGATCTACACCTCGGCAGCCTCCGACGGGCCGGCCGCAGGCCTGCACTTCTGGATGCTCGAAGCGTCTGACTCCGGCCACGACGACCAGGTTGGCAGTGTATTCCCATCGGAGGCCTCCACGATCGATCTGATCCGCAGACAGGCAGCAGAGATGAACACCTTGATCGCTCCGACGTTCGTCAGCGCGGCGACAACACCGACCGGCATGCGGCTCGTCTGGAGCGGAGTCGTCGGCCAACCGGACTACGGCGTAGACGTCTCCCCCGATCTCTCATCCTGGCAGCGCGCCATAACGGTCGCGACGAACACGTGGACGGATCCCGCCTATCCTTCTACCGGAAAACGCTTCTACCGCGTCGTGCCGGAGTACTGAACCCGGACGGCGAGATCCGCGCAGGTACGCTCAACCCGGTGCTCTGGGAACACGCGCCGCGACGAATCACGCCAATCGACAGGAATGCAGACAGAGATAGAGCCGCGGATTACGCCGATATCCGCGCTTTCCGCTCTTCATTCGTGTCGACTCGTGTGATTCGTGGGCCCAAATTCTGGGACGCTTCAAATCAGAGGCTGACGTCGACGGCAACCAGCGTGCCACCATTAGCACGGACGTAGATCCGGTTGCCCGAGAGGACCGGGGCGGTCCAGCATTCGCCGTCGACAACCTTCGCACGCGCCAGCTCCTGGTAGGATTTGGTGGATGCCTTGGCGACGATCAGCTCGCCCTGCCAGGTGATGATGACCAGGCGCTCGCCGGCCATGGTCAGCGGACCAAAGGCTGATGCCTCGCTCCAGGCGACCTCTCCCTTATCCCAGTCGATACAGCTCAGCGAGCCCGTCTTTCGATTATCTCCACTGGCACCAAAGAGGTGCCCATCGTGGAGAATCGCATTCGAGAATTGGGTCATCAGGTTCTTGTTGCGCCAGAGCGGCGTGGCCTTATCGCCCTCAATGGAGAACTTCCCGCAACCCACATCGTAGGCGGTCGAGACGAAAACTTCGTCGCCTACATACAACGGACTAGCCGAACAGATATTGTGTGTAGCCTTCCACGGCACCGACCAAAGTAACGCGCCGGACTCCGCGTCCAACCCCCAGAGCACGCTGTCACTGAAGCAGGCGATGACATCCCGCCCCCCTACCCTGGCGCGATGCGGAGAAGCGTAGCCCGCCTTACCGGGAGCCGGCCCGTGATTCCATATTTTCTTCCCGGTTTTCTTATCCAGGCAGAGCAAGCCGGCTGCACCCGATGCGTAGATATAGAGTCGATCGCCAACGATCAAAGGGTGGCAGGCGAGCCCAAACTTGGCCACGACCCCCACATGCTCCTTCACGGTGTTGAGAGACCACAGCACTTTACCGTCGTCGGCATTTAAACAGAAGAGGTCACCGGAGCGGCTATAGGTGTAGAGATGTCCGTCATCGAAAGTGGGACTCGCACGCGTGCCGGGAAACTGCTTGGCGCTCTCACACGCATAGTTGTGAGTCCAGACCGGCTTGCCGGTCACGGCGTCGAGCGCAAATATCACGTCCTGGCCGTTCGTGTTGCCCATTGTGAATACACGTCCCCCGACGACCGCGACGCTGGAGTACCCGGTTCCAACATCCGCTTGCCAGGCGATCCTGGGGCCATCGGCAGGCCAGTCGCTGCTCCACTCGGTCTCAGCCGAGATATCATTCGCATCCGGACCGCGATCATGCGGCCAGTCGGCGGCGAAGCTGGATGAGATAAACGCGGCGGCAGCCACAAGAAGCGGGGTCAACATGGTCAGATGAGAATTCGATTTCATTGCGCGATTGTGCCAAGCATGACAGCGAGAAGCAACCCTACGGATTTCACTGAAACGTTCATTCCGTGCAAGGAGTTTCCGATATCGGAGTCGGAGTCACGCCTGCGAAAGATCGTACGCGGCATGATCTTCCGCGATAGTCAGTTCGACTGGCGTATTAGCGCGTAGAGTGCGAGCGGTCAGGGGAGATCGACATTGACGCGATACGATACGCGCACGCAGCGCGCTGCATCGAAACTTTCCGCGGTGCGACCTTGGTTCCGGTCTCCTACGCGGGCGCGTGAAAACCGCCCTCTCTATAGGCTTGCGTTCCGGACGCGCTTAGCGGATGCTCCGCCACCTTTATCTCAGCCCCATTATGAGCACCCAACAACAAATTCGAAACATCGGCATCATTGCCCATGTCGATCACGGCAAGACGACGCTCGTGGACTGCCTGCTACGGCAGAGCGGCGTATTCCAGGCCCACCAGGCAACGGTCGAACGTGCAATGGATTCGATGGACCTCGAGCGCGAGAAGGGCATCACGATCAAGTCCAAGAATGCATCAGTTCAGTGGCATGAGTACCTGATCAACATCGTCGACACGCCCGGTCACGCGGACTTCGGTGGAGAGGTGGAGCGCATCCTGCAGATGGTCGACGGCGTGCTCGTGCTCGTGGATGCGGCCGAAGGTCCGCAGGCGCAGACCCGTTTCGTCCTCAAGAAGGCCATCGAGCAGCACCTGCCACTCGTCGCGGTGATCAACAAGATTGATCGAGACTTTGCCGACCCGGACAAAGCGCACGATCAACTCTTGGAACTCCTGCTTGAGTTGAACGCGAGCGAGGAGCAATTCCACGCGCCGTTTCTCTATGGAAGCGCGAAAGACGGCTACGTGGTGCGCAAAATCGGCGACCCCCGAGACAATATGGTGCCTCTCTTCGAAACCGTCGTCGAACACATCCCGGCTCCCGTTGCGGACCCGCGCGCTCCATTCGAAATGCTGGTCAGCAACATCGACTGGGACGACTACGTCGGCCGGATCGCCATTGGCAAGATAACACAGGGCTCCGTGGCGACAGGCGACATCATCTACAGCATACGCCCGGACGGCACACATGAGCGCGGGGTGGTCTCGAAGCTGTACACCTTCCGCGGTATGGGCACGTCGGAGTCTACGACCGGCGGATCCGGTGATATCGTCGGCATTGCCGGTTTCGCGGATGCGTATATCGGCGAGACGCTCTGCGAGACCGACTCCCAGCCTCCTCTACCCTTTGTGGCGATAGACCCACCCACTATCCAGATGGAGCTACGCGCCAATAATGGCCCCCTTTCCGGCCGCGATGGGAAATACGTCACCGCGCGGCAGATACGAGAGCGACTTGATCGCGAGATGAAGACCAACATCTCGCTGGAACTGAGCGACGCGCCGTCCGGAGGCGGCTTCATCATCCAGGCGCGCGGAGAGCTTCAGATCGCCGTGCTCGTGGAGACCATGCGGCGCGAGGGATTCGAGGTACTGGTCTCGCGCCCCGAGGTGATCTACCACGAGGAGAACGGTAAGCGCTTGGAACCGTTCGAAGATATCTGGCTGGAGCTACCCAACGAATGCCTGGGCGATGTGATGCAGGCCCTTGCCGCTCGCAGGGCTCGAACCGAACAGATGACCCATCACGGGAACAATGTTCATATCGAGGGCGTCATCCCGACACGCGGGCTGATCGGTTTCGAAAACTTTCTGGTCAACCTCACCAGCGGACGCGCCCTGCTGAGCCATATGTTCAGGCAGTACGATCGCGTATGCGGCGCGATCGAAACGCGCACCACCGGCTCGCTGGTGTGCACAACGCAAGGCATCTCCACGGCCTACGCCCTGGACCAGGCCCAGAACCGCGGAAAGCTCTTTATCGGCCCACAAACGGAAGTCTACGAAGGCATGATCGTGGGCGAGAATCCACGCCGGGAAGATCTCCCCCTGAATCCCACGCGCACCAAACAGTTGACCAATGTTCGCGCTTCCGGAACGGACAAGGCGATCCAACTCGAGCCGCCGGTGGAGATGTCCCTGGAGAAGTCGATCGAATTCATCGGCGCTGACGAATACGTCGAGGCCACGCCGAAGCACCTGCGACTGCGCAAGAAGATCCTCGATGCGACCAAGCGCAAGCGCAGCGCGCAGGCTGAGCCAGTCTAACCCGGATGAGCCTCGGCTTCGAAGAACTGGATTACCAGAAGACGCCGCTCGGCGAATTGATCCTGCAGCGGCGCAGCGCTGTTGAGGTGGATGGGCGTGAGATCTTCGAAGTCAAACTCAACGGCGAGTACCTCATGTCGACGCTCTTTCACGAGGGCGAGGTCGCATTGACGGATCTCGCGCTCGGGGGCAAGGACGGAGACGGTTGGCAGGTCGTGGTTGGCGGACTGGGCCTTGGCTACACCGCCGCAGCCGCGTTGAACTACCCCGCCGTCGCGCGACTGGTCGTCGTCGAGGCATTGGCCCCGGTGATTGACTGGCATCAGCGTCAGCTCGTTCCGAACGGGGCGCTTCTCTCCAACGATACGCGCTGCCAATACCGCAACGCCGACTTCTTCGCGCTCGCGCGTGGAGACGGCTTTGATCCGCACATGCCGGGGCACCGTTTCGACGCCATCCTCCTCGACATCGACCACACGCCTTCATTCCTGCTCAATCCGAGCCATGCCGATTTCTACACGGAACCGGGTCTGCTTCGCGTGCGATCGTTCCTGAGGCCCGGCGGCGTTTTTGCGCTTTGGTCAAACGAACTTCCCGACGACCACTTCCTCTCTCTGCTGACACAGGTTTTTGACCGCGCACAGGGCCACTCGGTTGAGTTCCCAAATCCCATCCAGGGCGGAACCGCGACCAACGGCGTCTATCTCGCATCCATCCTCTGACACATAGTTCTGGTCAAGGCTCTCGCGATAGTTCAAGACCGAGGCGGTTCTCGATGAATTTCCTGCACGTCGAAGCGGATTCGATGGATGCGGCTCTGTCGCTTACAAAGGGATTCCCTTTCCTCACAAAGCCGTCCGCATGACGAGGGGGGGGGGCGACGCAACTCCCCTACCCCTTCACGCCGCCAAGCTGGATGCCTTTCACCAGGTGCTTCTGCAGGCACACAAAGACAAGGATCATTGGGACGACGGACATCGTGACCGCCGCCATCAGCAGCGTAGTTTCCTGGCCCTGCTCAGAGTCGAAGAACAGCAGGCCGACGGGCAGGGTGTAGCGGAAGGTGGTCTTGAGCATGACCAGCGGCCAGAAGAAGTTCTGGTACGCGCCCATGAAGGTGAAGATGGAAAGCGTGATCAGGCCTGGCCGGCTGAGCGGCATGATGACTTCCCAGAATATCTGCCATTTGCTGGCCCCGTCGATCTCCGCCGCCTCATCGAGCGAGCGGGGGATGCCCATCATAAACTGCCGCAGAAGGAAGGTGCCGAACGCGCTGAACGAGGCTGGAATGATAAGCCCGAGGTAAGAGTCCACCAGTCCGAGATGAAGAAGGTAACCGGCGCCAATTGCGGCCAGGTGACGTGCCAGAACCGCTGACGTCGGACGCGCCGTCGATATCCGCGGCGTCGTAGAGCTCCGGAGAGATGTTCGACAGCCCCGCCAGATACAGCAGCATGTTGCCCGAGCCGATCGCGCTCCAGAGCCCCATGATCATGATAGCCGGCTTGGCCCAGTGATAGGCGCCCAGCCAGTTCGGCGGCTCCAGTCCCTGCCTGCACATCGCCGGCAAAACCTGGAGAACGCAGGAAAGTCCCAGAAGCGCGCTCGCAAGCGCCGCATCCACCCCGGCGGGGATCAGCGTGGTGGGCAACCCGTAATCCAGACCACAGGGGTACAGTCGCTTCCGAGCCAGGGTCTCCGTCTTCGGCACGCGGATCGTCACCGGCAAGCGGTCGGCCGGGAGCGTCCCGTCAAGAAGAGCACTGCCGATTTCGTTTCCCTCACGAATGGCCGTGGCGATGACCGGCGACCAACGCCGGGCCCGGAAGGCTTCGACGTCGGCGGGTGTCGCCAGCCGGTGTTCGGTGCAATGCCCCGCCTTGATCTGCCAGAGCTCGAACAGGCGGATGTGCTCGCCTCGCACCGGCGCCGGGTCGATCACCCAGTAGATGATCGGCACCTCCGAGCGCAAGTCCGGTTCGGTCCAGCGCGTAATCCCCAGCGCTGCCGCCAGCACGATGAACGCCGTTGCAAACAACTTTTTCATTCAGCGATGTTGCGGAAGGTCAGCGCGCGGTTGTCGCAGATGATGACCCCGTGAGCTTCCTGCAGGCACCAGCGCGCCATCCACGTCACCGATTCGCCCTGGAACACGCCCTTGCCCAATACATAGCTGTCGGGGTCGCCCATGTTGAAATCGAACCGCGGTCTCTACCCATTTGGAAATTCGAGTCGATTCGCGTGATTCGTGCCTGCCCTGTACCGTGCTGAGGGACGAAGCTCTGGTACAGGGGGCCCAAAGCTGGGAAGTTTGGCGTCAGCCGCCCAGTATCTCACGAACCATGGCGGCGTTCTCTTCGACGATGTTCTCCTTGTCGCCACGGTGCATGCCGACATTCACGACGAATCCGCGCCCGCATTCCATGCCGAGAACACTGTCGATAGTGGATTTTGCGCCCAGATTATGGTACGCCATAGCTGATGAATGCCCTATTTGTAGCCGCTGCAGAGATTTGCGAATTCATGGCCGCACGTGAGTGGGAGCATTGCATCATCGGTGGCCTCGCCGTCCAGCGGTGGGGCGAGCCGCGTCTCACAAGGGACGTCGATCTGACGCTTCTGACCGGCATCGGCGAAGAGGAAGCCTTCGTGCGACCGCTCTTGGAGCACTTCGCCGGGCGCCTGCCCGACGCACTTGCATTTGCCCTGGCGAACCGCGTGCTGCTGATCCGCGCCTCAAACCATAAAGACGTCGACATTTCTCTGGGCGCACTGGAGTTCGAGATTGACATGCTGGAGCGGACGACACCGTTCGAGTTCGCGCCCGGCTGTGTGTTACCCGTCTGCTCGGCGGAAGACCTTTTCGTCATGAAGGCTTTTGCGGCGCGTGCGCAAGACTGGCTTGACGCCGAAGGCGTTGCGGTCCGCCAAGGCACCCGCCTCGACACCGTCTATATTCTCAAGCACCTTTCACTGCTGTCAGAGTTAAAAGAGGCCCCGGAGATCCTCGACCGCGCCCGTCGTATCTTGGGGCTGGAGCAATGAATCGTCCGACCAAAGCGCAACAGAAGGCGGTCGTCGAACAGTGGCGGCGAGCCGCACCTGCCCTCGCAGAGGCGCGCCGAAAGGAACTTGCGCGCTGGCAATACGACTGGACGACCGTGGATGCACTGCTCGAAATGGGCGACCGATGCGGCGAGACACGTCCGACCAGCGGGCTGATTGAAATGCAACGTCTATTCATGAAGGCCGCACTACGATAGACGATATGTCTATGGATGAAGACGGCCAGTATCTCCCCAACTGTTTGCGGTACGTTGACATGAACATGGTGCGGGCCGGCGTCGTAGAGCACCCGGAGCAATGGCAGTGGTGTGGGTATGACGAGTTGACCGGTCAACGCAAGCGATTCACGCCGTACCGCGTAAGCGAAGAGGAGCAGTCAAGCATCTGGCGATCAAAGAGAGCTGGAGCTCTTACAGTGCCGATTCTGACGCTCTAAGGCCGAATATCATCTTTCTGCGGGCAGATTACGCTTGAAAACAGTGCGTTAATCCGGCGAATCCGCGCTCGTACCTTTTCGCGGGTTCTCCCGGGGGGTCTTCGTCCAGCGCGGTCGTGGCGGCCGCTCATTCCTACGACCAGAACGGGAAACTCCAGAGAATCCTACGACCACAACGGCACGTCGTAGCACTACGACCACAGCGCGCCAATTCGGTGACAAATTGCGACAGCAGTGCGGCAGAAGGCCTAAACTGCTACAAGGAGAATTCGGCAGGAAATACGATCAGATTTCGGCGCGTAACAACCGACGCGCGGGGTCCGACCCACGGGTTAGGCAAGATCCGCACTGAAATTCGTGATTGCACATACCTGAATCAGTACTGTAATATAGCACCTGAAACTAGTACCGAAGGCAGCAAATGATGGATGCAATCATTCCCATTCAGGAGATCAAGCGCCGGGGCTTGACGGCCGTAGACGACGGGCTGCGCCGGCATGCCGCGGTGACGGTTGTGAGGAACAATCGCGCGGCCTACGTCGTACTGACGCCGGAAACCTATGAAGCGCTGCTGCAGGACGCCGACGACGCGCGGCTGGCTCAATCTCTGGCCGACTGGCAAGCCAGGCGCTGCAAGACGACATCGGTGGATGAGCTGATGGCCGAGGCCTCGGCGCATGGCTGATGCTCCCGTGCCATGGGAACTCGTCCGCACGGAAACGTTCCTGCTCGCCCTGCGGAAGTACCTGAAGAAACATCCCGACCGCGCCGCCACTGTGCGGCGGGTTCTGACCACCCTGACCGAGAATCCGCACCAGCCATCTCTCCGTCTGCACGCCCTAACAGGACGTCTTCAAGGCTTGCACGCGGTACGGGTGACCCATGGCGACCGCATCGTCCTGATCCTGGCCATCTCCAAGCACCAACTTGTTCTCCTGGACATCGGCACCCACGATGCAGTCTACCGCTAACCCGACTTTCGCTGTTCGCGGCTTTCCATTGGTACCGTCGCAACGCCTTGATCGTTCGCCTTTACCGAAGAATCGGGACGGTCCTGTTGCAGCGGCGCGACCGGCTGGTCACCTATTCCGCGTTGATATGGACTTCGCGGCGATGGCGTGAGCGAGCATGCGTTCGACGTTGCACAGGCGTTCGGTGACTGGCGTTCTTAATCATGGCGGGTCCCTGTCCAGTGCCTGCTACTCCTTGAAGATATGAGCGTGAAACTTCGGGTCCTCGACGGTCCTCAACAACTCGCCATCCTCGAACATCACCAGGTGTTCGGCCACATCCTGCGCCTCGATCATGTAGATTCGCCGCCGCTCCTCGCCCCATGCTGAGCTCTGCCGTAGAACGGTGCTCCGCGCCGTTCCAAACGGCCCGGAGGACCGTTCTACATCCTCCCTCGCTTGCCCGCCGCAGCTTCTGAGCGCAGGCAGAAGCGACGTCTCGATGAACGGCTCCGTCCCGAGATGAAAATTCGCTGAATACATCGCCAAAACGCGAATTTCTGGGACAGGATTGACTCCGAGGGGAAGCGCGGTAGCATGTCGCCATGACCTCATTCGACACGATTCTTTCCATGGCCTCGCACGAGCTCCCGGCGGCGGGGGGTTGAATGCCTGCTGATCGGAGGTTTTGCGGTCAATCACTACGGGTACAGCCGAAACACGCTGGATGTGGATTTCATGATTCTCGGCAGCCAGCTCAACGCTGTCAGGCGAGTTATGCTGGATGCCGGCTTCCCGAACGTATCCGTGCACGACAATGTCGTATTCTTTAGCTCGAGCGAGACCGACCCGCGCGTCGATTTCCTTCGAGTCGACGCGAATACCATGCAGAAGCTTCTGGCGAACGCCGTTGAAATCGAGATCCGCGGCTTCGCTCTGAAAGTCCCCGCGATCCGAGATCAGGTGGAGGGATTGCAGCAGCCTTGACACACCGCACGCCAGAGCCCCTTCCCCCTCGTCTGTCCATGGATGCCTATGTGGACTTCATCGAAGAGCTTTTCCGCGCACGTAACCCCAAGCTCATTCATCGGCAAAAGGAACTTGAGGAGCAGATCGAGAAGCCGTTCAGTCTCGAGACGCCCCCGAAACGCCAGTCCTGATGTCATCGATGCTGCGCAGGCATTCCACGACTATCGGATCGTGATGACCGTTCCCTTGGGGGAGCGATGGCCAGGACAAGATTCTGCCCCTGCGCCTCGACGCCGTACTTCGACGGTGTCACCGTCCAACTGGCGTTGTTGTTGATCGCGCCCGTGGCGTGGAAGAGAACCCGCTGCGGCGGGTCCCCAGCCGTGGCGCCCGTGGCATCCAGCGCAATGCTGCCGGACGTCGTCAGCGAACCCGCCACGCTGATCAGGTTGCTGCTCGCCGCATTGGTGGACCATGCGATACTGCCGCCCTGCAGCGCGCAGTTTCCGCTGATCATCTCCAGCCGGCTGTAGTTGGTGGCGCCCAGCCCGGTGTTAACCCGGACATCTCACACTTTTTCGTAGCGAGAGCGCGAAGAGCCCGTCAGGCTTGATCGAAACAGGGCTTTGCCGATGAAACTGTATGGACATACTGTGAATTGGCGAAGCCCTGTTTCGATCAAGCCTGACGGAGCTATCCGTGTTAGTAGTAGGAAAAGTGTGAGATATCCGGGCTAGCAGCGATCGAGAGTGCTGCGTACTGGGATGCTCAGTGTGTACTTCTCAAGACTCAGTTAGAGGAGCCGGCAGGCCCTGATTTCCCCACGCTTGACCATTTCCTGCCTTTAGTGCAACTTGGCCCTTTTCCTGCTAAATGCACACATGCAATTTGAGCTAAGAACGCCGGCGGGGGGTGGCTCCTCTGCTGTCACAGGCTCTCCCCGATAGACGTTAAAGACCACTGATGATGTTACATACTTCCCTTCGCTGCCTATCCGCCACGAAACGGCCAGGGGATACCCATCATCGGCTTGGGGCGCTTTTCCTTATAGTAGGCTTCTGCCTCGTGGGCTCTATCGCCAGCGCGCAGGCCCCGCAGATCCAGCAGGCCGGGGAGCTGATGTCGCAGAAGATGTATGCTGATGCGGCGCGTATTCTCACGGCATCGACGGCATCGCGGGACGATAGCGAGATTGGCGTGGAGTTGCGCATGCTGGCCGAATGTCGCTACATGCTCGGCGAGTACGCCGAGGCGCGGCCACTCTTCTCGCGCGCGCTGCGTCAGGAGGTGTCGGAGAAGGGGAAAACGATATGCGAATCCCGCCTGGCCATGATCTCCTATCGCCTGCGTGACTATGATGAGGCCAGTGAGCGCATCGATGCGTTCGTGCGAAACTACCCGTCCGATGAACGAGTGGGTTCGTTGTTGGCGATCCGCATCAAGATCTACAAGGCCCGCCCCGGCAAGATCGAAGATAAGATCCGACTGATCGAGTCCGACTACCAACTACTCTCGAACGGAGCGAAGCGATACGGATACTACAACTCCGCCATCGCGGCGCAGACCCTGGGAAGCCTCTATGTCAAGGCGGGCCAGGAAGCCAGGGCGACGTCCCTCTTCACCGGCGCGGTCCACGAGATGCGGGCGATGGTCACCACCTTCCGAACCGACGGGCGCACCATCCCGAAGGACTTGATGCGGGGCGTCGACTCCATGTCGCTGCAGATCGCGAAATTTCATGTTGAGAACAAGCGTTGGGCCGAAGCGCAGAAGTGGCTTGAGAACGTGGTCTACGTCGATTCCCTGAAGCAACAGGCCCGGCTCCTGCTCGCGCAGATCGCCTACCAGCGAAAAGAGTATCCCGCGGTGATCGAAGCCCTTCCCGAAAGCCTCGTGCGATCGGTTCCCGCGGGGGTCACCCGCGACAACATGGGACTACTCCTCGGCTACGCCTACCGGTTGATGCGGAATCCGGACTTTGAGAAGGCCAAGCAGTACCTGAAGATGGTGTCCACCGATTCATCCGGCTACTCGCAGGCGCAACAAGGCCTCGGCGACATCTACCGCGAACAGGGAGATCCGGATCACGCGGAGGAGCACTACCTTGTCTCGGTCAAATCGCCGAAGTATGCCCCTGCGGCGCACCTCTACCTCGCAGAGATCTACAGCAAGCGCGCTGATGGGATGTCCGCCGCCGACGCCGAGTCCAGGGGCCAGCGAGACGCCATGGTGCAGAAGGCGGCATCTCATCTTGCCGAACTGATCCAGCGCTTTCCCCTGACCGCCCCGGCTGCCGAAGCGAAGGATCTACTCGCCAAACTTCGCGGGCAAGGTGCCAAGGTCGTCGTAGAGGTCACGAGCGCGGACAAGATGAAGGCCTGGGACAAGACCGTCCGCAGCAAACCGAAGTCGAGCGAAGCGGCCCAGGCACTGCTCAGTCTGGCTGATCTCCACTCGCGACGCCGGGCCGATCCCCAGTCACCCGGACGCGTTCTCTCGCCCGACTGGAATGCCAGCGCGGAAGCGGCTCAGACCATACTGCGCCACGGCGACACGCCTTACGAAGGCGTCACGCCGGACCGCTGGAAGCAGATTCGTGCGCGAGCGCTCTACCTGCTTGGCCGCGCAGAACTGGGCAGCCTGCCCGCGGGTCCAAGCCAGATACGTCTGGGCGAAGGGGCTCCGATCCCAATCGCCGGTGGTGGCGATGCAGGACGCGCTATCAAGAATTTCGAAGACGCGCTCAAATTGGCCGACGTCAACGACAAGGCTTTCGCGGCCGATCTCGAACTTGCGCGGATCGAAGCGATGTTCAAATCCAACGACCCTGCGGTACGCGAGCAGGCGCAGACCTTATATGAATCGCGTGAAGCAGCGTACCGCCAGGACCCGCGCTACCAGAGAATGGCCCTCTCGCTCGCGGACTGGTACGTGGGACGCGAGGAGTTTGACTCCGCCGCACGCGCATACCGCAACGTGGCTCGCAAGAGCAACCTGGAGCGCGACGAGATTATGCACCTGCTCTACCTTGCCGGCTTATACTTTAACAAGGCAGGAGTCAAGGCAGCGACGGATGTCACCTCGGGCACGCCTAAACTCGGCTTCGTGATCTATCCCACGGAAGTCCTCAAACCGCTCTCCATGTTGAAGACGCATGCGCCATTTCAGCAGGTTAAGGATATTCGATGGATGGCGGGTGAGCCAGGTCCTCTGGCGGAACAGGTTCTGCGCCGCGCATCGAAAGTCTTCAGCGTACCCTTTATCTGGTCACCGGACCTCTCCAAGGGAAGCGTAGCCCAAGCACTCGCGAATACCCGTGTCTCCAGCGCCGAGTTGGCCAAACTCGAGCAAGGCGGGCGCCTTGAGGAGTACGTGCGACTCGCCGTAGACCTCGAGCGGTTCAACATCGACTTCGATCTCGGCACCTCCGGCGGCACCCCGACCGTGAAGCAAGAGGATATCGACGAGTTTGCGCCCGAAGAACAGTCACGCATCATCGAGATCTTCGATCCGAAGCGTGAACGCGCCACGGCCCTCGCCAAGCCCTACGGCGATTTCACCGCGCTGCATCCCAAGGGAGCCATGGTTTACAACCTGGTCGAACGCATTGAGGAGATCACCGGCGCGCGCGTCTTCTGGGCCGACGGCGTCGACCGGGAGGATGTGCTGGCCCACGAAGTCGGTGGCCTCGGTGACGACGCCAGCGCTCAGGGATGCCGCGCTGTACTCGCGCGCGCCGTCGCCCCTCTCGGCATGAGCTTGCGCACAACCCGCCGCGACCGCATGGGCGAACTGATGGCCGAATCCAACGACAGCTTCAACGAACTACGCAAGTTCGGGATGGATACCGCCTACGCGGAAAAGGCGCTCTTCAATATCTCGGTGAACTTCTACTACCTGAAGGAATACGAGAAGATGAAGCTCGCCCTGCGCGAATACATGAAGATCTTCGATTCCCCCGCGCACTCGCACTACTACGACTCCGCCTACTGGCTGGGCTGGGTATTCGAGCGCGGCCGCAAATTCCGTGAGGCCGTGAAGTACTACAGCCTTGCCGCCGAGGAGCGCATCATTCTCGGCGAACGGCCTGCGTGGCAGGAACTGGAGTCCCTCGACGATATCGAGAAGCGACTCGGGTACGACACCCTCGTCGGGCTTTCGCGCACGGTGACGGGGTCCTTTGACGGCGCAAACCTTGCCGAGGATATTGTGCCGTTCGTGCGATTCAACACCAACATCGAAATGGGGCTCGATCCCGCCGCGCGGGCGCTCGAGGTCCCGATCAATGTACCGGCCTTCGTCGAGGCACGCGCCCTCGATATTCTTTACGACGTCATCACCGCGACGGGACTCGGCATCCGCGCTGAGAACGCCGACCCCCAGGTCGCACAAAAAGCTTACTTCCGCATGGCGATGTGCTACCGCAAGGACAACCGCATGTTCGAGGCCCTCGAGAATGTCCAGACGTTACTGATTCGCTATCCGCAGACGAGACGCTACGTGGACGCCCTGAAGATGAAACTCGACATCTACAAGGGACTCAACGATTACAGCAACGCACTGCAGGCCCTGGATGATTTACGTGCCGCTGCCGGAGACACGATTGAGCCCTACAAACTCGACTATGAATCCGGGCGCATCTACTTCGACATGTGTGACTACGCCAAGGCGGAGTCGTTCTATTCGCGCTCGTTCACGGGTAGCGGGGGCCAGGGCGAGTGGCTCAAAGTACGCGAAGCGCTCGCGCACACCTACGCGCGACAGCCAGGCAAGGAGCGCGAGGCGATTACGCAGTACCGCGACCTGATGCGCTACGAGACCTCGGCACTGCGCCAATCGGTCAATCGCCTGATGATGCATTACCTGGCGTACATGATCAGCAAAGAGCGCGGACGGCAGTCCCTGCCCGACGAAGAGGCGACATTCATCAAACATTACGAATCGCTGAACGATCGTCAGCGCGCCGCGGTGGATCGCAACGACGCCGCACGCGCATCCTGGATCTACTACGTCTCCGCACTACTCGACATGCAGGAGGAGTTACTCGACGAAGCGCTTGTAAAATTCGATGCGGCAGGCTCCTCCCCCGACAGCCTGGTTGGCGGCGATGCGCTGGTGCACGCCGGTCAACTGCGCATGGCGCGCAACGACTTTGAAGGCGCGAGAGAGACGTTTCAGCATCTGCTCTTCGCCGTAAAGGCTGTTGAGCCCAAGGTACGCGCAACATACTATCTCGGCCAATGTCAGGAGCAACTGGATAAGCCTGATCTCGCGTTGTTGCGATACCAGGAGATTTTATCTCGCTATCCGATCTCCCCTTATGCTGAACTCGCGACGTCGAACATCCTCGCCCTCGCTCAGGGCGAGACACCCGACACGCCTGAGACGCCCGACACGCCTGAGACGCCCGACACGCCTGAGACGCCCGACACGCCTGAG
>JAQBYD010000068.1 GCA_027623315.1 Verrucomicrobiota bacterium | reverse complement strand
CACCCGTTTTGCGCAGCAAAAATAATAGGAGACCGGCGGTTTATGACGCGACTTAAACTGATGGCGCTAAGTCCGACGGGCTCCTAGCCGTGCCCTCATGATAGGTGTAGTGCTTTCCCTCGCGGTTACGCACGGTAACGGTGCCGCTTTGGCGCGACACGATGTAGTCCGGTGAGAGCGGGATCTTGCCGCCCCCGCCCGGCGCGTCGAGCATGTACATCGGAACGGCGTACCCGGTCGTGTGCCCGTGGAGCCCGTCGATGATTCGCAACCCGGTCTCGATCGTGGTGCGGAAGTGCGACGTGCCGGTCACGGCGTCACACTGGTGGAGATAGTAGGGTTTCACGCGAAAACGCAGCAGACCTTGATTGAGCTCGAGCATCGTCGCAATCGTAGCGTTGACCCCGGCCAGTAGAACCGTCTGATTCATAAGCGGGATGCCCGCATCCGCCAGTCGCGCACAGGCCGTCCCGGCTTCGCGGGTAAGTTCGTGCGGGTGTGTGAAATGGACGCTGAGCCAGAACGGCTTGCAGCGGGAGAGTATCTTCGCGAGGGCCGGGGTGATGCGCTGTGGAAGTACGGCCGGGATCTTTGTGCCCATACGGATGATCTGCACGTGGGGAATGGCGCGCAGGCGCGAGAGCAGCCAGTCGAGCTTGCTGTCCGCCAGCGTGAGCGGGTCCCCGCCGGAGATGAGGACATCTCGGATCTCTGCGTGTTGTTCAATGTACCGCAACCCGGTCTCCCAACGGGATTCGGCGGGAGGCAACTCCCCTCCCCCGACGACCCGCGAGCGAGTGCAGTAACGACAGTACGTCGCGCAAAAGTCCGTCGCGAGAAAGAGCACCTTGTCCGGGTACGTATGCACGATCCCCTCCACCGGGGAGTGAGCGTCTTCACCCAGCGGGTCGTCACATTCTCCGTCCGTTCGCGTCAATTCAGAAACGGTCGGAATCATGGTGCGCCGCAACGGATCCGTGGAGTCATGCGGATCGATCAACGAGGCGTAGTAGGGCGTGATCGCGAGCGGCAGCGTACGGCGTGGACGTGTGAGGGCGTCCCTTTCGGGCGCGGTGAGATCCAGGATCCGGGAGAGCCTCTGCGGCGTGTCCAGACGGTTCCGAAGCTGCCATTTCCAATCGTTCCATTCACGCGCGGATACGCCCGGAAAGTGCCGTCTGCGGAATTGGATGGTTTCACTCATGGCTGTGCGGTGCCCCTTCAGTCGTATCGGTTATGGTTCATCGGTCGCCAGTCGCTCAATGCTGAAACAGCATACAGGAAAGCCGAGCCCGCGAATAACGCGAATCTCCGGCAATGATCGAGACGACGACATCCGCCGACGCAAGCACCCCGATTATCTTGCCGCACCTGTCCCGGCTCGATATCATGGGCGTGATGCGGCTCAATTATCCAGCGCGATACTGGCATCCGACGCGCAAGAAGAACGGAGCGGAGGCGATTGTGTGCACTTGTTGCCCGCGCGAGTGCGTGCTCGAAGACGGTCAGCGCGGATTTTGCTTCTCGCGCCTCAACCAGGGCGGTCAGCTAGATCTCGCCGCGTACGGCCGCGTGATCGGACTGTGTGCGGATCCGATCGAGAAGAAGCCCCTGAATCATTTTCTCCCCGGCAGCGGGGTTCTCTCGTTCGGCACCGCCGGATGTAATCTCGGGTGCAAGTTTTGCCAGAACTGGAGCATGACCAAGGCCCGCGACTACGACCGTGCATCGCGGCGCACGTCACCCGAGACGATCGCAACGCTCGCGCGGGAGTCCGGTTGCGCATCCGTGGCGTTCACGTACAACGATCCCACGATTTTCGTCGAGTATGCGATCGATTGCGCGCAGGCCTGTCGCGAGGCCGGGATCAAGACGGTCGCCGTGACGGCCGGGTTCATCAATCCCGAGGCGCGTGCGGATTTCTATGCACACCTGGATGCGGTGAATGTGGACCTGAAAGCGTTTAGCGATCAGTTCTACCGCGGAGTCTGCCTGGGCGGTCGGCTCGACAACGTGCTCGAGACCCTGAGGTACCTCCGAACCGAGACCGAAGCGTGGTTCGAGATGACGACCTTGCTTATTCCGGGCGAGAACGACTCCGATCGCGAGTTGACCGAGCAGACGGAGTGGATCGTGCAGAACCTCGGTGATCGCGTGCCGATTCACTTCACGGCGTTTCACCCCGACTGGAAGATGCTGGACCGGCCGGCGACCCCGCATGCGACATTGCTGCGGGCGCGAGCGATCGCGCTGCGGGCGGGACTCAAGTACGTCTACGTGGGCAACGTGCACGACCGCGCGGCGGGCAGCACCTATTGCCCGGCCTGTTCCGGCCTGCTGATTGAGCGGGATTGGTACCAGATGGGGCGCTATCAACTCGAAGGGAACCGCTGCGTATCGTGCGGAGCCACAGTCGACGGCGTCTTCAGTCCCGCCGGGCTCGGCGATTTCGGTCCGCGCCGCGTCCCGGTCGCGATCTGAGCGCCAGGGGCCGGCATCGGGCCGGCGTTTCAAAATTGGATAGCCAAGGGGGCGGTCGTATGCTTTTCTCATCGGCTTTGCACCATGCCGGATATAGACGCCATATTTCAGACCGCGCTACGCGCACTGACGGCCGCATGCGAGACCACCGCCCGCGTGCAGGCCGGCTTTGATGCTCGTGAAGCGCTGACCAAGCACGACCGCAGCCCGGTTACGATCGCCGACTACGCGTCGCAAGTGATCCTCAGCAAGCACCTCTGGGATGTGTTCCCGGACTACGGCATGATCAGCGAAGAGAATGCGGATGAACTTCGCAAGCCCGAGAACTCCGCTCAACTGAGCAGCGTCTGCGAGCAGGTCCGGGTTCACCTTCCCGACATCTCCGAGGCGGAAATATGCGAACTCCTGACGCGTGGCGGCCGCGGCGACCATGGGCTGGACTGGACGCTTGATCCGATTGACGGGACCAAGGGGTTCATGCGCGGCGACCAGTACGCCGTGGCGCTGGCCCTGCTCTGCGACGGCAAGGTGATTGCCGGCTTCATGGGATGCCCACGCTATTCCGTGATGGGCGGACTCACGCCGAGCATTTTCTACGCTGCCCAGGGGGAGGGGGCCTGGCACCGCATTTTGGATACGCCCGACCCCGATCAGGAGATCAAGGTGGACGATACGGCCGTACTCACCCAGGCGCGCATCATACGCGGGGTTGAAGCGGCGCACGCCAACCTGGGGATCGTGGACGTTATGAAGGCTCGCCTGGGCATGCAGGCCGAAGACGTACGCATGGACGGCCAGGGCAAGTACGCGGCCGTGGCCACCGGGGACGCCACGGCTTATCTGCGTGTTCCACAATTGGATTCAACTCGCAAGGAGTGCGTTTGGGATCACGCCGCGGGCGTCATCATCGTCGAGGAAGCCGGCGGAAAGGTTACCGACGTGGAGGGTAGTCCACTCGATTTCACGGTCGGGGATACGCTGGCCGAGAACCGCGGGATCATCGCGACGAATGGCGCTATCCACGAAGAGGTCCTGGGTGTGGTCAGCGCCATAGAGGCCGAAGCCGTCTGAGCGGGACTTGCGCACCCACACGGACGGCGTAGCGCACAGCCTGCGAGACCCAGCATATAAGCTGTCGAGCCACTGTTTTTGACGTAATCGCTCATCAATCATCGCTTTTCGGCCATATTTACGAGCCGTATATAAGCCCTATGAAGTCTTATTTATGAGTTGTGCATGGCAGACGAGGATGGTAGGGTCGGTTCTGTGTGAGGTGATTAAGGGCTGCTGGACGCGCCCGAATGGTTTCTATGCTTAAGATTGCACGAGAGATGGAGTATGCGCTGGTGGCTCTCAAGGTGCTGGGTAAGGCCCGGCCCGCAGAGCTGATCTCGGTGAGGTCGATCTGTGAGGAGTATCAGCTGCCGTTTGATGCGACGTCGCATGCCATGCAGAAGCTCAAGCACGCTGCGATCGTGAGGTCGGCCAAAGGGCCGAGTGGCGGCTACCAGCTCATTCGTGACTTGGAAGGGCTGTCATTGATGGAGTTGTTGGAGGCCGTTGGAATTTCCGGACAGCTGATGGGATGTATGGACCACGCCTGTGGCTGCAGCCTGGTCGGCACATGCAACATCATTTCCCCACTCGTGGTCCTGAATCAGCGTCTCACGGAGTTCTATAAGAGTATCAAGGTGCAAGAGTTGTTCGATGCACAGTCGCCCCAGGAGAAGTTGATCAAGATGCGGTTCGCTGAGCATATGGCCGCTGCGGATTCCGAGGTGCCCGCCCTTTAGCCGGGAGGAGAGTTCAGAATTATGCCAAGCACCATCGATATCGATAGCAAGCTCGCGGAAGAATACCGGTACGGTTTCGTCAGCGACATTGAGTCCGAGACCATACCCAGGGGCTTGAACGAGGACATCGTACGGATGATTTCCGCCAAGAAGGACGAACCCGAGTGGATGCTGGAGTACCGTCTCAAGGCGTTTCGCTTCTGGAAGGAACAGCCCGAGCCGACATGGGCCAACGTATCGTATCCGCCGATTGACTATGAGAACCTCTATTACTACTCGGCACCGAAGAAGAACACGGATGGCCCCAAAAGCCTGAACGATGTTGACGCGGAGCTGCTCGCAACCTTTGATCGCCTCGGTGTGCCGCTGGGCGAACGCGAGCGCCTGGCCGGCGTCGCGGTTGACGCGGTCTTCGACAGCGTATCCGTGGCGACCACGCACCAGGAAGAGCTGGAGAAATGCGGAGTCATCTTCTGCTCCTTCTCAGAAGCCGTGAAGAACCATCCCGAGCTTGTGAAAAAGTATTTCGGGTCGGTCGTGCCCTACACCGATAACTTCTATACCGCTCTGAATTCGGCGGTCTTCTCGGATGGATCGTTCTGCTTCATTCCCAAAGGCGTCCACTGCCCCCTCGAGCTATCGACGTATTTCAGGATCAACGCCGCGGAAACGGGACAGTTCGAGCGAACCTTGATCGTGGCGGAGGACAGCAGCTACGTCTCCTATCTCGAGGGCTGCACGGCACCGATGCGCGATGAAAACCAGCTGCACGCTGCCGTGGTCGAACTGGTGGCGTTTGACGACGCGGAGATCAAGTATTCGACCGTCCAGAACTGGTACGCGGGCGACGCCAACGGAAAGGGCGGGATCTACAACTTCGTCACCAAGCGCGGCAAGTGCCAGGGGCGGAACTCCAAGATTTCGTGGACGCAGGTTGAGGCGGGCGCCGCGATCACGTGGAAGTATCCGAGCGTGCTGCTGCTGGGCGACAACTCCGTCGGCGAGTTCTACTCGGTCGCACTCACGAATAACATGATGCAGGCCGATACCGGGACGAAGATGATTCATGTGGGCAAGAACACGAGCAGCACCATCATCTCCAAGGGCATTTCGTGCGACCAGTCACACAACAGTTACCGCGGCCTCGTGCGGGTCCTGCCGGGAGCATCCGGTGCCCGCAATCGCTCCGAGTGCGACTCCATGCTCGTCGGCAACCAGTGCAGTGCCAACACGTTCCCGTACCTCGAGGTGGAGAACAACACGGCGGTGATTGAGCATGAGGCTACGACGTCGCGCATTAGCGCTGAACAGATGTTCTACCTCGAGTCGCGCGGACTGGATAAAGAGGGAGCGGTCTCCCTGCTGGTCAACGGATTTTGCAAGGAGGTCTTCAAGAAGTTGCCGCTCGAATTCTCTGTGGAAGCGGTCAAGTTACTGGAAATGAAACTGGAAGGAAGTGTGGGTTAGCCGTCATGCTCGAAATTAAAGATTTGTGCGCGCGGGTTGTGGATGGTGATGCGATCCTGGAGGGACTCACGATGACCGTCAAGGCCGGCGAGGTGCATGCGATCATGGGGCCTAACGGTTCCGGGAAGAGCACACTGGCCAAGGTGATTGCCGGGCATCCGGATTACGAGGTAACCAGCGGCAGTATCGGCTACGAGATCAATCGCCGGACACGCGACCTGCTTGAGCTGGAGCCGCATGAACGCGCACGCGAAGGCGTCTTCCTGGCTTTTCAGTATCCCGTGGAAGTGCCCGGGGTCAGCAACTCGGTCTTTCTGCGCGCGGCGTTCAATGAGATCTGCCGGCACCATGGAATCGAGGAGTTGGACCCGATCGATTTCGCAGTCCTCCTGAAGGACAAAATGGCCATGCTGGAGATGGACGAGTCCTTCGTCAACCGGGCGGTGAACGTCGATTTCTCCGGCGGCGAGAAGAAACGCAACGAGATCCTGCAGATGGCCGTGATGTCTCCGCGTGTGGCCTTCCTCGACGAGACCGATTCCGGGCTGGACGTGGACTCGATGAAAATCGTCGCCAGCGGTGTGAACAAGCTCCGCTCCGAGAACAATGCGATCGTGCTGATTACTCATTACCAGCGCCTGCTCAATTACATTAAGCCGGACTTTGTTCACATTATCGCCGGCGGCAAGATCGTCCGTTCCGGCGGGCCGGAGCTGGCGCATGAGGTCGAAGAGAGGGGCTACGACTGGCTCGTAAAGTAGCCGGCCGCCGCCGCATCGCGCAGAGATAGGTTGACCCATGGCAGCATCCGAAATGATAGGCTTTGAAGCCGCGTTTGAGACGGCTCAGAAGCGATTCAACGGCGATCGACCGTCGTGGTGGCACGACGCACGGCGACGCGCCTTCGACGACTTTCGGCAGCGCGGGCTGCCGACGCGCCGCGACGAGGAATGGAAATATACGAACGTCCGGCAGCTCGGCGACGTTTCGTACCGGCTTCCGGAAAGCGCCACGCCCACGTCGAACCTTGATGCCTATGCCGCTTACCGCGACGACGCGGACCTTGAGCTGATTTTCATCGACGGCGTCTTCGACGCCGCGCAGTCGCGCCTGGCCGACCTGCCCGCGGGTGTGTGGGCCGGTTCCGTCGAGCAGGCGTTACCGGGGCACGGCGACGTGATTCAGCAGTTTCTCTCGGCCTGGGACGGAGCAGATGCGTTCGCCTATCTGAATGGTGCCTTCCTGGAGACGGGCGCCTTCATCGATGTCGATCCGAACACGGTCGTCCCGGTCATGATTCACGTGCTGCACGTGATCACGGATGCGGGCAAGGCATCGATGACCTCGCCGCGTACATTCGTGAGGGTGGGGCGATCGAGCGAGGTCCGGATCCTCGAGAGCTTCGTCTCGCACTCCGGCGAGGCGTGCTTCATCAACCAGATTTCCGACATGGATGTTGCGGAGAATGCCCACCTGGAACACTGCATGGTGCAGGCCCAGGGCCTTGAAGCCACCCATATCGGGACCACCCGCGTGCGACAGGCGGCCCATAGTCATGTCGCTACCTTCGCGTGTGCACTCGGCGCGAAACTGGCGCGGCACAACCTTCGCGTCGAGCTCAACGGCGAGGGCACGCATACCAATCTCGACGGTTTGTACGCTACGAAAGATGGGCAGCATGTGGACAACCACACGTCGATCGATCACCGGCACCCGAACAGCACCAGCAATCAGCTCTACAAGGGGGTCCTCAACGGCAAGTCGCGCGCCGTGTTCAACGGAAAGATATTCGTACGCGACATCGCCCAGAAGACCAACGCCTATCAACTCAACCGCAACTTGATGCTGGGCCCCGAGTGCAAGGTGGATACGAAGCCCCAACTGGAAATTTTTGCCGACGATGTAAAGTGCACCCACGGCGCGGCGATCGGCCAGCTTGACGACGAGGAGATTTTCTACCTTGAGAGTCGAGGGATCTCGCGGGAGCATGCGGTGCGACTTCTCTCGCACGGCTTTGCGCGCGACGTTTTCGAACGCGTTCAGGATGAGGGCATTCGAGCACGCCTCGAACAGCACCTGGCGGAGTACTTCGGCGATGCCCTGGCTTAGAGCAGGAGGCGCGGAGTCATGACCTCAACATCCACGCTTCAAGCCGCAGCCGGCGCCCCTGCCGCGACGCGATATGATGTGCAGCGGGTTCGCGCCCAGTTTCCCGCCCTTGCGCAGACGATTTACGAGAACAAGCCCCTCGTCTATCTCGACAACGCCGCCACGACGCTCAAACCGACACCCGTCGTCGATGTCATTGCGAAGCATTACGCGATGGAGGCATCGAACATCCATCGCGGGCTTCACTACTTGAGCGAACGGGCCACGCAGGCCTATGAAGGCGCCCGCCGGCGCGTGGCCGGGTTCATCAATGCGGAGTCGGAGGCGGAGATCATCTTCACGAGCGGCACCACGGCCGCGATCAACCTGGTGGCGCTGGGTCACGAGGCGCTCCTGCGCAAGGGGGACGAGATCGTGATCTCGCACATGGAGCATCACTCCAACATTGTCCCGTGGCAAATGTTGCGCGATCGCCTCGGCGTGGTGTTGAAGGTCGTTCCGATCAATGACGACGGCGAGCTGATCCTCGAAGCCTACGAGAAGATGCTTTCGCCACGCACCCGGATCGTGTCGATGAACTACGTCTCGAATTCGCTGGGAACCGTGAACCCGATCAAGGCGGTCGTCGATGCTGCCCGTGCGGCGGGTGCCATCACACTGGTCGATGCCGCGCAGGCGGTCTCCACCCGTCCGGTGGATGTCCAGGCACTCGGTTGCGATTTTCTTGCCTTCTCGGGCCACAAGCTGTTCGGGCCAACCGGGGTGGGCGTTCTCTATGGCCGCCGCGAGCGGTTGGAGGCGATGCCGCCGGTGTTCGGCGGTGGTGATATGATCGCGAATGTGACTTTTGACAAGACCACGTACAATACGATACCCCATAAGTTTGAAGCCGGTACGGCCAACATTGCGGGTGTCATCGGTCTGGGGCGCGCCGTGGAGTACGTTCAGGCACTGGGGCTGGGTCCGATCGCCGAGCATGAGGCGGACCTGCTTGGATACGCGACGCAGAGGCTGAGCGATGTGCCCGGCGTGCGCATCATCGGCACGGCAGGCGACAAGGTCGCCATCATCTCGTTCATCGTGGGCGACGTGCATGCCCACGACGTCGGGTCTATCCTGGACCAGGATGGCGTGGCCATTCGCGCGGGGCATCACTGCACGCAGCCGGTGATGGACCGCTTCGGCGTGCCGGCCACCGCACGCGCATCGTTTTCAATCTACAATACGCGGACCGACGTGGACGCACTCGTCTCGGCCGTGACCAAAGTAAAGGATTTATTCGGATGAGCGCGATCGACGAGCTGTACCAGGAGATGATCATCGAACACAACCGGAACCCGAGAAACTTCCGGACGATCGACGACGCCACGCATACGGCCGAAGGATTTAACCCCATCTGCGGCGACCATTTCCATGTGTATCTGACCGTGGATGCAGAGGGACGTATCGAGGATATCGCATTTGAGGGCAAGGGCTGTGCGATATCCAAGGCGTCAGCCTCCATGATGACGCAGATATTGAAGGGCAAGACGGAGACGGAGGCGCGCGAACTCTTCGACCAGTTCCACAAGCTCGCCACCGGGGAACTGGACCCAGATCAGCAGGGGAAGGATCTGGGTAAGCTGGCCGTTTTCTCCGGAGTCTCGAAATTCCCGGCGCGCGTCAAATGCGCCGTGCTGTCGTGGCACACCATGAGTAGCGCCCTCGACCACGTCAAAGTCATCTCGACGGAATAGCGCGTCTCGAGCGCGGCCCACTTCACCTACTTGGCGGAGTCTTCTTTCTTGCCGGATCCTTCTTCCTTGTCCCGGCCGAAATACGAGTGCTCAAAAGCATGCAGGGTCTCCCTCAGCGTTTTGACATGCGCCGGGTCGGTCGTCTGCTTTGCCTTCATCGACGAGACGAGTAACTGGTGCAGGAGGGCAAGGTTGCGGGCATAGGCCGGATCGTCTCCCGCCGGCACCTTGATGCGCTGTTGAAGGAAGTACAGGGTGACGATCTCGGCGATCGCGTCCGCGTGGACGTCCTTGTTCTGTACCCAGCGCACAATCTGATTCTGGTTGGCGGCTGCGTCTTCCGACAGCGCCACAATCTCTGTCATCGATTTCTCGATGGTCGTGATGTTCTCACCGATCGTCTGGAAACGGGCTTCGTCGCCGTAGATTCCACACGGGATCTGGCAGTGCGCGGCTGCGGGCAGCGTTAGCCGCACCAGGATGGCCGCGGAAGCGACAGTGATCAGTCCGATTTTTGCGATACGCGTCATGACGAGTGCTCCTTCATGCAGGTTTATGAATCTTTGATCCGCGCCGGCCGTTGCCGGGGCAGGTCCCTCACGTGCAACGAGCCTAGCCAGCGGAGTTCGTTTGCGCAAGCCCGGGGTTCGCGTTGCACCGCCATGGGGCAACCTGCCCGGGGTGGGCGGTGCTGGCAGCCCGTTGAAAAAGAGGATCTCCTTCGCTAGGCGAGTACGGGTGCGGGATCTTCGGTGCGGACCTCGCAGCGAGTCACTTTCTGCACGCTGATGCACTCCGTGGGGCAGACTTCCAGGCAGGCGTTGCATCGAATGCAGTCTTCCTGGTTGATGAAGTACTCGTATTGGTAGCTGTCCGTACCGATCTCGTTTTCGAATCCGACGATACGTCCTTCGTCGTCATTCACGAGGGTCGAGGTCCGCACGATGCAGTCCGGGCGCGGCTTCACCACAATACACTGGTCGCACTGAATACAGCGCGAGTTGTCGATCTCGTACTTATAGTGGCACAGGTAGCAGCGCGAGGTCTCGCTCTTGGCCAGGTCCTCGCCAAATCCGAGTTCGACCTCCGCCGTGAGATCGCGCTTTTCGAGCTCGATCGTGGGCATGTTCTGCAAATCGACAAAGTCCATGTCGCGCTCACGCTCGTGCGTGCGACCACTCTCCACGTGGGTCACTTCATGCATGCGGCTGTGGCCCATCAGGTAGGTGTCGACGGTGTGCGCCGCCTGCTTGCCGCCGGCCACGGCCTCGATCAGCGTCGCGGCCCCCGTGGCGAAATCGCCCGCGGCAAAGATTTTTTCCATGGCGGTCTTTTGTCCGGCGCCACTCAGGAGCCATTCGTCATCTCCGACGAGCTTCTTGTAGAGCTCCTTGTCAATGAAGTCCGTTTTCGGAAACTGGCCCGTGGCGAGGAGGATCACATCAGCGGGAACTTCGAATTCGCTGCCTTCGATCTCAACCGGACGACGCCGACCGCTCTCGTCCGGCTCGCCCAGTTCGGTCTTGATAAAGCGCATGGCCTTGATGTGCCCATTCTCCCCGACGTACTCCTTGGGCGAGACCATGAAATCCATCGGGATCCCTTCGACGTCGAGTTCCTCAAGTTCGCCCGGGGTGATCAACATCTCGTTGACCGAACGCCGGTAGCAAACGCGGATCTTTTTCGCGCCGAGGCGATACGCGGTGCGTGAGCAATCCATGGCCGTAAACCCACCGCCGATCACGATCAGATTTTCGCCCACCGGTGCCTTGTCGGTCTCATTGGCTTCGAGCAACCAGGGAAGTCCGTGGTAGATGCCTTGCAGGTCGGCACCGGGCAGGCGCAGGTAGTTTTCGCGCAAGGTCCCGCCGGCCATGACCACCGCATCGAATTTATCGAGCAGCTCGCGCATCGAGACGTCGACGCCCACATGCGTGTTGCAAATGATCTCCACGCCCTGGCGCCGGACCTGGTCGACCTCGCGGTCGATATGGTCGCGTGGCAGTCGGAATTCCGGGATGCCCTGGTTCATCATGCCGCCGGGCTTGCTGTGCTTTTCGTAGACCGTTGCGCCATGTCCCAACAGGGCCAGGTTGCGCGCGCAGGCCAGGCCGGCCGGCCCGCCGCCGATGATCGCCACCGTGCGGCCCGTCTCGGGGTACAGGGGGTCGAGCAGGACGATCTCTTCGTTCTTAAAATCGGAGGCGGCGCGCTTGGAGAAACAGATCGCCACCGAATCGCCCAGGCCATCCCAGCCGTGCCGGCAAACCTCTTCGCAGGGCCGCGAGCAGACGCGTCCGAGTACGGAGGGGAAGACGTTGTCGCGCAGGTTGATGCGGTAGGCCAGGTCATACTCCCCGCGGTAGATCGCCGCTAGATAGCCCGGAATATCGGTATGTGCAGGACAGCTTTCCTGGCAGGGGATATTCCGTGCGGCCCAGTCCAGGTCCTTCGGCGCCCCGGCGATGCCCTCTGGTCGTGTTAACGCTCGATCAAGCATGGCGAGTTGTATATCGGATATGCGAGCGGCCATCAAGCCGATTCAGCGGACCCGGCTGTGCGTATAGTTCAGGTCGCGGTCAGTCGGCTTTCTTGATCGCCTTGAGCTGCGCGGCCTCGGCCGTGGACTTATAGTAATCGTCGAGCGGATAGCAACCGCTGGGAAGTCCGTTGCGCGGGGCGGTGGTGCAATCGCTGAAAGTGCGGCAGATGCGCTTCTTCTCAAGCGTTCCCTTGGTCGTCGCGTCGGCGAGGATCTCGGGATAGACCAGCACCATGCGGCCGAGCCCGATCGAATCGACTGCACCTTCGCGCACGTAGTGCTGCGCCACCTGGGGAAGATACTCCTGGAGATAGGTATACGCGGACCCCACGATGATCAGGTTGGGAAACTTGGCCTTGATGGTCTTGACGGCGTTGATCTGTCGCGCGCAACCGACCAACGGATCTTCACAGGGCTGGTATCCGTCGCTGGGCGGAAACAGCGCGGGCCGCTGGATGTGCGGATTGTAATACGGGCTTCCGGCCGAAAGATTGACGAGTTGAATGTCGAGGTACTCCAGCAACTCGAGGAAGGCGATGGTTTCCGAAAACTCCGCCTCGACGGGATTGTCGGGGTTGGTCGAAAACGCATACTTGTAAGGAAGACACTTTGAGAAATCTTCGGGGACTCCCGGGCCGAGCTTGGCGTCTGTCGTCAGCTCCGGGTCTGGGCGGAACGGGACCCAGTCAAACGCGCTCAGGCGAACGCCGAGCTTCATCGACGGCACGGCGGCTCGAATGCCGTCGGCGATTTCGCGCAGGGCGCGGGTACGATTCTCAAAGGAACCACCGTAGGGGCCGGGACGCGTGTAGGCCCCCAGAAATTCGTGCAGAAGGTATCCGTGGCAATGCTTGATGTCTACGAAGTCCGCCCCGGCGCTGGCCGCGATCTTCGCGCTCTCGATATAGCAATCGATGATTTGCATGATGTCGTCGTCGGAGAGTATGCAGTCGTCGCTATCAATCCCGAACTTTCGGTCGAGAATCGGGTGCCGGTAGGCGATGCGCGGCTCGAGCTTCTTCTTGTCGTAGGGACGGCAGAAGCGACCGGAGTGCGTGAGCTGAAAACCGATCACGAGATCGTCGGTCGTGCCGTAGACCTCGGCATGGCGCGCCACCAGGGCTTCGCGCAGGGAGGCGATGCCCGCCTCGTTCTGCTTGGTAAGGATCAGCTGGTTCGGGTTCGCGCGGCCATCTTCGCGCACCGCCATGGCCTCACCGCCCCAGATCAGCTTGGCACCGCTGTCGCCGAAGCGTTGCCAACGGCGCAGCATGGGGTCGGTGATGCCGCCGGTGGTGGTGCCGTCCCAGCCTTCCATGGGGTGAACCGCCCAACGGTTTCCGATGTTGCGCTCGCCCCATTGCAGGGGTTCCAGCAACGGGGACCCCTTGGTCTGGATCTCATCGTCGAGTTGAAGGTCGATCCCGAGGCGGTCGAGATGGGCGCGGAAGTCAGCCGGGGTCTTAAGTGCGGCGACGCGCGTGTTTGATTTCGGTGCGCTCATAAGTCTACGACGTGGTCTGAATAGGCGTAGTCTCTCTGGACCGGATGAACGGGATCGAACGGATCACGACGGCGGCCCAATCTGCGGCCGCCTTCAGTTCACCGATTTATCCACCAGCTTTTGCTGGTCGGGGAATCGGATGTTGGAGCGGATCTCGGCACCGATCTCTTCGATGGGATGCTTCGCGGCAGTCTCGCGGAGCTTGTTGAAATTGGGGCAGCCCGCCGCGTTCTCGGCCATCCAGGCATCCGCAAATTCCCCGGACTGCACGCGCTCGAGCGCCTGCTTCATCCTGGCCTTCGCGTCGGCATCGATGATCGTCGGCCCGACGGTCACGTCTCCGTACTCCGCCGTATTCGAGACCGAGTAGCGCATGTTGGCGATGCCGCCTTCGAAGATCAGATCGGTGATCAGCTTCACCTCGTGCTGGCACTCGAAATACGCCATGACGGGATCGTACCCGGCCTCGATCAAGGTCTCGAATGCCGCCAGGATCAGGTGCGAGATGCCGCCGCAAAGGACCGTCTGCTCACCGAAGAGGTCGGTTTCGGTCTCTTCCCTAAAGGAGGTCTCGAAGACGCCGGCTTTCGTGCCGCCGATCGCGCGGGCGTAGGCGAGCCCGACGTCACGGATGGTTCCGGTGGCGTCGTTCTCGATCGCGAGCAGACAGGGCACGCCGCTGCCGTTGACGTATTCACGCCGCACGGTATGGCCCGGGCCTTTTGGGGCGACCATAAAGACGTCGATATCCGCCGCCGGCACGATCTTCTTAAAGTGAATGTTGAAACCATGCGAAAACATCAACGCGTTGCCGGGTTCCAGTCCGGGTGCGATATCATTCTCGTAGAGCGCCTTCTGTGTTTCATCGGGGACCAGGATCACGACGATGTCGCCCCATTTTGCGGCATCGGCCGAGTCCATTACGGTCAGCCCGGCTTTCTCGGCTTTCTCTCGTGATTGACTGCCCGGTGCGAGCCCGACGACGACATCCATGCCGCTGTCCTTCAGGTTGAGAGCATGTGCATGCCCCTGGCTGCCGTATCCAATCACGGCGATCTTCCGGTCCGTGATGTTGGCGAGGTCCGCGTCATCGTCGTAGTAGAGTTTTAGTGCCATGTTCAGCCTCCTTGGTTGTGGGTGCGTGAGTAAGTGGGTGTGTGAGTGTGTGGGTGCGTGAGTTCAGGCGACCTCGTATTCGACGCCATCTTCTCACACACCCACACACACTGCGGTTCAGGTCTTCAGTAAACTCGTACCAACTGCCTTCAAGTCCTGGACGGCTTGCCCCACGCGTTCGGCCATCTGTTCTTCTGCCTTCTTGAGATAGCTGCGGGGATCGTAGACCTTTTTGTTGCCCATCTCTCCTTCGATCCGCAAGACGCCGTCGTAATTTGTCATGATGTGATGTACGATCGGCCGGGTGAAATGGTACTGCGTGTCGGTATCGACATTCATCTTGATGACGCCGTAGCCGAGCGTCTCGTGGATCTGCTCAACCGGAGATCCGGATCCGCCGTGGAAGACGAGATCGAAATGCGCGTCCTGACCAAACTCCTTGACGACGGCATCCTGTCCGTCCTTCAGGATCGACGGTGTCAGCGTGACGTTTCCGGGCTTGTAGACTCCGTGCACATTGCCAAATGTCGCCGCGAACATGTAGCGCGCGCCTTCGACTTCGCCGAGTCGCCGCGCGACTTCAACCATATCCGCGGGAGTTGTGTAGAGCTTCTCGGCAGGCTGGTCGGAGTGGTCAACGCCATCTTCCTCGCCGCCCACCACGCCGGCCTCGATCTCGAGAATGATTTCGACTGCGTGGCAGCGCTTCAGGAGCGGCACCGCGACGTCCATGTTCTCCTTTAACGCCAATTCGCTGCCGTCGAACATGTGACTGTTAAAGAGGTTGGGCTGCCCGGCGGCGCGGCGGCGCTCGGTCTCCTCGATCAAGGGGATCAGAAAGGACTCCACCTTCTTGGGTTGGCAGTGATCCGTATGCAGCGCGATGTAGACGTCGTAGCGGTCGGCGACGCGGTGAATATGCTCGGCGATTGAGATCGCGCCCAGGACAGCGTCTTTCACGTTGACTCCCGAGGCAAATTCGCCGCCGCCGGTGGACACCTGGATGATTCCGTCGCTCTGGTTGTCGGCGAAGCCTTTCAGCGCCGCGTTTGCGGTCGTCATCGAAGAGACGTTAATGGCCGGGTAGGCAAAGCCTTTCTGCTTCGCGTTGTCCAGCATCTTGCAATAGGTCTGGTAATCAGCAATCGGCATTTCGCTATCCTTTGGTTTACGGTTGGACCCGTAGGTCACGGCGGCACGCCCATGCGCCGTGAAGAGCGGGTACCATAGACGAATCGGACGGATGTACAAGTCGGGATTTGGGCTGTGATCTGCGCGACCAAGGCGCTGATTTCCCTTGTGCCACCGGGGATAGCGGCTCAACATTACCGTGTGACGGCCGCCGCGACATTTGACGAGATCTCACGCCGCCGATTCATTCGTGCCGCGCTGGCAGGCGCGGCCACGCCGTACGTTCTGCTCAACGCGTCGCCATCGCCAGCTAGATCGGCGTTCACGGCGAGGCGTACACGGAGCCCCGAATCTGTTTTTGGTTGCTCCATCGCCTCCGGAGATCCCACCCCGGATGGGGTCGTGCTGTGGACACGTATCAATCCGGAGCAGTGGAATCGCGCCCAAACGCTGCGGGTTCAAGTGGCCTCCGACGCTGCCGGTCGTGATCTCGTTCTGCAGGCGGACGTGTCGGGAGAGGAGTTCGGCCCCGAATCGGACTACACGGTGCATCTGCACATCGACGGCGTACTGGAGGCCGACACACGCTACTACTATCGCTTCGTTTACCGCGATACCGCAAGCCGCACAGGACGTTGCCGCACGCTTCCCCGGCCTGAAACGCCGAGAGAACGGCTGACGCTCGCGGTCGTAACCTGCCAGGATTTCACAAACGGATATTTCGGTGTCTACGCCCACATCGCCGCCGACGACAACGTCGATTTCGTTCTTCATCTCGGCGATTTCATCTACGAGACGACGGGCGCAACGGCGTTTCAAGACGCGGCGTTCCCGGACCGACGCATCGTGCTGCCCGGCGATCGAACGATCGCGCATGGCCTGGATGACTACCGCCGCCTCTATCGCAGGTATCGCGAAGATCCTCACCTGCAGCGCGCGATGGAGAACCATACGTTTATTAACGCCTGGGATGATCACGAGACGGCCAACGACTGCTACTGGGACTACGACCGCGACACGCTGGGTGCTCCCGACCATCCGTTCCAGGTCGATCTCGGGAACGACGCCGCTGCGCTGAGGCAGCTCAAGCTCGATGCACAGCAGGCCTGGGCCGAATATGTTCCCACGAGGCGAGTGTTCAACGCCGCCGCGTCACATCCCTTTGACGCATTGCAGATATATCGCGAGTTTCGCTTCGGTGATTTGGTCGAGCTCTTCTTAACCGACGAGAGAACCTATCGATCGCCGCATCCATGCGGCCTCGGGCAAGTCGGTGAGCGCTACCTGGCTGACGATTGCGACCAGCGAACCGACCGCTCCCAGACGATGCTCGGCGCTACCCAGCTCGACTGGTTTATCTCGGGCATCACCAACTCCACCGCGGTATGGAAGCTGTGGGGCAACCAGGTGTTCGTCGGAGAGCTTTCGGTGGGTGACCCGGCGCGGCGCCAAATTATTATCAACAACGACGCGTGGGATGGCTACGCGGCAGAGAGGCGCACCATTCTGGAGGCGATACGGAACTCCGGCACGCGGAACCTGGTCACGGTGACGGGCGATCTTCATAGCTACATGGCCTCCTACATGAAGATCGATCATCGGCGCACGTCAAACTTCGAACTGGATAATGTCGTTGGGGTTGAGTTCATGACGCCGAGCGTGACGTCGGCGGGTATCGCTGAGATTGGCAACGTCACCGATCCCCCGGTGCAGGACTGGGGTCATCCGGTGTTGAACCGTGTGTTGCCACGCTATTTCCTGGAAGGGCTGGTCCGCTCGGCTAATCGGCACGTTCGCTTCTTCAACAGCCAGGACTATGGCGCATCGACATTGGTCTTTACGCGCAGCCATTGCGACTGGACGGCTTACACGGTCGACAAGCGTGTTGGCGATCGCGTGCCGCCGATCCGCGAGATCCACAGCTTTCGTGTCCCGCGAGACAATCCGGTTCTAGCGCTCGGCCCGATTGGCTCCTAGCCCCAGATTAAGCGAACCCGCCAAGCGACGCTCTGATTGCCGGGCGATTGTCCTGGTCTGAGGCCTGCGGAGTCGATGGTTGAAGTGAGTCCGGAGCTGTCGAAT
>JAQBYD010000067.1 GCA_027623315.1 Verrucomicrobiota bacterium | reverse complement strand
TCAGAGTGTAAGAGTAAGTGCTGAAGTAAGTGTGAGATCCATCCGGTCACTTACTCGTCCACTTACTCCAACACTTACTCCCGTCCTTCCATCTGAGCATCACGCGCCATCGAGCCCAATTCGAAACAGGCACTGGAGGCTATTTCAGGCTGGCGCCTGAATAGCCTCAGTGCGATCGTTCGGAGGAGAAACAAGAACTCATGTTTGAACTGAAACCTGATTTCGAAGAAGTGCTGAACCGCTATGAATCGTGGTGGGATTGTGCGGTCGTGGACCGTCCACTCGTCTCGATGACATTCGCTCTGCCACAATCCGAACGCGTGAAAGTTCCGCAGAAGCAGCATGCAACCTTTCGCGAACGGTGGACGGATACCGAACACATCGTGGCTCAAACCGAAGCCCGACTTCGCAACACTGCGCACTTTGCGGACAGCCTACCCGTTGCATGGCCCAATCTGGGGCCTGAGGTCTTTTCCGCTTTCTATGGCTGCGAAATGGAGTATGGCGCGCACACGGCGTGGAGCAAATCCATCCTGACCGACTGGTCGGATGAAAGCGTTGAGAAGCTGCGCCTGGACAAGAGCTCTTTCTACTTTCATAAGCTGATTGAAATGACCGAAGCTTTCATTGAGGCGGGAAAAGGGAAGTTCATTGTTGGCTATACTGACTTGCACGGCGGCGGCGACGCCATTGCCGCATTTCGTGATCCGCAGGAGCTTCTCATTGACACCATGGAGCATCCGAATGACATAAAGCGTCTGTGTGACAGAATCACGGCGGACTTACTGGAGGTGTACGACCATTTTCACGAAATCCTTTCTGCCGCGGGCATGCCAAGCACGACGTGGCTGCCTGCAACGTGTAAAGGTAAGTATTATGTCCCTTCAAATGACTTCTCCTGCATGATTTCAGATGCAGCATTTGAGGAGCTTTTCGTCCCTGGGATCATTCGGGAATGTCAACACATGGATCGGTGCATTTATCATCTCGATGGTCCTCAGGCACTGCGCTACCTCGACCGTCTTCTGGAGATCCCGGAGATTCACGCAATTCAGTGGGTTCCCGGCGCAGGCCAAGACTACTGGGCCGACTGGATCGAGGTATACCAGCGCATCCAGAATAAGAAGAAAGCGCTGCAGCTGCCGGCCGTGCCCCTCGAGGACCTGGACCGCCTGTTCGAGGTCCTGTCGCCGCAGGGCGTGTGGATCAGTTCGGTTCCGGGCGTCTCAAGTCAGCAGGAAGCGGAGGCGGCACTGCACAAGATCGCCAAGTGGACAAAGAGACAATGATCGCCGAATCGGGCGACCGCCGCATTTACCTCCGTGACTGGACCAATGGGCTTTGCTGTGTTGTGCCAGCTCACCCGCCACGTTGGCCTTCTATGCGATTTCTGTCCGTCAGCCCACAGGTTTCCGCTAGCTGCCTCCCCACGCTCGGTTACCCTTGCGCAGTTGGCTTCACGTAGTAGTTATTCACGTTTTCACGTGCGGTCCTCCTACAGGGACACAAGGCAATCCATGTTATTGCCGCGTAGCGCGGCAAAACATGATTGCAGACGTTAGCACTTCAAGGAAATCGTTGACGTATCTACACTCTGTATATACACTATCATCATGAAGTTCGAGTGGGATGACGACAAGAACAACGAGAACTTTCGGAAACATGGGATTGATTTTCGAGACGTTGTTGAAATGTTCGATCATCCCATGCTCACCCAACTCGATACACGTCGAGATTATGGTGAGGACCGATGGATCGGCGTCGGTCTATTGAAGAACGTAGTGGCCGTGACTGTCTATCTCGAGTGGGAAGACGAGGAGACGATCCGAATCATCTCGGCCCGCAAAGCAACACGTCATGAAAGCAAAGAATACCATAAAAGAATCACGCACTGATTGGAATAAACTGAAAGCGATGCCTGACTCGAACATTGATTTTTCAGATGTTCCAAAGTTGGACAAAGACTTCTTCTCTCAGGCTCAAGTCCGCATGCCCAAAAAGAAGAAAGCCATCTCGCTTCGACTTGATCCCGATGTGCTGGATTGGTTCAAGCGCGAAGAAAAGCAGTATCAGACGAAGATCAATGCTGTTCTTCGGGCTTACGTCGAAGCTCACAAGCACGGATAAAGAACGTGCTAACGAGATAAGGATTCGTAGCGCGCGATAGCCGCGCTGCAATCCTGTGTTGAACAATCCCGTGGACGAAGAGCCCTCTTGGAGTTTCTATTGAGGGCGGATGAGTGGGCGGGAAGCCTGGCGGGGCTTCGAGGCGTAGACAGCAGAGGCGGAAGGCGCCGGGGGAGTGCACATGATGGGGTCAGCGCGCTTTCAGCCCTCGAGAAGAGGCGTTTAGGCTCGATATTGCGAAGGCAGGGCACGGCGGTGCGAGCCTGCGGGATGTGGATTTTGAGCAGGTTGACGAAGAGATCAAGTATGCGGGTCGGATTGTTCATGGCGAAGCGCTTGGGCATCACGTGCTGGAGGAAGCGGGCCATGAACACAAGCGTGGGCAACGTCATCGTTTTCCAGATTTTCGTACCGTCATGGCATTCTTCCTTGCTTTTCCGGGGCACGCGTTATTCGGCCCCTATCAAGGAATTATGCTGGCGACTTCACCGCCGAGGAGTAGGATTATTCCGAACCTGCCGGGGAGCGGCTTAGTTCAACAAAGCGTCGGAACCTAGCGTCGCGCCCGCGCCGCAGGTTCAAGGCGATTCACCGGCCGCCTTCGGCGCCGGTGATCTTTAACGTTATGTGGAATATGCTCCTGATGAATCGACGAACCAACTCACAATGACAGAAAACAAACCAAGAAAGGAACTTACCCAATGAAAGTACTCATTGTTTTAACCTCGCACGATCAACTGGGCGATACCGGCAAGAAAACAGGCTTTTGGTTGGAGGAATTTGCGAGCCCTTACTACCACTTAATAGATGCCGGCGTGCAAGTTACGCTGGCCTCACCGAGTGGCGGCCAACCGCCACTGGATCCGAAAAGTCACGAACCTGATTTTCAAACCGATGATACGCGCCGATTTGACGTTGACCAGGCTGCTCAGAATAAACTGGCAAACACTGCGAAATTATCAAAAATGAATGTAGAAGATTTTGATGCGGTATTCTATCCCGGTGGCCATGGTCCATTATGGGACCTGCATAATGACAATGATTCAATTGCGCTGATTGAAGGGTTTATTGCTGCCGGGAAACCTGTAGCTACAGTATGCCATGCACCTGCAGTGTTGTTAAAGGCGAAGGATCAGAATGGTGATGCGTTGGTCAAAGGCAAAAACGTCACCGGTTTTAGTAACTCAGAAGAAGCCGCCGTGGAATTAACAGATATCGTGCCATATTTGGTCGAAGATCAGCTTGCCGCAATGGGAGGCGTGTACCAGAAGGTTGAGGACTGGAATTCGTTGGCCGTTGTCGATGGTCTGATTATAACAGGACAAAACCCTGGTTCGTCCGCTGCTGTTGCTGAAGCTTTGGTAAAAGCGCTTAATTAATATCAAGGCACATAACAATCGGCTGGAGGCTACGGCCTAAATCGGCCGCGCCTCAGCCGTGACGTTAGCCGAAAGGAAATGACTGTATGAGACTAGGTGGACCTATCTTCGCCAAGACCGACAGCCCCGACTCATGGGCTGCATCTGTAACCGCCGCAGGCTACAGGGCGGCGTTCTGCCCCGTTGCTCCGGACGCGGACAACGAATCGATCAAGGCGTACGCTGAATCGGCAAGCAAAGCCGATATTGTCATTGCAGAGGTGGGTGCGTGGAGCAACCCTCTTGGGCCTGACACGGCGGACGCGTCAGCGGCGCTGGAGAAATGCAAGGCATCTCTCGCACTTGCCGACAGGATTGGTGCGCGCTGCTGTGTGAATATCGCAGGATCATGCGGCAAGAAGTGGGACGGACCTGATTCAACTGATCTGACAAAGGAAACGTTTGATCGGATCGTTTGCGTAGTTCGTGACATCATCGACGCCGTCAAACCGACGCGGTCGTTCTACGCGCTAGAGACTATGCCGTGGATGTACCCCGATTCGCCGGAGGCATACCTGAGACTGGTCAAGGCAATTGATCGGAAGGGATTCGCCGTTCACCTTGATCCGGTGAATCTGGTATGCAGTCCGCAGCGCTATTTTGCGAACGAACACCTCATTGAAGAGTGTTTTGAAAAGCTTGGCGAACACATCAAGTCATGTCACGCGAAAGATATCATTCTGCGCGACAACCTGACGGTTCATCTTGATGAAGTCAGGCCGGGCCAGGGTAATCTTGATTATACAACTTTCCTGAGGTGCTTGAATCGTCTGGACCCCGATATTCCGCTGATGCTCGAGCATCTCCCTAACGAAGAAGAATATTGCGCGGGGGCTTCCCATATTCGGGGCGTTGCCGCCAAGGAAGGGTTTTCACTATGAGATACTACGCCATCTCTATAACGGCCAAAGAGCATGCCGAAGTGGTTGAAGTTGCGGCCCCCGAGGCCCTCGGCCCCAATGAGGTCAGAGGCAGAACGCTTTTTACTCTCGTCAGCCCGGGAACAGAATTGGCCATGAACTACACGGGGGCATCATTTCCATCTTTTCCCGGATATGCCGCCACCTTTGAAGCGGAAGAACTGGGGGCTGAGGTCAAAGACATCTCCGTGGGCGATGTCTGCTTCTGTATGGGGCCGCACCGTAGTTTCCAGCAGGTGGATGCACAGGCGGCGCTCCCGGTTCCCGGAGGCCTTCCGCCTGAAGAAGCGGTTCTCGCGCGCCTAATGGGCGTGTCGATGACCACGTTGATGACCACGACTGCGCGTCCCGGGGATCGGGTCATGGTCACGGGTGCCGGCCCGGTCGGATTCCTCGCCGCCCAGATGTTCACCCTCAGTGGATACGAAGTGTTCGTTGTCGAGCCCAATGAGGGCCGTCGACACCTGGTTGAGCAGTCCGGCATCCGGACTGTATATGAGAAGATGCCCTTTGATGATTCAAGCGTCGCCGGTACGGTTGCGCTGGTTGTCGAATGCTCCGGGCACGAGCAAGCCGTGCTGGATGCCTGCCGGGTTGTGAGGAAACGGGGGGAAGTCGTGCTCGTCGGCGTCCCATGGCGTCGCCAAACCAACGCCTCTGCCCATGACGTACTGTCTCTGGTCTTTCACAAGTACGTGGTACTGCGCAGCGGCTGGGAATGGGAACTGCCGCATCACGCGGCGGACTTTGCCCCGCACAGCATTCACTCAGGCTTTGACAAGGCCCTTCGCTGGCTGGCGGCTGGGCACATCAGTATAGACAACATGATTACGAAAGCGAATCCGCTCGCACCCCAGAACGTCTATCAAGACTTGCTTCACAGAAGGACAAAGGGGCTTTTCTCGGTGTTTGATTGGGGCCAAACAGAGACACCGGACACAACCGACGGCTAACAAGAGCATCGACTCGTGCGTTTCAAACCGCGCCGCTTCGCATCCCGGTCTGAAACGACGGTCATGCTGATCGTTAGAAGACAACTTATGACAACGCTGTCTCTATACCCGCTTGATTCGCGCTGTTGCCTGCTGTCCAACATCGTCTGGGAACCGGACGAAAACGGCACGCCCTGCCTGCATCGGCAGAAACTGTGGGTGCGGTTTCCAGCTGCGCTGAAGTCCACCGGCCTGACGGCCCATTTCGGCGGACCGGTTGGGCGCGTACGGGTCGAGGTCGCCGAGGACGCCGGCGGCCGCGCGTGGCGCTTGCTCGCGGAGGCCGAGCTCACCGGCTCATCACCAACCACGCTCACCTGGCTGCCGGTCACGAGCGACAACGTTCGCGTGCATGTGGTCGAGCCGGCTGTGCCTTGCTTCCCGCTGGGTGGGTATTTCAGTCGGCTGGAACTGCACACGGACGGGGCCGCGCTGGAAGCCCTGCCGGCCGTCGCGCCGCTCGCGGCGGCCGTGCCGCTCGTTGACCGCAGCCCATGCCTGGTTGAACCGTTTGCCGGCCATGCCGGTGTACAGAGCAACGAAGCCCTTGGTCTCTGTCATGACCGCCCCCGCACGGACCGCCTGCAGGTTTCGGCAAACGGGAGCGCCGTGGAATTTGCCTCATCGGTATTTCGCATGGGCTTTGATCGCCAGTTCGCGCGGATCACGCATCTCGGCTGGGATACCTACGACCGTGATCGCGCGCGGGGCAACCTGCTCTCCACGGCGCACACGCAGGGGGCGTTCCCCGTGGTGCTGCGGGATTGTCGGCGCCTGTCCTCGGAGTCGTGCGGCGGCGCGGTCGAGGTCGCCGGACGCCGGGTCACTTACTCCGCCATCCGGCCGGTGCCCGAGATCGAGTGGAACTATGCCTTCAGCCTGCGCGAGAACGGGTTCACCCTCGACGTGGACTGGCGCTGCACGCAGACGTTCCAGGCCGCTGAAATCGCCGCGCTCCGCATTCCGTTCGACCTCTACCGCTCCGTGGTCAACGTGCTGGCCATGCCTGATACTGCCGGACCGTCGGGCCTGGTCACGTTTCCACTGATCATCAACGCGCCCAACCACGGCGTGCTGCAGGTCACGGTCAAGGAGTCTCCGTCTTCGGCTCCGGTTTGCGCCAGAATTCTACCTTTCCGGACACGGGCTGAACTGTGGCTCGACCTCATTCCGGGCGCGCATCCTCTGCCATCGGGCCTGTTCGAGATGCCGGCGGGAGAGGGACGGGTCACCCTCGATTTCGAAGTGACCCGGATCTTCCCCTTCGCGAACCAGGACTTCTTCGGTTGGTGGAACCTGCCGCCGTTCTACTCCTTCGCGGACCGCGAAAACATCACCGGCGCCCTTTGCAACGCATGGCTCACCGGCCTGGCGTTTCGTCCCGACCTGGGGCGTTTCGCGAACAACTCCGTGTCGGAGTCCGCGGCGTGCTGCGCGCACTACTACGCCGACATCGCGGCGTATACGCCCCTGCTCGCCCCTGGACTTGATGCCCGCCAGTTCATCCGTTTTGCCGCCGAACAGTTGCTGCGCGACGCCGGCGGTGCGTCGGACTATTCCAACTCGCGGCACTTTCCCACCGCTGCCACGTCGCCCGTGGACTGCGCCTGGCTCTACGTGGCGGCCGCCGGCGATTGGGACTGGATGCGCCAATGGCGCGGCGGACTGCAGGCCTTCACGGATAACCTGCTTGGGTTGGAAGCGGGCCAGACCGGCCTGGTGGCTGGCGACTTTTCCGGCCGGCCGGGGGATGCGTCCGAAAGCGAGTTGAAATGCTCCACCTGGTGCGACAGCATTCGCACCGGGCATTTCGACTCGTACAACAATGCCCACGCCTTTCGCGCCTTGCGGCGCGCCGCCGAACTGCTGGAACGGCTCGAAGACGCGCCACGCGCCGCGGCTGCGCGCGCCATGGCGGAGCGCCTCAAAAGTAGCTTCCTCAGCACCTTCTTAGACGCCCACTCCCAACAGATCATGATGTGGGTAGACACCGACGGCCGGTCCTACGGGCTCCGGTCTCACATGCATCTCGGCGCCGCCGTGACGCTCGGTCTTGTGCCGGACGAGCAGGCGCGCGCCCTGCTCACCGAGTATCTGCAGCGGCTGTGCGCCAGCGGACACACCCACTACGAATGGGGGTTGCCGATCTTTCTTGATCCTGTGCCCGCCCATTTGCACAATGCCTGGAAAGGGAAGGGCGTCGAGCCAGACGGCACAGACCAGGCCGGCGTGTACCAGAACGGTGCGATTCATACGCACCAGACGTATTATATCCTCCAAGCTCTGTACAGGGTCGGCATGCGCCGTGAAGCCAATGATCTCTTCATGAAGATGACCCCGTTGGTGCTCAGCGGCGAGCTTTGCGGCGGACTGCACTCCGGCCTCGACTGGCGACATCCGGTTGACGGTCGCGCCTCCGGCTATGAAGGCTTGCTCGCAGAGCAGTTTCATTTCCTCCTGGCCGCGGTCACCGGTTACCTTGGATGCGAGTTGACCGTGGACGGACTCGTGATCAATGGGCCCGAGACCGAACGCATCCGCAACCTCAAACCGAATTTCGCACGCCTCGCCGGCCCACACCCCGCATCTGGAAACGACGCGACCTAAAGGAGCTTCGCCGTCATGCTACTCTGCGACTGCCGGGTTACGGGAATCATAGGAGAGCGAACCAAGGATTGCATGCGACTCGGTACCCGCGCGCATGACTCCTGACGTTCGTCGCGAAAACCATTTGAGCATTCGTGCGGATGGACGTAAACTATAGTGATGGAGCTTGAGTTCGAATGGGATTCGGAGAAAGAAGAGGGAAATATTCGCAAACATGGCGTCTCTTTTCACGAAGGGGCCACCGTGTTCAGCGATCCGCTTTCCTGGACTTTCCCGGATCCTGACCACTCGGTGAACGAAGAGCGATTTCTGACGATCGGACGTTCTTCTTACCAGAAAACGCTGGTTGTCTCTCACACGGACAGAGGCACAAGAACGCGCATTATCAATGCGCGGCCCGCAACACCAAGCGAGATACGAGATTATGAAGAAGGATGACAACACCACAGACGACCTTCGTCCGGAGTACGATTTCTCCAAGATGAAGGGCGGCGTCCGAGGCAAGTATGCTGAGCGCTACCGCGCCGGTACCAACCTCGTCAAGATCGATCCTGATGTGGCCGAGATCTTCGCTGACGACGACGCCGTCAACGAAGCTCTGCGCTCCCTCATTAAGGTCGCTCGACACCAAGTCAAACCAGCCCACTAGGGCGACGAACCTGTGCATGGACGGTAGCGTGAAAGGCTAACCTTTCACACCCCGGCATGCTCGCGTTCGGCGGGACCTAGGGCACTTCTCTCGGTTCGCACAGCCCGGAGCCGAGACGGCGCTGTGGTTCAGGGAGCGACGCGACACGCCGGAAGTCTCCCGCTTGCGAGCCGGGGTACGCGAGCGGATTGGTGATGCCTTTCAGATGCTCGTGGTCGGCGGCGCTTCATTCAACCCGCACTGGGTAACCACCGCGGAAGCCCTGGGTATCGGATTCGAGACGGGATACGGCCTCACCGAGACGTCTCCGGTGGTCAGCCTCGGCGACACCACCGGGTGCCCGTTCGGATCAACCGGCAAGCCCTTGCCGGGGGTGGATGTACGTGTCACCAGCGGCGGAGAGATCCTGGTGCGTGGTGACAACGTGATGCGGGGCTATTACCGGGATCCGGACCTGACCCGTCAAGCCGTTCACGACGGGTGGCTGCACACGGGCGATTGCGGCGAACTCGATGCCGAGGGGCACCTCTTCATACGCGGACGCCTGAAAGAGGCGATCGTTGGGTCCAACGGGGAGACCCTGTACCCCGAGGAAATAGAGCCCTACTACACCAGTCCCCTGTTTCAAGAGCATTGCGTAGTGCCGGTCGCAGCACCGGATGGAAACGACCGGCCGGTTCTGTGCGTTGTGCCGGCACCCGAGCTGCGCGATGCTTCCGAGGTGAACGATGCATTTCAGAACTTGCGCACGGTCGCGCCATCATCCTTTCGTGTCGAGCAGATGGTTGTGCTGCACGAAGGCCTGCCACGCACGGGATCCGGAAAGGTGCGGCGACGAGAGCTGGGCAATAAACTCCAGCGCGAGGCCCTCTCGACATGAGCCGCGACCTTGAGAATGAGCTTCGGGAGATGTTCGAGAGCGTTACCGGACGCGAAACAGGGGATTGCGGCCCGGGCGATGATCTCGTGGCTGCACTCGGAGTCGACAGCCTGACCGGCCTTCGCTTTCTTGCGCATACCGAAAAGAAATACGACGTCCGCTTCCCCGACGAACAGCTCTCTGGGTTTAGAACACTGGCAAGCATCGCCAGGTTCATCGAGAAAGGGCAGCCGTGAGAATCGGCCTGATCGCCATGAGCGGAGTGAGGGTCCGAACGCCGGAGCTCGCCGAGCTGGGTATCACGCTCCCGCAGTTCGTTAACCGCGGCGAAGTGATCGCATCGTTACCCAGCCTGGGCCTGCTTACGGTCGCTGCGCTGACGCCGGCGGATATCGAACTCGAGTACATTGAGATCGGCGAGGTCGACGCGCAGACGCCGTTGGGCCACTTCGACCTGGTGGGTATATCGTCGTTCAGTGCCCAGATCGACGAGGCCTACGCGCTCGCCGATCGCTACCGCGCCGCATCGGTGCCGGTGGTCCTGGGCGGGCTCCACGTGTCGCTCATGCCGGACGAGGCCAGTGAACACGCGGATGCCATTGTGCTCTACGGAGCCGAAGGGGCCTGGCCTCAGTTGGTCGAAGACTTCAAGCAGGGCCGGTTGCAGTCGCGTTACGAAGGACTGCGCGCGGACGTTTTCAAAGAGCCTGCTTATGTGCAGCCGCGTTTCGATCTGCTCGCGGGCCGCCCGTACAACCGGTTGACCGTGCAGACGTCTCGAGGGTGCCCCCTCAACTGCGAGTTCTGTGCCGCAAGCCTGAGGATCACGTCCTCGTTTCAGCAGAAGCCGGTTGAGCTGGCGGTGGCAGAGATCCGGGCGGCACGCGACGTGGCGCAATTTCCCTTCTTCGAACTGGCCGACGACAACACTTTCATCAACAAACGCTGGGGGCGCGAATTCGTGGACGCGATTACACCCCTGGAGATTCAGTGGTTCACGGAGACGGACATCTCGATTGCGGACGATGCCGAACTGCTCGACCGGCTGGCCGCAAGCGGATGCCGACAGATCCTGGTGGGGCTGGAGAGTCCCGGCGAAGGTGACCTCGCGGGAATCGATCCGGGCAACTGGAAACGCAAGCACAGCCCGCGATATCTCGAAGCAATCGAGAAGATCCAGTCGAAGGGGGTCACCGTGAACGGATGTTTTATCGTGGGCCTCGACAGTCAGACCCCCGCATGTTTTGAGCAGGTACGTGACTTCGTGCAGGCGTCAGGCCTGCTGGAGGTGCAGATTACGGTACAGACACCCTTTCCGGGTACCCCGCTCTATCAACGCCTGAAAGCCGAGGGGCGGCTGCTGCGTGACCGTTACTGGGATCGCTGCACCTTGTTTGATGTAAATTTCCTTCCGAAGCAGATGTCGGTCGAGGAATTGGAGTGCGGCGTGCGCTGGCTCTTCAGCGAAATCTACAATGAGCGGGAGTTCACCCGCCGCAAGCGGCACTACATGGAAATCGTCAAGCAGCAGATCACGTAGGCAGCGCTCAAGCCGCCGTCCGGCGACCTGCTTCTTTTTGTTTGCGCATGCGGGTAACCGGGGCTATCAATCGCTCCTTTGATCTGGGAGTCATACACGTCAAAGGAGAAGATGCACGAACTACGATATCGCCAGATTCATTTAGATTTTCACACGTCGCCGGCCATTCCTGGAATCGGCGCGAAGTTCGATAAGCACCAGTGGCAGGACGCGCTCAAGCGCGGACATGTCGACTCCATCACCTGCTTCGGCGTCTGCCACCACGGCTGGAACTACAACGACACGACGGTTGGTGAGCGCCATCCTCATCTGGAGTTCGACCTCTTGCGTGCGCAGTTCGACGCGTGCAAGGAAATCGACGTTAATGTGCCGATCTATATTACCGCCGGCGTGAGCACACGCGTCGCCGAAGCACACCCGGAGTGGCGAGTCATAAAGCCCGATGGCGGATACGGCGGTTGGACCGCGTCGCCCTTGCAGCCCGGATTCAAATCGTTGTGTTTCAATAGTCCGTACACGGACTACCTGGGCAGACTGATCGAGGAAATCGTTCGGCAGGTTCCGACCTGCGACGGGATTTTTCTCGATATCATTTCTCAAGCGGAGTGCTGCTGCGGGTTCTGCCTCACCAGCATGAAGGAGGCGGGACTGGACCCCGAATGCCAAGCGGACCGGCACGAGATGTCGCGACGTTCATTGCAGCGTTACTACAAGATCTCCACGGCAGCATGTCGCTGCGACGACCCCGCGATGCCCGTCTTTCACAACAGTGGACACATCACGCGCGGCCAACGTGATATCTTAAAGTACTTCAGTCACCTTGAACTCGAGTCACTGCCCACGGGCGGATGGGGCTACGATCACTTCCCGGTGTCCGCCAAGTACTGCAAGAACCTCAACCTCGATTTCCTGGGTATGACGGGTAAGTTTCACACCACGTGGGGCGAGTTCGGAGGATACAAGCATCCGAATGCGTTGCGCTACGAGTGCGCGGCCATGATCGCTTTCGGATCCAAATGCAGTGTCGGCGACCAGCTTCATCCATCCGGCGAAATGGACGGGACGACCTACGATATCATCGGCGCCGCCTATTCCGAGGTTGAGGCCAGGGAGCCCTGGTGCAACGACGTGAGCAGCGTGGCGGAGATTGCCGTCCTCTCCAGCGCCGCCGTCAATTCCGGGGCGCGCGACAGCGGAGCCGATGACGGCGCCGCCCGAATTCTCCTCGAGGGCCACTTTCTCTTCGACGTCATAGACACCGATATGCCATTTGACCGCTACGCCATGCTCATCCTCCCGGATGATGTGTCCGTCGATGATGGCCTGCTTCGGAGCCTCAACGAGTTTCTCGCCGGCGGCGGGAAACTGCTCCTCTCGGCCGCAAGCGGACAATTGGCGGATGGTCGCGGGCACGCCTTCGATATCGGCGCCGAATGTAGCGGGCTCAGTCCGTATCAACCCGACTTCGTTCTCCCCGCTCCGGACATGGCGTTGGACTTCGTGAAGGACCCTCTCGTGATGTACTTGCCCTCTTACCGGATTAAAGCGCTTACGGACAAAGGCGTGGTTTCGCTGGGTGAGATCTACGACCCGTACTTTAACCGCGCTTACGATCACTTCTGCAGTCACCAGCATGCGCCGCCGCAGTCGGAACCCTCCGGTTACGATTGCGGGACGCTCAATCAGAACACGATGTACCTCGCGCATCCCGTCTTTACGCATTACCGCGCAACCGGTGCCGTGGCGCACCGGGACTACGTGGTCAAGGCCATCGAGCTTCTCCTGGGCGACCGCATGCTCGAGACCAACCTTCCGTCAACCGCGCGTGTTTCGTTGATGGATCAGACCGCCGCGAACCGGTACGTGCTGCACCTTCTTTTCGCCAACACGATCAACCGTGGCGGACGGATGGACCTTTCGGGAGGAAGCCTGGTGCGCCAGACACAATCCCTGGAGGTGATCGAGGACTTGCTGCCCCTGCACAACACCACCATCTCGATCCGACTCCCGCGCGAGATCAAGCGTGTGACCCTCGAACCCGAAGGCACCGAGCAACCCTTCACGGCCAGGGACGGAAAAATAGAACTCACCGTCACCGAGTTCACCTGCCACCAGATGGTGGTCTTTCACTATTGAGCGGCACGGGCCGCCGGGCCGGAAGGTCTACGCCTTCTGAAGCACAATGCGGTAGCTAAAGGTCTTCAGCTCACCGGGTTGTCCGGTGGCGATCATTAGCTTGCGCTCCTCTGTGCCTTTGCGAAGCAGTAGCAGGTCGACCTCGTTGAGGCGATGTCCCGGGAAATACATCTGCGTGATCAGTTCAACGTAGCCGCGCTTGGACACTTTGAAGTGAATGTGTGGCGGCCGTATCCAGTCGGGCGCGGCTGGATAGGGTCCCGGCATGATGGTCTTGAATCGAAATCCACCTTTTTCGCCGCTGGGTACGATGGCCCAGCCCTGGAAGTCGGGATCGGGTTCGGCCGTGTTGGGGTCATGCGGATGGCCGTACTTTCCTGAGGCGCACGCCTGCCAGAGATCAACAGTTGCGTCGCTCACCGGTTGTCCCGCAGTGTCGACCACCGTTCCGTCGATGATAATGGGCTCGCCCGTGGCCGCGTTCTCATGACCTTCGATCCGCGTCAGGTCGAAGTCCTTGTCCTTTTGGGCCACGATCGGATAGAAGGGTCCCTTGATCTCGGGCGGCGTTGGAGATAGTGCCGGCCGGTAGTCGAAAGCTCGTGTGACGTCCGCTGCGCCTACCACGCCGGCTGCCAGCCCTGTCTTTAATACAGCTCGACGTGAGATGTGCTTCTTCATGCGGGTGACCTGTTCTGCAAAAAGCGTATGTGGACCGGGCGTTGGGCGCGGACGTCCATGACCGGCCCGACCGAGTCCCAACCGCTACGTTTCCTCAGCATCATGCAGCTCTCGAGAGTGCAGCGCAAGTCCAGTTTCCCTTTCAACGCTGCCTTGCAATGATTCTTAAGGATGTATGAAGATAGTCGCACAGTGATTTCTGAAGAAGCCAGCGAGGGGGGTCTTGAACCGAACCGCGACGCGTCAGCGGGGCGGGCAGCGAACTGGACGCTGGCGGCACTCTCTCTGGCGACCCCGCTATTGATTCCGATGGAGAGCTACCCCGCCGGCGCGGCGGTTTTCGTATGCGGCGTTATTTTGCTCACGCGGGTGCCGGAGCAACTGCGCCTGCGAATGAGCATTCTCTTCGGCGCGGTTCTGCTTCTCGCCATCGCACCCGTAAACACGGAGCGCTCGAATGAACACTTCCTGGTCCTGGGCTCCTTCTTTGCGGTCGTCGTGTTCGTGCCCACGATCTTGTTGCGTCACCAGCCGGGCGCCATCGAGTGGCGCTTCTGGCCGCGTCGATTTCAGTGGCTTGACGTCTTCTATGTGGCGATATCGATACCAATCGCGTGGGGTGTGCTGCGCTGGTATTTCTTCGTGGCGACGCCCGAACTGGCCGAGAATTGGCCGATGCCCGACGAGTTCAGTCACGAGGCTCGCTGGCGATTGTTCTTCGGGATCAACGCCGTCGGGATATGGGATGAGCTGTTCTTCGTGAACACCGTGTACGGCATCATGCGGTCGTGTTTCCCGAAGGGAGTCGCGAATGTCGCACAGGCGGTGGTCTATACGGCAGTTCTGAACGACATGGCGTTCACCGGCGTGGGGCCGATCGTGGTGTATGCCTTCGCACTGACGCAGGGCGCGATGTACGAGCGGTCACGTTGCCTGCTCTACGTGCTCATCGTGCACCTGGTCGTGGATGCGTTCCTGGTCTTCGCGATCCTGCAGTACCACTACCCGGAGCACAGCTTCCCCCTGTTCTAGGCCTGGATTAAGCGAACTCTGTCGTTGGAGTAACTTTGTCCATGCCCGAGTTCGCTTAACCCGGCCGCAAGCCGGCTACCAGGTTACCGCAACCGGGCGGTTCTTCCTGGCGCTGTCGATGGCGGCGAAGACCATCGCGAGGCTCTTGATGTTGTCGGTGCAGACCGTCTCCGGCTTGCGCCCTTGCCTGACGCTGTCGACAAATTCGCGAATGAGGGCGGTGTGTCCGCCGACCCGGTCGCGTTTCCGCATCTGTGGGATCGCGAGATCCCGGGGGGGAGACGTCAGGCCCGCTCGCTTCTGTGGGAGTTGCGCCCGGATCGAACCGTCACCGTCCCAGGTGATGGTGCCGCGTGTGCCGATAAAGCGCCAGTCGGATTCCCAACTCGTGTTGAGCCCCTCCGCACACCAGCTTCCGCGATAGGTGAAGACCAGGCCGTCGGACATTTCGAATATGGCGATCGCCGAGGCATCGTGATCGTACCAGGAACCGGCCGGATTCCACTCGCGGCAATACACCGAAACCGGATCAGCGCCGCTGAGCATGCGCGCCTGGTCGAACGTGTGGATCGCCATGTCCAGGAGGAGAACATGCTGCATGTGGTCGCGGAACCCGCCGAAATGTGCCCCGATATAGAAGTCGCAGTTGACCGTGGTGAGGGCGCCAACCGCCTTGCTCGAGATCATGCGCCGCAGTCTGCGCATGGACTCGTCGTAGCGCCGGTTCTGGATCACGGCGTAGATGCGGTAGGCCTTCTCGGCAGCCCGCACCGAGCGTCGCGCATTCGCCATCGAGTCCGCCATGGGTTTCTCGCCAAGCACGTGACAGCCTGCCCTCAACGCCGTAACCGTGACGTCCGTGTGCGCCTCCGGAATGGAGCAGTCGAAAACCACGTCGGCCTCCACCTGCGCGAGAACGGACTTCAGCTTCGTGCCGATCAGCGCATCCTTAATGTTGAAATCTTCAGCGCGCTGTCGCGCGGCCTTCTCCACAACGTCCACCAGTGCGACAATCTCAATGTCGTCCATGCCGGATATGGGTCCCAGCCAGGCACCCGACATGCCGCCGCAGCCAACCATAATTGCCCTGGTATTCTTTGCCATGTCGTCAGGTCCTCCTTGAACGAAATCCGTGTTCTTTCACCTTGAATCCACGGACGTTTCCGTGGAACGAGCATCTTGCCCGTTCCACCGGTCCCGTCAATCTCCGATGCGCGTGGATGGTCGAGGGGTCTCGTGCACGCCGTCGGCCGTCGGATCCCCCGCCGCGGAGGGCGGGGGGGTGACGCGCAGCAGGTTCGACTCGGCCGCGGCGTCCACCGCGGTGTGGCCGGGTAAGGGGCCCGTGGACGCCTCGCGCCATGCGGCGGGCGGCGCGCCCTGGCGCAGGGTCGTCTTTCGTCGGGGAGGCATCGCGCTGGCTTGGGCTAAAGGATGCCGCCGCACGTCGCGACGAGTTCAGCCGAGATCGTCGTAGAGCGCGTCATCGTGCCCTCAATCATGGAGAGCAGCGCAACCTTGTTGATTCGCCGGCAGGTTCCGCCGCTGAGGCCATGAATCGCATTGACGGCGCTCTGGTCGAAGAGCGGGTCCATGCGCCCGGCCTTCATCAGGCGGAAATTCAAGTACTGCTCCGTGTCGTGCTCATTGAGGGGTTCCAGCTGGCTGTGCATATAGATCCGGTTTCGAAGTGACTCGTAGCTCGGATGAGCGAGGCGTCGCACAAACCGCTCCTCTGCGAAGAGCAGGCACGTCGCCAACTTATGCTCCGGCACTTCAATATTGCTCAGCGTGCGCAGGAGGTGCAGCGAGTCGGAACTGAGGAAGTGGCACTCATCGATGATCAGGATCAGTTTCCGTCCGCGCTCGTACAACTCCATGATGTGCTGGTGCAGAATATGGAGGAGATCCTGCGCGCGAACAAAACTTCCACCGGGCGCCTCGATGCCGACTTCGCTTAAGATTTCGCGCAAAAGCGCCGTCTTGCTCATGCCGGGGCTGACGAGGATCACCGCGGGCTGAAAACGCAGGCCGCTGAGCTCGGCGAGCAGCATCTGCGAGATGAGTGTCTTGCCCGTGCCGCTGCCTCCCGTGACGAGACCCAGCGAGATGTCGTTGCGAATCGCGATCTTCATGCGGATCAGCGCGTCGTCATGCGCACTTGTTTTGTAGAAGAACTCGGGGTTTACCGCATCTGAAAACGGGTTTTGGTAGAGGCCGTAGAAGCCCTTGTAATCTCCCTCGTCCTCCAGCGCGAGGATGTCGAAGGAGCGTGCCGGAGACACGCGTTCCGGCGATGCCACGAGTTTTTCGAGGACGCTGGATCGGCTCGCGTCAAATATGCCACCCGACTCTTCTCGCCATGGTTCCCGTCCGGTCGCTTCTCTTGGTCTATTCTCATCCATCATTACACCTCCTGTTTACGAGCCTGACTCAATCGGTACCGGCGTGGCGCATGCGCACGCGGGTATGGTTCCGTGGCGGTTGACCCGCCGTCTCCGTGCCTGCGTTCGCGAGATCGCTCAATAGCGCCTGCCTCAGCCCTTCGATCTGGTTCGCTGCGTCTTGCGACGTCTCCAGGTCCATGAATGGAGATCGCTCACGAGACGCATCCAGGATGGTGCTGCTGGAGAGAAGCGCTCCGACATAAGGAACGGACGTGTTCAGAAAACGTTCGGCGCATTGTCGAATTCGTGCCGATGTCGTTTCGGCCTCGGCCTCGTTCTGGGCCTGGTTCACGAAGAGCTTTATGCGGCCGCGAGTCCCGTTCTCTCGTGCGGTCTTGATGATGCCGAATCGCGGGCCAGCGCGACCGCAAGGTTGACCGAGACGGTGGTCTTGCCGACACCACCCTTGCCGCTGGTCACCGCGAGTACGGCCGGAGCACGCGATGCGCCGGCGGTGTTGGCGTAGAGCTTGCGCCGTACATCGGTGACCGCAAGCCGGTCATCCATGAGTAGTTTCTTAATGCGGGAGATGAGTTCGACACGGCGCGCGTTGAAGAGGCGCGATCCGGTATCAATGCCGTGCTCATCGAAGAGATCTTTGAACTCCGTCTCGATAAAGCGAATCCAGCTCTCCTCGATTCCCGTCGAGGCGGCTACATCGCGAGCCGTTCGCGGCGGAGGCGATCCGGTGGTGCCGTTTACGTCACTGCGTTCCGCAGTCCATTCCATCTAGTACCGTGTATTTTGCCCCTGAAGTTTGGCACCCCTTCCTCATCCCTGTGTCGGCATTTATTCGGCATCGCTCATGCGACAGCCCTCGTATTTGATTTATCGGGG
>JAQBYD010000066.1 GCA_027623315.1 Verrucomicrobiota bacterium | reverse complement strand
CTTTCATCGGCAAAGCCCTGTTTCGATCAAGCCTGACGGGCTCTTCGCGCTCTCGCTATGAAAAAGTGTGAGCTGTCCGGGCTACTCGCTATCGACCGCCGGGCGGGTCAGGAGCACGGGTTTCAAGCCGTGCGCATTGCGGATCCACAACAGGACTTTATTCTTCCTGGCGCCCGCCGATAAAGCGTCGCGCAGGTCGTCGAGATCCGTCACCTGCCGGCTATTGACGCTGACGATGACGTCTCCCGCCTGGATCCCCTCGGCGGCGGCGCTGCGATCGGCGACTTCCTGAACGAGCAGGCCCTCCTCGGCCTCGAAGTCGAGTTGCGAAGCACGCTCAGGTGTAAGGGGTCTCAGGGTCAGACCCAGCGCAGATAACGGGCCCTCGCGCTCGTCCGGTTGCGCGGCGGCTTTCATCTCGCCCGGGATCGCTCCCGTGCGAGGGCGCAGGACGTGCGTGCTTCCCTCGCGATAGATCTCGAGCTCAAGTTCTGCGCCGGGGCCCAGCGCCGCGATCTGGTTGCGGAACGCGTTCATGCTCACGACGGGCGCGCCATCCAGTTTAACAATGATGTCGCCGCGCTTGAGACCGATCTCCTGCGCCGGCGACCCCCCCACGACGGCGTCTACGATGATTCCATGGGCGTCATCCAACTCGTAGAACTCGGCCTCTTCGGGTGTCACGTCATGGATCGCGACTCCCAGGAAGCCTCGCGAGACGTGCCCCGAGGTCATCAACTGGTCGATGATCTTGCCGGCCATGGCCATCGGGATCGCAAATCCGATTCCAAGCGACCCGCCCGTGCGGCTGAAGATAGCGGTGTTCATCCCGATGACCTCTCCCTGGATATTGATCAGCGGGCCGCCCGAGTTGCCCGGATTGATCTCCGCATCGGTCTGGATGAAGTTTTGGTAGGCGGCGATCGCCAACGGCATGCGTCCCCAGCCGTAATGGCTGCGGCCCAGGCCGCTTACCACTCCAAGGCTCACACTCGCGGTCAACCCGAAAGGGTTCCCGACGGCCATGACCAGTTCACCGATCTTGAGCGCGTTGGAATCTCCGCGTGGAATAACGGGCAAGTCCGTCGCGCCGATGCGAATCACGGCGATCTCCGACTTCTCATCGGTTCCGATCAAGGCGGCCTCGAATTCGCGCCCGTCATGCAAGCGGACCATGATGCGGTCCGCGCCGTTGACCACGTGATGGTTCGTCAGAATGTAGCCGTCCTCGCGAATGATGAACCCCGTGCCGTTTCCGGACTGCGTGCGCGGGAGGCCATCGCGATAGTGGGGGCCGAAGAAGCGCTTCAGAAGATCCTCCCATTCGGGGCTAATCTCCGCGTCGGGCGCCGAAAAGTCCTTCTCCACATACAGGTAGGCAACCGCCGGGATTACGCGCTCGGCGATCTGCGAGAGCGCATCGCTCGTTTCCTGGAGAATGTCCGTGTGGGGTCGCTCGTGCGATTGTGCCCGGGGCAGGGGCCCCAGCAGCAAGGCCGTCGTCAAGAGGCCCGCGGCGGCGCGGCGTGGCAGAACGGGTGGCAGCTTCGGGATCATGCGTATTCTCTCCTTCGTTAAGGAACCGAACCATGGCCACGGCAACGCGCCGGAACCCTAGTCGCTGTCGACGCGGTAGCGCGAGGGGTCGATTCCCAGGTTCTTGATTTTGTAGTTCAAAATTCGCTTCGTGGCCTTCAGGTGGCGCGCACACGCCGCGGCGTTCCCGCCGAACTTCTTCAGACCATCGACGATGATCTCCCGCTCATAAGAGTCCGCCAGTGCCTTCAGGCTGGCGCCCTCATCGGGTAACAATGGGGTGTCGGTCTGCTTGCTCGTCTGCAGCGATGGCGGCAGGTTGTACGCGTGAATCACGCTCTTGCTGCTGCTCAGCACCGCGCGCTCCACGCAGTTCTCGAGCTCGCGCACGTTGCCGGGCCAGTGATACTCCATCATCATGTTGATCGCCGGCGTCGATATTCGTTTGACCGGCTTCTTATAGGTTTTGGCGTATCCCTCCAGAAAGTGTTCGGCGAGGAGCATGATGTCCGAGCGGCGCTCCCGCAGCGGCGGCAGGTGAACCGGGAAGACATTCAAGCGGTAGTAGAGATCCTCGCGAAAGCGCCCGTCTGCTATCGCGGTCTCAAGGTTGCGGCTCGTCGCCGCGACGATACGCACATCGACCTCGATCGTGCGGTCTCCGCCGACGCGCTCAAATGCCCGCTCCTGCAGGACGCGCAGAAGGCGAACTTGGACCGGGAGCTCGATATCGCCGATTTCGTCGAGAAAAAGTGTGCCGCCATGCGCCAGCTCGAAGCGGCCCTTGCGTTGCTTGTCCGCCCCCGTAAACGCGCCGCGCTCATGGCCGAAGAGCTCGCTTTCGATGAGGGCTACGGGAAGCGCCGCGCAGTTGACGCTGACAAACGGTTTGTTCTTGCGGCCGCTGGAGTAGTGAATCGCCTTGGCCACGAGCTCTTTCCCGGTCCCGGACTCCCCGCGCACGAGCACGGTTGCCGGGCTAGCGGCGACTTGCGCAATCTGGTTGTACACGGCCCGCATGCTGTTGCAGGTCCCCACCAGGTTGCTCACATGGTACTGGTCGCCAAGTTGACGGCGCAGCTGCTCGTTCTCGGCGACCAGGTTCTCGCGCTCTTCGATCTGCTCCCGAATGCCGGAAACGGCCTCCGCCACGATGTTGGCCGTGAGCTTTAGAAAGTTCAAGTCTTGCTCAAGCTCTTCCTCGCTCGCGCCGAAGGGCTCGACGCTGATGGTTCCGATCACGCGCCGGCGATGCTCGATCGGCACACACAGAAAGGCCGTCTTCGGCTTGCGCCGCGACCGCGTGCGGTTGAGAAATCGTGGATCGCTGCTGACATCCATGACCACCGTCGGGCGTCGCGACTTGGCCACCATGCCGGTGATGCCATCACCGAGATGATACTGGCCGCGCTTGGCTTCCTGTCGTGTGAGCCCGCGCGATGCTTCGATGACGAAGATGTCCGTGTCCGGACGCCGAAGCGTAAGGCATCCACCACCCAGGTGCAGCTCCTGGTCGAGAATGCGTAACACGTCCGTGACCAGGGCGTGGACGTCATGCTGTTGCGCCATCGACTGCGAGATGCGATAGAGCGTCTCGATTTCGACGTCGGGGCGTCGCGAACTGTCCTGTCCTGATTTTGCCATGCCCGGCGAACCCCCTACAGTTTTGGCGGAAAAGGGCAATGATACAAAAGTGTAACCATGAGACAAGGCTAAACTACGAAACCGCTCCGCGGCAGAGCATGCGGGTCATTCGGGCCAGGCGAGACACAGTGTCCCACACGCCGCTCCCCAGGGGCGTAAGATGGGACACAGCGACCCGGCTTGGGGGTGTTCCAAGCATTGCTACGGATAGGGATAAATAGTCGTAAAGAACGATATGAATAGGTCTTACGTAAGTCGGTTGGTGCTCCCGAGGCGGAGTTGGCATGCATGCTGCTAAAGGAGGCCATGTAGATTTCAGTTCGTCAGAGACCTTGTCTTGAATCTTGAACTCTCCGGAACTCCGGAGGAAAGGGGCATAGCATGGGAAAGATACTAGGTATTGATTTAGGAACGACCAACTCGTGTATGGCGGTTATGGAGGGCGGAGAGCCCGTCGTGATTCCAAACGCTGAAGGGGCCCGCACCACGCCATCGATCGTCGCGTTTACCAAAGACGGCGAGCGCCTCGTCGGTCAGCCTGCCAAGCGCCAGGCGGTTACCAACCCGGGCAATACGATTTTTTCTATTAAGCGCTTCATGGGCCGCAAGTATGACGAGGTCGCGCACGAGAGTTCGCTGGTGCCTTACGAGGCCGTGAAGGGCAAGAACGGCGACGTCCAGGTCAAGGTCGGCGATAAGACTTACTCTCCGCAGGAGATCTCGTCGATGATACTGCAGAAGTTGAAGGCTGATGCGGAGGCCTACCTGGGCGAGGCCATTGAGGAAGCCGTGATTACCGTGCCGGCGTACTTCAACGACAGCCAGCGCCAGGCAACCAAGGATGCCGGCCGGATTGCCGGGCTGGAGGTGTCCCGTATTATTAACGAGCCGACGGCGGCATCGCTTGCGTACGGTTTGGACAAGAAGAAGGACGAAAAGATCGCGATTTACGACCTGGGCGGCGGCACCTTCGATATTTCCGTTCTTGATATCGGCGACGGCGTGTTCGAGGTCTTGGCGACCAACGGCGATACCCACCTGGGTGGTGACGATCTCGACCAGACCATCATCGATTGGCTCGTCGCGGAGTTTAAGAAGAAAACGGGCATCGACCTCGCGCAGGATGCGATGGCCCTGCAGCGCCTCAAGGAAGCGGCCGAGAAGGCCAAGTGTGAGCTTTCCAGCGCACAGCAGACGGACATTAACCTTCCCTTTATTACGGCCGATGCGTCGGGGCCTCAGCACCTGAACGTGTCCGTGACCCGTGCGAAGCTCGAGCAGCTTGTGGGCGACCTGGTGAATCGCACCGTTGGTCCCGTGAAGAGCTGTATGAAGGATGCCGGGCTTTCGTCCGTGGATGAGGGAATTCTCGTCGGCGGCTCGACGCGCATGCCGCTCGTGCAGCAGAAGGCTGAAGAGCTCTTCGGCAGGCCCCCGCACAAGGGCATCAACCCTGACGAAGTCGTCGCCGTTGGCGCCGCTATTCAGGGCGGAATCCTGCGCGGCGACGTCAAAGACGTCCTGCTGCTCGATGTGACCCCGCTGACCCTGGGCATTGAGACGCTGGGCGGAGTGTGTACGCCGTTGATCGAGCGTAACACGACGATTCCCACCAAGAAGAGCGAGACCTTCAGTACGGCATCCGACAATCAGCCCAGCGTGGAAATTCACGTTCTACAGGGCGAGCGCAAGATGTCGGGCGACAACAAAACGATCGGTCGCTTCAACCTGGACGGCATTCCGCCCGCACCGCGCGGTCTACCGCAGGTCGACGTCACCTTCGACATCGACGCCAACGGGATCCTGCATGTCTCGGCCAAGGACTTGGGCACGGGCAAGGAGCAGAAGATCACCATCACCGCGTCGAGCGGCCTTTCCGAGGACGAGATTGAGTCCATGGTCAACGACGCCGAGCAGCATGCCGACGAGGATGTGAAACGCAAAGAGCAGGTGGAAACCCGCAACCTTGCCGAGAACGTTGTCTACCAGACTGAAAAACTACTGAGCGAAAACGGCGACAAGATTCCAGAAGAGAAGAAGGCCCCGGTCGAGAGTGCGATCGCGAAGGTGAAGCAGGCCCTTGAGGGCGAAGCCACCGAGGAGATCAAGTCGGCGATGGAGGCCCTAAATACGGAGATGCAGGCCATCTCCGCCGAACTGTACGCCCAGGCGGGTTCCGCCGCCGAGGCCGGTGCGGCGGATGCGGGCGGCGACCCCGAGGAGTCACCGGCCGACGATGGCGCCAAGAGCGAGGACGACGACGATGTCATTGACGCTGACTACGAGATGGTCGGCGACGACAAGAAGTAATCTGTGAGGGTACGCGCCGCGGGTGCGGCTCGTGAAGATCCGTTACAGAGATAGACTAGGTAAACACAGAAGAAAGCAACACAGGGAGCGCTATGCGTATGAAGATCAAACCGCTAAGTGATCGCGTGCTCGTCGAACCTCTGGAGGACAAAGAGGTCGAGAAGGGCGGAATCATCATTCCGGATTCGGCAAAAGAGAAGCCGCAGCAGGGCAAGGTGATTTCTCTCGGCACCGGCAAGAAGGACGATGATGGGAAGCTGATACCCTTCAACGTCAAAGAGGGTGACACGGTCCTGATGCCGAAGTACGGCGGAACCGAGGTCAAGCTTGACGATAAGGAATACCAGATCATGCGTGAGGACGACATCCTCGCGGTAATTGGCTAAGCCAGCTGGCTGACAAACAGAAAATCAAACTAGGAGATATGTTATGGCTGATAAAGGCAAGCAACTGAAATACAACGCGGATGCGCGTCAGGCCATCCTGGCCGGCGTTGCGAAACTAAGCAGGGCCGTCAAGGTGACCCTTGGGCCGTGTGGACGCAATGTCATTCTCGACAAGAAGTTCGGATCCCCGACGATCACGAAGGACGGTGTGACCGTGGCGAAGGAAATTGAACTTTCCGATCCGTTTGAGAACATGGGTGCCCAGATGGTGCGCGAAGTGGCGAGCAAGACGAGCGACGTCGCCGGTGACGGTACGACGACCGCGACCCTGCTGGCCGAAGCGATCTTCCGCGAAGGACTTCGCAACGTGACCGCCGGCGCCAACCCGATGAGCCTTAAGCGCGGCATTGACCTGGCGACAGAGCATGTCGTCGCGGCCATCGCCAAACAGGCTAAGAAGGTACGCGAGCACACCGAGATCGCCCAGGTGGCCACCATTTCGGCCAACGGCGACGCTGGGATCGGCGAAATCATCGCCGAAGCCATGGACAAGGTGGGCAAGGACGGCACGATCACGGTTGAGGAAGCCAAGACGATCGAAACGACACTCGACGTCGTCGAGGGTATGCAGTTCGACAAGGGCTACCTGTCGCCGTACTTCGTTACGAACTCGGACGCGATGGAAGTCTCCCTGGAGGACGCTTACATCCTGATCCATGAGAAGAAGATCTCGAATCTTCAGGATCTGTTGCCGTTGCTGCAGAGCGTAGCGAAGGCAGGCAAGCCGCTCCTGATCATCGCCGAGGATGTTGAGGGCGAGGCCCTGGCGACACTTGTGGTGAACCGTTTGCGCGGAACCCTGCAGTGCTGCGCCGTGAAGGCACCTGGATTCGGCGATCGCCGCAAGGCGATGCTCGAGGACATCGCGGTGCTGACCGGTGGCCGCCTCCTGACCGAGGATCTTGGTATCAAGCTTGAGAACGTCAAAATAGACGATCTCGGCCGCGCCAAGCGCCTGACGATCGACAAGGAAGCCACCACCATCGTGGAAGGTGCCGGGAAGACCTCGGACATCCAGGGCCGCGTTGGCCAGATCAAGCGTCAGATCGACGAGACCACGTCGGATTACGACCGCGAGAAGCTCCAGGAACGCCTGGCCAAGCTCGCTGGTGGTGTTGCCGTGATCAACGTTGGGGCGGCGACTGAGACGGAGATGAAGGAGAAGAAGGCGCGCGTTGAGGATGCTTTGCATGCAACCCGCGCGGCGGTCGAAGAAGGTGTCGTTGCCGGTGGTGGCGTTGCGCTGCTGCGTTGCCAAAGCGCTCTCGATAAAATCGAAGCGGAAGGCGACGAGGCTATCGGCGTCCAGATCGTCAGCCGGGTGCTTTCGGCTCCGCTGCGTCAGTTGGTCGACAACGCGGGCATCGAGGATGCCCTGGTCGTCCAGGAAGTCTCGAAGGGCAAGGGCGCTTTCGGCTACAATGTCGCCACGGGCGAGTACACGGACCTCATCAAGGCAGGTGTTCTGGACCCGGCCAAGGTGACCCGCTCGGCACTGCAGCACGCTGCCAGCATCGCCGGTCTGCTGCTCACGACCGAGTGCATGGTGACGGATCTTCCCGAAGACACCAAACCGGCGCCTGCGGGAGGTCCTGAAGGCGGAATGGGCGGAATGGGCGGAATGTACTAGACCGTTCGAAACAAGTTGACGAATTATAGCGGGGCGCATATCGTATGCGCCCCGTTATATTTGTACCCGGAGGGCCTGCACTGTGAATCTCGATCTTCTCAATGACGCAAAGAAACGTGTAACGAACATACCCGTGCTGATTAACATGATCTCGAAGCGAGTTCGTCAGCTTAACAATGGCGCGCGTCCTTACGTGCGGCCTGAATCCCATGACGTGGAATCGGTCGACATAGCGCTGCGCGAAATCGCCGAAGGCAAAATCATCGCGGAAATATCTTTCGCATCTCCTGCGCCGTCCGGTGAGGGGTGAGCCCCCCCATAAAGCAAATCGCGGCGAATCGCAAAGCGTTTCGCGATTTCTCGATTCTTGAGCGGGTTGAGACTGGAATTGTATTGTGTGGGACAGAGGTCAAGTCCGTTCGCGGTGGTAACGTCAACCTGACGGGCGGATACGCCATCGTAGAAAATGGACAGGTGTTCCTGCACGATGTCCACATCCACCAGTACGAACAGGGAAACCAGTTTAATCACGAATCCGTGCGCCCGCGCCGGCTTCTTCTACATAAGAAGGAAATCCTGAAACTCCGCCAGCAGACGGCGGAGAAGGGCCATACCATCGTTCCACTCAAGATCTACTTCAAGGGCGGCCTGATCAAGGTCGAGATCGGCGTGTGCAAGGGCAAGGCCACCCACGACAAGCGAGAAGATATTAAGCGCAAAACGGCTGAACGCGAGGCACAGCGTGCCGTGGCCCATCACCGTGGACCCTCGTAAGCAGTTTGCGCTTGAAGCGGCCCTGCCAGCGATCATAATAACGAGGCAAAAGGAGGATTTATGCAGCTTGCATTATTTACGGGTGGTATCGGACTTCCGGAAGTCTTTCTGATTCTCGTACTCATCCTCCTGCTTTTCGGAGCGCGTCGCCTGCCGGAATTGTCGCGCTCGCTGGGGCGAAGCCTGACGGAATTCAAGAAGGGCAAGGCAGAGGGGGAGTCAGAACTCGCGTCATCGTCCGAGACGGACTCCAGCGACGAGTCCAAGGGCTGAGAAGAGGCTGAGAAGAGGCTGAGAACACCCGGCTTCTACTCGTCGTCGGGAGGAGGGCTTCTGCGTTTCGCTACAGGGCGCCCTGCGCTCGCTTTAGCTTCATGTCCAGATCGTTCAGGCGGGACTCAAAGATCGGTGTCCACGCGTCTTCAGGCCGCGCCGCGATAAAATCTTCGCACAAGGCTTTCGCCTCATCCAATGTGCCCAGTTGTTCATTGCAGCGCACCTGGCCGAGTACGGCTTGCGCGTACAGGAAGTGATCCTGGTGCGCCGCGGCAAACGACTGGTATTCCGACAGGGCGGTCTCGTAACTTCCGCGCGCTTCCTTACAGTGCACCAGGCCCAGTGACGCGGTCGGTGCCCACAGGTGCCCGGGATGTTCTTCGAGAAAGCGGGTATACGCCTCCTCGGCCTTCGCGAAATTCAGGGTGTCGTAATACTCTTTCGCCAGCCGAATCAACGCGCTCGGCGCCGTGGGTGCCGTGGGGTACGTGTCCAGCACGTCCTGCAGGTGTTGCGCGGACTCCGCCTGGCCGAGCTCCGCGGCAGCGTCCCGGGCCAGGCCTTGCTTGTGAACGCGCCGGATGACGAGACCGGAGCCGACGATGGCGACGACACATACCGCCGCTGCGAGCGGTTTCCAGTACTGATCGACGAGCGCACTCGCCTGGCCGAGCTCATCCGGATGATGGGGGGCCTCTGCCGGGGGCGTGGTTGTTTGTGGTGTTGCCATATCGTTTTCCCAATTAGTGCGCGCCATTGTAGGCATGTCGCAGGACCGAAACAATCTTTTTGGCCGCAGATCCATCGCCAAAGGGATTGCGCGCTTCAGTCATGCCGCGGTAGACCTCGAGTCGGCGGCATTTGTCGCTCAGGCTCGAGCCTCCGGAAGTTTCATTTCGACTGCCGCAAAACTCTCCGCCGCCGGTCCATGCGTGACATCCGCGCCGATGCTCCGAATGCGCTCAAGCTGGGGCAGGCAGCGTAGCGTGGCAGCCACGACGACCGGGTCGAATTGCGTACCGCTGCATCGGCGAAGTTCGGCAACCGCATTTTCGCGCGTCATCGCCTGGCGGTACGGCCGGTCGGAACGCATCGCATCATAGGCGTCCACGACGGCGAAAATGCGGGCACCCATCGCAATGTCTTCGCCTGCCAGGGCGCGCGGATATCCGGAGCCGTCGTAGTGCTCCTGGTGGGACAGAACGATCTCAGCGGCCCCGGCCAGAAAGGGGCTCGAGCTCACAAGTTCGTACCCGACGCGTGCGTGCGTCCTCATGACCGTCCACTCCTCAGCGGTAAGCGGACCCGGTTTAAGCAGGATTGCATCGGGAATCGCAATCTTGCCGATATCATGCAACAGCGCTCCGAGGCTGAGGTCGTGCAATTCGTCGGGCGTCAACTCCATCTCCCGCCCCAGGATCAGGGAGAGCTCCCGGACGTTGAGGCTGTGGCGGCCCGTGCCTTGCTCGCGAGCGTCCAGCATGGCCACCATGGCTTCGAGCGTAAAGTTATAGGATTCCTTAGTCCGTTCCAGGGCAAGTGCCAGCTCGCGGCTTTTCTCGCGGACCATATCCTCAAGGCGCATCTGGTAACGGCGGTTATCCTGGCGCAGACGCCGGTACTCCACGGCCCGAGTGATCAGAGCGATCAGTTTCTTGGCGTCGATCGGCTTGCTGATAAAATCGTAGACGCCGTGGCGCAAGCTGGAGACGGCATTGTCCGTCGTGGCATGGCCCGTCATGACGATCGGCACGATCGTATCGTCGATCTCGCTTAGGCCCTGCAGAACATCGAATCCAGTTTCTTCCTGGCTCAAGGTGATGTCTGTCAGAACGACGTCGTAGCTGACCGTTTTTGACCTCAGGGCCTCCAAGGCGTCCGTCGCGGTAAGGTGTCGCGTAACCTCGAAGCCGGCCGCCTCAAGCAACCGGCGCAGAAGTTCGAGAATTGGGGCCTCGTCATCGACGACCATAACGCAGCCGGCGGAGACCGCCCGTGTGTCGGCGGAGATCACGGTATCCGAGGTGTCGGACCGGGCGACGCCCAGTTCTTCCTTGATCGTGTCCGACATCTCCGGCGACCAGACACGAACCTGGTCGCGACCGGATTGCTTGGCCACGTAGAGGGCCTTGTCTGCCTGCGAGACGACGGAGTCGCTGGAGAGAACGAGCCAATCCTGCCCGGCACTGCTGGCGATGCCGATCGAGACGGTCAGGTGCAGGTCGTGCAGCCCCTCGCAAAAGGGATGATCCTGCACCGCGGCACGCAGACGGTCACAGAACGTCTTGAGATCCTCCTGGTCGGCGTTTGGAAAGATGATGACCAGTTCATCACCGCCATAGCGTCCCACGATGTCCGACGCACGCACCGTATCTCGCACGAGTGTCGATAGTTCTCTGAGGACCATGTCTCCAACCGGGTGGCCGTACGTGTCGTTGACGTTCTTGAAATGATCGACATCCAGCATCGCGATCGTAACCCGGTAGTGATAGCGCTTTCCAAGCTGCCAGATGCCCTCGAGTTGCTCCGTCACGCCACGCTGATTGTAGAGCCCCGTGAGGCTGTCTCGGACGACCAGTTGGCGCATCCGCCGGAAGGTGAGCAAGACCGTGGCCAGCAGGTTCGCGGCATGATAGAGAAACAGCATATCGCTCTCGTGATAGGCATCCTTGCCCGGGGCCGCAATGCTGAGCAGTCCGCGAATTTCGCCGGCCGCGATAATGGGAACACTGAAGCACTCGCCCATGGTCGACTTCGCACCGCTCGGCAGCACTTCGCCCTCGACTTCCACCTGAATTCCGGCGGGGAGTTGCCGCCCGCTGAATGCGTTGTAGCGTCGCCGGACGTGGGCTTCGAACTCGTTGATATATTCCTGGGTGACGGAGGTGTGCGGAAACATCATGATCACCGGGTCTTCGTCGAGACTTAGCACGGCCATCGCCTCGGCTTCCAGGAAGGCTAAACCGTGACGGAGGGCGCGGACGGCATCCAGCAGGGTTTCGGATTCGGAGGCCGAACGGCCGATCTCCTGGAACAGGCTGAGCGCGTTGCGAATCTGACCGAGCGAAATATCCGCTGTCGACTTAAGCTTTTCGCGCTTCGCGGCGGCCTGCATGAAGACCAGTTCGAGGAGGTCGGAGACATCGAATGGCTTCTTGAGGATATGATCGACCCCGAGGCGCCGGGCCCGTTCCACGGCCTCGTCACGCGCGAACCCGGTGACGACGATCACTCCCAGCCAGGGGCAAATGGTCAACGCTTCGGTTAGAAACGCGAGGCCGTCCATTCCGCTCATTTTGAGATCCACGACGGTGACATCGAAGTCGCGCAAGAGGAGCAGGTGCAGCGCTTCGCGCCCGTCCGAGGCGGCCTCAACCTCGCAGCCTGACTTGGTCAAGATCGTCGTGGCGAGCTTTCGAACCAGGTCGTCGTCATCGATGACCAGTACGCGCACGTGGTCCAGACCGACTTCTACGGTCGACGTGCTCATCGGCGGGCCGCCGCCGGGTGTCTGGTCTTCAGAAGGCATATTGAAACGGTATCGAATTGGGATGCAGGGCCAGCCTATGTTTCGGACCGCCCGAAAAACTCGTGACGTGGCGCATCCTAGCCGTATTTGCCGGGAGAAGGCAAGATTACAGGCGGGACGCGGGGATAACGAAGCCGGACCGGTGCAGGCGCCTCCGTGTGTCTACGGCTTTGCGGGCACCTTTTCCGGTTCCGTCCCGGGCGCTTTCTTCTCAGGCGCGGCGCTCAAGGCTCCGTGCAGCTCTGCGGCGTCGGCGTCGAGATCAGGATCCATGTAGTTCGGGAAGGTGAAGTAAATCAGTTTCGAAGCGTGTGGCCGGGCCAGATTGATTTGCTTTTGCACGCGCGCCGCGTCCGCGGAGCCGGCGGCGAATGGCTCGCGCGGTTGCGAGTTGCGGGTGAAGGTCTCGATCACGATCCAGAGATTGACCCCGGAATCTCGGAATGCCTCGGCGAGCATCGTGTAGTAGATCGGAACGTAGCGTTCAGCATACTTCCAGGAGATACCGTCTCCGAGTCCGTCCTGAACGAGCACGCTGCTGACGTGGCTGCCGCCCACCAGTTCTTTGAGATTCGATGCAAAGACATCCGGCGCCGTGCGCATTCGGTAGAACGCGCTTACGAGGATTTCGCGCGTCTTGTCGTTCGCGCGGAGTCGCTCGCTCATCTTGGCCAGGTAGTTCTTCATCAGCGGGGTCTTCTCGGATACACGCCAGTTGATGTCGTCAATCTCGTCCGGGATGTAGTACCCCTTGAACGCATCGTGGGTTCCGAAACGCTTGAGCATCTCGAGTTGCAGCTTCTCGTTTTGGGCAACGCGTACGTAGAAGTAGTCTTTCAATACCCGCGCACGTCCCGTGACGTGATCCCAGTAGCGCGAATCGTGGTGCAGGCCGAGATAGACATCGATGCCTTTTTGCGTCGCGGCCTCAAGGATGCCTTCGATGGCGGGATAGACCTCGACGAACGCCAGGGCGTTCGTGAAGTAAGAAATTCCCTCTTCGGCAGACCACTGGATGATCGCCGTGTCGATCCCGATCGCTTTCATCTGCTCGAAATCAACAGCCCAGTCCTCGGCCGTGAGTTGTGCCGCGTCGCGGTTCAATTGGATGAGCGTGCCGCTGCTCTCACCCGCGCGAAGTGTCTGGGGAAGCAGTGCTAGCGCGGCCAGTGCGGTAAGTTTCAGCTGGTGCATGAGTGTCCGCATGTCTCTAATCTCCTTTCTAAGTTCACAAACCTGACGCCGACGTTTTCGAATTCAAGATAGCACCGTTTCGCACGATCACAACGACGCAGACAGCGCTCGCCGCGGTGAGCGTTTACTTGCCGCGCTTCTTTCTCTTGCTCTTCACATATTGGTCGCGGAGCGCTCTCTTCGTGCCGGCATCGTACGGATACGTTTCCAGCGATTTCTGTAGCGCACGCGTGCCTTCCTCGTACTTCCTCATGGACCCATACAGACGGCCAAGATCGCTCCACAAGGCCGGCGGCACCACGTCCGATTGCTCGATCGTCATCAGGAAGTTCGCCTCGGCGGTCTCGTAGTCCTTCAGGCGCATGGCGGCCACGGCGCGGAGGTATAGAACGTCGGGTTGCCCGGGATTGACCCCCAGGGATTCGTCACAATACGCGGCCACCTTGCGATCCTCGCCCAGCGCGACGTGGACGCGGGCCATCGTCTTGAAAAACTCGGCCTTGAGCTTGGCATCGTCAACGTCCTCGCGAAACGTTGAAAGTAGCGCGCTGCCCGTGCTGCGCGCTTCCCGGTGCCGGCCGGCAAGGTGAAGGGACTCGATCCCGAGCAGCGACATCTCCGCGGAGTAGTCGAGCGTGATGGCTTTTTCCGAATCGGCTAGTGCGGCCTCGTACCTGCCCTGGCTGTAGTTGAGGCGCGCGCGGCCGGCGTAGAAGGCGAGTTGTTCGTCGCGGCTCAGACGGGAGAGTTCCGCCACGCGGTCAAAGTGCAGCAGGGCAATGCCGTACTCACCCAGGCCGGATAGCGCGCGACCCCGAGATACCACGGCAAGTCGGCCGTGCCGTATTTCACCGCATCGTCGAACCACTTGCATGCGTCGACCGTCTTACCGTCGCCGATGTAGAGGTTCGCGATGATCATAGCGATCTCGAACCGTCGCGCGTTGTCATCTTCCGCGGCCAGACTCTTCGCGTACATCTCAATCGCCATGTCGTTCTGGCCAAGGTCACCCAATTGGACGGCGAGCGAGTAGCAGTGCTTCGCGTCGACGCCATCGGCCAACAAATCAACGATGACGGAGATGTAGTCGTTCGTGCGACCCATGACCTGGTACGTCTGCGCCAATTCATAGCGCGCGGCGCGCACCGTTGCTTTCGGCAGCGCGGTCACGGCGAGGATCCTGCTGAGGACCTTCTCACTCTCGCCGGGGCGGGCCGCCTCCTTGAGGAGGAAGTGGAACTTGAGGGCGTCATCCGGATTAAAATCGTGCGCCAGGTGATCCTGGTAGAGAATGAAGGCCTCATTGGTGCGTCCGACGCGCTGGGCGGCCACGGCGCGATCGAGAATGTAGCGGTTCGTCGTCAGAAACTCTTCGTGCAGTGCGACGGCGAGTTTGTAGGCCGGCATGTGCTGCTCAAGGTTTAGAAAGCAATGCATCAACTGTTCGCGCGCGGCACGAGAGAAGTTCTCGGAGAGACCGTCGCGGCTCAGGAAGCCTTGCGCCGCTTTCGCCCCGCGCTGCCACTGTGCTGCCATCGCGTGAGCGCTGAGTACGGCCAGCGCGTCATCCTCATTGAAGGACGCTTTGAGCACGGTGTCGAACTCGGCGATGGCGGGTTCGAATTCGCCGAGCTGGAAATAGGTGCGGGCCAGTTGACGACGGATCGAAAGTGTCTGTGCTTCCGACCGCGAGAGGGTAAGGGCCCCCTTAAGAGCGTCGCGGGCCTTGGCATACTGCCCGAGCTTGAAGTAGGGGGACGCGCGCCGGCGTTCGTTCCCGAGAAGCTGAGCGTCAACCTGTTTAATCAGCGCCTTGTCGGCCAGATTCGCGCGGGCGACCGCGAGGGCTTCCGAGGCACGCTCGTAGTCCTCGAGGCGGGTCAACACGGTGCCCTTCTTCAGGCTTAGCATGCCGAGGTTTTCGGGACGGTCCTCGGCCTTGATCGCGACGTCGAGATGTTTCAGGGCAGCGGCCCATTTTTCCTGCCGAATCCCGACTTCGGAGAGGAATGCGTGGGCCTCGGCGCTGTCGGCCGCCGCGAGCCATCGGGATCCGTACGACTCGGCCTGGTCATACGCTTCGTCCTGCATGCACATCTCGGCCAGCGTGCGATATACCTCGGGGAGGCGCTGCGCGCTGGTGCGCGCGGCACCTTCCATCTCGCCGTACTTTTCGGCCGCCGCCTTCATAGTCTGCGGGGGCATGCCCGCGATCTTCTCCAAGCTGAGACGCGCCTCCTTGCGCCGTCCCGCCTTGATGGCCATGTCGGCGCGGCAGAAGGTCGCGTTCACATGATCCGGGTGCTGCGCCACCAGCGAATCGCAGAGCGCGATGCCATCATCCCAGCGCTCGAGCTGGTCGTAGACGCCGATGAGTTGAAGCATGAGTTTCGGGTTCTTGGGATCATTCTCGAGCGCCGCGCTGAGATGCTCCGCCGCATCGCCATAATTCTTTTGCGCAATGGCTTCGCCGGCCTTCTGCAGCCGTGCCTGGTTCTTGAACTTGATGCGTTGAAGCTCGAACCAGCCGGTGTTGGCTGCAGACACGACGTTCGGCGCGGCGGCGGCGAGCCCCAGTAGCAGGGCCAGGACCCGGCTGGCTAGCCGGTAGGCAGCGGGATGTGGGCAAGCGATCATAACGTGTTGATTACCTCTTTAGAAATAGGCGTGCGCAAACAGTCCGGCTGAACCGGATCCGTAGCCGGCGGTCTCGGTGGCGGATATCTCCAGCGATAGCATGGCATTGCGGCGAAGATAAATGGACTGGGTCAGGCTGATTTCATGCGCTTCGAAGGTTTCGGCGAAGCCATAGGCACGACTCGCAAGGCGGAGCACGGATTTCGATCGATTTCCCCACGACGCGAGGACTCCAGCGGCTACCCCGGCACCCACGGCGTAGTCGGCGGGGAGGTCCGATCCGGCCCGCAGAGCGCCTTCCAGCATGACGTACGCGATGACCGGGTCGCCCACATGCCACGCGAGACCGCTGCCGGAGTCCAGTTTGAAGACGAGCTGATCACTGTTGTCGGTCAGCTTCATTTGGCCCAATCCCGCGCCAAAACGCCACGAAACCGGCTTGAAGAGATCGTCGCGCGGGCTGATCGAGATGACCTCCGCGAGGAGTAGACGCTCCAGTTCCAGGCCATCACGCGCCCCGTTATAGCGGCCCTCGAGGTCGAAGAACTGGACGTGCGCACCACGTTCGTAGCCCGTGTCGCGGTCCGTAAGCGTGTGGTACGCCATGCGCAGACGCACGGCCTGGTAGGGGTCTCCATCGCGGGTTCCGGCGCCTACTCCCACGCGGCCGGGTCGGTGGCCGGTCTCCGGCCGCGCCGGCATGGCCGCTCCGCCGGCCTCGCCGTCGGCCCTTCCAAGTCTGCTGCGTGCGCGTAGTATCGAGAGGTACCGCGCGCGGTACGTGGGTGGATCGATGACGATTTGCGTGTACAGGTACTGCGCGTATAGGGCCGCGAGATCGAGAATTGCGATTCGTTCGGCGGCACCGTCAACGAGCGCCACGATGTTCGAGGGCGAGTTCTTGCCGTGTGCCATCGCGACCGCGGTTGAGCGCGCTTCGTGCGACAGGGAGGTGCCGAGTTCGCGGATCGTGGTCGCGGTCGACGGTCGGTAGGTGACGTCGCGCACCAGGCCCGCATCGTTCACGGCCCGCACCACGTCGACCGGGATGACCTGGTAGCGGAACTGATCGGCCAGACGAATCTCTGGTCGACTGACATCGAGAAGGTCGAGCAGGTTTCCAGAGCAATTCTCCGAGAAAAAGAAGTAGTCACTATAGATATTCTGAAGCTCCCACGCGTGGCGGAAGATGGTGTCCACCTCGGCCGCGTTGAGGTTGAGCTCGTACTCCCAGAGGTCACGATGGCTGATCGCGTTATAGCTTTGTACTTTCTCATGGTAGGGCTGCACCGTGTAGTAGCCGGGGTAGAGCCCCAGTATGCCGGACACGGCGAAGGCGGGGCCGAAACTTTGTCCCGTGACCGCGGCGTAGCTCAACGCCTTGGAGATCAGCCGGTCATGAGACGCGCTGTCGAACACGAGCAGCGTATGGCCGAACATGGACGCGGGGCTATTGATGTAGGCCGATGGGAAGACGAGCGTGATCGACGTAGGATCGAGCTGCTGCTGAACCGCGTCGAAGGCGTCGCAGGCTGGAACCGGCAGTCGAGCGGCGTTGAGACCCAGTTTCGATTCGAGGAAACTAAATCGCGCCGGAAAACGGCAGCGCGCGTGGCTCAAAGGGTCCTCGCCGGGCGGTTCGAAGTAGCCGGCGAGTGTAGCGTGCAGTTCAGCCCGCGGATCGGTCTTGCCGGCGGGTGACAGGAAGAATGCGGGGTCATCGATCTTGCTGCGAGGCCCGCCGATGAGTCCGGCGTGCATATGCAAAAGCGAGAGCCATTGCCGTTGGCGGTGAAGGGCAAGGTCATCCGCGCGCTGCTGTAGCTCGGCGAGGTATTCGAGATCGGGCGCGCGGGCCGCCGGCGCGGGCTGAGAGGATGTGGCCAGGCAGGCGCTGCAAAGGAAAAGGAATGCGAACAGCCGTCGCCGTTCGCATTCCTTTAGGGTGAAACGTTCCAAACGGTTCAAATAAGCTTGGCGAGCTTCGTCGCGACTTCGTCAGCCGTCACGTTGTCGTGGCTGAAGATGCCGTCAAAGCCCTGCTGCCAACGCGCGTAAACGTCAGACCGATTCTCCGAGGGCAGGCGCATCAGGTCCGCAAGCGCATGCAGTGACTGTCCTTCACCGGACGCCACATCGTATGCAATCGCGTCCATATTCGCACTGATGTACTGCTGCACTTCCTTGACGGAGACCAGCTCGGTCGATTGGTCACAATCAAGCGTACCCGAGGTGACGCCGAACGTCTGGTTTCCGGATATATTATTCAGCCCGCGCGCGACCGGCCATTGCAACACTTGGTGTATGAAAAGGTCACGCGGTAAGTTACGTTCTTCGTGTGCGACA
>JAQBYD010000129.1 GCA_027623315.1 Verrucomicrobiota bacterium | reverse complement strand
TTGCAGTGATCTGATGCCGTTAAGGCGCTGGCCGGAGGAGAAGATGATCGAGCTCGGGCAGCGTATCCTGCACGACCTGCCGGATTCCGTCCTGGCAATCACGGGTGCGCCTTCCGAGCAGTCCGGCGCCGAGGCGATGGCCGAGGCGATATCCGAAGGTCCGCGCTGCATCTGCGTGGCCGGGCGCACCTCGCTGCGCGACCTGCTCACGCTCTACGGGATCGCCAACGCCCTGATATCGAATGACAGCGGGCCCTGCCATTTCGCCTCCCTAACGCCAATCCCCGTAATCGCGCTCTTTGGCCCCGAGACCCCGCAGCTCTACGGACCACTTGGCGACGGCAAGATCTCGATCAGCGCAAACCTCGCCTGTAGCCCCTGCATGAACATGCTCAATCACCGATTCTCGCCGTGCACAGATAATCAGTGTATGAAACAGATACCCGTCGAGCGGGTGTATCGGACGTTGACCGAGATCCTTAAGTGACCGCTACACGTAGAACCGTTTAAGCTTGCCGGACGCGACAATGACTACCTGTCCCTTCACATCCGTTCTGCTCGCCACGGTCGCCGCATCCCTTCCGTCAGTTTCCTGCGCCGGTGAAGTACGCAACCTGAACGAGGTCTGCCAGGACTACATCCTGACCGAGTCGGAGAATCGGAAGGCCGAACTTCGCGACGCCGCCGCGGAGAAGAATGTGCTCTACCAGTTTCGCTACCTGCAGGTCACGCGCATCGGCACCAACATGCCGGTCAAGGGCGCGATCACGCTGATGACAATGGAGCCGGGCAGCAAGATGCACGTCCAACTGACCCTGACCCAGTCCAAATCCCTCGCGATCGCGAAAGAAATCAAGATCGGCGAGGCCGTCGCCGGCAAGGGAAGAATCAAGGCATTCGACCATAGAAAGTCCGGTACCATCGTCATGAATCCCGCCGTCCTGAAACACAAAGATCGCCTCGCACCGACCCGCGAGAAGGAACTTCTAAACGAAGTTGACGCGCAGGCGTATTGACAGCGGACGGCGACGGCGTCAGGATTCACGGGTCGCCAGCAAACGCACGTTACCTTACGAAGCGTCTCAGCATGGACCACATCACCACTCGTCGCATTCTCGCCGCCCTGTGCGGACTCGTCTTGCTGACGACCACGCTGCATGCAACCGCCGGCGTCCACGGCGGCGGCGAAACGGAGCCCGGATTCGTCGCGCCGCCGCAGAATATCGTGCCCCCCCCTCCGCCGCCGAAGAACATCGCGTCGGCTGAAACCTTTATCCCCTTTCCCGGGCCGCCAGTGGTTCCGCAGTCCCGGTCGGAGGCCAAGAACCCGCCAAAGCCACCGGTGATGTTCACGAAGGTCCGCTCGCCGCACAGCGTCCTCGACTGGTCCGTCTACCCCGAAGACCTTCCCTCCCTCCTCAAGTCGATGAAGGAGAAGATCAACGCAAGCTTCGAGCAGGAAATCAAGTCGTGGGCCGAAGTCAGCGCGGACCCGGAGAAGAACCCGATCCTCTATCGAACGGGACATTTTCGATTCCAACTCTCTCCCGCCGAGCGCAAGGAGATCAGGCAGTACCTGCTGGACGGCGGGTTCATACTCTTCAATACCGGCCTCGGCTCGATGCCGTTCTACCGCTCGGCCGTCGAAGAATTGACTGCGATCTTCCCCGAGGTGCCGTTGCAGCGGCTCACCGAGGATCATCCGATCTTTCATTCCTATTATGATATCGACCGCGTAAACTTCCACCAGGGCGTGCGCGACGCCGGCTACCGGGGAAACGCACCCGCGTTCGACGGTATTACGATTAACTGTCGCACGGTGGCCGTGATTTCCCGATTCGGCCTGTCCGCCGGATGGGCCGGCAAGGATGAACCGCAACACCAGATCTATGAGTCCGAATCTGCCATCAAACTTGGCGTGAACGTGATGGCCTATGCCACGGCCCAGCGTGCCTGGGCCAAACAGGCCGTGAACTCGGTCCAGTTTGTGGACCCGGAAACGTCCGTGGCCGGGAAAATGTACATCGGGCAGGCCCGCTATGCCGGTGAGTGGAAAACACGTGACAAGGCCCTCTCCATGCTCATGCACCAGTTCAATCGAGGGACCGCAATCCCCGTCAAGTACGGTCACAAAGAACTCGCGCTCGATAACCCGGCCATCTTCGAGACTCCGCTGCTCTACATCACCGGTCACGAAAGTTTTGAGCTCACCGCGCAGGAAATGAGCGGCCTACGGCAGTACCTTCTGAACGGCGGCACGCTCTTCGCCGAGGCCTGCTGCGGCCGGCGTGGATTCGACGCCGCTTTCCGACAGACCATGCGCAAGGTGCTTCCCGACAGCCCGCTCAAGGAAATTCCAAAAAACCACCTCATTCTGAATTTCCCGAACACGATCCAGAAAGTGGGCGTCACACCGGCGCTCGCGGCGAAGCTTGGCGGTGCACAGGCCACGCGCCCCATCCTGCAAGGCGCGGATATCGATGGTCATCTCGCCATCATCTACAGCCCGTACGGACTCGCCGGCGGATGGGAGCTGACACCGAATCCCTACTCCCACTCCTACGACCAGTCCAGCGCCTACGCCCTGGGCCAGAACATTCTCCTGTATGCGATTACTCAGTAGCATCGGTCTGGCGCTTGCCACGTTCCTTGCAGGGAGTCCGGCCGTGGCGCAGGACGAAGCCGCGCTGCTGCAACTCTGGACGTCCGTATGGGCGCAACCGTCGAATCACATCGCGGCGGTTGAGGCCTGCGAAACGTTCATCGCCGCCCACCCGCAAGATTCCTTCCTTGTCGTGGCACGCAGTGTTTCGGCATGGCACCTCCTGCGTGCCGGGCAAACCAACCAGGCCG
>JAQBYD010000128.1 GCA_027623315.1 Verrucomicrobiota bacterium | reverse complement strand
AATAACAGGAAACGGCCAGGCGACCTTCCGGCAGCCTGACGATATTGCCATAGGGTTTGACATTGCTGTTTTCCGAGACAAACAGCCGGCTTTCGTGGGTCCAGGTGGTGCCGCCATCTTCAGATCGGGAGACAATGGGCGCCAGTACGGGACAGTCTCGCGAGGCCTCTGGGTTCGAGGGTCGTACTCCCTTTGGGTAGACGTTGCCCCGACCGCTGCAAACAACGACCAAGGCGCCGCCGTGTGTCAAGCCCGCCGCCAGATTGCCGCGGTTGGTGCCCTTCTCGTTGGGGACGGGCACACTCAGGAATGACCAGCTTCTGCCGCCGTCCTGGCTGTGCCAGCATTCCGCTGCGCCTTCCCAAACAAGGTGACAGGGCTCGCCGAAGACGGCTGCGATGAATGCTGCTGTCCGGCATGAGCGTGCGATTCGGCCAGGCGCACTTGTTATGGGTGTGGGTTCTGTTTTACGGTCTTGAGCGAAAAAAGAGGGACCCCGATTCCGGGCACGAATGTACTTTGGGTGTAAGCACTTACGCCCAAACCCGGAAGGAGGTCCCGGATGAAAGATACGCAGGATCTGAGCGCGTGCGTGACGAAATTGCAGGAGAATGTCCTCCGGTGGGAAGATCGGCTGCAATCCGAGCACGGCGGACCGGAGGAGTTTCGCCAGGCGGTAGCCGAGCTTCGAGCCGCCTTGGATACTCTCGGCCGCGTTGGTTTCCAGCGATTGGCGCAGGCCTGTGAGGTCGCCGGCGACATCTTGGAAGGCGACGGTCGGCGGTACCGGTTCAAGCAAGTGGTTGACAAGCGATGGCTGACCCTGTGGGGCACGGTCGTCGTGCCGCGGCGGGTGTATCAGGCAGATCATGGTGGACCGAGCCGGGTACCGCTGGATGAGCGCTGCGGCATGTCGGGTCGCTTCATGGTGCCGGAGTTGGAGCGCATGACGGCGTTTCTGGGGGCGCGCCTGGTGCCGGCCGAAGTCGAGGACAGTCTGGGTGAAGTGCTGCCCGAGCCGCCCTCGCGCACGGCGATCCAACGCGTGCTGACCGATGTCGGGCAGGGTGCCGAGGATGGCGCCGGTCAGCTCGAGCTGGCTCTGCAAGGCACGGCGCCGCTGGATGCCGAGGGCGATACCCTCGTCGTCGGCTGGGACGGCGTCAACGTCCCCCTGCGGGAGCCAGCACCCAAGCGCGGCCGTCCAGCCGAGCGTCCCACGGTCACCGACACCGGCACTGCGCCCACCGCCTGGAAGGAAGCGGGTGTGGGCATGGTCGCCACCTACCTGACGCCGCTGGATCCGCAGGCCGAACAGCCCCAACGCGTCGATGTGCGCTACTCCGCCCGCATGCCGGAGACGAAGATGACGACCCTGGTCAGCGGCCTGGTGGATCAAACCATCCGGGCGATGCAGCAAAGTTGCTACGATCATCTGGTGGTCCTGGCCGACGGCCGGCGGGAGATCTGGCGCACCGTGGACGAGCATGCTGTGTTCGACGATTTCATCCGCATTCTGGACTTCTATCACGCCGCCGAGCATCTGTCGAAGGCGGCGGAATACCTCTTCGGCAAAGCCTCGGCGAAGGCGCAGCGCTGGTTTCGATCCTGGCGCCATAAACTGCGCCATGAGCCCGGTGCCGTGGACGGCCTGATCCGCTCCGTGTCCTACCACCAACGCAAACTCGGAAAACGCTCACCGCGTTATCGTCAGGCGAGTACCGAACTGGGGTACTTCCGCAACAACCGGGACAAGATGGAGTACGCGCGCTACCGCGCCCTGGGACTGATCATCTCCAGTGGCCCGGTCGAAGCTGCCGCCAAAACCATCGTCGGTCACCGGCTCAAACGCAGCGGCATGCGCTGGACCCGTGAAGGCGGGCAGCACATCCTCAACCTGAGAGTACAGGTGCAATCAAAACGATGGGATGCTTTCTGGAATTGGCACCTCCAGCAAACTACGCCCTTAACAAACCTGAGAATGGCAGCGTAAAATGGAAGCTACACCCTCTGATTGTTCCTCACGCGGTGGCTGCTCGTTGGCGCAAGAGCTCGGCGGCTTCATCGATGATCCTGACCACGTCTTCGCTCTCGAAGGGTTTGCTCAGAAGCAGGTCGACGTCAGCATGCTGATCGGCGTTGTCCCTGAATTGCCATCCCGTCATGAGTACGGTCGCCGTTGCCGGCGATCGTTGCTTGACCTCCTGAATGAGCTCCAGGCCCGAAACTTCCGCCATCACCCAGTCTGTTACAAGAACATCGAAATCATGGGCGCGAAGGCGCACCTGGGCGGCAAGGGAGCTCGACAGACACTCGACATGATGATGGTCCAGAAGGGGTTGTATCAGTTGCAGTACCCGCGGTTCGTCATCAACCACCAGAATCTCAAGCTCTTGCGAGCGCCGCCGCGCTCCCACGGGGTCGTCGCCCAGTTCGCTGTTGTTCTCGGTTAAAGGCATGCTGATGACGAAGGTTGTGCCAGCTCCCGGCTGGCTTTCTAGTCGCACGCGACCGCCCATGCCGCGGACCAGCCCCCATACCGTGCTCAAGCCCAAGCCGGTACCGCTCTCGGCGCCCTTGGTGGTAAAGAAGGGCTCGAAGACTCTTCTCCGGGTCTCCTCATCCATGCCGATTCCGGTGTCTGCAACAGAGAGTTCGATCTGTCCGGCTTCACACCGAGTCGACACCCCGATGATGCCGCCCTCAGGCAAGGCATCGACGGCGTTGAAGATCAGATTGGAGAGAATTTCCTGCCACGCTGACCCCGGCGTCTCGATAAGTGGAACATCCGCGAGGTCGGTCTCGATGTTGATTGAACATCCCCGTCGCTCGGGCTCCGTCTTCCACTTGGGCATCGTCAGGTCAATGACTTCGCGCACGACCTTCGACAGGTCAACTT
>JAQBYD010000008.1 GCA_027623315.1 Verrucomicrobiota bacterium | reverse complement strand
GAAGCCCTGTTTCGATCAAGCCTGACGGAGCTATCCGTGTTCGTAGTAGGAAAAGTGTGAGATATCCGGGTTAGGGCCCGCGAATCGCGCGAACCTGCCCGCCCCGCACGGGCGCGGCGGAGCCTTGCCGCACGTGGGGCAGGCGGGTCCACACGAACGCCGACAGAGATCGAGCCGCGGATTCCGCGGATGCGCCCTTGGTGACTCCCATCGGAGTTGACGCACCGGTTCCCGCCTAGCAACCTGCAGCCTACAGGGAACGCTGTAGGGTCGAGGGCAATCAAGTTCATGCGATCCGCGCTAGAGTAAACGCGGTATCGTGACAGGGAGTATCGCGCGATTCCTCCTTCGTAATAGGGGGGGGGCCGTTCATGACTGAAGCGACGAAGAGCAGGGAGCATTCGGACAGTCAACGTTCGATGCGTATACTGATCGTGGATGATCATCCGATCGTACGCGACGCCGTGCGCCACCTTGTGCTCACCGAGTTTCCTGATGCGGATGTTGGACTCGCATCAAACGCCGGCGAAACCTGGACGCACCTCCACGACTCGACCTGCGATCTGATCCTATTGGATATCGGCCTGCCGGGAACGAACGGCCTTGAACTTCTGAAGTCGCTGAAGACAGAGTCGCCCGCGACGCCCATCCTCATCTTGACCGGGTACGCCGAGGAACAGTACGCCGTTCGCGCGATCCGGGCGGGCGCGTCCGGCTACTTGACCAAGGAGGCCGCACGCGAGGAGTTGACCACGGCGATACGCATGCTTGCAACGGGAGAGACCTATGTCAGCGAGGGCGTCAAGCGGGAGCTCTTTCGCGCCGTACAGTCGCACGCAAGCGAGCGGCCCCATCAAACCCTCTCCGATCGCGAGTTCGCCGTGTTCTGCCGGCTCGCCGCAGGCCGGACCGTCTGCGAAGTCGCAACCGAATTGTCGCTTAGCCCAAAGACCGTGAGCACCTACCGATCACGCTTATTTTTGAAGTTGGATATCCACACCAATCAGGACCTCGTACGGTACGCCATCGAACACAAGCTAGAGACGGGCAGCCCAGGGCTCTGATTCGTTAAGCTAGGACTATATCTAGTAGTTCGTGCCACACACGTGTAGGCATTTGCCCTACACGAAAATCAGCACATCTACAGGTGGATCAAACCACGCGCCAGGTGTAGTATGGCGTCTGTGAACGGCGGCGATCACAGTATCCAGTTCGAGCGGCGTACGTCTGGGCCCATCGAGGATCCGAGTTCTTCCCTGGTCGCGGGGCGCGCGGACCTCTCTCTGAATCATTCACTGGAGGCGGCCGCGCTGGAAGCGGCCGCAAACGCCGTCGTCATTGCAAGTGCCGACGGGGTCATTCTCTGGGTCAACACGGCTTTCACGAAGCTCTGCGGGTTTAGCCGCCACGAGGCCATCGGCCAGAGCATGCGAATCTTGAAGTCCGGCCGGCACCCTCCCGAATTCTACAGAGATATGTGGACCACGATTCGAAAGGGCGAGGTCTGGCGCGGCGAGATCATTAACCGCCACAAGGACGGTCACTCGTATACCGAGGAGATGACCATCACCCCCGTACCCGATGCTAACGGTGACATCACGAATTTCGTCGCCGTTAAGCAGGACGTGACCGAACGTAAGAACCGCGATCGATTGCTGTGCAATCGGACGGCGGAGCTCGAGAAATCGAACGAAGATCTTCAGCACTTCGCGTACATCGTCTCGCACGATCTCAGGGAACCGTTACGCATGGTCAGCAGCTACCTTGACTTTTGACAGCAGAGCACGGGCATATCTTTCCGGACGAAGCACACGAATACATTCGGTACGCGATGGACGGGGCGTCTCGAATGGGGGGCTGCATCGACGCGTTGCTCGTGTATTCCCGCGTCGGCTCCCACGGGGAACGCTTCTGGCCCGTCGATACCGCCGCCGTGGTCCGGGATGCGATCGCAAATCTCGACGTCGCTATCGGCGAAAGCGCTGCAACCGTGATCCGGGAGGAGCTACCCATTGTGCTGGGAGACCTCTCCCAGCTAACACTAGTCTTCCAAAATCTGATCGGTAACGCCCTTAAGTTCAGAACGGACACCGCACCAAGCGTCGAGATCAAGGCCCGTCGGGCGGACGATGACTGGTGTTTTTCGGTTGCGGACAACGGAATCGGAATCGCGCCGCGTCATGCCGAGCGGATTTTCAAGGTGTTTCAACGCCTGCACCTGCCCGAGGAGTATCCTGGCACCGGGATGGGGCTCTCAATCGCAAAGAAGATCGTCGAGCGACATGGTGGACGCATCTGGGTCGAGTCGACTGAGGGACACGGCAGCACCTTCCACTTTACGGTGCCGTACGCGGGGGAACTGCAATGAGTGACACCATGCCTTGGGAGAGATGCCATCTGCTTGTCGTTGAGGACAATCCCGCCGAGGTGCGTCTGATCGAGAAACTGCTTCTGGCAAGTGGCCATAAAACCCGGGTGACGGTCGCCCGGGACGGCGAAAAAGCGATGGAGTACCTGCATCGCCATGTGGGTGCCATCGGCGCCGGACGCCCCGACCTGATACTGCTGGATCTGAATCTTCCAAAGATGAGTGGCAGCGAAGTGCTGGTGCAAATCAGGGCGGAGCAGAATTTGCGCAACATCCCGGTCGTCATCCTCACGAGTTCCGCGAATCCTGAAGATATCACGAGATGCTACGACCAGTGCGTGAATAGCTACATCACCAAACCGTTGGAGTTCTCGCAGTACGCGAGCGTGATGGAGACGATCATGCAGTTCTGGATGAAGACGGCACAGTTACCGAGGCGACCTCACTATGCATAGAGCGCACTACACCGTTCTGCTCATCGAAGACAACGACGGCGACGCCAGGCTCATCGAGAAGATGCTGGAGCAGATCGAAAGAACCCATTTTACCGTGGTTCATCTGCGCCGCCTTGAGGATGGCCTTCGGACGCTTCGCGAGCGCGCCGATGTCGATATCGGCCTGTTGGACCTGTCTCTTCCAGACAGCCATGGCGTCGCGACCTTCATCGAAGCGTATGACGCTGCCGAAGACATCCCCTGGATCGTGCTGACCGGAACCGCCGACGAGGAGATGGCCATGTCCACAGTCTCTGGCGGTGCGCAGGACTACCTGGTCAAGGATCAGATCAACGCAGATTCGATTGGACGATCGATCCGTTACGCCATCAACCGGAAGCGCGCTGAACGTGAAAAACTGGAACTCAGACAGAGGTTGTCCCGAGCCGAGCGACTCGAAACAGCGGGCACGGTACTCGGACAGGCCGCGCATGATTACGGCAACCTTCTGCTACCCCTGCGTCTCGCTCCTGCACTGATCCGCGAAAGCCTGCCCGCGGACTCCCGTGCTCACCAGTACGTCGACATTCTGGACAAGATCGCCAAGGAGATGAGCAATCTGAATCGCGACATCCTCACCCTCACGACGCGTGGTCGCCTGGAAGAAATCGAGTTTGATCTGAACGATCAAATCAGACAGGTCCTTGACGCGATGCAATTCGACGATACGGCCCCCGCTATCCGTATCAACACTGAACTCGGCGAGGAGTTGCTAACCGTCATGGGTTCACCCGGGCAGATGAACCGCGTCCTGCAAAACCTGATCCACAACGCTGTCGATGCGATGGACGGTGACGGTGTCCTCAGTGTGACCAGCAGCAATGTCTATCTAGATCGAAAGGCCGGCGAGTACGCCACCATAGCGCGCGGCGAGTATGCCCTGGTGACCGTTAGTGACTCCGGATGCGGTATGCCAGACGATGTACGAGAGCGCGTCTTCGACCCGTTTTTTAGCACCAAGAAGGGGTCGGAGCGATCCGGCACCGGGCTGGGCCTGAGCATTGTTCACGGGGTCATCAAGGACCACAGTGGTCATATCGACCTGACCTCTACCGAAGGGCATGGAACCACCTTCAAGCTCTACCTCCCTTCGGCACGGCTGAAGACGCTCAGCATCGCGCCGCCGAGCAGCAACAATGTCGGAGACGCACGGCACGTCTTGATCGTCGATGACGACCGCCATTACGTCGAGATGATCAGACAGGTCATCCTTAAACAGGGCATGGACGCCACCGCGGTTACAAGCGGTGAAGACGCCCTTGCGTTTCTCGCATCCCACCACTCCGACCTGGTGCTAATGGATGTCGTCATGCCCGGCCTCGACGGGATTGCCACATGCCGGCGACTCCGCGAGATTCGGCCCCACCAGCGCGTTATCTTTATGTCCGGGACGGACGACGATGCGTCCATCGACACCGCCCAACGGTTGTCGAACCGCGATCTTCTACACAAACCTTTTCACATTAACGTCCTGAAGAAGATTGTGATTGATGAACTGCCTGCGTCTCAACCCGATGGGAGCCAAGCGACGCCCGCACTGACAGCACAACTTGACCGATCGGCGCGGGAACCGGTCCGCAAGCGGAGTCGAAGCACATGAGCCAGATTCTCGTAGTCGACGACAATGTTAATCTGAGTGTATTTGTCGTAGCCGCACTTACCAGGGACGGCTTCCACGTTACCTCGGTCGCGAGCGCCGAAGAGGCGTGCGATTTTCTCGACCAGAATGCCGTCGACGTCCTAGTCTCGGACGTTCAGCTCCCCGCCATGTCCGGCATCGACTTGCTGAAGCATGTCCGCATCGAACACCCCGACGTGGTCGTCCTGTTACTTTCACTCTTCGCGGATGCGCAGATGGCACGCGAAGCGCTCGCACTCGGTGCGTTTGACTGCCTCAGAAAGCCGACGAGCGTCGAGATGCTCCGCTCGACTGTGCAACGCGCAGTCGCCTACAAACACTAGCGATCGACGGCATGCTGGACCTGGACACGATTGTGGGCCCCTACGATCTTTACGATTCCGTCGTCGCGTTCAGTCCGCACATGAGAAATGTGTGCGAAACGGTCGAGAGTATCCTCGCACTGGACGGCCCCGTGCTGCTCGTGGGCGAAAAGGGGTGCGGAAAAGCCATGTTGGCCCACCAGATTCACGACCGCGGACCGCGGCAGCACGAGGACGTGATAGTCCTCGATTGCAAGCAAGCATCGGACACGGTCTTCGAGGAACTCGGCTTTATCTTCGACGGGAGCGATGACCTGCGTGCGGCAGTCAAGAAGCACTTTCCGACAACCAAGGTAACGCGGGCTGGATCCGTGATCCTCGAGGATGTCGAATGCCTGCCATCAGGCATCGAAGGTCGCCTCCTCTACGCCATACAGCATCAGAAGTCCGGAACCAAACGCCACCGTACGGCCGAACCGCATCCTCGCATCATCGCCACCACCACGCACAGTCACGCCGCGATTCGCGACGGAAACTTGATCCACAAGGCTCTGTATGAGGACTTGGCGCAGCTTGCCATTACCATCAAACCGCTCCGTGAACGTCGCGAGGATATACTACCGCTGATACACCACATACTTAGAGAGAGAGCGAAAGACGGCGACATCGAACCGGCCCCCACTCTCGCTCTCGACGTCGCCTACACGCTCGAGGAGTACGCCTGGCCGGGGAACTGCGGCGAGTTGAAGGACGTTATCCTACAGGCACTTTCGGCAGCTCCCGATCATCGCATCAGGCGCGAACATCTCCCTGACCATCGATTCCCGCCGGTCGCCTTATCGGAGAAAGTCTGGGAAGAAAGAATCCGATCGGACTTTCTCGTAGGAGAGTCTGCGAACGCTATGGTCGCCTCGATGTACTAGATCGCGTCCGCCTAATGCTTCGCTAAAATGAACGTAAGATTCCCCTTGGCTCCAATGATTACGTCTCACCCCGAAGCTCACCCGTTCTCGGTGGCCGTGCTCGACGACGACCCCGTGATCGCACAGTTTATGACAGACGCGCTGAAATCGCTCGCCTGTCAGACACAGGCGTACAGCGACGCCCGGGCTTGCGTCGCCGAACTGACGTCGTCGCCTGTAGATGTGCTGATCACCGACCTCAAGATGCCCGACCTGAACGGACTAGAAGTCTTGCGCAGGATAAAGGAAGGAGCTCCCTCCACAGAGGTTATCATTGCGACGGCCAATGCCGATAAGGACACCGCCATCGAGGCCCTTCGCTCCGGCGCCTTCGACTATCTCGAGAAGCCGATGAGTCACGAAGAGTTGCTCGAAACCGTAAAGATGAGTCACGAAGAGTTGCTCGAAACCGTAAAGCGGACGCTTCGATATCAGGCCGTGGTAAAGGAACGCGATCAGTTCGCGGCGAAGGCCTCACTGCTTTCCAAGCGAGAGGCTTCGCGCTGGGGTCTTGACGCATTTGTCGGAGAGTCGGATTCCATGAGGTCCGTGCTGGATGATCTGCGTGCGCTCCACGGCACCATTGCAGCCCCGGTGATGATCACCGGCGAGAGTGGTACCGGAAAGGAACTCGTTGCGCGCGCAATTCACTACGGCAGCATGTGCAGCGCGGGCCCGTTCGTTCCCGTGAACTGCTCTGCCATTCCCGCCGATCTCGCGGAGTCGACCTTGTTCGGGCACAAGAAAGGCTCGTTTACCGGCGCCACGAAAGATCACAAAGGTGCGTTCGACACCGCGGATGGCGGCACACTATTTCTGGATGAGATCGGAGACATGCCCGCTGATATGCAGGCCAAGCTGCTGCGCGTGCTCGAAGACAGTACGGTGACGCCGGTCGGATGCTCGGTTGGACATTCCGTCAATGTCCGGATTGTCGCCGCGACGAACGCCGACCTCATGATAAAGATTGAAAAACGAGAGTTCCGTTCTGACCTCTACTATCGAATAGCTGCCTACACGATACAGATCCCCCCCCTTCGCGAACGAAAGTCCGATATCCCGACATTGGCGCGTCACTTCGCGCAGGAACTCGCCGCAGACATGGGTTTCGCTCCTCCTGGGATCGACTCGAAGGCACTGAGTCTGCTGAAGGACCAACCCTTCCCCGGAAACGTCCGTGAACTGCGCAACGTCATTGAAGGCGCCCTCATTCGCGGACGTGGCGGCCCCATTCGGGCCGAACATCTGATCACGATACATCGGACGACCAATCCGAAAGCGCTCGCAGAAAATGAAGCGTTGAGGCCGTCAGGCGCTCCGGCAGGGCTTCCGCTGAATCTCAACGAGGTTGAAGCCATTGCGATCAAACGGGCGATGGCAGTCGCACATGGAAACGTGTCTGCGGCCGCTCGATTACTCGGAATTAATCGCTCGAAACTGCACCGCAAGTTAGCCGCGCTCTACACCCCATGATGTGAATCGGGCGGCGGCGCGCCCGTCGGATCCATAGATTCAATTTACGATGACGTACAGATTGTCGGAGTCGTGATCAAGCTGCCCGACACCATTCGGACCCAACGACCCAACCACAATGTAAGGTACTCCAGCAATCCTGTAGTCCGGGTCAAAGAAGTACAGCGAGCCCCAGGGGTCTACCGGAATCGAGTCGATGTATGGCCCATGCCACTCGACGAATCGGCCGTCTGTGTGAATTAGACCGGCATAATCGGCGGCTAGATCCCATACAGGATCGCCGCCCGCAACATCTTGTTGCTGGCCTCCTGGCCACTGCCCGGTATCCCATGCCTGGCCCCTTACAGCAGTAACCAGTATCTGGAGATCAATTTCGGTCTGGCGTATCTTTGACTCTCGAAAGCTTCTGGCGAAATGCGGCACCGCCACGGCGCTGAGCAACCCGATGATCGCCACGCAAAGCAATAGTTCCATGACGCTGTAGGCCGAGACCCGCGATTCTCGTGGGACTCTCGACAAGGTGGACCAAGTTCTGCGCATTTTGCTTCTCCTCTTGCACCGCACAACCGGTGCCGCAGCACAATCCTCTGCCAGACAATATCGGATGCGCCGTACATGCACCATGCTGCCACGACACACGCCCTTAAAGGCGAGCACGATGTATGCCAACGCTCGTTCTGCGCGGACCAGAACTGCCGCAGTCGAAACGCAGATCATTCGTCCGTGCTGAGCAACAGTAAAAGCGTTCAAAGTGATCAGCTTGATCACCAGCGAACACTTCAGCGCGCGGCCCAACTGCGGCCCTGCTCGAAAGGGCCCGACCTGTGACGGTCCGCGATGCCTTTGTTTATCTAATGAATTGGCTGCCTCGCAAGGTTTCTCGGTCTCCAATTGATGATCGGCACACTTATTGCAATGTCCCAGGTCGAAGGTCGGATGGGCCAAGCCTACCGGATGAGATTCGCGACCGAGTGCGGTGATAGGACAAAGATCAGAGGTGAAAGAAGAATGAAAACAATACGCGCAACCAAGCGATCCAGACTCAGCGAGGGATCCAGCATCGTCGAGGCCGTAAGTTCACTATTCATACTCGGAATGTTCATCAGCGGAGCGGCCGAATACTCGCTGTCCTGCAAACAGCTTAGTGACTCCGCTCGCTCGCACTATCAGGCGGTCAACATCGCGAAGAACCGCCTCGAACGAACGAAGGTCATGGACTTTGATCACCTGGAGTATTTCACGGAGGATCGCGTCCGGGTAAACATGAGTGGCGTGCCGGACGATCGGGGCCATTTTAGACGGTCCACCACCATCACGGCCACGGGAAGCGATCTAAAGGAAATCCACGTCCTCGTGAATATTCAGAATCGTCGAACCCTCCAGTTTGACCAATCGAAAGAAGAAATTCGATCATGGCTGGCGAATTACCAGGCCCCTGCACAGTAAAGACGACTCGCTGCGCGGCTGGATTTACGGTCGTGGAATTGATGATCGCGTTATCGATCACCAGCATCGCCGTCCTGATGGCCATTCGCGGCAGCCTGTTCCTTTTGCGGGAGACCCGAATGCGCGGCGCCCAGGATCAACTCGATATCGATGTCCAGATCGCGATGGAACGCGTCAAGCGACACCTCCGAGTCTCATCGCTGGACGCCATGTTCTTTTATCCGGACGGCGCGGGACCGTATCGGGCCATCAGCCTCCCGACGGCACGTGACGACGATGGCGACGGAGCCGTCGAAACGGATTCCGACGACAAGATCATCTGGGATCGCACACTGATCTATCATGTCTGGAACGGACAGCCAAACGAGCTGCGCCTGACCATATTCGATCCGCGCGACACGGGTCTGACCGACGCGCAGCGTCAGGACCAACTCGATAGCGTGGTGGTGGCTGGCAGCGGCGCGACAACGCACAACGGATCCAACGCGACCACATCCGTCGTATTCCAGAATCTCTTCACATGGAGCGTTCGTCCACTGGGTGCCGTGTACGACGGGTATGCCCCGCAGCGGGCGCATGATCGGAATGTCGTACTTGGCTCTGTCCTGTTGGACTCTGGGTCGCATGCGGTCGCATTCGAGGCAATCGGCAAGCACGATGACAGCGCCGGCTATGCCATAGCGCTGGACAGCTTGGTGGTGTCACCAAGTTACGGCAAGCGTGAAGCCGAAAACTACATCACAACCTCCGACAGCGTCGGACCGCTTCCCGTTCGCGAATTCATGCCGGGCGGATCCTGGAGCGGGAACTACCAGTTACGCTTTCCAGCGACGCAGGATGGGCAATCCTTGACGCTCACGATGGAGAACGATCTATGGACAGATACGAATTTCGACGCTGCGGGCGACGCTCATTCCGATACGTTCGTGCTGTTTGATTCGACGTTCGAACCGTCCGATTTTGTGGTTAGCCTTCGCGGCCTCGGCACCAACTGGCTGGCGGCCGCCCAGACGGGCGACCCTACCGGCGTACCCGCCGAATCTGGACTGGTCCGCGGCAGTGCGCTACGCGTCGTGATCAAGGGCGAGCATATGCAGGGCGGCAACTGGATCGATCATAGCGGCGGGCGGTGCAAGATTGCGTTTCGGTCAGGTCCGAGCCACGGCATCGGCGTTCGAGCCGCTTTTCTCGCCGAATGTGCCAGCAGCACAAGTAATTCGATGGACACGGTGCCGGGTTCGGAGCGACAGCTTCTCTTCGGCGGCCTGGGTGCGACGACGATCCCACCGGATAGCACGATCTGGTCCGACTTGGCCGATCTTCCAATTGACAGGGAGAAGAGCTACCTCGTGTCGTACCTTCTGGACGATTCGCCCGGCAATGGGACGGTATGGAAGTGGCAGGACCACTTCGGAGCCGGTGCGGCCGCCACATTCCTGATTCCTTCATCATCGTCACCGACCGCAAGCAACCTATGGAGCACCGCCTGGAGCGGTCGTGACGATGTCTCACAGGTGGCGTCTGTTCTCGGCATAGACGCCCTGTTTACGACGTACCCGACGCAGGGCGTGTACGTCTCCCGGATCTTTGATACGCACGTCGATGCGCCCGCCTATACGGAAATCATGTGGAATGCCACTGTTCCCACGAACAGCGACATCCGCCTCAAGATCCGAACCGGCACTCAAAGCGACCTCTCCGACGCTCCGGCCTGGACCAACCTGCCGGCGGCGCCCCTGTATGGCATGATCAACCCGGGTGACAGGCGTTTCATACAGTATCTCGTAGAGATGCATTCGGATCCGACGGGGTATGTGACTCCGAAGCTGAAGGACTTCACCGTCAAGTGGCACGGTCCGCAGAGAGTCGTGGATGTGGGCGGCTCGTTTACGCTTGGGCCCAGCAACGGCATCTTCAAGGTCACCGTCGACGGCAAAGAACTGGTCACGGGCATATCCGTCGGTCTCGAGATCTACAACGGAACACGAGGGTACGAGGGCACCTTCCGGCAGACATCAAGCTTGACGGCTGAAATCACACCGAGAAACAACGGGCTCTAGGGGCTCACGGTCATTGGAGAGGACCAACATGATGAAGTCAGATCGAACCAGGGAAAAGGGTCAGGGCGGAAGCGGCATGATCACCGTGCTTGTCGTTGTCTTCGCCGCCTCGATGATGCTCGCGCTCGCCGGCCGCATCGCCTCACAGCGCAGCCACATGACGGGACGGCTTAGTGATGAGATTCGCGCACAGGCTATCGCCGAAACCGGCATCGGAGAGGCTTACGCTCAGCTCGCCTCTGATTTCAACATTCGCACGAATGCGGACGCCTTTTCGGTGACCAGCTACGACGGCGGCAGCTACGAGGTCACCGTCATGCCCGTCGGGGACGATCGCGTGGCTATTGAAAGCACAGGCATACGCAATGACGCGGAAGTTACGATCATCGTCGACGCAAGGATGCTTCCAATCCGGGCCGATGTTGACGGAAGTCCGTATTCCCATTCAATTCTCGCAGACGAAAATATTGCGTGGACCGGCGCGGGCGCCTTTCAAAGCAATAGCAGCGTTCACGCCAATGGCACGTTTAAGCAAGCCGGCTCCGGAGAACTTGATGCTCACGTGTCATCAACCGTCTCAGTCACTCTGAACGGAAACAGTGGAGTGATCGACGGCGATGTGACGGCGCCAAAAATCTCCGGCAAAACGAATAAGATCACCGGAGTCATTACAGAAACCGAAGTCGACTACGTCCCGATTCCGGTCCTTGATTTCGCGCCATACTACAACGAGGCCCTCGCTCACGGAGAGGTGTACGACGGGAACCAGACACTCGCATCATCGTACGCTCCGTCGGGCGGCGTGATGTGGGTTAACGGGGACCTCCATCTAACCGGGCCGGACCTGTTCCACGGCTGCTTTGTGGCCACCGGCGACATCCGCTTCAGTGGGAGCGCGACCCATACCAAGGTGAACGAATACCCCGCATTCATGAGCAGGGACGGCGACATCAAGTTCGCGGGGTCCGGATCCTCGCAAGGATTGGTTTACGCGCTCATCGGATCGGTTGAGATCGTCGGTTCCGGCACGCTTCGAGGATCGATCATCTGCGGAGGCAACTTCAAGAAAGCCGGCGTATCCACGATCTTTGACTACGTGAAATCCATTCCAACCGCGCCGCGCGAAGTCGCGTCTGACGGTATTCTCGTCGTCTCGGCGTGGCACGAGTAACCGCCCCCCTTGCGGTGTTGTCCGAATGCCGTGCTTGCCAAGTCCCGAGGACGAGGGTATACGACTCGTCGACAGTTCAGGACCTGGAGGGAACCAAGATGGCTTTTACCCAAGAGCAGTTGAACGATTTTCATCGTGATGGATACGTGCGCCTCGGCCGAGTGCTCAGCGACGACGAACTTGAGACCCTACGCGAGAATTACGATCTCGAAATGGACCGGGCGCGCGAAACGAACGCATACCGCAATCTCTCGATCGACGACGGCACCGATTCGGATGCGAAGCAGGCGGCGCCCCGGAGAATGCTTCAGATCACGCAGATGTGTGAGCGAAACATTCACTTCCGACGTCTGTTATACAACAAAGCGATCCTCGAGTATGTCACGGATCTGATCGGCCCGAACATACAACTCTTTCACGACCAGGCGCTCTTCAAGCCTGCCAAAGATGGCGGGGCCGTCTTCTGGCACCAGGACAATGCTTATTGGAAATGCCGGCCCGCGAATCTGGTATCGTGCTGGACGACGCTGGATGATGTCGATGTCAACAACGGCGCGATGCAGGTCATCCCAGGCAGCCACCTGTCTCCGGTCGTTCATGAACAGAGTGATCAGACCAACGCGCTTCTGGATCTGCAGGGCGTGGATGAGTCCAAGGCAGTCGCTATCGACCTGCCCGCCGGCGGGTGCATGTTCCACCACTGCCAGACGCTCCATTATACGGCACCGAACTCGACCGAGCGGCAACGCCGCGCGTTTATTATGCACTTCATGACACCGGGAACCCGACAGGGGGACGACAACGGCGTCCTGGAGGTCTCCTTCGGCCGTCCCATTCTGCAATCTGCCTAAGCGCAGCCCGCTAACCACCGCCGGGGACGACTCTAGACGATGAGTAAGCGAAGACGGCAGGTCCGATTGGGTATCGTCGGCATCGGCGGCATGGGCGGGCACCACATCAAGCTGCTCCTGGACCGCAAGATCCGGCGCGCAAAATTGGCGGCGGTATGCGATCTGAACGCCGAGTTCCTCGCACGATACCCGGACGTCGCCCCGTTCACCGACGTCCGCGAGATGTGCCGATCCGGTTTGATTGACGCCGTGATCATTGCCACACCCCACTACGCCCACACGCCAGTAGCTCTCCAGGCGTTCAAGTGCGGCATGCACGTTCTGAGCGAGAAGCCTCTCGCCGTGCACAAGGCCGATGCCGAGAAAATGATCAAGGCTTGTCCCCGCCACCGAAAGTTTGCCGTGATGATGCAGATGCGGATGTCACCGACTTTTCGCAAGGTGAAGGAAATCGTGGATGCCGGTGAATTGGGCCGCATCATGCGTGTGAACATGATGGCCACCCACTGGTACCGAACGAACAAGTACTACGCACTTGGCGGGTGGCGCGCTACGTGGAAGGGCGAAGGAGGGGGAGTGTTGATCAATCAATGCCCGCACGACCTGGACATGTTGCAATGGATCTGCGGGATGCCAACGCGCATCCACGCCCACTGTGGATTCGGAAAGTGGCACAAACTCGAGGTCGAAGACGAAGCCACGGCCTTTCTGGAGTACGCCAACGGGGCGACCGGTGTCTTCATCGCATCCACCGCCGAGGCCCCGGGAACGCGGCGCTTCGAAATCGCCGGTGAGCACGGGAAGGTGCTCATCGAGAATAACCAGCTCCGATTCCTTCGAAACGACGTCTCGGCACTCAAATTCATCAAAACGTCGAAGAGGGCCTTCGCGGCACCGAAGACTCGCGATGTAACCGTATCGGTCAGGGGGCAGGACAAGGGACACGCCGGTATCATCCAGAACTTCGTGGACTCGATTCTAGACGGCGTGCCCCTGATCGCACCCGCCAGGGAGGCTATCAATCAGGTCGAACTCACGAATGCCATGATCTACTCCGGCGCCACCGGCACCCCGGTCGATCTGCCCTTGAGCGGTCGAACCTATAAGCGATTCTTGGACGATCTCATCTCGGGTAGGATCAAGCCATAGCACTCGACAAGGCTTCTGGTTCCAGAAGTTCTCGCCCATTCGCGAGGGAGGCCACGATCTCGATGCCCGAGTGACCACTGAGAAACCCGCCCAGGCTCTCACGCAACACGCCGTGATCGTCGACAACTACCGTGCGAAGGAATCGCGGGACTTGCAGACCGCACCGCGCTCGCGCTATGCTGTTCTACATGGACGAGACGCCCATGGCCGAGGTACTTCCCGAGTGCTCGCTTCTCGCAGGATTCGACGAAGCGGATCGTCGTGAACTCACCGGCTATGGTGAATTTCGCGAATTCGGGGCCGGGAGGACGGTCATCGGTGAAGGCCAGCCGCAGGAGTCTCTCTACCTTTTGCTCCAGGGCCGGCTTAACGCTGTACACAAGATCAACGACGGAGAAGCCCCCTTGGGCACTATTCGCGACGGCGAGTGGTTCGGAGAAATCAACATCTTCGACCCCCAGCAGGCGAGCGCGATGGTCGTGGCCCACGTCAACGCCCGCACATGGCAGATCTCGCGAACCAAGCTCGAGGAGTTCCTGAACGCCCACCCTCTCCTGGGGTGCCAACTCCTGCTCGGCGTGGGTGAAGTGCTCGCGCGGCGCACGCGCGATTTGACCACCAAGCTGAACGCAACCTGGGAAATCAGCTGGTAGGATCTTCGTCGCGGCGACTACTTCAGCAGGAGTTCGATCACCGGAATCTCGACATCCGGATGCCGCACCGGAATCTCGAGCCGTAGGTGCCCTTCCTCACCGGGCGCGTTCAGATCCGGATGTGCCATCTTTTCGGGCTCCGTGAGGATCTTCAACTCGCTGGCGGCGCGGTGCGCGATACGGTAACAACCTTCAGCTTTCTCCGGCCGGCGACGGCTGGGAGCGACGGATGGTGGAGGACCCTTCGGTCATCCGCAGTGACGCCTTGTCCAAACAACTGGGTATAGAGTTCATCCAGGGAATTCGCTACCGCATACAGATCACGCCGTCGGAACATGGACTCGACATGCGCTTTACGGTCACGGACCTCACCGATCTCCCATTTCACAATCTGGACAACTTCCCTTGCCCGGGCCATCCTGCGAACCAGCGAAGACAGGCGCTTCACGATCGGAACGAACTGGGAGAGGGTCTGCGAGATCTTTCACAACGAGGACGATCACCACTGCATCCATTCTCTCGGTTCCATACCTCTGCTCGAACCGGGAGAGACCAGAACGGTCCGCGGGAAGATCGTGCTCGTCGAAGGCATGCCCGAACGAGCCCTGAAAATACCGGATTTTCAGCCACGTCCAAGGAAGCGCCCTGGCGCGTTCGAGCGGCCCCGTCCAGGCGAAAAGATTCGCTTGAAGAAGGTCCGTGCGTTCTGGTGGCCGCGGCAGCCTGTGTACACCTGTATCCTAGCGGCGGAATTCCGTTCTAATGGCCTGATTGACATCGCGCCCGCGCCCTCTCATAATTCGCATCTATTCTGCCTCTTTTCCGCCTACAGTCCCGATGCCCAGCACGAAATCTGCTTATCCGTCAGCCGTCAGCGCCAGTCGAAAGACTCCGCCGCGTCAGACGCCGACATTTGTGAAAAACAGGCCCACAACAGACATCTTCGCACCGGTGATCCGCCGCGATCGCCCCGCCCTTCGGGGTGGATGCTATCGGACTCTCGCGAGTCTGACGCTCGCCATCGTGATGGTTGCGACCTCCTTGCGCGGCGGGCCGGCCGAAGACCAGTTCAACTTTGCCGAGGGACTCTTCATCCAGAAGGACTACGAGTCGGCGCTGGAGGAGTACGCGATCTACATCAAGGACCACGCGACCGAGGCCTCGGCAGGCACGGCTCATTACCGTGCCGCGGAATGCCGCTTCCGTCTCGGGCAATTGAAGGAAGCCGCAGCCGCGTACAGCGTCGCCCTGAAGCAGCACCCCAAGCTACCCGACGCCGAACTTGCCGGCTACAACCTGGGCCGATGCCATCTCGAACTAAAGAACTACGCCCCCGCCCTCGCCGCGTTTACGACCGCCGCAAAATCAACGCGCAAGGAGATCCAGGAGGAAGCCTACGTCGGAGCGGGCGAGTGCCTGCTGCAATTGAAGAAATACGATCAGGCCGTTCCGCACTACGCCGCATTCCTCGAGCAGTTTCCCGAATCCAAGCATCGCGCCGACGCACTTTTCTCGCTGGGGTGGACACAAATCGAGCGTGCGCAACACGCCGCGGCGATCGCCCCATTGACCGAATTGATTGAGAAACATCCGGATTATCCGGAGCGCACGAAGGCGACGCTACTGCTCTCCGACGCGCTGACGGCGACGAAGCAGTACAAGAAAGCCGAGACGCTTCTCACTCCTCTCAGTGCCGACGCCGGATCGGGCGAGGAAGCCAAGCTTCGCCTCGCATGGACGCGATACCGCAGCGGTGACCGCGAATCGGCGGCCAAGACATTCCTTGCGTTCGCGGACGCGCATGCGGCATCGGCGATGGCTCCATCCGCTCTCTATAACGCCGGTATCGCCCGCTATGAACTCAAGCAGTACGCCGCCGCCGCCGCCGCCCTCGAGAGACTTCTGAAAGGATACCCCAAGAGCGCCGAAGCGCTGGACGCACGGTTCTGGCTCGGCGTATCCCAATTCGAACTAAAGAACTACAAGGAGGCGATCCCGTCGCTCGAAGCGGTCATGAACGTGGATGCCCTACCGGCCCGCCAGCGCGAGACGGCCCACTACAGCTACGCGCAGGCGCTGGCCGCCGCAGGCCGACCCGTGGACGCGATCAAGGCATTCAGGAGCCAACTCGAGACCTTTCCGACTGGCGAGTTCAGCGCACGTGCCTGCCACGCGCTCGGCATCCAACTCGCCCAGCAGGACGATCTCAAGACCGCGGTCAGCACTCTCGAAGGATGCTTGAAGGACGGCATGGATGCTGAGCTGCGGGAGCACATTTTGTTTGCGCTTGGCGAGTATGCCTATCGGCTTGGGGAACTCGACCGTAGTGAAAAGCATCTCGCCGAATTACTCAAGAGCGACGAGCCGCAACCTCGCGTGCTGTATCGCGCCGGTTGGGTTGCTTTCGACCGCAAGCACTTTGAAGCGGCCGCGAAGCATTTCGCGAACCTCGCAAAACGTGAAAGCGAGTACGCGTCTGAAGCGGCATACATGACCGGGCGCGCCTTCGAAGAAGCCGGTACGCCCGAGCAAGCCACGGCCGCGTACGAGCAGCGTATTACATCGACGGCAAAAGACGAGTTCATCGACAAAGCCTATTATCGCCTTGGCTCTCTGTACCCGCCCGCCAAGGCCGTGCCCCACCTGAAGGCATACCCAGAGCGTTTCCCGGACGGACAGTTTGGTTCACAAGTCCTCGTAAAACTCGCCGAGCACTATTTCGATCAGGGCGTGCTGGACTCCGCCGTGGATGCCTACGAGCGCGCCCTGGCCACGAAACCCGCGCCGGAACTGCTCGCCACGGTGCAGTACGGGCTCGCGTGGTCCCTTCTGAAGCAGAAGAAGATGAAGGAAGCGGACGCCATCTTTGCCGGGCTCGGAGACGACCCCGCCGTATCAGAGATGGCCGCGGATTCCATACTGCAGCGGGGCGAGATCGCGTACCTACGCGAAGACTACGCCGCGGCTCAACCCTTCTTTGCCCGGCTCGCCGACCTGAAATCCGAACGGGGCGAACGCGCACTCTACATGCTCGCATGGTGCGAAAGGCACCGCGACAACGCGAAGGCCGGCGCCGCGCACTTTGCATCCCTGCTCGAGCGTTTCCCGAAGGGTCGATACACCCTCGACGCCGCGCTGCGCGCCGCAGAACTGCATCAGAAATCCGGCGATCACGACAGCGCGATGTCTATCCTGTCCGCCCGCGTCGAGAGTGAAGGTGATGACGCCGGTGAAGAACTTCTGCATCAGTATAGCGAGGCGCTCGTACAAGCGGCCAAGTGGCAGGAGGTCATCGCTGTATGCGAACGCCTCGAGACACGATTCCCCGACTCCGAGCGCCGCTTCCTGGTCTCGTTCCGACTTGGACTGGCAAAGAAAGCGGTTCGCATCTTCGAGGAAGCACGCGGCCACTTCCAGGACACGATGAAGCGCACCGACACCATCGAGGCCGCGCGCGCCCAGTTCAACATCGCGACGACGTACTACGAGGACAAGAACTACGTCGAGGCCGCCAAGCAGTTCCTCCGCGTCGAACTGCTGTACGACTACGGCGACTTGTCGCCCAAGGCGCTGTACCATGCCGTTGAGGCTTTCGTGCGGGCGGAGGGCAAGGCGTCGCGTCGCGCCGCAATCTACTTGAAGAAACTGCAGAATAACTACGCGGGCTCGGATTGGACCACGAAGGCTGCACAGGCTCTCGACGAAACCGGAATCTAATGTCACGCTCACGCAGAACCCGTCGTGCCGGATTGCAGCAACCCATCCTCTACCTGGTCGTCGCAGCGCTGTGCACGATCGCGTACGTCGCGTTCGCCGGTGAGACGGACGACGCCTCGGGAATGCTCAGCGGCAGCGCGTGGGACACGCTTCAGCGGGGCGGAAGCGTCATGTACGTCATCCTACTGGCATCCGCGGTTGGACTCGGATTCATCTTCGAGGTCTCATACGTCACGCGCAGATCCGTCATACTGCCCGCCGAGACGGAGAAGCGCCTCGTCGATGGAATGTCTTCCGAGGAGATCAAACAAATCGTGGACAGCGATGAGACATCCCGCGTGAACCTTATCCTGGCGGCTGGTTATCGCTGGCGACGCGAATCCCACGATCAGATCGCGACAGCCATCGAGGAAATCGTGGATGAGTCGATCTGGCAATTGAAGCGATCGACGAGACCCATCGGGATTATCGCCAACACGGCGCCGTTACTCGGCCTCCTGGGCACCGTCGCCGGCATTATCGAGGCCTTCAGCGTCGTCGCCGAACAGGGCGCGTTGGGCGATCCCGGCGCCCTCGCGGGCGGAATCTCCAAAGCGCTGCTGACGACCTGCTTCGGTCTGATCGTGGCGATACCGATGCTCCTCTCCTATCATTACTTCACGGGCAGAATCGACAACCTCATACGGCGTTGCGAGATCCTGGCCAAGCAGAACCTGATCATTCCGCCTGACCATTAGAATCCGCTTCGAATCGCAGGGCGCACGGGGAAAATGGTGTGATATGTCCGACCGCAGTCGCTGGCAGAGCGAGGAGTCTTTCGAGGTCCCGCAGACCCCGCTGATCGACATTATTTTCATCCTGATCATCTTCTTTCTGGTCGCGACGACGTTTTACTCCGAAGAACGCGATGTCGAGGTCAAGTTGCCCGAAGGATCAGAAGGCACCATCATCACGCGCGACAACAGCCGCATGGTCATCAATGTCCGGCAAGGCGGGATCCTGGTCGTCAACAACGCCATCCTGTCACTCGAGCAACTGGACCATGAACTACAGAACTACCGTGCGGCGGATTCGTCGTACGTCGAGATCCGCGGCGACTCGAGCGCGAATCACGGACGAATCATGACCGTGATCAACATGTGCAAGAAGCACGGCCTCTCCGATCTCAGCCTGACCCAATCGATCGTGGAGAAGCGGGAGTAATCGTCGAATGGCAGAGCCTGGATGCTGCGAATTCACAGCCATAAGCCCGCTATGACGCCAATGCGCGCGGCCGCGCTGCGCGTCCTGCTGGCCACCTACGCCGGCGTCCTGCCGGCGGACGACGAGTGGGTCATACGTCAAGTTCCTGCCCTTGATCCGGTGCAGCCCGTGGCGCTCGTTTCGCGCAGCGTCGACGGCGACCTCGTCACCACCTCGTCTTGCGAGATGGTGACGCAGGGCACAAACCACTGGGCCGTTGCACGCTTGTCGCGAGAAATCACGGGGGTGCGCGACCTGAAACTCGTCACCACAACGGAGGGCGGTCCACAAGGGAGCATGCCCCTGGGCCGCCACCGGGTCGAGTCCGGCCCCTCGCTCGATGTCGTGATCGCGATTGACACCTCCGGCAGCATGAAGAGAAACGACCCTCTCAACCTGCGCTACGAGGCGGTTCAGCGATTCTTCACGCTGGCTCGGAACAGCGGTCGATTCCGTTCGGTCTCACTCATCGGTTTCTCAAGACGCTCCAATATCCTGCTGGCCCCCACCGCTCCGGCGGATGTTAACGACCTGGCGCCGTACCTTGCACAGCTCGCTCCCGGCGGTGCCACGAACTTCGACCGGCCGTTTCGCGATGCATTGCGAATCCTGGAAACGCGTCAGGGGGAGAAGGCGGTCCTGTTCCTGTCGGATGGTTTTCCGCGTATTCAGTACGACGACACCCATCTGAAACTGAAGGGACTCAACGCACCGGTCTACGCGGTCGGACTCTCCGCCGAGGCGGATGCCCGTCTACTGGGTGCAATCGCCACCGATACCGGCGGACGCTTCTTCTCCGCTCCGGACAGCGCGGAGTTGGGAGGCATTTTTTCACAGATTTTTCAACTGATCGACCGCCCCACAACGCTTCTGAAAGCGTCGCGGGAGTTACTGGGCGAGCACTCGGAACCATTGATCATCGACCCGTTCATGCGCAACGCACAGATCGAGTTCTCGGTAGTGCACGGACACATCACGATTCGCATCGCCGGCACCGAGCATGCGATGACGCGCGATTCCGGATCGGTCTCGATCCCGCTTGATCATCTGCCGCCGGGTGAACATACGCTGCAGATGAGCGGTAAGGGGCGCATTGTCTATCAGATCAGCGCGACCTCATCCCTGGAGATCTATACCGTCCAACCGGTTGTCGCCGGACCGGCCGGGCTCGCGCTGCACTGGGCCAACGTCCTCTCGAGGCCGGAGCTTTGCCGGAACGTCTCGCTTCAGTGTCGCATCGCCAATCCGGACGGCACAACGTCCACATCTCTAATCCAGGCAGGACACCTGGCGGGACTCTATCTCGGTCACGCCGCGGCGGAGAGCGAAGGTGTCTATCGAGCGGAGATACGTGCCACGGGAACCGTCGACGGTCACCGCTTCGTGCGCGGGGCCAACATCACGTTTTCACGAACCGGCGGCGACATGGCACGCCATGCCGGCGCGCCCATCCATCGTGCCGCGGTGCAACAAGATCAGTCCACCGCACGCGACGTGAGCCTCGCAGCCGTACGGAACCCAGGTGCGATCGCCACGGATTCTCCAATCTTCTGGGCCAAGCCGGCGGAGTTCAGCGTCACGGATCTGTATCCGGGAAGCACCGTGACCGCCACGGTCAGCGTCCTGATCAACACCCCGCTTCCCGATAGAGCCCTGCATGACCTTGCCGGACCCTCGCGTCACGACGGCATCGATTACGCGACCGAGGGCACGATTCTGCCCAACCAGAGCTCGCTACTCAGCATGATCGTCTCCGCCGGCGACTCGACGGCGGGCCAGTCGGTCTCGAATACGGTTCGCGTTCGAACGGGAGGCTCCGAATGGATGATTCCGGTCACGGGACGCGTTGCCGCCCCGGAAATCCGAACCGTCATGACCGACGCTGAATTTGGCCGACGCGAGAGCGCGGTCGTGATCAGCAACCGGATTGCGATCGCCCTCTCGCCCGACGGTCGCTCCCCTCTGACCGTGCGCAGCAAGATCGCCGGGCTCCGGATTCTCCCATCGTCGCTCGCGGCAAGCTCCGCGACGAATCTCGTGCACCTGGTGCTGCGCGTGCCATTTAGCGAAATGCCGCGGCTCATCGACGACGTCGTGGTCCTCGAGGGACCCGGCATCGCGACCGTGACGCTCCGCTACATCGCCGACACCGGTCTTCCGCCGGGAGAGGTCGTGCGGGCCCCAATCGTCGTGCGTTGGCTCTCCGCGCCGTGGGCGCGCCCTCTGCTGCTGGTGCTGATCATCGCCCTCGCCCTCATCCTGAGCCACCTGCGCGCCAATCGCCGCATGGCGTTTCTGTGTGCGTCGGGCCTGGTCCATCTCATCGCGCTGTTCATCGTGCTGCCCGATCCCGATCGGAATGAAGAGCAAGCGCCCGTCGCCAGCGTGATTCGACTTACCGGTGCCGACAGCGTGGTCGAGGAGCAGATCGCCCCGGAAACTCCGGAGATCACCGACAACGCTACGGATCCGTCCGAATCGGAGATCGACAAAGCCGAACTCGAAACGAAGCCGGAAGATCCGGACAGTTCGCGTGAGGTTGAAACGGAAGAGGACATGCTGGCGGAGATTGCGGATCCGGAGCCCCTCCCGGAGGAAGACCACGAGGTGCAGCGGCCCGAGCAAGAAACGGTGGATCTGGACACACCGCTGGAGAGCGTGGAGCGCAAGACGGTCGAGGAGACGCCCGAAGTAGAGATTCGTGAACTCGAGCAGGAGCATGCCCGCGTTGAAACGATGACGCCGGAGGAAGCGGTTACACCACAGGAGGTGACGCCCGTAACCCTCGAAGCACCGGCCCCCGATGCCGATGCGGTACCCATTGAACAACCGGTTGAGCGCAGCCTGGCGCAAGTCATGACGGTTGAGCCCGAACCGACGGCACCGGTCGAGCGTAAGCATGCAGAGCAGGAACCCGAGACCCCCGAAGAGCAGATGGCGCACCAGCACGCCAAGATCGAGCCCATCTTGCCCAAGGAGATCGCGACTCCCCAGGACGTATCGCCAACGACTCCCGAAGCACCCTCCCCCGACGCCGACGCCATACCGGTAGAACAGAAGGTTGAACGGAGCCTGGTGCACGTCATGACGGTTGAGACCGAGGAGCCGGAGCAAGTCGAGCGCAAGCATCGTCGTGATGTCGAACCGGTCGAACCGTTGGCCACCCCGAATGCCGCCACTCCCCGCACGGACGAGCAGCAACCGGACATGGCCGACGTGTCTCAGCCGGTTGAGCACGTTTCTCCGGAGATCGCGCCCGTTAACATGGATCCCGTGCTAACACAAGAGAAGCGCAAGTCCGTCAAGAGAACTCCGTCGGATCACGTCCTGCAGATTACCACGGCGGTGCCGGAGAGCGTCGATCGCAAAAAACAGGCGTCACCCCGGATCACGGCGGCAAGCGCTGCTCAGCGTGCATCCTCCCCGGTGCATGAACGCATCGAACCTGCAGCGGTAGACGAATCACAGACCCTGGCTGAACCATCCTGGACGCCCGCACCCGTAACGGCGCCGCGCGCCACGCCGCGGCGCACCACGAAACCGGTTCGGAGAGAAGCGTCCGAGACGACGGACGTCGCCTCACCGAGCCAACCGGTCGTGCGCAGGTCCGCCGACGCCACGGCTCCGAATACGGTCACGAACTCCGCCATGCGAAGCGAGCCGGCGCGGGTACAGATCGCCCGTGCGATACCGACTACATCTGCGGAGGTGCGATCCTCGCATCCCAAGGTATCGGTTTCTGCGCCCGTGTCGACGACGGCTGCGATACAGCCTGAGGCGAAACGGTCCGTTCCGACCGCTCGCCCCTCTATCGTCAGTGTCCGCGACGTGCAAACGCCCGCGACGCCGGCCACGAGACCACGCCGCACCGTCGTGGCGCCGGCTTCAAGCACGCCTCGCGTCATGCAAGGCGTCCCCCGGAGAATTAAGCATGTCTCGCCCCGCGCCACCGATTCGACGCGTCCCCTTGCCCCAAGCACACCCAGCGTTGAAGGGCCACGGCCCACGGCGACGCTACGCAGCTCCGGTCCCACCGCTCCCGCACCCAAGCAGACGGCACTAATCAATATCGAGACGGTCGTCGCACGCACAGAACCCGCACCACCGCCGAGGGAGATTCCCGACTTTATGGGCGAGATGCTGGCGCCGCTCGGCGCCACACTGCCTCCGGAGATGAGGGCTCGCCAGCGGCCGGACCTTCTGGCGCCTTACCAGCCCGCTCCGTGGCAACCCCCGGCCCCGGAGCTATCCGTAGCGAGCGTCACGCCCGACGAAATCCTGCCTCCGGCGAAAGTTGCGCTCGGGGCCCGCAAGGGTCTGATCGACACCGCCGCAACCGGCGGCACACTTCCCTTGCTGAAATACGACGGAGACTGGGACTGCGACGACACGGCGATGCTTAATCTTGCATACCAGATGGAGCAGAGAACGGGCAGCCTGCTCCCGATCGGGACCACGACGATCGGACTCGACGACGAGCGCATCGGCGAACTGCCCTTCATATTCATGACGGGGCACGATCCCTTTCGCATGTCCGAAGACGAGGTGAAACAACTCTCGAAGTATCTAGCCGGCGGCGGATACATGTGGATCAATGACTCGACGGATATCAGCGATGATCGCTTTGATCACGCGGTACGCCGTGAGCTCGCGCGTGTCCTGCCGGATCTGAAGTGGAAGCGCATCCCCATGACGCACAACCTTTTCAAGGGACCGTACGACCTGACTCGAGGGTTCAAGGGATACGCTGTCCCACCGGGCGACAAGTATCGCCTCGACTATCTCGAAGGCCTCTACATCGGAGATCGGCTGGCCATCGTCTACACGCGCAATGACTACGGCGATGGCCTCGAGATCAATCCCAACACACATCCATTGATGCCATCACTGAGCGACCTCTCTCCGCACGATATGCAGGAGGGGTCGATTCGCATGGGGATTAACATCGTGATGCACTTTCTCAACAAGGGTCAACCGCCTACCGCCACGATGCAGGACAAGGTACAGAGTCACGGCGATCACGATGATCTGCGAGCGTCACTGTCCACACTCCCGCCGCTTCCGTTCGAACTGATGACGACAGCCCCGTCGTGGGCAGCACCGGATGATTGGGGTGACACGTTACCCGCCGTCGTGACCGCGGGGCCCGACAATTCACTCTCAATCTCGTTTGGTTCGCCTGAGGTGAAGACGATCACCCGGCGCAGCAAGGTCGTTGCCCTGGCCGCGGTCGATATCACCCTCTCCAACAACCGGGCTCTTCTGCTCGACGTGGACAGCCAGATGCCAGGCGGTTGCCGCCTGGCGCTCGCCTTCGCCGTGGGCGAGACCGGAGCGTACGTTGAAAGCGCCCCGGCGTACATCCGTCCGGGCAAGAACAGCGGGATCGTCTTCGACCTGCGCGCGAAGACATTCAAGTCTGAGGTATCCGAATGGCAGTACAACCTGGGGTTAGGCGAAGCGACGCGCATTCACGACTGGCACTTCATCATCTACCCCCAATCGCCATCCGGTTCGGTCACCATCCAGAACGTGCGTATCGTCCAGCCACCGGTAGCTGCGCCGTAATCCGCGTTAATAGAAACTGTGGCCGCACGCAGCCCCTTCATCTTTGCCCTAATCTTTACCATCGTCTTATCTGCGAAGCTTCGGGTAAAGATTATGGTAAAGACGGAGGGCAGGAACGGATACACGGGTGCTTGAAATGCCCTAGCCCGGATATCTCACACTTTTCCTACTACGAACACGGATAGCTCCGTCAGGCTTGATCGAAACAGGGCTTCGCCAATTCACAGTATGTCCGGAGAGTGCAGGCAATGGCGAACTGAGATAGCCATACCGCAGAGGCCGTAGGGTCTCGCCACTTACCACTTATTCCGTCATACGCCGCGAATGATCTTGTTGCGCTCGTCGCAGAGAACGATCCTGGCGGCGATGGGGTCCTCAGACCAGGTGAATGCCATGATCGTAACTCTCTCCCCTTTTCCGATCAGATGGGCAGCTCCCCCATTCATAACGATTTCGCCCGTGCCTTCGACACCGGTCTGCACGTAGGTCTCAAGCCGGGCACCGCTGGTAATGGAGGCTACCAGCACCTTTTCTCCCTTCCAGAGATCGGCGGCCTGCATCAGGTCCGACGGGATTTCGATACTGCCCTCGTACTCGACATCCGCTCGCGTAATGGCAGCGCGATGGATTTTCGATTTAAGCTGGTGACGCTGCATGACGGTGTTCCTTCGTGATCGTTTCCACGTCTTCGTGGAGTTGCGCTTTCTCGCGGATTGAACGGATATTCGCACGCGATGCGGAGATGTCAATCCTGTGGACGCGATCCTGCTCAATCATCGGTATAACTACAGGCTGCGCCAGGTCTGGCGGCCGTGGATCGTTGTGAGTTGGCGGCCCGGGTGAGGCCACTCAAGGGCTTCGTATTCGATCGGCAGAACGACCTCTGATTTCTGATTCAACAAGCCCCAAAGCATCGCTTTGGATTTCTGATCCTGAAGCGCGACGGGGAACAAGCCATTGTACGTGCAGCGTCCGTCGTCGTAGCGGAAAGGAATCACGGTCACGCCGTCTTGATCGATGTAGCCGACGCGCCCGTCCTTACGCGCGGCCGCGACACCGCCTGAGAAGGGATGCGCTTCCCCATACACGGGCTTGATGCGCCATGTACCGTCCAGATCCAGGTAGCCCCACCTGCCGTCCATCTCCGCTGGGACGAGGCCATCCGCGACCACACCGACATCCTCGTAGCGACAGGGAATGGCGATTCGACCGCGGGAGGTGATCAGACCCGCTTTACCCTTCGACTGAATCCGTCCGTAACCTTGCACGAAGTCCTGAGGCAGCTCGATCAGATCTGCCTCCAGGTCCGGGCTCAACACCGTCTCGCCGGTGTAGGAATAGAGCACCGTCGAACCGTCCTTCGATGCAATCAGCAGCGACGGCCACCATGGATCGATCGCGTCCGACTCTATCGGGATTACGGGCGCACCCGATGCAAGATCCACGGCACCCCACCGCCCCACCAGTTTCACCAGTGCGATGCTCTCGCGGAACTGTGAATAGACGCGCACACCTTGATACTCCGGCTTCAGCAGGAGCTTGCGGGCACGCAAGTCGAACAGACCGAACTCCTGCCCGACCCGTACGCGCGCCAGGTTCGTCGATAAGCTTGAGATGTCCGAATAGATCGTCTCCACGATCTCTTCGCCCGACTCCGATACCACGCCGCATCGTCCGTGACGCCAGATGCGCCAGTGCGTCTCTCCAAGTCTCGATACGCGCTCCACGTTGAATGGACACTGCTCGCGACCGTCGATCCCGATTCGCCCCCAGCGGCCCTCCCGCTGCAACCAGACCCCCTGCCTATCCAGAGGCAACGCACTCTCGTAGTGCGGGGGTGCAAGCATCTGATTGCTCGCGATCTCGATGACGCCGAACTTGTCATCGACGGTCACGGTCGCGACACCGTGGTCGGCGTGTCGAATGGAATCAAAGCGCGGAGGCACGGGCACGTTGCCGCCGGAGTCCACGATTCCCCAGCGATCCTCCAGACGCACCGCCCAGAAGACAGGCCGGTCGCCACGCCGCGTAAGCAGTCTTATCTCGTCGTACATCGAACGGACGGCATAGGAGCCGTCCCGGCGGACGAGCCCCCAACGGGGTCCTTCGCGCACGGGCGCTAGATCACCGCCGAAGGGGAAGGCCTCGTCAAACTGCGGCTCGATGACGACGCCCTCCGCGACCGTAGCAAACCCCATGTCGTCCCCTTCGCGAATGACCATCCACGGGTCCAGATGATGCATCGCCGCCCCAACAGCGGACGTCGCATACAGAATCTTACCGTCGGGGCCCAGGAACCCGTGCGACGCGGAGCCCGTCCGAACGGCAGCCCTCCCGTTTCGGAACTCGGGCAGTTCGAACGCCAGGGCGTTTATCTCCAATCCGACCGGTCGCGTGGAGACTTCGAATCCTTTCGCGTTGATGAAGTTGCCGTCGAGCGGCGGATCTCCATATCCGGAGACCCAGAGATATCCTGTATCGCCCCACCGGCTGGCGGCGCGATACTTCAGGGGAGTCCGGACGGCACCGTCACTGCCGATGACGCCGAGGCGATCGCCTTTCCCGACGAGGAAGCAATCGCGTTGGAGATCGGCGGTGGCGGCGGACACGGCAATCCAAAAAGACAGCACCAGCGGCGTGATCCTCCCCTGACGCAAGCACGACAAAAAGCGGCGGGACGCCGCTTCACCTTTTTGGTCGAAGAAGCTGGAAGCGGCATCTTGCCGCTTTGCGTTTCGATGGTTCCGGAGCTCAGATCTCGATGGGATCGCCTCTCGCATAAAACGTCAATCCGTGCAGCTTTGGATCTGCGCAATCACTGCAGCCCCGCCACGATGGCATCGAGGATGCCCGCCGCGAAGTTGATATTCTCGTTCGCGAAATAGTGCAATCCGTCGTCGCCGGCATTATGCCCCACGTTTTCGGTGTCCGACGCCGCATACCTCACGTTCGCGGCGGATACGCTGTAGTTCTCGATCGAGTTGTTTAGCCCGGTCAACTGGGCTTGCTTGGTCGCGGAGTAACCGCTGTACCAAGTCCCCATCTTACCAAGCTGGACGCCCACGATGAGTGTCTTACCGCGCCCCGAACGCTCGGAGACGAACACGTTCATCTGCGCACTCCAAGACGACCACAGGTCGGAAGCTGAACTTCCGCTGATCACATCATTATATCCCGCCAAATAGATGATGATCGCATAGCACGGGTTCACCTGCACGGCGGACCGTGGATACCTGTCATAGATGTCAATGCCACCAAGGGGATCGAATATCTTCCCGCCGTTGTAACCCATGTGGGCTGGACCGTGTCCGTTGACGCTCTCTCCTGTCCAGTCCCAACCGGAAGAACCAGGTCCAGGTAACCACGAAAGCCTTGGAAACTGTCGGACAGACGATTGTTCGCGTTGTTCCATGGCGGCGTCAATGCGTTCCAGTCGTTGATCCCGGGATAGGTCGACCAGCTCTGACTAGAGGACCACCCGCTCCCGATTGGCGGCGTGTGGTGTACATGGGCGATATCCCGCTGAAACCCCATCGTGACGGAGTCGCCAATGGCCATGACGACCGGGCCGAGCAGCCTTACGGTGTCGGAACCGCGGTCATTGCCCTGCGCATCTTTCACGACGTACTCAACATCAACATAATTACCGGCAGACCAATTTCCGCTGTTCATGTGGACCTCGAATTCAACATCAGAGGTGAACTGCACTCCCGATATCGTACCCAGGTCGAGTTCGGACGGCGGTTGGGTCGGCGATCCGTAATCACCGCCCACGAGCTCAATTTTCGACGGACTACTGAAGCGCAGGCATCGCGTCGCCGCCCCCTCGAGATCAAGGTCACTGAACCCTTTGGCGATTATCTTCGCCTCACGCGGGTTAGAAAGGTACGGCGACAATCCGTCGTTGCTGGGCGTCACCAGCACACCCGCCGGAGCGGCCTCCTCGGACTCCGGAACCATGGTATTCCCGGCGCCACGAAACGCGGCGAATCCTTGCAGATCTACATCGACCTCGACATCCACCTGGTGGGTCGTAACGATCCCACTCACAATGTCGCTGACGGTCGGTACATTGATCGTGCTTGTGCTCTCATCGACCAGAACATCGGAACCGGGATTGATATTCCATGCCAGGCTCATCGGCGGCGGATCCAACGCGGCCTCGGCAAGCAACTTGAGCAGGTAGTGTCTCCCCTGGACGACCACGAAGCTGCGATTGCCCTGGGCGCCCGCCTGGGAAGGCACGGGCCACGTCGTGGAGAACGGAGTGCCCGTGCGATGCAGGTTGAACCTGAGTTCATCGGCACTCGTCGACTGGTCGGTGGTCACGACGAGCGTCCTTGCACGGGAATTCGAACCGGTATCCGCATCGTCGGCCGGGTCACTGCCCTGGGATACTTCGTCGCCGTCGTCCGTTCCATCCCCGTCGGAATCGCCGTTACCCGGATCGGTCCCATAGCGCGCCTCGTCACGATCGATCAGGCCGTCCGTGTCGCCATCGCCCGTGCCGGTGTTCGAGACGACCGGATCGAATCCGTAGGCTATCTCCCAGCCGTCGCCCATTCCGTCGGCGTCCGAATCCGTGTGCGACGGCAGGGTCCCGTAGATTCGCAATTCACGTCCGTCCGCGAGCGTATCCCAGTCCGAGTCCGCCACGGCGTCCCATGCTTCGTAATATCGAACGTTCTCGAGAACGTTGGTGTCCAGAAGCAGAATGCAGTTCGTGGCCCCGATCGCGTTGGTTTCCGAGATCAGGCTCCAGCCGGCGGCCGCAAGGTTAGTGCCGCCGATAAGATCGAAGCGATTGGTTTCACCATTTGAATAGCCGACCAGAATCTCGATTCCATTGCTTGTCGAGCTGATGGCTTTAAAGCGGAGATTGGTCAGCCCTGCGCTGCCGCCGGCCGTGGCGGGGGCAGCGCAGATCAGGCCTACGACTGCAATGCACCAGAACCTCATCAGGGACGTCATGCTACCTACCTTTCGGGTTCTCCGCAACCGGGGCGCGCTGTCCTACGCGCGACATCGCATCTGGACCGCGGATTTCGTGGACGGGGAGGAGGGCCTCACGCCAGCGGCTCCGCCGGAAGCCATTGAGACATGACGTAGCTGTGGAAGTTCCGATGATTCTCACAATCCTCTTCTAAGATATGTTTAAAAGTAGATTAGACGTACGTAAACGCAACGATGCCGCTGTACTCGCCATTCTTCACGACCGTTTCGGTACGCACTGGTTCGGACACTCGCAGGGCAAGATCACTCGTATGAAGAACGCGCGTGCGGAACGCCTGAGTCTCCCGAATGCCGGCGCGCCAGGCCGCATCACGCAAATTCTTGAAGCACGGGACGGGACCCTCTGGATCACCACCCTGGGCGCGGGCGTTTACCGATTCGACGGAATCAACTTCACCCCTTTCACAGCCGCAGATGGTCATCCATTCAACGACGTGACGTGCGTGGCAGAGGACATGGACTCCCGCCTCTGGTTCGGAACGTGGGAGAACGGAATCTCTATCTACGACGGGACCACGTTCGAAACCCTTGGTGCCACCCCGGGACTCGAGGACCGACGGGTGCAGAAGATTGTATGCGACCGCGTGGGCACGATCTGGTTTGCCAGCGCGTACTTCGGCGCGTCGGTTTACCATGGTGAATCGTATTCGCGAATCACCACCGATGATGGACTCGCCGGCAATGATATTGCCGACATGATCGAAGATCGTGAAGGCGGGCTGTGGTTCGCTTGCAACCACGCGGGAATCAGTCGACTCGATCCGTACCGGATTCGCATGGTCGCAACCGACCCAATCGAGGAGTGTACGGCCGTAACGTCTCAACACGAAATCCTTCTCGGATCGGGGAACCGCGTAATCCGACAGGCGGGCTACTCCAGGACTGCCGTCGAGTTATCCGGCCGTGTCTTCGCGCTGCACAAGGACTCCGCCGGCCGCACCTGGGCTGGAACCGAACACGGCCTCTACCTGCTCGAGTCCGACTCCATGGCCCCAACGCTGATCACCGGCTCCGACGCCGATACCCCACTCATGAGCGTCTGGTGCATCGCGGAGGATCGTGACGGCGTCCTGTGGATCGGCGGTGCCGGCGGGCTGCGCATGGTTCGAAAAGGGGACAGCGGCTGGCGACTCGAGTCTACGGCCCTTGAAGGTGCGCGGCACGTGGTATCACTTCACGGCGGGTCCGACGGCACGATGTGGGCATGCGATAACGGCACGAGATGCCTGCACGCCTGTCACAGCCAGGGGCCCTGCGAAACGTTTCCCATCGGGGACCACGTTCCGCTTGAGTGCGTTATCGAGGATCGCGATGCGCAGGTGTGGATCGGAACGGGAATGGGGTTCGGGAAGTTCGTTGACGGAGCCTTCGAGGAGCACTCCCCCGAAACGGAGCTTTCGAGTCTCTACATCAAGGTCTTACAGGTTGATAGCCACGATCACCTTTGGGTCGGCACCCTGGGGGGCGGCGTGATTCGTTTTGATGGAAAAAATCACCAACTCCTCTCCGTCGGTGATGGACTGCCAAGTAACTCCGTCACCGATGTCCAGGAGACCTCCAGCGGCGACGTTCTAATCGCGACTTACAAGGGCACATGCCTCTACAGGCCGGAGACGGAGAATGCGCCGACCGTATTCATTCGAGGCGTGTCGCCCGCAAAGTGCGAATCCGACGGCCGGTACACACTTCCCGTCGGATCTGATGCCATCGCCATCCACTTTCACGGGATCAGCATGAATTGCAAGCACCTGCGATACACCTACAAGTTGGAAGGTTACGATCACACGTGGAAGTCCACATGGCACGAAACCGTCCGTTACGCCGATCTGGGACCGGGTGAGTACGCCTTTCAGGTTCGCGCGATCAGCCAGGACCTCGTCTATAGCGAGACATCCGCGCAGGTCACCGTCTCGGTCACACCCGATCCTCGCACTAAGCGTCTCGACGAACTCGAACTGCGCGTCGAGGAGCGGACCAAGGAGCTTCGCGCCGCCAATATTCGACTTTCCGCCGCATTGACCCGGCTCAAGGAATCGGAACGTCAGGTCATTCAAAGCGAGCGGTTGAGCGCGCTGGGCCAGATGTCCAGCGGGGTCGCCCACGACTTCAACAACACCCTCATGCCGATCATGGGACTCACCGATCTCCTGATTGAAGATCCCGACATCCTCGATGACCGCCAGGAGACCACGACTATCCTCAAGGAGGTGCGCGCTGCGGCCGTCCACGCCGCCGACGTCGTGAGGCGCCTGCGCGATTTCTATCGTCCCGCTGACGAGTCCGACTACGATATGGTAGACCTCAATCAGCTGATCCTTGATGTTCTGGACGGAACCCGCCATCGATGGACCAAATTGCAGGCAGAGCGTGGAGTCCATATCGACGTTGAAACGGAACTCGACGACGTTCCGCCCATATGCGGAAGCGGATCCCAGCTGCATGTCATGCTCACCAACCTGGTTCTCAACGCCGGCGACGCCATGGCAGCGAACGGCTCTATTTCCGTTTCGACAAGCCGTAGCGCCGATGACGTGTTGATCCGTGTCCGCGACTCCGGCATGGGAATGAGCAAAGACGTCGCCCGGCGATGCTTCGAGCCGTTCTTCTCAACCAAGGCAGGCAGCGGAACGGGGATCGGACTTGCGGTTGTCTATGGCGTTGTGCAATCGCACGATGGACGAATCGACGTGGAGAGTGAACACGGCCGTGGCACAACCTTCTCCATCATTCTCCCTGTCCAGTGCCGAATCGCAACCTCACACGAAGTCGAAAAACCCACGGTCGATACCGTCCACGGGCTCAAGGTCTTGATCATCGACGACGACAGCCGCACCCTCGATATCATCGAGAAATATCTACGGCTGGATGACCATACCGTCTCACGGGCTGATCGCGGGCGCTCCGGACTGGAACTCTATGACCGGGAGCCATTCGACCTGGTCATCACCGATCGTGCGATGCCGGATATCAGCGGCGACGAGGTTGCCGTCACCATCGCGGGGCATTCTCGGACGAGTCCCGTGATCCTGATCACAGGATTCGGCTCGATCATGAACGAGAACCGTGAGTGCCCCAACGGCGTCACACTGGTCGTGGGCAAGCCACTCTCCCTGTCCGATCTACGACAGGCCGTGGGGACAGCGATGGACGCGAAGACGCTTTTTCCGTCGTAGAGTCGGTGGAGCCTAACGTATGCCCTGGTGCCGATGCGGTCGGCGCTCTGGTTCAACTACGGCAATGTCCGCAGAGCGGATTGCGGAATGGGCTCTTCCTTCGGGATACCCGGGCCGCTCCACGTGAGGGTGGCGGTCGCGTTTGTGGACTGTGACAGCTCGAACTTCAACTCGTGGACACCATTCAAATTGACGCCGGCGCCGTTTCCGACCGCCGCGTTGTTGATCCAGAGCTGCGTCGTGCCAATTCCTGTATATTTGAAAGTATAGGATCCGCTGGCGGGCGTTCTGACGTAACCCGTCCACCTGGCCGACACCTGCTCCGGTCGGGGGTCCGCATAGGGAAACGATTTGGGGTCGATACTCACGGCCGCCGCCAGCCCCTGCTTGAGCGGCGTCTCAAAGTTCGCGCCAGTGAAGTACGCTGCCGTTACGCCCAGAACGGGATAGAGATCGCCAGTGTACCTGATGAACCAGTCCGCAATGGCTTTGTCCGTCGAAGCAGCCCCTCCGCGGACGTAGTCCTGCAACGTCTCCAGGGCCTTGGCGCGCCCAACCCGCTTCGCGAAGGCGTCGGCCTTGCCCGCACACTCTTTCGTGAGCACGCGATCAAACAGCAGCGCCAGGCCACGCAGGTCGTGCTTCTTCTCCGCCATCACCAGATCGTGAAGCCCCGCCAGGTCAGCCGTCTCGATCGTGTTCGTGTAACGCACCACGTGACTGACGACCGACGCGGTGACCAGGGCCGACGGCGTGCTGGAAAGGCGTTGTACGGCAATCGCGCCAAATTCGGGATCGACGTGCCTACGCAGGAACCCGGCTCCGGCAACGGAGACCGGATCCGCGGCGTGGCGAAACGCGTTACGGGCCACGAGCCGGCCGGTGTCGCCATAGGCCAGCAGGGCGTTATCGCCGGCAGCCGACTGCGCATCGGTCAAAGGCACCAGCTTCTCGACACTCGCCGTCAGATACTCGAACTGGCTCAACCGGGCGTTCGCCTGCAACGCCGTGCCTGAAATCACCGTCCTGGTGATCCCGGGGCCGCTCCACTGCAGATCCAGTATCGCCGAGCTGCCGGTCTGCTGATAGTCCACGCGAATCGGAGCACGGCCCTGCTTCAAAGTGACCTTCGCCGAAGCCACGACGTTAGCCGTGCTCACGGCACGCTTTTCGCCGTCTAACCAGAGCACCGCGCGATCGTCGCCGACCAGGTCGAACGTGTACTCGCCCGGTTTGTCGATATTCAAGAACCCGGTCCAGCGAGCGCTGATATTGTCCTGCCTCCCGCCCGGGATCGGAAACCTGCGATTGGCGATACTCGTCGAGCCCAACCGGTAGTCGACAACAGGAGTATCGAAATTCCGTCCCAGGAAGTACTGCGCATGCAGTCCGTTCATCCTCGGCGCGAACGCGCCGCCATACTGCACCGCCCACGCCGCGTTGGTCAGGCTCTCCGAAATCATCAGCTGCTCGAAGTACGGCTTGAATTGTGACGCAAGGTCAGGACGCCCGGCTCCCTTGTCAAACGCCGCCGCGTTCGCCCCGTAAGTGACATCAAGAATCGATGAGAGCACCGCCGCGCGGGGCAGCGAATCCTTCCACTCGCCCGCAGGTAGTGCGGCTGCCAGCGCTGCGACGGACTCCGGAGGAATGAGATCGGCCAGCAGGACCAGTGACTCTACGAATGGATCGGAAGCCGCGATGGTCGCGTCGTTCATACGCGCAATGATCAACGGCACGGCGGATGCGTCGCGATGACGTGCCAGTATCCGAGCCGCCTCGCCGGCTGTCTCGGGAGTTCCCGTGCGCAACGCGTGGCGTAGCACGGCCCTTCCAACGGGGTCGAAATGCTGAAGCATCTGCCGCGCCGGCTCGAAGATCGCCGGATTCGTCGAGGTCAGATTCAGCACCGCCGCCTCGCACTCTTTAAGGGCATCGAACCATGGCCGCGTGGAATAGAACGCGCCGACGCCCTTACCCGCGGGCGTTTCCCAGTGCGACTCGATACGGTTATTACCGCTGGGCGATCCGGTCGCTGCCTCGAACGCATAGACGCCGACTTCGAGCTTGTTCGTCGATTGGCGCCAGGTGTGTCCCCTGCTCCACAACACGGGCATCTCACCCAATCGGACACTCCCCGGGTGGTCTGAGCGAAGTTGAAACGCATAGGCATCTGCATTAGTGACCGTAAGCAGGCCGCTGTAGCGCACGGCAACGTCATCCTGCCGTGCCTCGGGCATTGGCCACGCCCGGTTACCGAGGTGCACACGATTCGCACGTCGAACAGTCGAATGCTCGTCGAACCGGTATCCCAGGTAGAAGTGAGCCTCGAGGCCCGGCAAATACGGCGCGAAGGGCGTGCCGAACGCCGCGGCCAGTTTGACCGTGTCTTTCTCCTCTGCTTCGAGACAAGTGGCAACATAGGCCTTCAAGTCATCGTAGGCCTTCGCGTCACCCATCTTCTCGTTGAATTCCTCTGCGGCATTGGAACGCGTCGATTCGAGGATTCCGCACAGGGCCACCGCGCTGGATCGCATGGTGTAATCGGTCGCCTCTCGCAGATCGGCCAGCAACGCGCCGTAGAGTTCCGCGGGGATCCGCGCTCCGAGGTCGCGCAACGCGTCGTACAGAGCCAGCCGGAGCGGCGTCGCGGGATCGGACTGCAACCTTGCAAGGATCACCCCTGGAGTTCGCGAATCGCGCAACTCGACCAGGAGCTCACAGGATCGCCGGGCCACGGTCGGCGAGGCGTGCGCGACGGCGTCCCGTAGAAGAATGCGGCTCGTCCCGCCGCCACGCCCAAGCTGGTATTTCGCGGACCGAATCACCTTGAGATCATTCGTCGCCAGGGCGGCAACGGAGGCCTGCAAGTTGGTCAGCATGGCGAGTCGTGGCGAAGCACGGTACGGCAGCACTATCGCGCGGGGCGCACCGGGAGGAGTCCAACTGAACTCCAGGGACGCCGTGGATCCGGCATTCATGTAGTCGATCCGAACCGCCCGCAAACCGGCCGCCAGGGTTCGGTTGGTTTTGACCGCGACGTTCGCCTTGCTCTCTGCGACGAGCGCTTCATCGATCCAGATCCGGATCCGGTCGTCACCGATCAAGTCGAAGGCATAATCCCCATCCGCGGGGACATCGATGTAGCCGTCCCACCGGACGGAGATGTCCGTGTAGCGATTCGAGGTATAGCGGAAGGAGTCGTTGTAGAACTTGATGATGGTATCGAACTGCTCCCGGTCGATCTGCCTCGGGTCGTGGTCTCTCCCGAGGTAGTACCTCCCTCGCAGGGAGTGGACGTACGAAGCTGAAGAGCCGCCCTCGTCACATACCCACTGCTGAACCTCCGCATCGCCGGAGGCCACGGCGGCCTCGATATAGCTGCGCAGCTCCCGCAAGGCGCCGGGTCGGCCGACACGGTCATCATACGACGTCGCATTCCCCCCGCAGGCATCATCGAATACGGCCTGGAGGGCTCCGGCGACCGCTTTGCGGGCGAATGCTGAATCGTCCCGGATCATGGCGTGGCACGCCTTGAGGTGGTCGCCGCTAAGGTCCGGGGCGACGCTCCTGAGAATCCCGCCAACGGATGAGGCGATCGCGACATCGACATCGCCCTGCAGGCGGGAGATCGAAGGCGCAATGGCGCCAACATCCTTCATTCGCGCGAGGATCGCGGCGGATTCGATGACCAGATCACCCTCCGCGATGCGCACCGCCCGGCGCAAGAGAATGCGCCCCGGATCCCCGGATTCGGAAAGATGATCTCGTGCCGCCTGGCGCGTGGGCATATCCGAAGCGGCAAGATTCTGAATGAATACCTTGAGACCGATGCCGGCGCGTGCCCCTTCGCGGAGGCGGAGGCTCAGCTCATCAAACTCATCCGCGCGCTTGTGAGCGCGAAATTCGCTGCGGAGTTCGCGGCAGAGTCGAAGCGCCTTGCTGAATTCGGCATCCGATTCGAGCCGAAGCACCTCCTGCAAGCCAGCGTCAAAGTCCGTTGCTGGTACGGCCGCTTCGGGAGCGGCCGCCGGTGTCCCCTGCGGCTGGACCGCAGGTGCCGAAGCGTCCGTCGACCCCACCGGCGCGGCGCGCTGCGGTGGCGTATCCTTTTGACCGCACCCGGTCAAGTTTACCGCAAGGACGATGGTGACCGCGACAACACTGCATCTGCCAGTTCTATGCGACACGCCTGTCATGAGAGGCGTGTCTCACGAATGGGGCATATCGTCGTATGACTCGCCAAATCGTTCAGCGATGTCGGCCGAGACGGCATGCGGCCCAATCAGCACAAACTTGTAGTTTGTCTCTTCGCACAGAAACAGCAACTCTTTCAAATCCTCCTCCGCAATCGGAACGTCGACGTGCCAGACGACGTTGACGCTGCGACGAGCCTGCGCCAGGACATGCACCCTCGTGCGCAGGAACTTCTGAAGCTCCGCCAGCCATTTCTTCGCGTTATCCGGCCCATCGACGACGAGACACTGGCGGCCGAACCATGTCGATTCCAGCATGAAGTTTGCGGCGATCGAGCCGTTCAAGCGGGCCACATTCAGGCGCGGCGTCCGGAGAAGCGGCCACACGCGCGGTCGCAGATTGCTCCGGCATTGCTCCCACGTCTCGAGGTGTTGACACTGGATGCCGCGCAGACCTGCGATCGCCGTGTCGAGCAGCCATGGACGCGGGTCGGCAAGTTGGAGTCGGGCCAGCGCCGGCACGGAAGCTTCCGGGCGGCGCCGTTTGCTGCAAGGGAAGCCTGTGTCGCCATGCGCGACTCCCGCCGGAGCCGAGTCCTCAGCATGCGCCCATGGATCGCCCGCACCACAATATATGAACGTCTCTCCCTTACGCAGAGAGCACGTCAGAAATTCGAGCAGGGCCTCTCTCGACGCGTTCTTGACCAAGACGCCGTGCGTCTTGCGGGAGAAGGAATCTACGAAACGGCAGGCGATCGGAAGAATGCAATACGCTCCGAAGGTCGTGTTGAATTTCGCCAGGTAGTCCACCAGGCACAGAACCAGGGCGATCCAGAACAGACCGATCGCCAGCGTCCGGTACATACGCGCGTAGTGATTGGCACGGAACAGATGGATCGCCGTTAACGTGCGGCCTTGGACAACCTGCTCTTCTTCCTCCACTTCCGCAGCCTCCGCGATCGTCTTGTCGCCAATCTTCTTCCCCTCCTCGCGCTCTACCTTGCCATCCTGCTTATAGAGCGGAATCGTGGGCACTTCCTCCGTCTGCGCGGCCGCCACTTCGCCCGTCACTATTCCCTCGCCGTCGGCCTCGCCATCCTCCCCCGCGGCGTCCCCGGTGGCATCGCCTGCCTCAGACGTTTCGGATGCGTCAGCATCTTCTGGCGTGGTCTCGGCGCGCTTGTCCTGGGCCGCAAGTTCAGCGCTCTGATCCATGCCGATCGCGGCCATGTTTTCGAAATTCCGATTCGCCGTAACCAGCGCGAACGCACTCAGCGCGAATGCCGTCCAATAGAGACGCGTGCGGTTAGGATGCTTCCAGTTGCGTGCCAACATCAACAGACCGGCCGACCAGGCCAGGACGGACACGACGCCCGTGAAAAGAAAATAGTAGACTATGCGGATCAGAATCATCGCTTGCCCTTACGGTATTTCCGTGTTTTTTGGAGGTATTGCATGGTCGAATAGTAGACGATATTGATGCCCATCTGGAAGGCACCCTCCGCGAGATCCGAGTCGATCCCGGAGTGTCCGGTCTTCCACGCATCGTTCACATCGCCCGGATGATAGAAGACCAACCAGCGGCCGCCCTCCTTGATGCCGAGCGCGCGATGGCCGCCGTGATGCCACAGCGGCGGCGCACCGTTCGGAAACGCGAACGGGAGCTGAAAGATCGGGTCATCGTCGGCGATGACACTCAGCTGCTTACCCGGAAAAAGTCGGCTGACGAAACTACGAAAGGCACCGTCCCATGCCGGACTTCCACAATCGGCGAAGAGCAGGCCTCCGCCGCGCAGGTGTTCTCGCAGGACCTTCATATCGCCCCCGCCCATGTTGATGGAGCCGGAGCCCGTCATAAAGACAAACGGCGGCGCCTGTCCCTTGGGATACTTTTTGAGGAGGCTGACGCGGTGGGATTCGCCACGTAGTGCGGTCTTCATCCCGCCACTGACTTCACGAAACTTCAGCAGGAAGTTCATATCCGCCTGGGTGGTCGAATCCATCCCGTCGTCCCAGTCGGCGCCGCTATATTCAAGCCGTATGAAGCGCATCTCGCCGTCGAGAAACCCATCCCAGAAACCCGCCTGGTCGGCCGTTTTCGAACCGAGCTTACCGTGCGCGGCCTTGGCATTGGCCTCGTAGGTCAATCGCGTCAAGATCTCGACCTCCTGAAAGATCTTGGACTCATCGAGATCCGGCAGGTTGAAGAGAATCGCGGTGTCCATCGAGAGAATGTATTCGCGCTTCTTCTTCGGCTTCTTCTTGAACTGCACGACCTGCATCACCGCCGGTTCGCCGCCGCCGAACGGAACACGGTACGGCGTCACGCAGCCAAACAGGTTGAGCAACCACGGAATGATCACGATGATCAGGATGTGCGCCCAAACGCTTCCGATCTTCGACTTCCGATATTCCGGGTCGGTTCCGTGCGTGCGTATGTTCTCCACGATCAGATCGCCACGAGCGGGTGCGTCCTCCGCTTCGGCCGTGTAGAAATTCATGACGGCGCGACGCCATGCGTTCAGATGCAGCCACCCGACCGCAGCGGCGACGAAGGAAGGAAGCCAGAGATACGCCAACCGCCAGTTGAAAAGGTCGACCGCGTTCGGGGCGGATTCGCCAAAGCGAACCGCATCCTCAATGCGACTGGTTGTTGAGATTACCGCCCAGGCGTAGAAGATAAAGTAGGCGAGAAGGGCCGCATTCGCCTTGCGAATCAGCCCAAGCGAGCGCGCGGTCCTGGAGAGTAGTCCGGAAAACGCGGCAAGCAGTGCCATCAGCGCGACGATCGCACTGATCACCATCAACGATAGAAACCCGACAGGCGTGTGCAGCGGGTCGAAGATCGCCGCCAGCTCGAAATGCTCGGCCAGCAGATCGATATGATAGAAGCGCAACCGGACCGCGACCCAAGCCAGCACGGCCCCGCAGATGCCCAACGGAAGGCAGTGCAGGGTCGGTATGATACGATGGTAGGTTGACAGCTTCACGCGAATGGAAGATCGGTGTTGGCTTTAGAGCTCGGTGTCTTCGAGTGAAATACCGATATCTTCCGGCTCGCTCGGAATTTCGTCAGCGGCGGCCTTTTCAACCGTCTCTTTGTAGGCGTCGGTCTGCATGCGCTTTTCCATCGTGTCCGCTTCCCCATCCGTTGATGCGGCGTCGGCCTTACTCTTCTCGGCCTCCCTCTTCTCTCTTGCCAGCTTCGCGGCCGGCGACTCGCGATCAATCTTCTCGTTCATGTCTTTCAACTTGTCGCTATCCTCGCGCGCCAGGCGCACCTTCTTGGCCTCGGGGTTGATCGCTTCGTAGATATAGCGGGGGGATGATCCGCATAGAACCAACACGTGAATGGCCGCCGCAAGTCCAAGGCACTTCAACGTGCGATTCTCGGTGAAGTTCACCAGCAGCTTCTGCGGAGCGATATTTTCTATGTCCTCGTCGGAACGGGGTGTGGATTCATCATTCATTTCGTATCCTCCTGGTTAGTCGATTTATCCCTGGACTCCTCCTTCGGGGCGCCCTGTTCGCCAACCGCGGCGAGCAGTCCTCCTGCTTCTGCAATCGCTTCGATGACGGGCTCAAAGATCCTTTTCTTGACCGACTTGTCACACTTGAACATTACGGTTCTCTGCAGCGCGTTCGTGGCCACGCGACGGTCGAGCATATCTTTCACCTCGGCCTTGATCTCTTTCTCGCTCTCCATCCGCCGACCGTTGACGTACGCGATCCCATCCGCGTCAATCTGGACGCTGACGCGGGTCTCCTGCAGCTTCGCGGCGTCCAGCGACGTCGGGCGATCGATCGCCTTGTCCTGCGCCAGGCGGCTCGCGACGAGAAAGAAGATGATCAGCAGAAATGCGATATCACCCATGCCCGCCACGGGCACCAGAATTTGTTTGCGGCGTCGTCTCTTTCTCACGGTTAGCTTCCGCTCTTGTCTTCCTTGATTAGCGCAATAATTCCACCGGCTGCGCTGATCGTGCACATTGCGTCGAAATAGTCCTGGTACTCCACTTCACCAGTGGCCTCGAAGGCGATGATTTTGTCCTCCCCTTCGCGCTCGTGAAGATTCAGCTTGGCGAGCTCCGCGCGTAGCTCGGGGATTGTGACGCGTTGATCCTGGAACGTGATCGACTGGTCATGCAACTGGACCGTGGGCGTCTTATCCTGCGCCTGCTCGTTCTGTTCGCCAGTCGGCATGTCGGTCATGGCGCCGGTCATGCGTTCCATGGTCGTGGCAATGATGAAGAATATGATCAGCAGAAACGCCACATCGGCAAAGGAGTTGACAGGTATCTCGGGAGCTTCCTTCTTTTGCCTTTTCTGTTTCTTGGCCATGGTGAGGACTCCTGCTCAATTGCGGTGTCAGGAAAGCGGGGCCCTTTGGGCTCCATTTCGATGCGACATCCGCGAACGACTACGCACTGGGATCTTTGCCAGCGCCGGTCACGAGAAACTCCAGCATCTCAGAGGAGGCTTCTTCGATCTCGAGTTCGACTTCTTCCGCGCGCGACGAAAAGAAACTGAATGGAATAACCGCCGCGAGCGCGATCAGGAGTCCGGCGGCTGTCGTAATCAGCGCTTCAGAGATTCCGACACCGATCACCTGGGGGTCCGACGACTCCCCTAGTTTCTCAAAGGACTTGATCATTCCGAGCACCGTTCCCGACATGCCGAGTAGCGGGGCAGCGTTACCAATCATCGACAGGAGCCAAAGATGTTTTTCCACGGCACTGGTGCTATGCAGTGCATGATCCTCCATGGCCTCCCCGACGCTCAGGCGCAGGTTCTCGGGCGTCTTCTTGTCCAGCCGACCATAGGACTGTAGCCCGGCGAGCAAAACCGCCGCGACGGGACCGGGGGTCGAAATGCAGAGCAGGGCGGCGTCACTGACTTCCCCGCGCCGCAGATGACGCATCAACTGCGCGCGCAACGCCCGCGTATCCAGCTTGCTGTTCAGGTAGAAGGCCCAGATACGGTCGGCGACAACCGCGAGTGCCACGATGCTGCACGCAAGCAGCGGGATCATCATGATGCGACCTTTTATGATCGTCTCAAGCATGTTGTATCTCCTTTGTTCCTATACTCTTTAACAACTCGATTCCTTCCAAGGGCTTCACACGAAGCGACGAAAGCGGCAGGTTCTGCCCCGGTGCCAGGGCGACTTCACCGGTCACATGGTTGTAGCGGCTCTCGCGCAAGGACTCGTGCGCGATGTGTTGCACCCACGGTCTCTTTCCCTGCGCCAGGAGCACCAGTTCGGCGGGCTGCATGCAGGCCCAGACGCGGCCCTTTCGAAACCACATCCCCACATCCACACGCGTTCGCGTACGAATCAGGCCCACCACATGGTCGGGGTCCAGATGCTCCTGAAAGACGGCGCTCTCACGGTAGTTCATGTCGCCAACCTGGATCCAGAGGTTGGTTAACCAGCTGCATGCGCGGACGATCCAGGTACGCACCGGCGCCGCAAAGATCCAGAACTTCACGGCGTACGGCGACATGCGGGCCCAAAGACGACCGGAACGAGACGCGACGGCGCCGGCCAGCGACACGACATGCGGCGTCGCGGCCATCACAGCGCGCTCGACCAAGGGCCCGAGGACGCAAAGCAGGCGATGGATCGACCGGCCCAGCCAACGCACACCGCGAAGCGCGGCCGCTTCACCGAGCAGCCAGCAGCGGCTCGTCACCGCCACAACCTGGAGGACCGGCTGACGCAGAGGCTTGAGTATGGTTCTGATCATTCGTTGAGGCCAGCAGCCGCGATCGCACCCTCGGTGAGACGCGCACGTGCATACTTGGCCCATTGTGTGGCCGGATAGTCCCAGGTCAGACGCTTAAACATACGGTAGGCCGAGATCATCGGAAACGCCTGGCTCTTCCCTACCAATTCCACCTTGGTGTAGCAGTCGCCGCACCAGTACATCGCTTCGGAACGCACATCTTTGTCGGCGTCCTTCTTCTCGATGACGTCCAACAGCGCGTCGATCGCCTTCTCGTAATTCTCGGCTCGCATGTAGCATTGTCCGGACAGCACGGTCGTCTTCTCCGCGAGCTTGTGCGTGGGGAACCGCACGGCCAGCCGCGCGAAGACTTCCGCTGCCGAGGTGAACATCTTGTGCGACTTCAGCTTGGCCTTCTCGATCTCCACGGGGTCGTCGCTGTCGACCTTTTTTAGCTCGTCGCCCTTTCGAAAGAAATACTGGCCGAGCCGGGCAATCGTTTCGGCGATCAGTTCGTTCTCGGGCCAGCGATACGACAGCTTCACGTATTCTTCGCACGCGGCATCAAACTGTTCCATTTTCTCGAGTGTCAGCGCTTTTTTGTACTGCGCCTTGGGCGCGTACGTGCTCTCGCGATGCTGGCCCACGATCTTGGTGAAGCGCAACAACGCCTCGTTGTAGTACTGCATCCTTTCCTCAGGCTCGGCGTCCTCGGCCAGTTCGAGGGAGAGGTTCGCGAGCAGGTAGTCGCCCTGCGCCCGCGCCTCGCTCTCCGGGAAGTCGCGTAAAGCCTCCTCCAGTATCTTCTTGCCCGTCGAGATCTCCTGCTCCGTCATCTCCTTCTGACCCAGCTTGCGATGCTTCTTGGCCATCTCGAAGTAGGCCTCCGCGATGCTCAGTTGCGTCTTCACCGCGATCTCGACGTCGCGGAAGCGCTTCGTGAACGGAGTCAAGTCCCCGTCCGAACCTTTGAAGATCTCAATGGTGTGCGTGACGCCCGATCGCCCATTGGTCGGCTGATAAGTCATCGTGATCTCATCGCCAAAGCGCACCGGCATCTGACCCTCATCGTACTCCTCGACCAGCTTGCCTTCTTCCGCATAGACGAAACGCACCAATCCCTTGAACGTACCGGCGTGCGCGGCGGTCTCGGTGAGCTGCAGATCACGACTGAATCCGGATGAGGTATTTAGTGAGATCGTCACCGCATCGCGTTCCTCGGTTGAGTCCATCTCGACATCTCGCGCACGAAAGTACACAGTTTCGTCAACAAAGAGGCCCGTCGCCGGGGTCTGGTAGGCGCGATCCATGACGTCGAAGAACGCGTCTGCGTGAAGCGTGAAATCGCGCGTGATCCAGACGGCCTCGCCCAGGTCATTGGTGTAATGAAAGCCGATATGCAAACCGTCACTGCCGCCGACCATCAGCGCCGTTGGCGGGGGGGGGCCGATCCGCTTCTCCTCGCGTGGAATCGCCAGACTCTCCTCGGGCAGATCGCCGAGCGCATATGGAACACCGAACACGAATCGACCGTCATCAAGTGGATCGCCGGCGTGGCGTGTCCCGATCACCATGCAACCGTCGTACCCGGGAGCCCCTGCGGCGGCACCGCCGGGCGTTCCGTATCCGCCGGACAATTTAATCGTGCCCGGGACGTTAATATCGAACGCTTCCTCGGACGGGACGCCGGTGTAGGCGGCGCGTCCCCTGGTCGTCTGCGCATACAGAGTCGCCGTACTGCCAACATGCTGCGCGATCGTGGGCCAGAGGAGTTCGACCATCACGGGTCCACCATGTACGAGCGTCTGCGGCTCAGGTGGGTCGTCGGGAGTCTCGGGGCGGGTTGCCACCATCGTGTGCGTGTACCGAAAGAACTCTTCTGAGTCCTCCAAGTTGTCCCCCGCTGCGTCGCCCTCGACCCCAATCGGCATCGACGTCACAGAGTAGGACCGCAGCTCCGGGTCCTGGTACCACACCTGCTCGACAAGACCTGCGCGTGTCCACGGAATCCCAGGATCCGTGTTTTCGCGATCGAGGTACTCCATCACGATGTCGTCGCTCTCCGAGACCAGGATCTCAGTCTCGCGCTGGGGCTCTGTGTCGACCGGAAAGATCCTGACCTCGTAGGTGCCGCTATGCTTTTCGGTCTCGACCGCCGTGAGCGTACGCGATTGACCTTCGGTCGTGCTGATTTTCACCTCGACGGAATCACGCTCCTTCGATACGTCTCCGTCCGGATCGGTGATGATAATGTCGATCGAATCGCCCGTCTTGTAACGGAGCATTCGCGATCGCAGCGGGACGCGTGTTCCGTCTGTCCCGATGCCGTAGCCGATCACCATCTGCGGCGACACGTTTGCGTCGGCGAACGTCGCTGAAAGAAAGACTTCGCGAATGCGACTGTTCTCGCTGATGTGGCGCGGATCTTCGTAGGCGATCTTGATCTGGTCCCCCGGGATAATCTCCAGGATCTTGTTATCGCGCAGGGCCATCAAATCCACTTCCGTCGGCAGCACGCGCGTTCCGTCGATCGCGTCGAGCTGAATGCTTCCGATCGCCGGAGCGTCCGTTTCGAAATCGAACATCACCATCCGGAAGGCACGCGCCCGGGAATCCTCCGAGAATGCGACCTCGAACGCAGAGCCGTCTTCGTTGGCCGTTATCGTCGCGGGCTCCTCGTAGATGTACTCACGAATCTCGGGGTGCTGCTCGATGTCAAACATCAACGCAGGGCAAAGCTCCATGTACGGAGGTTCCTCGGTGTCGATATGCACCTGAAAGCTTGGCCGCGCGCGGCGTTGCGCCGCGACGTAGACATCAATGCGGTGGGCGCCCTTCTTGAAAACACCCTTGTACTGGTGCGTTGAAGTGGCCAGCTCCAGTCCGCTGTCATCCGTGCCCAGTTCCCCGTCGACCGTGAGCGCAAACCTGGCAGGCGTCTCGCTTTCGTTCTTCGACTTGAGCACCAGCGTGCGATGCTCGCGCAGCGGCGTATAGAACGCCGCGGAGAAGCGAGCGATGTACCACGACTCATCAAGCTCGCTGTCCCAGTTGATTCTCAGGGCATCTGCATGCCCAAAAATGGTCTCGGTCCAGCCCGCGCTGAGCGTTTCCACCTGGATCTCGCGCCGATCCTGGTAGCGAGTGTTCGCCAGGAATTGATCGAGCCCTGCCAGTACGTCCGGATCGTCGAGCCCGAGTACCGCTGCGCCATAGCGGGCGACGACACCGACCGGCGACCCGCCCCAGGCCTTGTATGGCTGGGGCCAGCTCCCGACGAGCTTGTAGTTCTGCCCGTTGAGAGATGTCTGGAGAAAGAATTCCTTGATCTTGCGCCCCGGCACACCGGCCTCAATGCGCATGGCCTGCATGAAGACGCTGTCGTTCATGTCCACGCCATAGAACTTGGGGCGGTGGTTATCCGGAAGCGCAACCCATGGTGGATACTCGCCACCAGAAATCGGGAAGTTCGGATCCGTGCCCTCGTCGGAGTCCGTCGCGAACGCAGTCGCGGGCGCCAATTCGGTGGGGATGGTTCCCTCGAAAATACCGGCGTATCCATTCGTCTCGGTAAGCGTCAGGACCTGGATGCTGTCGCCGCTGGACGCCGAAACGGAAATCGCGAGTTCGTCGTTTTCCGGGGAGATGCTGCGATCGTCGTCGAGGACGAGCACGTTGATCGAGTTCCCGGGTTTCACCTGGCTCCCGAGGCGGGATTCACTCAAGAGTTCCACTTCGGGTTCGATATCGACACCGACACCGACACCGCCACTGTCCTGCTGCGCGAGCCGACGCCTAATGTTTTCCTCTTCCTGGCGTTCCCTCAAAGCGTCACCGGTCAAGATCTCGCCCGATGAGGCATAGAGTTCGGAATCGCTCAACACGCCCAGGGTAAGCTTGCTGCTCGCGGTAACGTTATGCAGCTCTTTAAACCGCTCGGAGAAGTCGTAATGGATCGTGTCGACCCCGAGCAACTGGAGAATATAATCTCCCTTTACGGGAGCAGCCAGCGCGGACGGGATCTCGCCCTGGAAGCGCTCAAGGCTATCGGCCCACGGGACCAGCGAGAACGTCTCCTCGTCTCCGGACTCGGCCCAGATGGTAATTTCAATCGTGGTGGTACGCTTCACGATTCGACGCAATTTATCGATAACGCGCACCTTGAGCACCTTGCCGGGAACCACGAACTTCTGATTGAGTGCCATTCCGAGATCGAGATCCGACGCCACCTCCAACTGCTTCACGGTCAGCCGAATGCGTCCATCGGTGAGCCTCGCGTCGATATGTCCCGGAGTGATCTGCAGAACCTTATCCAGTTCGCCCAGCGCCTCCGTGTATAGCTCCTGGTCGCGCAGAACGAGCGCAAGCTGGTAGTGCCCTTCGGTTTGCGCATAATCGTCTCTGCGTTGTAATACCGTGTCGATGCGTTGCAATGCGCCGTCATAGTCCTTTTGAACGCGATCGATTTCAGCGATGCGCAACTGGGCGTCGACCTGGCCGTTCAGTCCGTCGAATTCAGCGGCGGCACCGATTCGCTCGTACTGCGCGCGTGCGCGCGGCAGCTCGGGGATATGGAACGCAATATTCGCGTAGGAGAGCAGAATCTGCACACGGATCTCCGGCGGCAGCTTCAGCGTGTTGGATTCCATGTCCTGCAGGATCGCGCGCGCCACGGCCTCGGCGTCGTCAAAATTCTCGAGCTCCACATTGCGGTCAATCAGCCACATGACAAAGAGCGGGTCGAGCTCCCGGAAACTCACCAGGAGTATGTCGCGACCGCGCATGTACTCGGTCCAGGCGCCCTGCTCGTTGCCACCGTTATAGTTGGCCTGCGCCGCGAATAGCGGATAGCGTGGATCGGACCGCTTGACCGGAATGACACCCTTGATATTCGAGAGCGCACGGGACTGGAGCACGCCAAGCGCGCTTCGCACTTCGTCGGACACCGCTCGGCCGCAGACCTCGTATCCCGCGCGGGCCCAGGCTACCGCCATGTCATAGTGCCCCTCGTTCATCATCTTCTGGCCAAGCGCCAGAAAGGCGGGCTGCAGGATCGTCGTGCTACCCGTGTCGCGGGCTACGCGCCAGAAAGCCGGTGCCAGCGCGGCGAGACGTGTGTCCGGTTTATCCTGGTACATCGAGCGAGAGAGAACTTCGGCGAAGTAGTCGAAGTGCCGTCCGCCAACCCAAACGTCAGGCGAGTTCTGGGCGTCCAGCAAGAGCACGGCTATATCGATCTCCTCGGCCGTCATCGTATCCAGGGACTGCGGGGTGCCCACGTGGAAACTGGGGCGCAACGGCGTATTCTGTATGCGGTCACACAGCTTCTTCAGTCGCGCAAAATAGGTTTTCCGACCGTCCGCTTTAGCGTAGTCGATGCCCGTCGCAAACGACTCCATTCCCAAGGCGTAGGTATCGAACCGGGTTTTACCGTACGCCGCGTCGAGGCTGGTCAGCATCGCATCGCGCGCGGCCGGCTGGGCGCTCATCGCATACGACTGCAAAGTCCAGAATTCGCCCAGGCCGTAGACGGCCGGTGTCGCACCGTATGGCACCGCAGGCGTAGCGTAGTCCTGCATGATTGTCGCCGTGACGTTTCGGACTTTGAATTGGGAGTCCGATCCGCCCAGTGCCCGGTACGTGTCATCCAACACCCGCGTTTTGGTGACTTCCTCGACGTAGAGATCATCGAAAGAGGTGTTGTACGGGTACTTCTTGTTCAGTTCCGGGAATTGGTTGTGTAGCAGCGACATCATCGACGTCGCCGCCGTTTTGCCGGCGTAGCGGTATTCGGACTTGAGAAGCGTTTTTTCGGTGATCATGCGCTCGATGACATCACTGTTGCGCTCCTTGTCGTTCCAGCCGCTTCCGTGCCGCGTCGCAAGTATGTACTGGAAAAGATCTCCGGAGAACTGGCCCTTGTCCATCTGCGCCATCAGCGTTTTGGCGAACAGGTCGTTCAGCTTCACGACCTGGTCGTGATCCCGGGCCGGAAATGCACCCCAGCCCCAGCCGGGCTTACTGGTCACGATCGTGTGCACGAGCGCCTTCAGTCGCTCGCTGGCGGGTCCACCGGTGGGCTGCCAGGCGGCTAGCTCCGGGGTCAGCACCTCGACGTGAAAGTCGGAAATATCCATCGCCGCCGAAGGGCGAAGAATCGACTGCAAGGCGCCAAGCCCTCCCGGCAATTTCTGCTCGCGGTACGCCTTGATCATTGGATAGACCTGTCGAGCCGCCGCGAGAAACGCATCGCGGTTATTCTTCAAACGCGCGACCTCCACGCGGGCAAGCTGCTCGCACAAGGGATTCGGGCCCTGCGCTCGCACGTCGAGCGTCAGTGCCGATGCCGCTCGAAACGCCTGGTCGAGTGCGCTGAGCCCGTCCAGCCAGGTCGTGCTGTCGGTCGAGATCTTCGCGTCTTTCGCGACCTCCGCTTCGCCCTTCTTGACCGTCTTATCGAGCTCGGTGACCTGCTTAGCGAGATCGGCAGTGCGTGCCTGGGCCTGCTCCAGGGCCTGGTCGATCTGCTTCAGTTTGTCGGCTTCCTTGGGATCGGTCGCCGCCTTGGCCTGCGTATTCTGCACGATGACCTGGCGGGTCTGCTCCTGCTGCTGGTTGAGGGCCGCGAGCTGTTGGCGCAACTTGTCCAGTGCCGTCTGGGCCGCCTGCAGGCGAGTACCGCTGTCCGTGCCCATCGTCCGGACGCGCTCACTCCAGGCTGTGAATTCGGCGATCGCGGGTGCGAAGATCGATTCACGCGTCTTGGCGTCGTACGGAACCCAGTTGAGCGATGCGAGGTGGCGCGCCACCTGGGACTTGTCGTCCCCGTGCTCGCCGCTATGCCGCCAGGCATAGACGATGTAGGTCCGGGCGGTGTCGGGGTCCAATGCCATGGGCGACGTCGCTACGAATTTCTCGCCAAGCGTCGCCATCGCTTTGCCGAGCGCATCGAGAGGAAGTTCGTTCTGCTCATCGCGCGGATAGGCCTCAAAACGGGGCCAGATCTCGGTTGTTGCAATTTTGTTCACCTCCGCGAGCGGCAGGTGCCATGATTCATTCTGGACCAGGTGCGCGAAGAGTGCGTCCAGGGAATCGCCGGCGCCCATGGAGTTGATGATGGCGGCCTCACGCGATGGCACGCCCGCGAGGAGCTGCGCCTGTTGCTTGTAGACCTGCGGATCCGGGCTGCGGCTGAGCAGCGCCTTCGATCCGGCGTCGCTACCACGAAATGCCTCGGGGTGCTGGCGGGCAAGGGCAGCCCACTGATCCGGCGTGGCGACGTAAGCCGGCATGAACTCATTCCTGCCCGGCATCTTCCATGCGAGCTGCTTCTTCTGCTCGTCAACGGGCAGACGACTGAAGGCGGCCACGTAGAAGTCCCGTTTCTGGGTGGCGAGCCCATCGCGCCAGCCGCGATTGGGATCGCCATCGGAAAAGGAGTCGACGACGTGTCCAAGCGTCTCGCTGGTCGGTTTGTGAGCGACGTACGCCATGGCGGCCTGCGCGACCGTCTTGAACTCGTCGACGAGTTTTTCCTGCTCCTTACCGGTGCTTCCCGCGTAGAACGCCAGATTCTCCGCGAAGAAGCCTAAACGCAGCGCGCGACCCGGATCCGAGCGGATCAGTCCGGCCAGTCGCCGCGCAGAAGCGGCGGCAACGAAACGGTCGGCATTCTGATATTTGAGCTCCCCGATCAGCCAGTCCAGATCATCCCAGTACAAAAGCCGCTCGCGCTCGAGCGGTTGTTTCTCGGCGAAGATTACCGCGAGGTGCGTGGCCGCGCCGGCATGGTCCGCCGTGACTCGCGCACGCGAAAGAAACCACTGGTCGTACTTGGCGACGGACCGATGCTGACGAAACTTACCACCGTAGCTGAGCATCACGTTGTAGGCGTCGTCATAGGTGCGGCGGTAGTCGATCTGCACCATCAGCAGGAGGCCGGCCACCTCGGAGGCTTCGGCGCCGGGAGTCGCATCGCTCAGAAACGCTTTGCATCGCGCCACCAGGGCCGGGTAATCCGCCGACAGAACCGCACTGTCGATTGCGCGACGCAGCAGGCGCGGGGACACGTCCGTCTGCCGGCGCAGGTACGTCTTGAGGGCGAGGCTCGCGGCGAAGTTCCGACCGAGTTCCTGCCCGAGATCCAGCAAGCGGAGCACTTCGCTCTCGGTTGCCATATTCGCGCTCTGCTGAATGCGCATCGAGAGCTCGTCGAAAACATCGTTCCGCTCGTCCGGTATTTCCACCTGCGCGCTAAGCGTTGCGGCGGTCAACAAGAGGCCACAGCAGCCCGCGATGATCGTGTGGGTCATTCGAATATTCATTGTGCATGTTCTCATCGGTTCCATGATCTCCCTGTCATCCACTGTTCTTTGCCGTGTCGTTGGCGTCGGCCTCGGGGGCCGGTGCCTCGTCGCGTTTCAACTTCTTATCGATCTTGTCCAGAATCACCTGCGCCTGCTTGGCGTGCTCGCTGTCGGGGTATTCAAAAACAAGCTGCTGGCACTTGGACTGCGCCTTCTCCAGGTTACCCATGCGATACGCGACGATGACCCATTTCAGGAGCATCGAGTCCAAAAAGTCCTCGTCCTCGTAGTCGAGGAAAACCTGCTCGATCAGGTCGTCGGCAACCACGTAGTCCCTGGCCTGGATGTGATAGTCGATGACTTTGCCGAGCGCACGGCCCGCGTAGGGACTCTCCGGATAGTTCTTTGCGCATGCCTTGTACGCCCTCACGGCGGCCTCGCGCGCTCGAGCGCCCTCGCCCTCCTCTATGGTGTCGGCGTCGTCGGCCTGCCCTTCGTAGATCTCCGCGATCAGGAACTGGGCCTCGGGTTTCGAGTACGCGTTCGGAAGCCCCAGCACCTGCTGGAAGACCCCGATTGCCTCCTCGAGTTCATCGCGCTCGCGCAGGACCTTGGCAATGCCCATCAGGGCCTGGTCGACGAGCGGCGACTCGGGGTAGAGGGAATTGAAGACCCGGCACGTCGCCATCGCCCTCGCGAGATCGTCCTGTGCCAGGTAAAGATTCCACTTGAGGCGGAACGCCTGGTGACGCAGCGGGCTGCCCGCAAGCGAGGGACTGCTCAGCGTAAAGTCGACGCGCTCCAGTCCGGAGTCGCCCTTTTCGTCGGCGCCGTCGCGCAAGCCCATACTTCCGAAGATGCGCGCGAGTTCGAGGTAAGCCTCGGCCTCGATCAGATCCTTCTTGGATCTCACGAATGCGTCGCTCACGACGTTCTGATTGATAACCGGGCCGGCCCCGATCTCGCCGTACACGACGGTCTTCGCCGTAATCTCCTCGGGGACATCGCCGCGGATATGAAGCTCATCGGTGTAGGAGGCAATCAACTCATCGCCAAGTTGCGCGCCGAGTTTGCCATCGCCCGAGTTGGGCGCAGATCCTGCCGCCGCCGCGTTGTTGACCATGACGTCTCCAACAAATATGCCGCTGCGCGGCGCGGTCTCGACGAGATCGACGCTCACTTCGTCGCGCACGACGAACGTGCGTGTCTCCTCCTCGCGCAACAGGTCGACCAGGTCGACGACATCGCCTTGCCCGCTCGCATCCCCGTCCGAAACGTCGGACTCCTCGATGCTCTCCGATCGGTAGCGAGACAGCACGGATACGCGCACATTATCGATCTGGGCCGAGCGATCCAGGTCCAGGTCACGAAGCTTGAGATAAATCGGCTGGGCCAGGAATGCCGAAGCGGTCTTGCCCTCGAAGGTGGCCAACGTGAAGTTCAGCGACGCGCTGGAAACGATCTTAACGAGTTTCTCCTTGGGCACGTCCTTTTGCCCGGCCTGGTTGTTATCGTCCAGGTACTTGGCGTAGACGATATCTCCGCCGACGATCTGAAGAATGCCATCGTTCGGCACGATCGGCGTGGACTCGGTCCCCATCGAGCCGAGGTAAAACTCTGACTTCCCGGCAAGCGGCGAACAGATCAGCTTCTCCTCGTCTCCGCCCTCCGTCCTGGCGTAGATTTCAAGAGCCTTGCCCTGCCGTTCGAGAATCGGCAGATCCGCATCCTCGACCTTGACGTAGAAGCGGCGGCCAGCCTCCGCAAACTCGATCTCCGGGCTGGTGGGGTCGATGAAGGTCCCGACAAGACCAAGCGCCTTGATCGCCTTGCTCCAATGCGACTGCGCAAAGTGCGACATGCCAATGTAATAGTACGCCTGGTTGGCCCAGAGCGTGTTGGGGTACTTGCTCGTGATCTGGCGTAGCTTGGCGAACGCGGCGCCGTAGTCACGCATGTGGAAGTTACACATGCCCGTGATGTACAGACCTTCGAGATAGATATCCTTGGCGTCGGCCCCAAGTTCCTCATCCTTCTCCTTCAACTTGAGCAGGTTGCGCGCCGCGTCCACGGCTTTCGGGTACTCCTGCTCCTTCTCGTAATGCTGGGCAAGCATGAGGTATGCGACGTACCAGGATTCACTGTCGGGGTGCTGCTGAATGACGGTTTCAAGCATCTTGACCCCGCGCTCGGACTCGCCGGCCTCGAGTAGTTCCTGCGCACGGTTGAGCAGACGGCGCGCCGCTAACTCGACCGCGCGGTCGCCCTTGACTTCACGCGCACCGAAGGCGGGGGTGATCGTTGTCGTCAAACCCGCTGCACACATCGCTGCGATGAGTAGCATCGCGACGCCTGGTCTGATTGAATAGTGCTTCATTTGATTCATCCTTCTCTTTTTCGTTTTCGCCCGTTTGCCGTGGCCTGCTGACGCGGGCAACGACAAACGCTACTGCGCATCTACACCGCCACCTGTTTGCACAATCTGCTCGTCTTCGCCCTTGTCCTTGATGCTTTCGCCCATGCTCTCCAGTTCGACGTGCGCCGCGCTGGACTGGCCGGAATGCGGGTACTGTTTCAACACGCGCCTCAGGCCGGAGACCTGCGCCTTGCGCTGGCCCATACCACCGTAGACATGGGCGATCGCCAACGCCGCACGCGGGCCCCAGTCCGAGTGCTTCTGAAAGAAATTTTCAATCTCCGAGAGCTGATTTATCGCGCGCTTCGGTTTCTGCCAGGCCATGAAACAATCCACGATCAGCCAGACCGTGCGTATCGGATCGTCGGTCTGCTCATACGACGCGATGGCCTCCTCCCACTGCCCCCGAAATTGGTGGATCTGAGCCTTCAGGAACCAGGCTTCCTTGGCGTACTTATCGACCATGGTCATCTCGATGGCCAGAGGAATGGCCCGTTTGTGCTGGTTGTCGGTCAGGTATGCGTGGCGACGGTGAAAGAAGTAGAGGACCTCCATCCTACCGTAATCGAGATCCCGGATGTTGGAGCAGACCCGCTCGACCATCGAGTCATCCTTGCCCCACAAGCTGCGCGCGAAAGCGGCGATCTCCCCGTCGGACATGAGGTCGAATTTGAGTTTGCCGATCAGGTTGCGCGCCAATTCCACGTCGTGCGAGTAGAAGACGAAAATCACCTGGATGATCTGCGCATTGCTCATCTTTTCGAAATTGTACTTGGCATAATAGCGCTCTACCTCCTCCTTGAACCCGAGGTTCCAGATGATCCATTTCGTGATGCGATCAAAGTCACCCGGCTTCTGGTACTGATCGAATTGACGGTTGAGCCGCTGGTGCCAGGCCACGCGGTCTTCGCGAGCGTTATACCACAGATCTATAATGTGCTTCTGGAAGTCATCATCGTCCATCCACTTGCCGTCGAGCAGCTTGGTCCAATACTCGAGGTACGTTTTGTGCTTACCCTTCGCACGGTCCTCTGCACTGAACCCGGAACGGCTTTCGACCGCGGAGAGAATCTGGCTCCAATAGGTGCGGTCGTTGGACAAATCCTTCGGGACGACGTGGGGGTCGTGATGGAAAGTGGAGACGTTGCGGTAGAACTTCTGTAGCTCAGGTTCACTCCTCTGGGTGCGAATGTGAAACGTGATGACGTGCGGCATGGCGGCGATACGGGCCGCTCGATTCTTGGACTTGAAGTCGACGGCGACTTGCGTGTAATACCTCACCGCGTCGGCCACACGCCCCAGTTTCATCAGGTTGTCGGCCAGTGAATTGATCGCATAGGCCGCCAGTGGATGCTGAGAGTAGTCCTCGTCATCCGCCATCTCGGACCACCTCAGCAAGGCCTTCTCCATCTCGCCGTTACTGTGATGGCAGTTCCCGATGAAAAAGAGAGCCGGCGCGGCAAAGGCGATGTTGTCGGGGAAGTAGTCCAGCACCTCGGTATACGCTTCGATCGCTTTAAATCGCTTGTCGTCTGCTTCCAGCGAAAACCCTTTCTTCAGGAGCGCGTACGGAATGGCGTACGACGCCGGAAACTCGGCGATGAAGGAATCGTAATCCGCCACGGCTTCGCGCCACTTTTGCTGTGCATGGAACGTGTCGGCCCTGGAGAGGCTGTGCGCCTCGAATGTCTCCAGCTTGGCCCAGTCTTTTTCGGTGAGGTTGACGGTGTGCGCAGCGGCGCCGCCGCCCAACATCGCGATAAGCACACAGATGGCACCGATCCGTCGGGATACGAGGTCTCGAGTTATAGATTTCATTAAACTGTAGATCCGTCGAGCAGCATCCAAATGAATCCGGGGCCCTGTCCCAGATCCCTCGCCGCGTTGAAACTCCCCTACTGCACGTAGTGTGCCACCCGATATGAAATTGAACCGATAGATCTATTACTCCTAATGAAACGGGCATTCTTACACGAACATTGCGCTCTGTGTCGAGCACTGAAAGCCAAAAATGTGCACAAAAGTATGCATGCTTTACTGGAGAAACAGGTCATCGATGTCCGGTGCGACCCCAAAGCTGTTGAGAGCCTCGGAATACCGGTAGTACACCTCCAGGCAGAGCGCGCCCAGCGCCGTGGTGTAGATTCGCCCGCCCGAGTCGCCGTGGGCGTCCCCGACAGGATCCCAACTCCCGGCGTTCTCTCCATCCCGGCTCTGATTCTGGAGCAAAACGTCTCGAATCCTGCGATTCCACCAGATTCGATGCTCGCCACCCATATTATGCATCGCGTACGTCGCATAATACCACGTGTAGAAGTTCTTTTCCCGCCAACTGGGTGGGTTACCGCGCACCAGGTTGGCGGCATTCGAGAGCACTTCGGACTTCACGCCCTTACCCGTGAATTGCCTTACGATCATTCCGGCCGGCGTCAAGGCGGCACTTCCGGGACCATACTGCTGATCAGGGCTGAAGGTGTACGCAACGCCACCCGTCGTTCCCTTGCCCCCGCCCTTATCGGTCAATGCGTCAACGTAGACCAGAGAGCGGGCATAGACGGAGTTGTCGACATCGATCTGCGCAAGCTTGGCCGTTTTGAGCGCCTGCACGCCCCACCCGCTCACCGACATGTCACTGCTCACGGAGTTCGGTGTGTAACGCCACCCGCCGTCGCGGTTCTGTGCGCGCTCTAGAAAGAGAATCGCCTTGCGCGCCGCCCGCCCGACCCGCTCGTCCCTTGCTCGACCATACGCCTCGCAGAGCGCAATGCTGGCAATGCAGTGGCTGTACATATTGTGATCGAGCATGCCGTCGCCCTTCTGCAGCTTCATCAAGGCATCAAGGCCGCGCAAGACGTTTCGCCGGTACGCCCCTTTGCGAGCGGTATGGCCGCCGCCAAGAAAGGCCATCAGGGCGTAGCCGGTGACGCCAACCTTGTGGCCCTCGTTGCCCTCGTACTCGCCGGGATCCCATACGCCGTACGATTCCTGATGCACGGCCAGCCATTGCAGCGCCGAATCCACCGAGGAGCGGGCGTGGATGCCTCCCTCCCGCGTCATCGTCCTGAGAAAATCACCCGCGCCGAAGAGATTGATGCTGATCGGCCCGAGATCGCCCATCGACGGAGCCTCCTGGTCCCCGAACGTCTGTGGCAGAACGGTCAACGCCCGGCTCGGACGTGGTGCCATGTTCGCGAAGTACATCTGCGGCTTCGTCGCCGGGTTGGGCTCCTTGTACTTGAAAAGCTCAGCCGCGTCCTGCGTCTCAGTCGCAATCGGATTCACGGCAAACGCGATCGTCTCGGAGACCTCGATAATCTCCTCCGGTGCATCGAGGTCGATTTCGGTCGTCTCTACCTGCAATTCGGGAACTTCGATATCGATCTGCCTTGTCTGCACGACCTCCTCGAAGACATCGATATCGGTCGGGACGACGGACATATGAATGTCGGGCCGCTCATCCACCTCGACGGCCTCGAGATCCTCCTGCTTCTCCTGCAGGATGTCGCGCATGGGATCGCGCAACTCGAATTTCTCAACCACGGGCTCCTCGAGCGTGAATTCGAACTCCTGCAACTCCTTCTTGGCCTTGCGCTGCGCCGCCATCTTCCAGAACGCGGCAAGGATCACGACCGCGACAAAGAACGCGAGCCCGACCACCACGGCACGCGGATTGATAATCTCAACCCGCGGCTCCGTGCGCTGCGACTTCTTATTGGACGGTGGTTTACTCATTGAACGGTGGAAGACGTATTAAGCCCTCACCCCGGCCCTCCGGGAGAGGGCCGGGGTGAGGGCTCCCGTGCGAACCATCCAACTGAATACCTGTTACTCACGGCTCCGTTCACGCTCACCCCTTCTCATCAATCTCGACGGTGGCCGACACCTTGGAGATTCCGGCCTGCGCGGAACAACTCATCACCGCGGCGACGTGCTCCCACTTGACCCGTCGATCCCCACGAATCACAACGGCCTGATCCTTGTTGCGTACGCGTGCGCGGCTCAAGTTGACGGTTAGCGCGGCGAGCGACATCTGCTCGTTCTCCACGTGATACGTGGTCTTTCCGCCCGGCTGGTAGTTCACGTTCACCACGATCGGGCGCACCGGAGGCTTCTTAACCTTGATCTCGCGGCTCTGCTTTGGCAGGTCGATCGTCAAGTCCTGCTCGATCTTGATGAATGATGTCGTGGCCAGGAAGAAGATGATCAACAGGAAGACACAATCGATCATCGGATCGAGATTAACCTTCATGCTGTCGTCGTCGTCGACGTCTTGAAAATTCATCTTATGCCTCCTTCTGACGTTTGCCCTTGGCCAACGCGTGCACGAACTCCATGGCCGCGCTCTCGCAATCCGCAATGATCACATTCAGCTTAAGGTTGTAGACAAAGAACACGAACAGTGCCGGGACGGCTACGCAGAGGCCGAACGCCGTGGTCAGCAGGGCCACCTTGATGCCTGACGCCATCGCCTGCGCCTTGCCGGCGCTGGCCGCGTCACTGGCCAGGCTGTCGAAACAGGCAATCATACCCATCACGGTTCCGAGCAGTCCCAGCAAGGGCGCCACGGCCGAGATAAAGGTCAGCCCGCGCAACGGCATGCGCAGAAATCCGATCTGCTTACGCGCCTCGGCCTCGCAACGGATCCGGATATCATCCTCGGTCGACTCCTCGAAGTTAACCACCATGCGGCGGCAGAGCGCGGCAAGCAGCCCGCCCTGCCCGTGGGCGAGCCCTTCCAGTCGCGTCACGTCCACACTCGCGATCGCCTGCGAGGCCTCCTCGACAAACCCGTCCGGGTACTGCTTGTCCCGCCGATAGACCAGGCCGCTATTGACGGCGATCACGATCACGGCCAGCAGCAGCAGGGCAATCGGATACATCAACGGTCCGCCGTTCACAAAGCGGTCGAACAGCGTCTCGCGCCCGACGACCGTGCCGGGTCCGATCCCGGATACACGCGTCCAGTAGCGCATCGGGTCCTGCAGGCCCGCCGTGCGCTGCACGATAAAGGTCCCGCCGTCCGCCGCCTTGGACTTGATGTCGGTCACCTTGAAGTAACTCGTGTTGTTCTTGTAGAGGTCGCCGATTTCGACGTTCGTGATGTCGTCGTCGGTGACGACCTTGAACTCTTTGAGATCTCCACCGCTCATCTCGTCGGACTCGGTGACCTGATCGGCCTCATCAAGCAGTCCCTCGAACTCGAGCTGCTGGGCGCGCGCGGATTGCGCGACCCACAAGGCCATGACGATTCCTACAACGCGTACTGCATTCTTCATTGTGTTCCTCCTGTTGCTCTATCGCTTCATTCGTAGCCGCGGCCGAAGGGCCGCGACTTCAAGTTCGGTTCCAATCCATGCCACCCGTTCTGCGCGGGCAACTACTCCATCTTTGCCAATTCCTTCTTCACGCTCGGCAGAAGCTTGCTTGCCTCGGCCAGCACGCGAGGTTTACCCGTCGGGAACTCCCGCAAGGCTCGTTCAAGATAGGCGGCCGCTTTGTCCCAGCGCTTAAGCCTGACGGCGCAGCGCGCCGCGACAAGGCACGCGTCCTCGCGTGGGTAGATCTCGATGCTCTGATCGAGCAGCTTGCTCGCGGCCTTGTAGTTTTCCTGTAACTTGGTCATCTGGTAGACGCCGAGATAGAAAAGGGCGTCGGCCTTGACGTCCTGGTACGTGTCGCTTCGCGCGAGGTTACCCAGGATCGGCAACGCCTCCACGGCCTGGCCGCCGCGCAGCAAGGCGCCGCCCTGGTAGAGGTCGATGTGGGGTCGCTGTAGCGACATCGGGTGCTTCTCCACAAACTTGGTGTACGTTTCATGTACCGCATCCCATTTTTCGAGCTCCATGGCGGCGCGGGCGGTGTAGACATAGGCTTCCTCGATGGCCTTGAACCCGGCGTACGCCGGGTACTTCACGATGCGGGACATCGCTTCGTAGGTTCCCTGGTAGTCATGTTGACGGTACATGCAACGCCCGACCATGTGCAGCGACTTGGCGCGTGCCTTGTTGTCGCGCAGATCCTTGTCGGAGATGAAGGGCTCGAGCACCTTGATCGCGTCGTCCCACTCCTCCAGCATCCAGTAAATGTACCCCAGCGCATACCGCGTAGCGCCCAGGTCGAGATCCGCGGGGGCATCCATGCGGATGCCGTTCCAGCCTGGATTGCTGCCGCGTAAGCGAAGCCTCGGGGCAAGTGGCAAGGGGTTGCCATCTGCGTTCAGAACATTTCGCCCGTACTCATCGAGCAGCGTTGCATACGCAATGATCCCGTCGTCGTAGAACTTGTTACGCGTCCCATGGTAACCAAGCAACTTCAGGGCCGACACGCGTAAGCGGTCGCCACGCAAGCCATCGACATACGGCCGGTACGCGCCCACCAACAGACCCAATTCACCCAGTGCGATATACTCACGCCCGAGTGCGTAGCGCGCCATGCTGTGCAACTCCTCGTCGCGCGTCGGCTCCGCGGCACCTCGCGACGCGTGCGGAGGAAAACGAGAGAGGTACTGACCGAAGATCTCGGCGGCCACGCGGTGCTTCTCCATCTCGCTGTAGATCTCGCCCGATTTCAGCATGGCAAGCTGCACGTACTGGCGCATCTGCTCGTCGCGAACCCATGGATGGTAGCTCGCCGCGAAATTCTCGGCCTCAAAATCCAACGAGGGATTGACCACGCGCTTCCAAAGTTGATCGGCCAATTGAAGCTTGGCGTCCTTCGTCTTGGCGGCTTCGCCCTTGGTCAGCTCCATCGCCAGCCAATACTCCGCCTCGCCCACCGAGCTGTTATCGATCGGAAGATTGCGCACGATCCACTGGTAGGCCTTGATCATGTTCTGCGAATGCCCCTGGAGGTACCAACAATGGGCGATTCGAAGCGCGGCTTGCTGAACCTGCCTCACGCTTTCATTCACGTTCCCAGGCTTCCAGGGGCCTCCACTGATCTCGCCCTCGGGCGTCTGGGGAGGACCATATGCCTTGATGAACTCGCGGTAGGCCTTGGCCGCACCCGAGAAATCTTTGCGCAGATAATACAGGTCACCGATGTAGAACATCGCGTGGCGCGCCGTCGGCGCGTCCTTGCCGTCCTTCGCGATGATCTCCCGGGCAGCGGCAATGGCCTTCTCGATCGAGTCACCTTCGTCCGCTCGTGTCAGCATCGAGCGCATATACTCCGTCATCTGAACGATCGCGGCGGCGTCCGTGTTCGTCGTGGCCCCGGCACGGGCAAGGTCGTAGAGCCGGCGATAGGTGTCGAATGCCTTGGAGGTCTGTCCCGCCTGGTCGGCGACGCCCGCCATCAACTCCAGGAGATCCACGCGATACGGTGTGTCGGGATCGAGTTCCAGGGCTCTCTCGCAAAATGTAATCGCCGACTGCCATTCCAGATCCGCGTGCCCCGTCAGGACGCGGTCCCGGAAGAGCTTCGCATGCAGGCGTGCGAGCTGTATGTAGATATACGATTCCAGGTGCTGCTCCGAGACAACCGCCTTGGGATAGCGTACCAGAACATCGCGATAGGCCTCGATCAGGTCGTCCACCGCAACCGTACGCTCGAGCCGGCTCTCGAGATCACGGTCGAGCAGAAAGATCTCCCCCTCGGCCGCGGCAAAGGTGTTCGGATTCTCCTTAATCTTCTGCCGGATGAAGTCGAGCTCCTTCTCGTTCTGAAGCTCGGCGCGCAGGTCGACGTGCAGCTCGGCCTGGCACTTCATGATGCGCGGCAGGATATTGATCTCGGTGCCGAGCTCACGCAAGAGTGTAAAATACTCCAGCGCCACGCTCCACTCTTGCTTTGCGAACTGGTGCTCGCCGAGCCGGAAGTAACACTGCGCCAGGATCGTACGATCACGGGCGCTGACATCTTCGCGCGCCAGGCTCGACGCCTCCTCGTAGAGCTCCATCGCTTTGTCCACGTTGTTCAACTTGCCGAAGTAAAGATCGGCGGACTGCAACATGGCATCGGCAGAGAGACCGAGCTTGCGATTCTCCGGCATCCGCGCAACGGCTTCGAAGGTCTGCGCGGCAAGCGCCAGTTCGTCACGGTCCAGGTAGATGCGACCCAGGATGTAGCCGGCGGCCTGTCCTTCGCGAGTCTTGGGAAATCCTGTGCGAAGCTGCTCGCAGGCCGCCACGGCCTGTTCGTACTTGCGTTGCTCGCGGAACTTGTCGGCGATCTGGAGCATCAGCCCGCGCGCCTGCTCATTCTGGGGCCAGCGTGTCGCCAGGTCGCTGACCGCATCCACGGCCAGGTCCAGATTGCCGGCGCGGATCCAGATCATCGAGAGCTTGTAGGCGGCCTGCTCGGCGAACTTGGAGTCCTTGCGCCGTTTGAGAATGTTCAATTTCGCAGCCGCCTCGTCGTATTTCTCCTGCACGGCGTAGTAGCCGCCCAGACGATTCAGCACTTCGTCGTGGAAGAGACCGGCACCTTCGACGAGCAACGCTTCGTATATCCTGATCGCATCATCGTAGCGCTCGACGTCGCCCAGCAGGTTGCCGAGCATGAACATCGCATCCTGGCGCTGGCGAAAACGATCGCCGCCCTTTTTGACGACGGTCTCCAGGTTCGCGATGGCCTCATCCATCAGTCCGATCGCGTCTTGCGAGCGCGCAAGCCGGTATCGCACATCGGTCACCTGCGAGTGCCCCGCGTAGTCATTTAGAAACTTGCGATAGCTTTCGATCGCGCGCACGAAGTCGCCCTGCTCTTCGTGCCGCTTGCCCTCACGGAAGAGCGTCTCGGGGGTCGCACCGAATGCGCCGGCGGCGATCGCGCATACAAGTGCTGTGACTATCCATCGCCGTTTCATGTTAGTTCTCGCCCGGGAGGGATGAGGTGAGAGACGCCAATGCCTCTTTTGCCTTGTCGGCGTACGGGGAATCGGGAAACCGCTGCACCAGTTGCTCAAAGCGGTGCCGGGCCTTCTCGGTTTGACTGCTCTCTGTGTAGCACAGGCCCAGCGCGTAGCCGGCCTTGACCTCCGCCTCGGCGGATCTCGTGGAGAACAGCAGATATTCGAGCGCTTCAATCGCACGCACGTACTGCTTCTCGGCCATGTGCACCCGCGCCAGGCGATACATCGCATTTGCGGCCAGCCAGTCGTCCGGCGAATTGCCGGCGGCGTCGAGCTTATCGATCGCGATGGACGAGTCTCCGTTCTTCAGATCGAGAAGCGCTGTAATGTAGTAGCCCCACGTGATTTTCGCCAACGCGGTCTGGTTTACGCGGCTGCGCTGGGAGTTATCGAGTTTCTCATACGCCGTCAGCAACTTGGCGGCAGCCGGCGGGAGATCAGCGGAGGTTTTCTCACCGAGCGCGCGCTCCAGGTACCAGATCATCATCTCGTCAACAAATGCGCGCAGCGCCTGCGGTTCCGTGGCCACCAGCGTGTGGTATTCGCGCAGCGACGCCTTCAAGTCGCCGTTCATGTACAGAGCACGAGCGTAACCGTCGCGAATGTTGCGATCCTCACGCCCTGTCTGGGCTCCCCCCAGCGCCTTCTCGTAGTGTGTAACCGCGTCGGCATAGCGACACAGGTCGAAATAGACCCATGCAATCTCGAAATCGATCTTGTATCCGTGTCCCTCCGCCTCGAGTTCCTTCTTGAGCAGGTCGAGCGTAGCCAACACGTTGCGGTAGTCCTTGAGTGCCTTGTAGATCTCAAGCTGTAACTTGTAGACATCGCGCCGCCGCTCTGTCTGCGGGTAACGGTCTAGCAATACGCGGCACCCGGAGAGACCCTCCTGCGGCCTCCCGTCCTTCTGATACGAGCGCGCCAGTCGGAAGTAGGCTTTCTGCGCGACGTCTGGATTCGCGTTCTCCGCGCGCAGGCCAAGTTGAACAGCGTCGAGTGCGTCGAGCAGAACGTCGAAGACCTGGGCTTCCTGGTAGGCAGCATCCGCTACCGCGATGTTGGTGGTCAGCAGCGAGGGCTCAATCCCCATCGCGACGCCGGCGTACAGTTGCACAAAATCGATGAGTCCCTCGGCAACGGTCATCCCCGTAATATCGCCGGTATAGACCTCTTCAAGCGAATAGACAGTCTCGTAGGAAAGCTTCTCTTTCAACTCCTCGCGCGTGAGTTCCTCCCCGCGCGGGCGCACGACAAGAAGCTTCTCCGCGGCGGCGCGATTGTAGTAGCGCGTGGCCTCGCGGTAGCGCCGGTCGTGTTCAAAGATCCAGCCTACCCAGAAGTTGGCGTCGTGGTAGTGGCGGAAGCTGGGATTGTCGAAAATCTTGAGATATTCCGTCAGGACGATGCGCATGCGCTCGTATTCCTTCTGCTGAAAGTAATTCAAAGCAAGCGTGTAGAGAGACTTTTCACCGTAATCGCTCTTCGGCGAAATGCGCCGGATCTCGCTGAAGGAATCCTTGGCCTTATCGTAGAGCTGACTCGAGAGATCGCGCTCGACGATGCGGTATTTCAGGTCGAGCGGTTGCATGACCGCCCCAAGCATGACCGCCGCCGAGACGGCCTGTCCGGCAGGCACGCCCGGCGCCGCCGTGAGTTCGGTCGCCAGGACATCGTCCTTCTCGACACCGGGTGCCCACAAGATGTCCAGCTTGGTGATCTCTTCCACGCGATTGAAGACGTGGAAAAGCATGGTCTCCCCCGAAGGCGCGGACTGCCAGGCGCCGTACTGGCGCGTCATGGTGGGATGCCGCAGCGCGGCATGGCGAGTATCGAGAATCTCGACCGGGACGACGACATCCACCATCTCCGGGTCCTCAAGCTCCTCGCGCGTCGGCACCACCGTAGGTGAAGAATCCGCGAGGCCTATGTCGAGGGCGAGCTCGTGATGCTCGTCGTTCAGGATCTGCTTAAGCAGCGCCATGACGGTGCCGCTCGAGGGGGCCAGCGTGACGCGAGTCTGCTTGAGATAACTCGTGACGGATTCACCGCCCCCGGCCGATGACCACGTGAAGGGAATGCGCGACGCTTTCGAGATGAGACGGATCGCGTCCTCGGCGCTCAATTCCGTGTCGGCGACACCTTCGAGCGAGACGAGCTTCTCGAATGGACGATACGTATCCAGGAACGCCGCGACGTTGAATATCCGCTTCGGGTAGATGTAGATTCCGTATCGTCGCGGTTGGTCACCCGTCGCGGTCGCGGCATCGTGTGCGGACTTGCTATAGAGCTGGCCGGACAGGTAGAGGAGCTGCATCAGGTCGTCGGGCGCGAGGTTCTGGCTGCGGTCGGCAATGCCGCGGTACTCGCGTGCGGCATCGGGGAACATCTTGCGGTCCTGGAACCACTTGGCCAATTCGTACGCCATCTTCTGGAAGCGCGGCTCCGCGCCGTACGTCGCACCGAGTTCGTTGAATCGTGCACTCGCCTCCTCGCGCAACTCCTCCTTGCCGGACTTGAACATCGCCTCCAGCAACCCGAGCTCGATATTCTTCACGAGATCCACCTGCTTGGGGTCGGCGATGTCGCGGGCGGCTTCGAGATCCTGGATGGCCTGGTCCATGCTGGCCGGCACGAGATACGTGGGCGGCACGTCGGTTTTTCCGGGCGGAACCGATTGGGTGGCACTGGCCATGTGGGAGTATCCCCGGTAGTAGAGCGCCTCGGCGCGCATGGCGACCCATGTCTCCGCAGCTAGATCGGTTCCCGTGTAGACCGAAGCGTCGAGCAGCTTTGTGGCCGCAGCGGCGCATGCGGCGTAGTCTGGCAACTTTAAAATAGCCCCGGTGCTGTCGTCGATCACGACCTTGTGATGCTGGCGTGCGATGCTGACCAGGGCGCGTGCGGCCGGACCCGACCCGGGCGATTGAGCGACGGTTTCCGCCCATTTGCCGACCATGTCCGCATCCGTCTCCGCGAGCCTGACCTCGTATCCCTTTTCGATCAGCTTCTGAATCAACGGATTGGAATCCTTGGCCTCGCGGGAATTCGGATACTTCGTGGTGAGCGACTCAAAACGCTCCACGGCGAGCTTAAAGAATTCCTCCTGCTTCTCCGGGCGTTTTTCGCCGTCGCCCGTTTCCATGTAAAGGCGCCCCAGCGAGGCCAACGCTTGAGGTTCGTACTTCGCCGAAACCTTGGCGTTCTCAAGGGCGGTGATCGCGTCGTCGATTCTTCGCCAGCGCTCGTACGTGTCGGCCAATCCCATCTGCGCCTGGAAGTACGATTTCGTGCCCGGTTCCACCTTGCTGAAGTAGGCTGCCACGTCCTCCAGAACCGGTCTCAGCGCGCGCTTGGAGCAGAACCCGAGCAGCAGGTACATGTCGGAGCGCAGCGGCCCGGCCGGCACCGTCTCGATAAAATCGTCGTCTTTTAGATGGCGCTCGGCGCGTCGGAAATCGTTCTGCTCATACGCGACCTGCGCCAGCAACAATCGCGCGCGGCGCTTCATCTCGTCGTCGTAACGCACGATGCTCAACCAACGCACGGCGTCCTCGTAGTCCTTATCCTTGAGACTCATGCTCGCGAGCTGAACGGCAGCCTTATCGTGACCACGCTCTAACGCTGGTGGGATCGGACGGTGCTCTTCGATGAACTGGCGAGTCACCTGCTGAAAGTTCAGGACGATGTTGCGATAGCGGTCGCGCGCCTTCTCGTTGCCGCCCAGCGCAAGGTAGAACTCGGTCAGGACGTTGTCGGCGGCGATGTCGGTCGCCGGGCCATAGCGCCTGGCGTCTTCCGCGATGCTCTCACGGATGGCCTCGATCTCCTCGGTAGCGGCTGCACCGCGTTTGGCCAAGGCCTGCATCTTGAACAGCAAGAGACTGCCGGAGCGTCTATCGGTCGGATAGTGGCGCATGAAATCGTCTGTCTGCTTGAACCCGGCGGCGGGGTCATTCATCCGGTACGCGATGCAAGCCAGTCGATACTCAGCGATGGTCTGATTGGCTTCGTCGTCGGTTGCGAGGAACCGTTGCGCCTTGATGTACCAGGGGCGGGCCTCGGCGTACTGCTTCTGCATGTAGTAACTCTCGCCGAGCATGATCTGGAAGAGCCCGGCGTCGGCCTCTGGGATTCTCCCCACCTCGCGCAACAGCACCTTGACGGCATCGCCGTAGAGTCTGCGCTTCATCAAGTCGCGCGCGGCGGACTTGGTGGCGTCGGCCTGTTGACCGAACGCGGCGCCCGAAACCAGGACACAGCACGTCATGCTCAGGACTCGACGCATAAACGCGTTGAATCGGAGCACAGGCAGGTTTCGCAACGATGACTTCATACAAAGAGGCACACACCTGCAAGATGCGTGCCGATCCAGCATCCTACCTTGTGCATTAACCTAGTTCCACCCCAAAATGAGTGTTTCGTATCAATTACTCTGCCGCGCGTATAGCAGCAAATGCGCACGGAACAATGCGCAGGTGCCTTCGCGGGTATTACTTTACGGAAAGATAATGATCCCACCCCGATGTTATTCATCCACTCGAAGCCGGTGCCGCGGCGCTGGCCGCCGGGCTCCTGGACGGCCTTGGAGTCGGCCTGCCGCTGAGCGCACACGACATCGACTATCGCTACGACGACAAATTCCAGATCATCGGCGGCTTCGCTGTGCGGCCCGATTTCTACCTGCAGCAGTTCGACGTGTATATCGAGTACTGGGGTCTCGACACGACGGACTACAAGATCGGCATGCTCAAGAAGCAGAAGCTCAGCGATCCGATGGGTTTCAATCGCGTTCGCCGACGTGCTCGGTCAGCGCGACGCGGCAGATCTGGTACTTCCAACTCTCGTAGACCACGACCAGGGCCCCGTTCTCCATCAAGGTTTCCGATTCCCCCTGGAATGCTTCGACAAAAGTGGCGCCTGCCCTGCGCAGGACCACGTAGTCTGCTCGGCCCAGTTGGGACGGATGAACGAGTCGCACCGAGCGCCGACCCGTGTAGAAAAGCAGAATGCGCGGTTTGTAAAATGCGACCACATCATCTGGCCGGGTGAACGCGCGAACGGCAGAAAACATCTTCTGTGTCACCGGCGAATTCGGTCCCTCCGGAGCATGGCGTGCACGCAGCAAATTATTCACGCCATTCTTCGCAGCAACCCAGCCGAACCCGATCACGATGAGCACGATCACCGCCGTGGCTGTGGCGCGAGTGATCCTGGCCGTCTTCCCTTCAAGGGAGCGCCACGACGCGCCTGCTCCGATAAGTACAAAGTGAATATAGAATGGCAGAAGCGGGAACAGATACCTGAGATCGATGTGGCCGGGCCAGATGATGTAGAGACCCCATACCGCCAGGCTGTAGGCGGCGAAGGGATAGTCCCGCCGCAACCGCACCAGAACGCCCAGGGCCAGAAAGGGAAGCGACGCGAGGTGGATCGCACGATCGATCCTCCATCCGGGGGAGCTGAGCGATCCGAAGAACGCCCTGGGCAAGCGCGAAAAGTCGTGGAACTGGGCTGACGACTTGGCTGCCCTGATCAGGTCAAGCCTGGCGACGTGCGCGGACTCATCCGCCGGGAAGGCCCCTTCCAAGACGAGCACGAGGAGCGCGCACGTGACGTAAGGGATGAGCGACCGCCCGGCGGCCCGCAGCATGGGTCGGCGGGTCGTCACATCTCTCGCGCCACCGTGGCGTCTCGTCCATTGCGGCGCCCAGAGAAGCAGGAGTTCCACGATCTGGCAACCGGCCAGCGTGAGAAGCAGCAGGACTGCGTTACGTCTGAGGAACAACGCCACGGCTATCAGGATGCCTAGAGCCAGATGGTCTCGCAGGCGCGCCGAGCCGTCAACCCGCCCCGTGGTGACGTTCGCGATCAGCATGATTGCCGCCGTGGACGCCGCAAGAAAGGGCATATCAGACATGACCCGGTTGGCTGAGCCAATCATCGTCGGGTTAAGCGCAAAGAGTAGCAGGAAGCAATAGCGCAGCACGCCGCGGTGCCTTTCGCGTATGAATACCCACAGACATGCGAGGAAGAGCAGATAGCAGACCAGGTTGACACTCTTCAGCGTCAGCAGATCCGTGCCGAACATGGTATAGGGCACGGCGAGCAGCAACGAGGTGCCCCACGGGTAGGCCACAGGCCCGGGCCTCTTGACGGAGTTCTCGATGACGTATCGCAGCTTGTCCATATGTTCCGGCCCATCGACGAGACTGCGCGTCTGCATGATATACCCCGCGAAGTCGCCCCCCCAATCGTGGCCCCTGGTCAAAGACATCCAGATCAGGAGGCCACATACCGCGATGGCGCAGAGCACGAAAACGCGATCCCATACTTGTCGGCCCGCGGCTCTGAACTCGGCGTTCATGATGCGTCCGTTCGAAGTCGTGCGTAGAGGTAGCCCGCGGCGTTCGCCACCTGCTGGTACAGCAGCAGGAGAGACAGCAGCAGCGCCGTCCGCCTGTGAGCGGCTCGGAACGGTGCGGCCATCAGTGCGCGATAGAACCCGCGCTCGATCTTCAGTCCGCCGCGCCCCAGGCTGGCCCGGCGGCGGTGGTATGCGTAGGCGCCCTGTCCGTAAGCGAAATGCTGTCGCCACAGTCCCTTAAGCGTTAAGTCGTGGTGGTGGCGCACGTGAATGTTGTCCGCGACGACGATCCCGCGTCCAAGCGACCGCCAGCGATCGCAGAGCTCGCGGTCTTCGGAGATCCTGAAAGCCACGTCGAACCCGCCGGCCGCTTCCAGGAGGTCCGCCGAGGCGGCCAGAAAATATGAGGCGATGAACGAGGTGTTTTCAGGGCCGGGGTTATAGACCTCGTATACGACATCGAGCACCATCTGGCTGAGCGCAGCACAGGCGTTCGCGGTGAGCGCGTTCGATTGCCGGGCGCCGATGAGCGCATCCGGATGGCATCTGAATAGTGCCGTCAACTCGTTCAGCGCGTCCGCTGAGACCTCACAATCGTCGTCGAGAAAGACAAGATGCCGGCCGCGGGCCTCGCCCATCCCGGTGTTTCTCGCCGCTGCCGGGCCGCCATTCTCGCGGTGATAAACCCGGATCGTCGCGCCGGACGCAAACTCGTCGACCACGTTCTCGATCGTGTGAGAGCCACCGTCGTTAACCACGATCACCTCCACCCGATCGCGGGGATACTCGAGCCTGACCGCCGAACCGAGGCATCGGCGCAGCGCGGCGGGGCGCTCGCAGGTCGGAATGATCACGGAGAAGTCTAAAGATGACATGGCAAGAGATCGGCCGGGCGCACGCGAGTCCCGTCCCGGGCAGACTGGCGGGCAGCAAGGGCGATCTGCAGGGCGTGGCGCCCTTCCGCGAGGGTGCATGAAACGGGAGTGTCTCGCTCAATGCAGGCGATAAAATGCAGCCACTCCTCGCGATACGCCCTCCGAAACGTGCCGCCGTAGCGAATGTCCAGCACCCCGGGAAGCATGCGGACGCTCTGGGAAATCCCGCGTAGTCGATCGCCCAGCGATCCAGAAAAAACTCCGCGTGGCACCAGGCGGACGCCGTCAAAGCAATAGAAGGACAACGCCAGCTTGGCCGTACTCCCGTAGATCTCGAGGGCGTTCTCTTCCACGCCGCGGGTTGATGTGAATGACGTCGCGATCACGCCGCCATCCAGTGTAGCCGTGACGACGGCGTGCTCATCGCAGGTCGCGTCGCCATGCGGACTCGTTACGAGATTCGCGACCTCGCCCCCCGAGAGATAACGCCAGAGGTCGAAGTGGTGTACGGCTGTCTCGAGGAGTGTACTCCCGCCCGTGACGGGATTCCGGCGCCACTCGGGCGGATCGTGATCGTTGCGCCATGCGCTGATCCAACGGCATTGGATGCTCTCGATCGCCCCAAGGGCCGCACTGGTAAGTATCTGTTTCGCGCGCTGCACATGTGGATGAAATCGCATCGAATGCCCCACGCACACCTTGACGTTGGATGACGCCGCGCGCTGCACCAGGTCGGCTGCCTCCGTGTCATCCAGGGTCACCGGCTTCTCTACGAGGATATGCTTTCCGGCTTCCAGGCACTGCACCACCAGGCCGTGGTGGCTCTGCGGCGGCGTAAGCACGGCCACGACCGAAAGTTCGCGGTCCGCTATAAGTTCATGCGGATCATGATAACGGCGAGGCACCTGGAATCGGTCCGCGACCCCGGCCAGGCGGTTTGCGTCGAGGTCAGCGACAGCCGCCAGCGTGACACCCGAAATGGTTTTCAGGGCGGGCAGGTGCAGTTCAACCGCCGCATGCCCGCACCCGATCACACCGACCTGGAGAGGCGCGGGCACTACTTCGCGCCTGCCTTTCGGTCGAAGCGAAGGAGCGCATGGTGAGATACACAGGTCTGCGAGCGCCCACCACCCGCCGCGTAACCAGCCAACTGCCCCACCGCGTCAAGGGTGTAGCCGCAGAACAATACCGCCCACGTCAGCGTACCAAGATATCTAGACCTGGCTTCGCGGGTCAACTGACGACATGTGCGGGCAAAACGAACGACCGGTATCAGCGGTGCACTGGTAACGATGGGCGCGATCGCACAGCGCACGCCCTGCGCCGTCGATTGACCGCGCATCAGAATGTTCTCGGAGTACTCTACGCGAACACCGTGAAAACTGCCCCGCACCTCGTCCGGGATCTCGGTGGGAACATCTCGCGACGCGACGACGATCAATTCGAGCTGGTCATGCACCGTCTGCCGTCGCAGAGATTCAAGCGTGCGGGAGCTTCGCGAATAACTGCCCATCGTGACCAACACGACGGACATCGCCGGAATGTCGTGGCCCGCGTCTTTCATCGCTCCAACCTCGCCAGTTCGAGCTCTACCAGCAACCCTTCGGATCGACCGCGACCGCGGACGTACCCGATCATCTGCCCCGCCGCATCGATGTGCAGGGCGCCCAGCAACACGATAACGACGCGCAGCGGGAAGTGTTTTCGCCGGACATCCGGAGGCGCGGTGAAGAAATACCGTGAAAACCGTACCCAGGGAATCAAGGGCCCACCGAGAAAATATAGCAGTCGGCGACCGGCACTCCACCGTTCGATGGACACTCGCGCGCCGGCGAAAGCACGACCGCTGTGATAGAGCACTGGAACCCATCCGCCCCATGAGACAAAATTGGAATGGTTGATCACGGCGCCCGGCTCCACGAGCAGGGAGTGGCCCCGTGATCGTAGATCCCAGTGCAGAACCGTTTCCGCTTCCAGCATGGCATCCAACCGGTCGCCATACGAGAGAAGCACCTCCCGCTTGTAGCTGCTGTTATGCCCTGGCAGCATGTCGACGGCTCCCGTGCGGCGCCCCTCAATCCAGGGCCCGTAACCGACGATAAAGTCGGCGCAGCTTACGGCCGTTATGGGATTTGCGTTGCACACGACAGGCCCAACGGCGGCGACATCCCCTTCATGCGCGCGCAGCAGGGCCTCGGCCCAATCCGGCTCCGTGAAGACATGATCTTCCGTCAAGGCCACGATGGCTGCGCGTGCATGACGCACCCCGGCCGCCATCGATTCCCCGCGAACCCGGATATCGTCGACGTCGATGACGCGGTAGTCCCAGAAGCCACTGTACTCGGCGGACGCCAGATCCCTGGAGGTCCGGCCATCGACCAGGACAATGACCTCGAGCTGGTCACACACCGTTTGGGCGGCAAGATGATCAAGGCTCTTCTGCGGTCCCGGAGGTGTTCCCTGTACGGGGAGGATCACGGTCATCGCCGGGGCATCACGCTTCGCGGCCGATTCCGACGCGCGATCGGTTTTCGTTTCGATTTCGGTCATGTCAGTCTCCACGCGTCGAATTGACGCCCGGTGATCACCTTAAATTCATCGAGATCATCTTTCAAGCGATCGAGCACGTCCCTTCGAACTTCCTCCGTGAGCTCCGGCACCTGCACGGCGCGTGAGAACGGCAGGGTAGCGATGGCTTCGGCATAGTGCGCGAGGTCCGGGCTCCAAGTGTAGAGCCGCGACTGCAGAATGGACTTTCTCAACCGCAGGCCGAAGCTGCCCGGCTTGCGTTTGCGAATAGCCCGGTGCCGCATCCGGGCGAAACGCAGAGAGCGGAACGTTTCGTCCACCTCTAGAAATTGAAATACAGACCTCAGCGTTTCGGCTCGGTTTGCGAGCAGATCTTCGCAGGTGATCACCATGATCTGCTTGACCGCGTAGTACTCCAAGTATTGCTTTAGCTGCATTGCATAGCGCGTCCCGTCAATATACGGATTGGCACCGGGCGCCACGAGGGCGTCACGGATGTCCCCCTCTTCCAGCCATCCCGCGACACGCTGTACGTAATGGGAAATCATACGCGAGACGGGATCCCTGACGACATAGATCAGCCGGGCGTCCGGCACCACGCCGTGCATGCGCTCAGCAACGCCTGGATGAGCAGGAGCCCCCGTGTATGCCGGTGACGCCTCCCCGTGAATCTTCTCCGCACCGCTAAACTTTGAGCGATACCAGTCGAGGCCGAGGGTCCAGTTTCTCTCCTCCACGAAGAAGTTCAACTCCTTGGGCTGCGACATTCGAATTTGCGGATGTAGGTCCAGGTAGTAATGCAGGCTGGTCGTGCCCGCTTTCGCTGCGCCAATAATAATCAGGTTCGGAAGCATGTCGGTGAATCAGGCGGAATCGTGCTTCATGGACTCTTCGTGATAACTGCGCTCGGTGTTCACCGCCCAGAGATCATGCTGCGCGCCGTCCATGTTCTCGACGGCCAGCATAGCGGTCAGCATGGAGTGGTCCTGGTTGTTATAACGGTGCATGCCGTTGCGACCGATCGTCTGCAGGTTCTCGATCGTGTCGAGGTACTTCTTGATGATGTCCACATCGTGACGATATTCACCGGTATACACGGGGTACGCCTTCAACTGGCGTATCACGACCCCGTCCTGCACCTCGGCCTTATCCGCCAGTCCGAGTGTAACGAGTTCGCGCATGGCCAGCTCAACCAGTTCCTTATCCGACCTGGCCCAGATTAGATCGCCTTGCGTGCAGAAATACTCCATACCCAGGCTCGTCTTTGAAGGATCCGGAACCATATCCGGACTCCAATTCTTGAAGTTCTGAATCCGGCCGACGAGCACTTCCGGACTATGCACGTAGATCCAGTTATCAGGGAAGATCTCCTTGCGATTGATGACAAGGCCCACGAGGATGAAATCGCGATACCTCAGTCGACCGGCGGCTTCCAGAACTTCGGACGGTGGCGGGGGATTCAGCCGGGATACGAGCAGGTTGAGCGGCATCGTCGAGATGACTTGGTCGGTGCTGTATTCCGCGGTGCGGCCGTCGACATGCACCAGCACACCGATAACCCGGTTATCCCGATGCTGCACCTCGATGACCTCAGCCTCGAACTCAACCTGGCCACCTCGGCGCGTTGCATCCCGGCAGAAGGCCTCCCACATCATGCCCGGCCCTTCGCGCGGATACTGGAACTCGGTAATAAGCGACTTGACCTTACCCGTCTTGAACAGGGCATTCACAACCGCCGACCATAGAGACAACCCGCGAATCCGTTGCGCCGCCCAGTCGGCCTGGATCCGATCGCAGGGGATGCCCCAGACCTTCTCCGTGTAGGTCTTAAAGAATGTCTCGTACAGGCGACCGCCGAATCGATTGGTGACCCACTGCTCGAAGGTGTCCTCGTCCGGATGCGGACGCAGCTTCGACTTGAAGTAGCTGAGCATGACCCTGCAACTCTCGATCACGCCAAGGTTGGAAAGCGCGTTCAGGGGCTGCAGCGGATAGCTGTAGAAACGGCCCTGGTAGTAGATTCGCGATTGCCGGCTAACCGCGACGAACTCCTCGCCGAGGATCTCCTCCCAGAGGCGGCGCACCTCGTCTACCTTCGTAAAGAACCGATGACCACCAATATCGAACCGATATCCCCAGTGCACTTCCGTACGTGCCAGGCCGCCTGGTTTATCGGATTGTTCAAGCACCAGCGGATACACATTGCGAATCGCCAGTTCGTGCGCTGCGGTGAGGCCGGCGGGCCCGGCACCGATGATAATCACGGGGTACGTCTCCTGCACCGGCAGCTAACCCACCCTCTCTGCCGCAACCGCCGGTCGAGACTCGACGCCCCCGGCAACGCTCGTTAGCGCGCCGATCGCGAACGCAAGTCCACTATAGAGATATTGAAACCCGTGCCACGGCAAGACGCGCACGCAGAACGATAGTCCGCGCTTGCGCAGAAAGAAGAGCCAGATTCGGTGATCGAGCGCCAACAGGCCTGCCACGCAAACCGCACAGATTCCCAGTGCCGGAACGGGTTAGTGCAACGCCCAACCCGCGCAAACCGCACATACCCACGCCAGGACAACGCACAGCCGCTGAGACCATCGCAGGTTCAAATCGCTCGGGCCGCTGCGGGTCTGCAGAATTAGCCGCGTCCACGGGATCGCACGGTCGAAGACGTCGGAACGAAAGAGCATCACCGGAGTCCATCGCTTCAAATGCTTGCATTGGAGATTCTTGAGCAGTCGGATACGGGCCCCCTCCCGGGTGAGACGGTAGCCCAACTCAATGTCCTCGATGGCTGGCCGCGCATACGATTCTGAGAATCCGCCGGCACGCACGAACACATCCCTCCGGATCGCGCCGCACCCGGCCCAGAACGTGAATGCCTCTTCGCGCCCGACCTGATGCGTGAAGTGATGCGCCAGGTTCTTGTATTGGGACAACAGGTTTCGCTCCGCGGGCTCGTCATCGTACGAGCCAAACACCGCCGACACCTCGGGGTCCGCTTCGAGCGCATGCATCACCACGCCGATGGCATCGCTGTGCACCTCGACGTCGGAATCCACAAACATCAAGATGTCTCCGCGTGCCTGCTCGGCACCGCGGTTTCTCGCCGCGGCGGGTCCTGCAGGGCGATCGAGGACGCACAGAACGGCTCCGAACGCGTCGGCGACTGCATCCAGATCTTGGACGGGTCCGTCTGAGACCACGATAATTTCGTCCGGCGCCGGATCTGCGGCGCGCAGCGCGGCGAGGCAGCGCCGAGCATCCCCCGAGCGTGCCCCGAGCGGAACCATGACGGAGATCGCCAGGCTCTGTCCGTGCCCGCCCTGTACGAGAGTATTGCCGTTATGAAGCACAGGGGCTACCTTGACACTAAGACTCGCCGCATGGCGACACGAAAGCAGAAAAAGGGCTACTGCACAGACATCTTCACAGAGCACGCAATTCAATTCATCGAAGCTTCCGACGAGCGTCCCTTCTTCATCTTTTCACCTCCCCTTACGGTGTGACTTTCATCGTGAACGCCAACATCGGACGGTATCCGCGGATATCGAATGGAAGGATGCGCGCGGGAGAAATCGTGGGCGCACCAACGACCCGGCAATTCCGCTGCGGTTTTCGACTAAGCGTCAGCTCGATGCGACTCGGAGCTTTGACGCAGATAGCGTCGATGGGAATATCTCCGATCTCATCGCGCACAGCGAACGGACGTTCCGAGCGAACCTGTCCATCATAGTGCAGCCGGTGATCAACGTGATCAAAGGCCAGGTCGATCTGCTTCGACTTGACCAGCTTCGCGCTGACGCAATCCGGATGGCGATACTTCACGTCAAACCCATACACACCACCGAGCGCGCACGATGCAGCTCTCTCGCCGATCACGATATTCCCTTGCGAATCGGTATGGATGCCGTCGGAGAGCCCCAGGTCCACGGTGGCGACGATAAACACGTTCGACATGCTCCGCGCCAGCTGCCGTTGAATCTCGCGCATACGCTCCCATGCCGCGTCGGCGTCGGTGTGCGTATTGATATTGATGAAGCGGTTGAGCTGGCACGTGATGACGGGCAGCGTGCGATCCTTCATCGTCTTGCGCAGATCCGCAACGAAACGCCGAAAGCGCCCCTTGTATAGCTTAAGCTCCCGCACGCCCGTATCGGATTCGCCCTGGTACCAGACGACTCCGCGAACACCCCCACCGGCGTCAGCGATGTAGCTCAGCATATTGGAGAAGAGATAGCCGTCCTCCGTGCGGTCCCACGACTTAACCGGCGAACCCCCGAGCGAGGCGGGGATCAGCCCGATGGGATACCCCAGCCGGGCCTTCAACGTACGCGCGAAAGCCAACCATGGACTATGCGATGCATTTGCTCCCTCGCGATTGGCGGAATAGAGAGTCCCCGTGGAGTCGCCCAAAGGATGCGCAGCCAGCTTCCACGAGCCGTCGGCGTGGAACATGTGGACACCCATCTCCGGAGCATCGGTGGCGGGCGATTTACCGTACCCGGCGGCGTTGCTCTGACCCGTGATCACCCAGACGTCCCCTACCCCGACGTGATGGACCAAGTCCCCGCGCTGCGCCCATTCAACCGGGCCGCCGTTCAACTGCAGCATCGTCTCGATGCGGTACAGCCCACCGACCGGCACACCACGCAGCCTGAGTGTCCAAGTCCCATTCTTGCGCGTCGTTGCCGGGACCCAGTCCAGTGCGGGGCTTACGCTTTCGCAACTGTCCTCGTACACGATGCGTGCGAGGACGGCGGCCATCTTGTACGGTTCACGAGTTTTCCAGCGCCCGGTCAGCACGATATCCGCCGTGCCGTCGCGTCCTTGTTGAAAAATCTGCCAGTCCTGCGCACCGGAATCAATGGTCGCGCCCAAGTTGTCCTTCTTCTTCATCGCAATGGAATCCTCCGCTCCCCGGTTTTGGAACCCGGCCACGATACCCTCACCGCGCGGACAAGAAAACAGGAATCCGTCACCCTGCCCGAGGGCGGGACACGAAGATAGCCGTCGTTTCGCCCTCTGCCTGGCATCGGAGGGAACACGACGGAGGGGCACGACGGGGGGACACGGGAACACGAAGATACCTGTCGTCTGGCCCTGTCGTGCTCCCCTGTCGTCTGGCCCTCTGCCTGGCACCGGAGGGAACACGACAGCGG
>JAQBYD010000127.1 GCA_027623315.1 Verrucomicrobiota bacterium | reverse complement strand
CTGGCCCGGGGCAGGTAGGGATAGACATCCAGATCGAGTTTGGGCGGGCGGCGCTCGATGCGGCACAGCACCAGGTGCTTGACGGCGTCGTAGCCGATTGCGCCGAGCCGCAGGGCGTCCTTCACCGCGCCGTGAAGCGCTTCGAGATCGAAGGTCTCCAGAAGCCGCAGGACCTGCACGTATTCCCGCTTGCCGGCCTTGCCCATGCGCGCCTCCAGCAGACGGCGCAGGGTCGCGAACGCGTCGGGCAGTTCCCAGCCGGCCAGCGGCGCGGCCTGATCCAGGGCGGCGATCTTCTGCTCCAGCAATGGCAGATAGTGGATCGGATCGAAGACCATATCCTCCCGCTCATACGAACGGGGGTGCCGGGCGATGATCCCGCCGCCGCAGCCGATGACCACCTCATGGACATAGCCACGGATCCAGACCTCCCGGTGACCGTAGGCGACGGGCACGGAATAGTCATTCGTCCGGTAGCGTACCAGCGACAGGGAGCTGACCCGTGTGCCCTGCCTGTCGCAGGCATCAAACGGCGCCGGCGGCAAAACCATCAACGCTTCGCAATCGCGCCTGAGGCGCTCGCCGATGGTCTCGCGGTGGCCGCGCACGACCTCGCCGTGCCGGTTGTGGCATTGTTCCTCCAGCTGGGCATTGAAGGCGTCCCAGCTCGCGAACCGGGGACGCGGCGTCATGAAGTTCCGCCGGGCGTAGCCGACCACCCCCTCGACATTGCCTTTATCGTTGCCCTTGCCGGGGCGGCCGTAGCGGTCCTCGAACAGGTAATGGGACTGCAGCCCGCTGAACGACCGGGTCCGTTGCCGCGTGCCGTCCGGCAGGATGCGCGACACCAGACACTTGTCGTTGTCGTAGAGAATCGATTGGGGAACCCCGCCGAAGAAGGCAAAGGCCGCATTGTGCCCGTCCAGCCAGGCTTCCGTCGTCGCCGCCGGGTAGGCCGCAACAAAGCACGCATCGCTGTGAGGAAGCGTCATGACGAAAAAATGCGCGCGATGCATGACGCCGGCAATGATCGCATCCGCCTCGCCAAAGTCCGCCTGGGCATGACCCGGAGGGTGCGCCAGCGGCACGAACATCTCCCGCAGACGAAGGCGCCGTTCGCGAACGTAATCCTTCACGATGGTCTGCTTGCCCGCGAAGCCTTGTTCGTCGCGAAGACGCTCGAAGATCCGCTTCGCCGTGTGCCGCTGCTTGCGGTGAACCGTGCGGTCCTCTTCCAGAATGCGATCGATGATAGCCGTGAAGGGCGCCAGCTTCGGGCGCTTCGGCGGCTGGCGTCGCCGATATCCCGGCGGTTCCGAATGCAACAGTATCTTGGCAACCGTCTTGCGGTCGATCCCGAACTGGCGGGAAGCTTCCCGTCGGCTCAAACCCTCACGATGACACGCCAGTCGCACTCGTCGATAAAGATCCACTCCGTACATCCCCCGCCTTCCATCAGGTCAATCCTGACAAAGGCTATAGACGGTCCCATATTGGTCCGCCGCCGCAACCGGACAAACCGGCCGCTTCAATGGGGGATTATTGCTCCGCCGTTCTCAGGTGGCGGAGACCGCAGTATCCAACAGAACCATTGATCTCCGGCCTCAGAACATGTTTGGAATCACCGTGCAAGCAACCATCGTGGTCGAAGGCACACGTCAAATAGAAATTGCGGATCGACGCTATAACACGATTCAAATTCGCGAACTTGCGTCGGTCGAGCTTCTCGACTGGGAGTTCGAGAATTTGTTCTGGGTCGATACAGAAACCGGATTCGTCTGGAAAAGCGTCCAATACATCACTCCGGAATTGCCCCCCATCGAAATGGAAATACTCAAGCCGGCGTCTTGAAGCCCGCCGCGGGAGAGCGTTCCTCCCGACAAAAGAAAGGCGACCCAGAGGGCCGCCTTTTTTTCAGTACTCCGAGTAGCTCAGAGCCTTATAGCGCTAATTCGTGGTCGTGGTTGTTGTGGTGATCACGGCTGCCACGCTTTCTGACGTTGCTGCCGATGCCTACCGCCGCGCCAACGCCGATGCCGCCTACCGCAGCACCTGCCGCCAGCTGCCGCACCACTACCGCTTCCGGCACCTACTGCGGTGCCGCCGAGTGTCCAAACAACAGACTAATAAGCGGGCGTAAACGAAACGTGAAACTTACCGACCGTCGGAATATTCGGTCATTCGTTGAATTTAATCACTAAATTCCGTGGTATTCCCGGTACCAGGCAACGAACCGCGGGATACCGTCCTCGATCGTTGTCGATGGCGAAAACCCGAAGTCCTTCTGGATCGGCGCGATATCCGCAAACGTTTCCTTGATATCGCCCGGCTGCATCGGCAGGAACCGGATATCCGCTTTTTGCCCGACCGCCTGTTCGATCAACTCGATATAACGCAAGAGCGATTCCGGACGGTGGTTACCGATATTGTAGACGCGATGAGGCACGGCCTTGTCCGCGACATCGGGTGGCCCGCCCAGCACCGCAACGACACCGGCGACCACATCGTCGATGTAGGTGAAATCCCGCTTCATGTCGCCGTTGTTGAATACCTCGATGGGCTCACCTGCATATATTGCACGGACGAATTTGTAGGCCGCCATGTCAGGCCGGCCCCATGGCCCGTAGGCAGTAAAGAAACGCAGGCCCGTCGCCGGCAGTCGGTAAAGATGGGAATAGGAATGGCTCATCAGCTCGTCGGCGCGCTTGGTGGCCGCGTAGAGCGAGATCGGCGTGTCGACCGGCTGACCGACGGCGAAGGGCAAAACTTCGCCGCCCCCGTAAACCGAACTCGAGCTGGCATAGACGAGATGGTGCGAATTAGGCAGCGCGCGGCAAAATTCCAGAACGTTCAGATGCCCGATGAGATTAGCTTCGCCGTAGGCGTGGGGATTCTCCAGCGAGTAGCGCACGCCCGCTTGGGCAGCGAGATGGACGACACCCTCGATTGCGCCGCCGTGCCGGTCGAGCAAACCGTCCA
>JAQBYD010000007.1 GCA_027623315.1 Verrucomicrobiota bacterium | reverse complement strand
CACCAAGCCACGCCGGAAATCGACAAAGCTTACGACGAAGCTCGCGACGAAGTTGCTTCGGAAACAAGGTTCGTTTAATCTGGGTCTAGACTGGTCGTCCCTACACCCAAAGCGTCAACCAGAGCGGCGTGGGGGCACGCCGTCTCCAATGCTCGGTGATGGATCAATGGCCTCTGAGCATACAGATCGATCAGTGTTCCCGGTTGAAGCCATGGAGACGGGGTGCCCTCCTTGTCCTCCGAAGCGCTGCGCGTAGGAGGAACCCCGCCCGCCGAAGACGGGGTCGCTGCTGAGCGGGTCGCGGACCCGGCTTCCTGTCGCCTACTCGATGATCGCGCGCAGGCCGGTGACGAGGCGGTCGACTCCCTCGTCCACGGTGCTCCTGTCCAGCGCGCCGTAGGCGATGCGCAGGCACTGACCACTCGGCATTCCGAACGTACTGCCCGGCATGGCGGCGATCTTGTAGTCCTGGATCAGGCGGCCGACGATCTCCATATCGTCATACTGCGAATTGACATGCAGGAAGACGTAGAACGCGCCGTCGGCCGGTGGCACGAGGACCAGTTGCTCGATCCCGGCAAGGCGATCTATGACGTCCGTGCGCACGCGTGACATCTCCTCGAGGAAGCGGCGCGGATACTCCGCACCCACCTTCATCGCGGCTGTGGCGGCGTGTTGGGAGACCACTGGCGGACAGATCAGGATGGTGTCCTGGATCTTGCAGACGGCTCGCTCCAGGTGCCCCGGGACCAGCATGTAGCCAATGCGCCAGCTCGCGAATCCATAGGACTTTGAGAGTGAGAAGAGCGAGATGGTATGGTTGGCCGCCTCGTCATCCGATGCGGGTGAGTAGTGTTTCGCGTCGCCGTAGGTGAAGTACTCGTAGGCTTCATCCGAGATGTGGTACACCCCGGCATCCCGGCAAAGGTTGTTAATCTCACGAAGAGCCGACCGGGTATAGACGGCACCGGTGGGATTATTTGGCGACACGGTTACGACGGCGCGTGTGCGGGGCGTGATGGCGAGGCGGATACGCTCGATATCGGGTTGGTGATGATCGTCGGTGGCCACGGCTACGGCTCGGCAAGACGCCATTTCAATCGCCATCTGGTGATTGAAATAGTAGGGGCTAAGCAAGATCACCTCGTCGCCGGGATCCGCGATGGCCAGCAGCGCGTTATTGAAGGCCATGTTGCCGCCGGCGGTGACGATGATACGGTTTCGGCCGTGTTGGACGCGTATGTGATTGTCCGACTTCAGCTTGCGCTCGATCTCGTCGGTCAGGATCTGGATTCCGCGCACCGATTGGTAAGCATGGGCGTCGGGATCCTTCTCGAGTGCGCGCAGGGCCTCGAACACTTCTGGGGGCGGGGGATAGTGGACGATGCCCTGGCCGAGGGAAATCGTTCCGGGATGCTTCGCGATCAGGTCGCCGACGATGGGGATCATCGGGTCCTGCACAGCGGCGATGCGTCGGGATTCGGGCATGCGGGATTGTTTAGCAGTCGGATGCGTCTGTCGAGTTCGCGGACAGAGATAGAACCGCGGTCTCTCCCCATCTGGAGGTTCGTGTCGATTCGGGTGATGCGTGGGCCCAAGATCTGGGAGGTTTCAGACTGGACATCACGTATGGACCTCCATCCGGGTGCATCCAATTTCGACTTTGCTTTTGTAAAGAGGCGTCTACTATACGCGTCTTGTATCGGAGATTTTCGCCAACCTGGAAGGAACGATTATGAGTGACAAGCTGCAGTGGGGAATTATCGGAGCCGGCGGGATCGCGGCCGCGTTCGCCGAAGGCGTACGTAACTCCAAGCGATGCGAACTGCGCGCGGTCGGGAGCCGTTCGGAGGAGAAAGCGATCGAGTTCGCTGATCGATTCTCGATCCCGAATCGCCATGGATCGTACGAGGCGCTGCTGGCGGATCCGGAGGTGCAGGCCGTCTATATCGCGACACCGCATCCCATGCACGCGCAGTGGGCGATCGAGTGCGCGGATGCCGGGAAGCATATCCTGTGTGAGAAACCTGTGTCGATTAATGCGTGGGAGGCGATCACGATCATCGAGGCCGCGCGACGCAACGACGTCTTCTTTATGGAAGCTTTCATGTATCGCTGTACGGCGCAGACAGCGAAACTGGTCGACCTGTTGCGAAGCAATCCGATCGGGAAGATCACCGCCATCGAAGCCCATTTCTGTTTTGACGGCGGGAACCATATTGAGGGGCGTCACCTGGCGCATGCGCTGGGCGGCGGCGGGATTCTCGACATCGGTTGTTACACGACCTCCTTCGCGCGCATGGTGGCCGGTGTGGCGCTGGGTCGCGACATCGTAGAGCCCCTGACCGTGCATGCTGCCGGTATCCTGCACGAAGAGACCGGCGTCGATACCTACACCGCCGCGGTCATGAAATTTCCGGGGAATATCGTGGCGCAGTTGTCGTGTGCCGTCGGACTCAACCGCAGCTCCACCGCGACGATATATGGAAAAGAGGGACACATTGTCGTACCGTCGCCGTGGTTCACGGCCGGCCATAAGGGAGGCAGCAGTGAGCTCGTCGTGCACCGCAATGGTGAGGATCCCGAGACCATCGTGATCGAGACGGATGTCTATCTATACGCCGGCGAAGCCGATCACGTTGCAGAGTATCTCGCCGCCCGCCAGGGCGTCTTCCCGGCGATGAGTTGGGACGACACGGTGGGCAACATGATGGCGCTGGACCGCTGGCGTGCGGCGATCGGGCTGCAGTACGAAATGGAGAAACCCGACAACATGACCACGCCGATCTACGGGCGGCCGCTCAAGCGTCGCGCAACCCACGCGATGAAGTACGCGCGCATGGAGGGGATCGATACGGAGATCTCGAGATTGGTCATGGGCAGTACCGTTGGCAGCTTCCAGCAGATGTCCGCGGTCTTCGACGAGTACGTCGAATGTGGTGGCAACATGTTTGACACGGCGCATATTTACGGCACCACCGACGCGAGCCTGGGGCGGTGGATTCGCAATCGTGGACTTCGAGACCAGGTACACGTCCTTGCGAAGGGCGCGCATACTCCCCACTGCAGTCCCGATGACCTCACCCGTCAGCTGCTGGAAACGCTCGAGAACATGGGGACCGACTATGTCGATTTCTACTTCATGCATCGGGACAATACCGAGGTGCCGGTGAGTGAATTTGTCGATGTCTTGAACGAGCATCGCGATGCCGGCCGAATCCGCCTGTTCGGCGGTTCTAACTGGACGGTCGAGCGACTCGAGGCGGCCAACGTCTACGCCTCGGCCAACGGCAAGCAGGGCTTTAGCGCGCTCAGTAACAACTTCAGCCTGGCACGCATGGTCGAGCCTCCGTGGGCCGATTGTGTCTCGGCGTCCCAGGACGCGATCCGCAACTGGCATGAGAAGACCCAGTTTCCGCTCTTCGCATGGTCGAGCCAGGCGCAGGGCTTCTTCGTGCCAAGCATGTCGGGACCGGACAGGCCGGACTGGGCGTGGGGGAAGTCCTGGTACAGTTCGGAGAATTTCGAACGTCAGCGCCGGGCGATCGAGTTGGCTGCGAAGCGCGGTGTCATCCCGACGAGCATCGCGCTGGCCTATGTGTTGCACCAACCCTTTCCGCTCTTCGCACTGTTCTGCCCGCACACCGCGCTGGAGCTCGGAACGTCTATCGAAGCACTCACCGTGGAACTGACCGATGAGGAGTTGAAATGGCTTGATCTGCGGGCGTAGCCGGATGCGGAGGTCTTTGTGGAGCCCTCACCCCCCGCTGCGCTCTTCGAGCTACGCAGGGCAAGCCGGCCCTCTCCCGGAGGGAGAGCGCTTTTGATGAGTTCAATGAACAAACGAGACGGTAGCCAGTTCTACAATCTGTATCTCTCCGCGGCCGACGGCCGGTGAAGATCCAGAATACGGACACGACCACGCCGGTCTCCTTGCGTCCGGGACAGGGCCTACTACTTCTACAACGCTGGCGCACCTGCGACCTATCTCGCGTCACCGTCGAACTAGACCCAGATCAAGCGCACCCGCCAAAAGACGCTCCGATTGGCGTGCGCTTGTTGTGGTCTGAGGTCTGCGGAGTCGATGATCGAAGTGAGTCCGGAGCTGTCGAAATGCCACCGCGATGCATGCGAGTGCTGAGCGTCGCCGGAGGGCGAGACGGCGTCGAGAATGAAGGCTGCGTTTCTCGGCAATTCGAATCGCCATATCAGGCCGCAAAGCACCGATCCCAGGAGTTCATGTACAGGAGTAGAATCGTCCTGTCGAGTAATCGTCCTGTCCAAGAGTCTGCGTCGTCGGGGATCTCTAGATCGTGCGCGGATCACCTTCATAGGTAGGTAGGGACAGGACGATTACTCGACAGGACGATTTTGGGCCTGGGATATTCACCCGACTATGCCGGAAATCGACAGAGCTTGTGCTCAGTACTTACGATCACGTGACCACGTTGGCACGTGGTACGTGACTCACGGGGCAACGGCGCTCCGTAGCCAGAGTTCGCTGGATTTGGGACTAGAATAGCCTGAACCACTAAAGCGAACTCGATAGAGCCGGCTGGTTTTCGGTCCAGCCGGCTCTTTTCTTTTGAGGGCATAGCGTCCAGACTCGGCGGGTGCTGAAGCTGATCATCATCCACGGCGCCGGAGGCACGTATGCTGACGCCCTCGCCACCCTCGGCGGGATGCTTGATCTCAGACCCGAGTGGCGCGACGGTGCGTATCTGCTCGATCATCGAACGGGTCGAGTGGCGCGCCAGATCCTGAACGAGCCGGATCCGAGCCCGCTCCTTCAATCGCTCCAGAAACTCGCCGTGGGTCGTCTCCTGGTAGCCACACGGACGCGCACGCCAGGCGCGAGGGAGCCTGGTGATCAATATGCGATCTCAGAGGAGGTGCTGCAGCGGGGCTTCGCCCACCTGGGGATTCCGTGGGCATTGGAGTCCCGCGTTCGGCGCGGGAAGGAACTCCTCTCGGAGAGCACCCGCGAACTCTCGGAGATCACCCAGATCCTGGACACGGCGTCTCACGCTTTGAAGCGGACGGATGAGCTCGTCAGCGAAGCGGCCGCGAGGGACTCCCTGCTCGGCGTGGCAACTGGACGTTGGCGTGGCGACGAGGTACTAGGTACGCTCGAGCGTTTCCGGGAGATGTCCGAGAGCGGAGGTGATGTGGACACCGTGACCAGTGCCGCACTCTATGCACAGTGGATCCACGGTCAGAGAAAGGACGCCGGTGCCACGGCCGTCTACGGCCGCGATTACCGCTACGTCTTCATTAACTACCATGAGCGCCTTGACCCGTTGGGGGCGTACGGTCCGGCGGAGTTGCTGATGGCTGACCTTCCCATAGCTGCGTTCCCTCATTTCGATGATGATGCTCGCGCGCTGGCGGCGCAAGGGGTCAAGATCGCCCGCTTCGAGGATCACCATCCCTATACGCCTGATCACAGGCAGATGCTCGAGAAGCTGGTCGAGGATGGTGTCGTGGGGCACCTCTGCTTGAGTGGCCCCTTGCAAGGAGAGGAGTTGCCGGCCGGCACCGAGAAGTGTGCGGCCGACATGGTCTACGAGTCCGTCGTGGCTAACCGAAGCTGGGACACGCCGGGAACACGGACCGTACGTGAAACCGCCCACGGGGAGGATTTCGTAACCGATCGAAGTGACCTGGGTCGCGTGATGACGGACTTGATCAAGGGAGGATTCTGTAAAGTCGAGCTCGCACAGCTCGTGCAGGAGTCGTTCGAGAGAGATGATGCAATGCACCGCATCGAGACGTCAGGGCTCAAGGCCATGACCGAGGGGTGGAAGTCCGAGCTCGAGGTGGAGCAGGCAGGGCTGTGCGAGCATGCGTACGTTCTTTCCGTGAAGCGGCCCGAGCAGAATGCGGAAGTCTGCGGCGGGCCCAGCATGGGTGCCGGTAGTGATGTGCCCGTCCCGGTCCCGGCAGAGCCCGGGATGGGCTCCCACGACCTGAAGATTCTGGTCTCTCTCGCGGTTTCATCGAAGCCCGGCAAACCGCGCATGAGCGTCGGGAAAGCGATCGAGTATTATGCCCGAGTCTTTCCGGACGTGGACTATGCGTTCTATTCCTACGGGTGCCGACTGATGGTTGCCCGACGTCTTAACCAGGCGGACACGGCGCTGAATCTCGGCGACCTAATGCCCCGCATCGGAGGAGAAGGCGACGGCGGTCACGGGGGCGCGGCAGTCTGTCGCCCAGATTCCAACCCGGGTTTCCCGTCGCGGCGCCTTGGATCCGTAGATGGATCGAACTTCCGTCATTACGTGCGCTATCTCGGCGCGAAACTCGAAGCGTCAGGCTATGCAGTCACCGCCGCCGTCAATCGTTCCGTCGCGGCGCAGGACGACCTGAGGAAGAGCGGAACACGGCTTGCCGTGGTGACGCTGGTTGCGGTCTTGATCGGCCTGATGCTTGTGATCTTTCACGACGACTTCAGCAGGAAGGCGATTGAGCGCAGCAACTCGGATTTTCTTTCCCATCTCAAGGGAACGCGGGAGGACGCGCTCCCGCGCGAGGCTGAAGGGGACGGGGCGAGTCAGAAATGACGACTCGTTCCGTAAGTCTTGCGCTGGGTTACGTCGCGGGTATCGTCCTTGCCGCTGAGCTGAAGCAGGAGCTGCCGCTCCTGGCGCTCGTTGCACCTGTCGTGGTTGGCGTCGTGTGGAGCGTCCTGCTCTGGAAGCGTGAACGGGTATGGAGACCGGTGAGCCCGGCGCTGGTGATTACGGCCGCGCTACTGATCGGCGTTCCGTGCGGATACATTCGTACGTTCGGTGTCTACGGGTTGGGTACCGAACTCGATGTCCGCGCCGTCCTGGACGGAGTTGCCGCCGGCACCCCGCTCGAACTTCGCGGCCAGGTCAGTCGAGAGCCGGACGTCCGGGGGCCGGGCCAAACCGATCTACGACTTCGAGTCGAATCCCTACGCATGGGGAATTCGGAGTCGTGGAGGGATGTGTCCGGTGGTCACGTGTTGTTACGGGTGCAATTGCGAGGAGGCAGGCAGAACCCGCAGGGGTTCGAGATGTACGAGGCCCTATCTGACCTGGATGCCTATGGCTACCGGATTCAGTGCGGTGTCGTACATCGGCCGCTTCCTCCGCCACTCAATCCGGGGGAGTTCGACTATGCCTCTTTTCTACGCCAGGACGATGTCGTGGCGCGATTTCGGGCGTCGGCAGCGACGGTCGAAATCCTCGACCGAGGGTGGGGCAATACGCTCACCGAACTCTCACTCAAGGCGAAGCGACGATTCCTGATTACCTACAAGAGCACGATTCGGGATCCGGCGAGTCGACTCGTTGCCGCGGCCACGCTTGGGCTCAGAAGGTCCGTAGAAGGCGTTGAATATCGGGGCGACGAGATTGTTGATAGTTTTCGCCGCGCGGGGGTAGGGCATGTGCTGGCCGTGTCGGGGCTTCACGTCAGTGTTGTCGCGCTGCTTCTCTACTATCTCTTCCGGTCTGTCGGGTTGAGCCCGCGCCGATTCGCACCGGCACTGGTGCTCTTCCTCGTCGCGTTTGCGCTGCTGACCGGGGCTCGGCCGTCCAGTGTTCGCGCCGTCATCATGAACTCGGTGGTCGTGTGCGCCTTTGCCTACTTCAACATGCGGTTTCGCCAGGCCGTGTTTATTGGGCTGTCGCTGGCGGCGCTCATTATTCTTGGCGGAAATCCCCACGTTCTTTTCGCGCCCAGTTTTCTCCTCTCGTTTGGAGCGGTGCTGGCACTGGTGCTGGTGGCTCCGATGATCGACCGTTGGGTGTGTTCCCTGAGGGGGTTCGCGCTGGTGCTGTTCATTGCCTGGTTTGTCGGCGTGCTTGGCTTGGCGAGTATAGACCTGCGAGCCCTCGTGAATGCCTGGTCTTGTCTCGCCGTATTCGGCGCCCTGTTCCTGCTGATCAAGTGTGGCGACGAATTGAATCATGCCGTCCCTCGTGCATGGACGGTCGGCCTGGACCGCCTGCCGGACGGATTGAGGATGTTTCTTACGGCCCAGATCGCAATCCAGATTGGAATGATGCTGCCACTCTCGGCGTGGTTCTTTGGGCGATTCCCCGTGGCCGGGATCTGTGTGAACCTGCTCGCGATCCCGGCGATTGGCGTGCTGGTGCAACTGGGTATGATGACCGGATTGGTGGGGCTGATCCCGCTGGTTGGCGACACTCTTGCCATGCCATTCGGGGCGGCTGTGACGCTGGGGGGCGATTTCTTCTTCTGGCTCGCGCATGCGGGGGGCAACGCCTTCCCCTTTCCCGCGACACCGCGCCCGACGAACTTTTGGATGGCAGGATATTATCTCCTCCTCGGGAGCTTCCTGCTGGCGGATCGGCATCGTCGCGACATTCAAAAAGGGATGTATTGGATCTGCGGAAATCTGTTGCAACCTCGCACGCTGCGTATTTTGTCGTGGGGGCTGCCGGCGGCGCTGCTCTGCCTCCCGGTTTTCAACCTGCTTCAGAGTCCTGAAACCGTACGGGAAGTCACGGTATGCGCCGTGAGCAGTTATCCGGTGGTCTCGGCGGTGTCGGATCGGCGGCGGGCCATCGTGTTGAACGCGGGAGATGAATACAGCGCATCGCGTACGCTTTTCGACGTGATCCGCGGCCAGGGGGTGTCGAGCATTCGCAGTGCAGTCGTAAGCGGGGTACACACCCCGAGACGGGACACGCCGGTTTTGCGGCCTTGGCGAAGGGAATCGCTATCGAGGAGTGCCTGGTTCCAGTAGTCGCCGCAGACCCGAAGCTTTATCTCGCGGAACTAGGCGACGACTACCTGGTTGAAAGAGCTCAGGCAGGTGAGGAATGGGCTCTGAACTACGCGGATGCCTATGCACGGCTGGCCGCGCAGTTCGAACGCGCGCAGAGCCCGTTGAAGCCCCTGGGCGATGTCCGCGTTGCCGGTTGGGATGGCTTCGCGCTGCGTGCACTTCCCGCACCGAAAGAACTCCCAAAGCGCTTTGTCAGCCGTGCGCGTGCGGTGGTGATGGAGATGATCGTCAATGGAACGCGATGGATGATTGTGACCGAACTGGACCGCTCGCGGATTCGTTATGCGATTGCAGCGTCTGAAGGGGGATACGACGGGGTGATATTTCCCGACCACAGTTCCAAATCAGGATTTGAATCGGTGCTCGACGATACCGTACGGCGCACGAATCCTGAGGTCGTGATCCTAAGCGGCACGCGCGAAATCTCGTCGCTTGACATGGATCTTTGGCGGGAGGTGCACCCGGGGCTCGATGTGGTGGAGACGGCCCGGCACGGAGCCATACAGATGCGGCCGTTGGATACGGGCGGTGTCCGGTTGACCGCCTTCAGGTCGCGGTGGGAGCGGCAGCTGGGGGGCGGCGGAGCGCAGTAGGGCGGGCCTTAACTCCAAGGGCAGAGGAGCCCACGAATCATGCGAATCCACACGAATGCAGACAGAGCTAGAACCACGTATATCCGCGTAATCCGCGGTCTCTCCCCATCTGAAGATTTGTGAAGATTCGCGTGATTCGTGCCTGCCCTGTACCGTGCTGAGGTACGAAGCGCTGGTACAGGGGGCCCGGAATCTGGCGACGTTTCTGACTACTCGAGCTTGATCGCAGACGCCCACTCGACGTCACGCACGGCCTGCGGATAGTTGTAGGACTGGAATCCTTCCGACTCCAGATCTTTGAAGAAGTCGTCCATCCCGCTGTAGACGTGCCCCTTCTCGATATAGCTGTCTGTCGTGAATGGACTCAGGTTTTTCGGCGGGAAAATCATATATCGCCTCTTGAGGTAATCGCGCGCGTGGCCGAGTTCGTCCATCATGCCCGTTGAGAGGGGGGGGCGTTCCTCGTATGGGTGAATCGCCACAACCGCATCGACTTTGCCGACGAACCAATGCAGGTCGCGGTGCACCGTGTACGCATAGACGGCTTCCTTCTCGTGCGCGTCCTCCACATTGCTGCCGATTTCAATAGCCTGCGGGTCGATTACGAGTCCGTAATTGGTGAGGCGCTTAATGCACTTATTGATCTCGGAGCGAATAGCGGGTTCGGCATGCGTCATCGAGTACGAGACATAGAAGGAGGGGACGTTGGAGTCGCGCACCAGCTTATAGAGACTGAGCGGATGCTGGTTCACGGGAATCACGTAGTGCGGGACATTGAGGTAGTCGGCCCAGTCTTCGCTCAGGCTGACCTCTTCGTTCATCCAACTCAGAATCTCGTGAATCGTGTGATCCTGTTCCTTGATACGCTGGAAGAACTCGTTCTGTTCAGTCGTCTGGCGTAGACGCTTTTGAATGACCCACTCGGCATCGATCAGGGTTACCACGACGTCCGGCTTGATGTACTCCGCGATCTCCTCGTGATCCTTCAGCTTAATGTTGATTCGATTCCACTCGATCGTGGCCGGCACATGAATAATCGCGTCCTTGGCGTCATGCTTCAGAAGATCGTATCCGATCTTACGGTATTCGCGTTCACGGAGAACCTGGAACAGGTAATTCGTCGCGCCGAGGAGCCGGTCTAGTTTCTTTTCTCCGGTTCGCTCGAGATCGCGCACGAGGTTGTAGTGCCTGATCTCGCGCCCTTCGATGCGACCCATCTCCAAGACACGCTGGACGTACTCCTCGTGATTGAGGCCCGCCACCATGCCTGTAACCAGTACTCTCATAGGGAAGCGTGTCCTCTTGTGTTCTGACTAACGATTCGATCCCAGCGCCCGAATCGCATCCCAATCGTCGTTCCATCTGTCGCGTCCGTGGAGACGCCACTTGCCCGCGAACGACTGGGCATCGGCGGCAAGGATGAAGTATCCATCACCGCGATCTGCATTCGCCGCGTCCTCGTACGGGGCACCCGGTTCGACGTTCTGCCACCATTTGAAGGTGAGTTTTCCATCGACGATATTGCCCTGAAGCCGCCCGTTCTGATACTCCCATTGACCGCTCACGACCGTACCGGATTGTACGAGCGCCATGACGCCCCACTGGGCGGAGTCCCATGTGCCGGAGAAGTTCTTCGATGCTTTGTCTTTTCCGCATCCGGCAAGGAGCAACACGGCGAGAACTTGAATCATTGTGGTCCGTTTCCTCATATGCGATACCATAGCTGCTCCTTGGCTATCATGAAAGTGGAATTCATTCATCGGTCTCGACTATGAATCGCGAGCTGACTGGACAGGATCGAGTCGAGCTTGATTTCCTGGCGGCGCTGCATCGCCGCCTGCCAAGAGACGAGGATGTCATCAAGGCCCTGGCAGATCTCTACACCCGTGCCGGGGAGTTTGACCGGGGATACGAATTGGACCTCGAATTGGTCCGTCTGGACCCTTGTGATGCTCTCGTGTGGTACAATCTCGCTTGCAGCCAGGCTCTACTGCACAAAAAGAAGGAAGCATTTGAGTCTCTGGACCGCGCGGTCGACCTGGGTTACCGCGAGGTCGAGCATCTGCGCGATGATGAGGATCTTCAATCTCTGCGCGATGATCCACGCTTTGAAGGCCTCATGCTACGCCTGACCGCGTAATCCGCGATCCTTCCACTCTGGAAATTCATGTAGATTCGCGTGATTCGTGGGCCCAAAGCTGGCGACGTTTCAGGCGAGTTCCGCGTCCGAAGAAATCCTATCGCGCTGTCTCGCTCCGAGCACGAGGACGAGCAGGAGCACGAGTATGATTGGACCTTGTGTTTACGAGTTTGTGGAACTGCAAGACCTGGCGGCGCTCGGGGGAGGTTTCGGGTCATCCGCTCAACCCGCCTCGGCGAAGGGCGTTCTTGCCGAACTTGTTGCGGAGTTCATCCACGGCTTGATCGAGCTTCTCGTCTAGCTCCGCCTGGGGACGTCCGGTCAGCTCGGGAAAGAGTTCTAATTCGTGCTGTGGCGGATCCTCGTCATCAGCGCTCAGGTTGGCTACTCCGAAGCCCACGAGCCGCACGGGCTCTGTAACATGCTGTGCCGCCCACAGATCCTTGGCCAGTTGAATGAGCACACGTTCGCCGGCGCCCGGCGGGTCGAGCGGGCCCTGGCGGGTGATGGTCCGGAAGTCGGCGAACCGGATCTTGATCTGGGCTGTGCGTGCCAGTTTCCCGGAACGCCGTAAGCGGGTCCCGACGTTCTGGACCAGCTCGATAAGCCGGCGCTCGACCTTGCCTGGATCCGCGCAGTCGACATCAAAAGTGTGCTCGTTGGAGATGCTCTTCTCGACCGTGCCGGGGGTGACGCGCCGATCATCCACTCCGAGAGAGAGACGATGGATATGGTGTGCCATCGATTCACCGACAAGGCTGCGAAGGCCGGCTTCGGAGCGCTGCTGCAGTTGTCCGACCGAGTGAATGCCGGCCTTGCGGAGCCGCTCAGCGGTTCTCTCGCCGATACCCCAAATCGCGCGTATATCCATCGGGGCCAGGAATTCAATAATCTCCTTCGGGTCAACCGGGGCTACGGTTAGACCGGCCGGTTTCTGCATGTCACTGGCGAGCTTGGCGAGAAACTTGTTCGGGGCAACCCCGACGGAGGCCGTAAGTTCAAGATCGCGACGAACGGATGACGTCAGATCCTGGGCAAGCTTTACGGGGTCCGGCCACAGTCGCATCGATCCGGAGACGTCCATGAACGCTTCGTCAACCGAGATCTTCTCCACGATGGGCGTATAGCGGTGCAGAAGCTCCATCAGCATGCGGGAGACGTCGGCGTATCGGCTCATGCGCACGGGAACGAAGGTCGCTTGAGGGCAGAGCTTGTAGGCCGTGCGCGAGGGCATTGCCGAACGCACCCCGAAGGCCCTGGCCTCGTATGAGGCGGTGGCAACCACGCCGCGCCGATCCGGAGGCGCGCCGACCACGACCGGTTTGCCGCGTAACTCGGGGGCATCCAACTGCTCGATGGACGCATAGAATGCGTCCATATCGATGTGAAGTATTGTGCCTGGTCCGGATTCTGTCATGTTGACCTACCCACGCTGGGCAGTGTAATTGGTCGTCACAGGGTGATACAGCTAAATTCAATGATTCCCGAGACTGGTGAGGCGTTCGAAGGCGATCTGCGTGCGGCCATGCGCGGCTTGGTGGCATTTGACGAGATCACCCGCGGCCTGTATTCCACCGACGCGAGCATCTACCAGATTCAGCCCGTTGCGGTGTGCATGCCGCTCGACGAGGACGACGTGCAGGCAGCCGTCGCCGTGGCGGTGAAGCACGGAGTCAGCATTTTACCCCGTGGAGGAGGCACCAGCCTGGCAGGCCAAACCGTGGGCGCTTCACTGGTCCTGGACTTCTCCAAGCATATGAATCGGATCCTCGAGCTGAATGTCGAGGAGCGATGGGTTCGAGTTCAACCCGGCGTGGTGCGGGATGAGCTTAACGCTGAGCTCGAGGTGCATGGGCTGCACTGCGCCCCGGACCCGGCGACGGGGAACCGCGCGAATATCGGCGGGATGATCGGGAATAACTCCTCGGGGACCAAGAGCATCATCTACGGAAAGACTGTAGACCATGTGATCGCAACTCGAAACCTGCTGACCAACGGCGAGATCGTGGAGTTCCGCTCGCTCACATCCGCGCAGGTCGCACAGAAGGCGAAGGGTGAGACGCGCGAGGCGGCGATCTATCGGGGATTTACCCATCTGATCGACCAGAATCGGGACGAGATCGAGCGACGCTTTCCCAAGGTCATGCGACGCGTCGGCGGATATAATCTCGACGAGTTCACACATTGCGACGAGTGGAATCTCTCCAAACTTGTGACTGGCAGCGAGGGCACGCTGGCCACACTCCTCGACGCAACGGTGAACCTGGAACCACTCCCCAAGGCCTCCACGGTCTGTCTGATTCACTTCGCGGATCTCCAGGAAGCCATACGTGCCGTGAAGCCAATTGTTGAGCACGGACCATCGGCGGTCGAGATCCTCGACCGGATCGTGCTGCGCATGGCACGCGACAACCTCATGACCCGGCATCTGTGCGATATCATCGAAGATGATCCGGCCGCCGTTCTGATCGTAGAGTTCTACGCGGATAGTGACGAGGATGCGCTCCGCAAAGTGAGCGCCATGGCCGGGGACATCCGCGCACGTGGCATGGGGTTCGCTTTTCCCGTCTTCACGAATGCCGCGGACAAGGAGAAGGTGTGGACCATCAGGAAGAACGGTTTGGGTCTCATGCTGGGCGTGAAGGGTGATCAGAAACCGACGGCCTTCATCGAAGATGCGTGCGTGTCTCTTGATGTGCTTCCCGAGTACATCGATCGCGTGCTCAGCCTCTGCAAGGCGAAGCACGTAGACGTCGCGATGTATGCGCACGCGAGCGTGGGTGTCATCCATGTTCGCCCGATGCTCGACCTGCGCCTGCCGGCCGATATCGAGAACTTGAAGCGCATCGCGGAGGAGACGTTCGAGCTGGTGAAGGAGTACGAGGGGTCGTGGTCCGGCGAGCACGGTGACGGGCTGGTGCGCAGTCCCTTCATGGAACGATTCTTCGGGACGCAGATCTACAGCGCGCTGCGAGAGGTGAAACAGATGTTTGACCCCGAAGGGCTTATGAATCCCGGCAAGATCGTGGACGCGCCGCCGATGGACCAGGATCTGCGGTTTGGGACCGGCTACGCGGAACCTCCCCTGCACACGGTCTTCAAGTACCGCGAGGACGAGAGCTTCGGGGCCGCCGTGAGAATGTGTACCGGCGTGGGCGCGTGCCGCAAGACGCTGGGCGGCACGATGTGCCCCAGTTATATGGCGACACGCGAGGAAAAGCACACCACGCGAGGGCGGGCGAATGCCCTGCGACTGGCGATGTCCGGGCAACTGGGCAAAGATGGCCTGGCAAGCCCCGAACTGCTGGATGTACTGGACTTATGCCTCTCCTGCAAGGCGTGCAAATCGGAGTGCCCGAGTAACGTTGACGTGGCCAAGCTCAAGGCCGAAGTGCTGCAGATCCATCACGATCGGCACGGGGCAAGTCGCCGCGAGCGGCTGCTCGCCGGCTCGCTGGATGCGGCCAGACGAATCTGCGGGCCACTGGCTCCGGCACTGAACGCCCTTCAACGAACCGCCCTGTTTCGAGGCGCCATGCAGTCCGTCGCTGGCATAGACCGAAGGCGCATCCTGCCATCCTATGCAAGGCAGACGTTCACGAGCTGGTTCGAGCGGTCGCGACCGGAGGTCGCAGACGAGCCTTCGGATCGGACGGTCGTGCTTTTCGATGATAGCTTCATCAACTTCTTCGAGCCGCATATCGGCCGTGCGGCGACAGAATTGCTGGAATCCTGCGGTTATCGAGTGGTGCTTGCCCGCGCAGGATGCTGCCAGCGTCCCCGTATCTCACACGGATTCCTGCGCGAGGCCAGGGATCGCGGGGTAGAGGTCCTGCGGAATCTGGATCGTTACATCCAGAAAGGCTGGCCGGTCGTGGTCTGTGAACCCAGCTGTGCAGCCGCGCTAACGGATGATCTCCCCGACCTGATCGATGACAAGGATCTTGGCGACCGGATCCTGGCCAATGTCCACATGATCGACGTATTTCTTGCGCGTGAGCAGAGCAAGGGGAATATTGCGCAGGGCTTCTCAGCGCTGGTGGACGACGTGCTCCTTCACGGTCACTGCAACCAGAAGGCGCTGTACGGAACTGCCGGGATGAAGAACATCTGGTCGTCTATTGGGGGTCTTGATCACCGTGAAGTGGATTCGGGATGTTGTGGAATGGCCGGCTCATTCGGGTACGAGAAGGAGCACTACGATCTCTCGCAGGTGATCGGCGAGGACCGGTTGTTTCCAGCCGTGCGTAGTGCCGGAAGTGCGACGGTGGTGGCATGTGGATTCAGTTGTCGGCACCAGATTGCGGATGCGACCGGAGTCAAGGCCATGCATTGGGTAGAGACGGTACGCGGTTGCTGCACGCAGACGTCACCGTCGTGATGCTGCGTTGAGTTCTGTCCCTATGTCTTCACTTACCTACCTCGCCCTTCCTGTTCTGGACGAGTTGGACCTTCTGCCGCGTCTGCTGGATGGTTTGGCTGCGCAGACGCGGCAGTCCTTCGAACTGTGGGCTTGCGTGAACCAGCCCGAATCCTGGTGGAATGACAGCGCGAAGCGCGAGATCTGCGATCGAAACCTGGCGTGTCTACGGCTGCTGGCGGGAGAGACGCGCTTCCCGGTACAGGTTCTTGACCGGGCGAGCCCCGGCTCGGGATGGACAGATCAGAGACAAGGGGTCGGATGGGCGCGGCGCACCTTGATGGATGCCGTCTCAGCGGAAAGCCACCCGGAGAGTTTGCTCGTCTCCATCGATGCGGATACGGAGTATCCGCCGGACTACCTGGAGCGTGTTGCCGGCGTGCTGGAGGACCCCTCCAGCTACGTCGGAGTTGCGGCGCCATACCTGCACGCACGGTGCGGGGACGACGGCGTCGACCGCGCCATGCTGCGCTACGAAATATATCTCCGTGTCTACGCGCTTAACCTATGGCGATTCGGCTCGCCTTACGCTTTCACGGCAATGGGCTCGTTGATCTCAACGCGGGTCCGATGTTACCGTGCCGTTGGAGGCCTTGAGCCTAAGCGCGCAGGGGAGGACTTCTATTTCCTGCAAAAGCTTTGCAAGTATGGAAGCGTGGCGCATTGGTTAGACGTAGACGTGAAGCCGGCAACACGCCTCTCCCAACGTGTCCCGATTGGCACCGGCCCCGCCCTGGCCATGGACCTCGAGGCGCAGCGACAGCGTTATCCGATCTATCCATACGAACTGTTCGACGATGTCCGCGAGACGACGGAGCTATTCGGGGATCTTTACCGTTCGGACCAACAGACCCCCATGACCACGTTTCTCAAAAAGCAGTTGTCCACGGACGATCTTTGGGGAGCCATGCGCGACAATTATCGAAAGCCTGACCAGTTCGTCCGCGCCTGCCATGATCGCGTGGATGGGCTACGGATTCTACAGTACGTAAAGTCCTCTTTCGATCCATCCTCCGCATCGGACGACGCGAATCTTCGCAGGTTTCTCGATCATGTCTACCCGGACGATCCTGATCGGCCGGCTTGGGCGTCTGGAACGTCGTGGACGTTTGCGAGCGTATCGGTTGACGAACTCGACGCGCTGCGGCACTACTTGAAGACGAAGGAAGACGCCTGGCGGCGCGGAAACGCTTATGAGTCGCCGTCATGATATGATCACTATCCTCGGGCCCACGGCCTCAGGGAAGACCGCACTGGCCGCGGCGGTCGCGGAACGTCATCACGGCGAAGTGATCAGCGCGGATTCCCGGCAGGTCTATCGGCGAATGGATATCGGCACGGGCAAAGATCTGCAGGAGTACCGCCGCCCGGGCGCGCAGATCGCTTATCACCTGATCGACATCGTAGAGCCGGGAGAGGAGTTCAACGTGTTCGAGTATCAGCGCCTCTTCCTGGTTGCATACGAGGCCGTACGGGCGCGAGGGAAGCTTCCGGTCCTTTGCGGCGGAAGCGGGTTGTACCTGGATGCCGTCCTGAGCGGATACCGCCTGGCCGAGGTACCCCGTGACGATCGCTTGCGATCGGAATTGAACGAACTCTCGGACAACGAATTGACACTGCGACTGCGTGGACTGCGTGAACTCCACAATACCTCTGACACCTCAGACCGCGAGCGATTGATCCGGGCCATTGAAATCGCCGAGCATGACCAACGCGGTGAGGGGGACGCGTCAGCCCCACCGATGGACTCCCGCGTTTACGGAATTCGATGGGATCGACAAGCGCTGCGGAATCGTATTTCAGAGCGCCTGCGGCATCGGCTTGAGCATGGATTGGTCGAAGAGATCAAATCTTTGCTGGAAGAGGGGGTGTCGCCGCAACAGTTGGATTTCTACGGGCTGGAATACCGCCTGGTCACACGATATGTTGTGGGGGATATGGCTCGCAACGACATGATCCAGAAGCTAGCCACCGGCATCCACCAATTCGCCAAGCGGCAAGAGACCTGGTTCCGTCGCATGCAGCGGCGTGGGCTCGAGGTTCACTGGCTCGATGGCGCGCTGTCCCATCAGGCACTGCTCGAGGAGATCTCCACCGATCTCGTCTCCGCGGAGGGGGCGCGATGAGCGGGGCATCCTACGAACAGGCCAACGCGGTTACGCGCACGCAGACCGGAGTGGTAATTCCGCTTTTCATCTCTGACACGATGGATCCCGCGCTGGCCGTCGGCGTGATTCGCGACAACGTATACGCCTTCTGCGATGTCGTGACGGACGCCGCGCACGTCTGCCTGAGCGTAGACGGGAATGCGAGGGGCGAAGAAGCAGCGCATCAGCTGAGCGCGGAGTTTGGCGTGCAAGTGATCTGCCAGTCGGAGAATCGCGGAAAGCTTTCTGCCGCCACAGCGGGCATGCGGCACCTGCTTCAGGATGACGAGCTGCGATACCTGGCGGTGGTCGATCAGGACGGCGATCATTTCGCGAACGAATTGGTCACCTTCACGCGGACTTGCCGTCACGTCGAACACGCAAGTGGGGATGACCGCGTGATGGTGCTTGGGCGACGGGTCTCCCGTCATCATCCCATGGGATTTGGGCGTGGGGAGCTTGAGGAACTCGCGGACAGAGTGCTGCTTGATGCACTGCACTATCATGCTTCCATCTCCGGGCATCCACTGAGGCTGGAGTACGCGACCGTACAGGATGAGTTCCCGGACTTTCATAGTGGGTTCAAGCTCTTTACGCGCGCGACCGCCGACGCGGTCTTCAGCGGGACGGAGCACAAGGCTGGATTGGACGACGATTGCTATTATCGCCATGCCGTTGAGGCGGTCATGACGGTTGAGTCCATTCTGAGCGGCGCACAGTTCGTTCAGCAGAGCCGAACGACCATCAACGAGCAACCAATTTCCGTATTCGGATCGCTGGATCGCGCTCAGCTGACGGCGGACATGATTCTGTGGCCGTGCATGCGACTGGACGTTCCCGCGAATTTCGTCGACCAGTGGCTCAGGAACCACATCCCCCGCTTACTGCTGCACACCCTGGTTCCTGATGGGCGCGAGATGATGCAGGCCATCCACAGGCTGGTCATGCATGGCTACGGCGCGACCGATCTGGCGGCACTTCAGGCGCCGCCGTTTGTATAGGCTCAACTGGAGGTCATCTGCCAGACGATGAGGGCGATCGCAATTACGATCACCCCGATCAGGGCGAAGACCACGACGTTGTTTCCGCCGCCGGTGGCCGCGGCCTTTCCTTCGCGCGTCTGAAGCTGCTTCTTCTTCTTGAAGTGGAAGCCGCATTCGACGCAAAGCACGGCCCCCATGGGGATGCCCGCGCCGCACTTCGGGCATTTTGTCTTCCGGCCGGCCGAGTCCCCGCGCGGCGTCTCCGCAGCGGCCGCCTTCTTGGCTAGCGCTGGATGAGATGCCGCGTTCCGCTGGGCAGGAATCTGTATCTGGGCGTTGCACGACGGGCATTCCAAGTCCATGCCGGCCATGTCGTCGGGGGCTTCGAGCGCTTGTTGGCACTCTAAACATGCAAATTTGATGTCTGCCATGGCTTGTCTGGGCTTAGCGGCGTCTTAGCATAAACTGCGTGCGATAAGGACAATCAAAGTCTATACACGGGATCCGGCGCAGCGCAAGCGAACTTTGCGTAGCGGGAAGGCAAGAGACAACATCAGAATCACCCACGAGCAGGAACCTGTGAAAGCCGAATTCAGAAGAAAGAGTGTGAGCATTCTCGGATGCGGATGGTACGGCCTGGCACTCGGAGCGGCACTGGTTGAGTGCGGGTACCATGTTCGCGGATCTACCCGAACAGCGGAACGGCTTGGCGTACTCCGCGAGCATGATATCGAACCGTTCCCGTTGGACTTGAATCCAGGGCTTCAAGACGGTCAGGCTGCGGATTTCTTCGAATCGGATGCGTTGGTACTGAATATACCACCCGGGCGCGACGAGACTATGGCGCAGCGGTACGCCGCGCAAATCAAGGCCGTGGCCACGGCTGTGGCAGGCAGTCGATGCCGTTTCGTGATCTTCGTCAGTTCGACATCGGTCTACCCGGAACTGCGTCGAATCGTCACCGAGACGGACGGGAACGACCCCGAGAAGCGCTCCGGCCGAGTCCTTCGACAGGCCGAGTGCGAATTGCTCGGCCACTCCGACTTCGCTTGTACGGTCCTTCGAATGGCGGGCCTTATCGGACCAGGGCGACTTCCCGGAAACTTTCTGCAGGGAAAATCAGACGTGCCCAGAGGAGATGCACCCGTGAATCTGGTGCATCGCGATGATGCGGTGGGGGCGACGTGCCAGGTGCTGGAGCAGTCGATTCGAAATCAGGTCTTTAACGTGGTGGCTGAGAAGCATCCTCGTCGTCGCGACTATTACCAGCGCGCCGCCGCCGCCATCGGAGTTCCTCCGCCGACCTTTGTCGATGAGCCCGAATGCGCCTGGAAAATCGTGTCCGGGGAAAAACTGAAGCGTGAGCTCAACTACACCTACCGGTATCCAGATCCGGAATCTTGCATCTAGCCTGGCTGCTTGATCTGCTCAAGCCTGCGTGGTATGGTTGCGCAATGTCCGACTGGAAGAACGAACTCGGTGATTTCCTGGAAAAGAAGTCGACGCGCCGCGAGGCGCCGAAGCAGGACGAGGTGGAGGTCTTTATCAGCAATGTGGTACGCCCCTCCTTTGATCAGCTCCAGGCGGAACTCGAAAAGCATGGCCGAACGGTCAACACCCGCATCTCTGCGTCTTCTGCCCAGTTAACCGTTCAGGTGCACGGAGCGGATGAATTCGTCTACCGGCTCCAGGGACGCCTCTTCCCGGATGGCATCGTGCCCTATGCGGAGATCGTGTGCAGAGAGCGCAAAGGCGTGCGCCTGGTAAAGCACGAGAGCATGCTGCGCACCGGACAGAACTACCGTATCAGCGATGTCACCATGGACGAGGTGATTCGCCACTTTCTGAGCAACTACATGAGCCGAACATCGTCGGAGTAGGCGCGCTCACTCAAGCCTGCGACGTCGCGGGGACGCTGCGTTCGACCATGAAGCCGCGCCGGTCGTCCTTCCGGAGAAAAGCCCCGTAAAGGTCCGGGTCATGATCGAACATCAGGAAGAGCCCGTCATGGGCTATTCGTGGCAGCCATTCCCGTTTCCACCGTCGCGAATCCATGGGGTGCGTATCATAGGACAGTTGGTAGACCAGACGCAGATGATGCGAGGTGGGACAGACATCGCCCGCGTACAGAATTCTAAGCGAGGCCGGATCATCGCGCAGATCCGGATGCTCGATCTGCAGGCTCTCCCCGTCCCCGATCAGGATCGTGCAATGTCCATCGGTATGCCCGCCGCTCCGGATCAGGGCGATGCCCGGTAGTATGGTCGTGACGTCATCATCCACCAAAAATATCCTCTCCGGGGGCAGGGCTCGCAGAGGAGCGATGGAAACTTCCGGGTAGGCCTTGAAGAGAAGCGGGTCGCCCTGCGTCGCGAGATCCCATTCCGCCGCGTGCACGAAAATAGTAGCGTTTGGGAAGGTCACGAGCATCTCGCCATCCTCGGGGCAGAAGCCGAGTCCTCCGGCATGATCGTGATGAAGATGAGTCAGGACCACAAACTCGATCTCCTCAGTGGAGACCTGCAGGGCCTGAAGTGAAGCCGGAAGCGACCACTCCGATTCCATGCATCGGAACTCGCGTTCGCGGCTTGGGAACCAGTCCGGGTTGCCCCATCCCACATCCAGGATTCCCTTGCGACCGTCACGGAGCTCGATGAGCAGCGTATTCAGGTTCTGAGCAATGCAATTGTTCTCGTCCGGTGCAAGCAGCTGTTCCCAGATCATCTTCGGAACGAGGCCAAACATGGCGCCGCCGTCATCCCTAAATCTTGATGCAACAAGAGGGGTCGCTCTCATGCTGAAGTCGCCAACCCCGTATGTCGAAGCAACGCGTCGATGGTCGGTTCGCGACCCCGAAAGTCGCGGTAGACGTCCATGGGGTGACGGGATCCGCCCTCGGACAGGATCGTGTCCCGAAACCGAGCCCCCGTCCGCGTTATGGCGTCGGCGTTATCCAGCCCGGCCTCCTCGAACGCCGAGAACGCGTCTGCGGACAGCACTTCGGACCACTTGTAGCTGTAGTACCCGGCGGCATACCCACCACCAAAGATGTGGGAAAATGAGCACAGGAAACGATCCTCGGGAAGGGGATGCATGAGTGTCGCCGTCCCGGCAACCCTGTTCTTCAACGCCTCGACTGTCTCCGGCCCGCCCGGCTGGTAGCGGTGATGCAGTTCGATGTCCAGGATCCCGAAATAGAGCTGGCGCAGCGTAGTAGATCCGGTCCTGTAGACCCTGGACGCCACGATCTTGTCGTAGAGGCCGTCCGGCAAGGGGGCGCCGCTCTCGACGTGGCGACTCATTCCGAGCAACGTTTGCTTGTGGTAGCACCAGTTCTCCATGAACTGACTGGCGATCTCGATCGCGTCCCATTCAATATTGTTGATGCCGGCCGCGCTTGCGATCTCTACCGTGGTCAACATGTGCTGGAGTCCATGACCAAACTCGTGAAACAGCGTTCGAATCTCGTCAAACGACATTAGGGAAGGCGTGTCGCCCACCGGACTAGTCTGGTTGCAGACGAGCCAGGTTACAGGAAGGCAGATGCCTCCGTCTGGCAACCGTTGCCTGCTCAGGCATTCACCCATCCATGCGCCACCGCGCTTGTCAGCTGGACGACTATACGGATCGAGATAAAAGCCTGCGACGGGCGAACCGTCCCGCGCCGCGACTCGAAAATACCGGACATCCGGATGCCATACAGGCACGGCGCCATCGGCCGGCGTGATGGTGATTCCGAAAAGCCTGCCCGCCAGCTCGAACAGGCCGTCCAGAACCCGGTCCAGGGAAAAATAGGGACGGATGTCCTCCTCGCGATAAGCGTATCGGTCCTCTCTGAGTCGCTCGGCCCAGAATGCGATGTCCCAGTGAGCCAGTTCAAGGCCGGCGTTGCCGGTGCACTCGCGAGCATATTCCGTAAGTTCATCCAAATCTCTGCTGGCGGCAGGCATGCATGCATCGGTGAGACTGCGGCTGAGTTGGTCGATCGCGTCGACACCGGATGCCATCTTTCGCGCCAGGCTCACTTCCGCGGGTGTTTGATAGCCCAGCAACTTTGCCTGATCGTAACGCCGTTGAAGGATCTGATCGATCAGCGGGCCATTATCGAAGTCGCCGGATGCGGCGCGCGTGATGTGGGCTCTATAGACGTGTTCGCGCAGCGCAGGCTGGCGGCAGTGTTCGAGGAAGGGGATCAGAACGGGCGCATCGAGGGTGATGCGCCAAGGGCCATTTTGCGCGGTGGCGTTCTCGTCATCGCCGGCATCCCGCGCCGATTGCGCGCTGATCCCTAGAAGCGTGGCCGGGAACCCCTCGGCATCCGCCGGATCCGTGATCGTCAGGGCGAACGCGCGCGTGGCATCGAGAACGTTATTCTTGAATCGGCTACCCAGCTCTGCGAGTTGCTTCTGGTTCTCTTGGAACTGATCGCGTTCGTGCCCCTTGAGGGCAATTCCAGAGAGCTCGGCATCTCGGATCGAGGACTCCAGGATTCGTTGTTGGGCACCGCTTAAAGACCCCCGCACGTCGCTCCCTCGCATGGCTTTCATGCCTTCGTAGATCGGTTGGCTTTGCCCCAGGCGAAGCGAGAATGACACGACATCGGGCTGAACCGCGTCGTGAGCCGCTCGCAGGGCATCACTATTCTGGACGCCCATCAGGTGAGACACCGTTAGCCACGCAAACTCCAGAGGCTCCTGCAGCGCCTCCAGCGGCGCCATCAAGCCCTCCCAGGTGGGAATGTAGGATGTTTCGAGTTTTACAAGTTGCGCCTCTGCTTCGGCGAGTATAGCACGCAGGGCGGGCTCTACATGGGCGGCGGTCAGTTCGTCGAATCGCGGATGCGCTCCGTACCGTTGCAGCGGGTTTGGATCAGGGGCACTCATGAGGAATCAAGCAGGAGGGGCCGAGTGTACGGATTTTGAGGAGGAGTTCAATACTTGTAGACCACTCCGTCGGGAAACGACGGCAGCCCTATTTACGACCCAGAATCCTGATCCGTTGGGCCTTGGAGCGGAGGTCGGGGGTGTTCCAGAATGTCCCGAAGTCAGACTCCAACTGACGGAAGTCGACGCCTCTAAACGCTCTCTCTGTTGCCTCGCTCTCGTTTTTCGTCTCCCACAGGGCGTCGACGTAGCGATCCAGAATTCCGACGTACGGACTGCGCTTGACCACGGCTGTCCCTTTTCGCAGGTAGTAGACGAGACCCCACGAAGCCGTGTAGCGCACTTCGCGCGTCTGATGGTCGTTGCCGTAGAATTCCACGGGCGAGAGATGCACGAGTTCCTCCAGGTCGACCGTCCCGCTTTTCAGCATCACGACGAGGCGGTCCGCGTAGGCCTCAGCTTCGATAATCTGAATGGATGATCCCTGCATCTTGACGCCCTCGAAAAGGGTTGCGTGGCCTTCATTGAACCACATTGAGACCGGAGCTTGATCCAAGGCATAGAAAAGATATTGATGAAAAGCTTCGTGATACAGGACGTCGTGTACGGCCTTGCGTTGATCTCGTTTCTTTCCCTCGTCGATCGGACTGATCACAAGTTCACGCTGGCCGGCGTGCCACAGTCCTGCGGACCACCGCATCTCTTCGGGGACGTACGCGGCGTATTCCTCTGCCGTGGCAAAGACCCGGATCACGCTGACCGCATTAATCGGCCGGCGGGGCGGAATTAGGCTGAGGTATGCGCGCCGCATGTGTGGCATATCCTTCTGAAAGCGCTTGATCATGGGGCTGTGCTTGCTCCCGAGATTAGACATGATCACATAGAACGGGGTCTCCACGTACCACCAGTTATTGAGGTTCCGAATATTCTCTAGAACCTGTGCACGGCTACCTCGTAACTCCGCGGTCGCAGATCTTGCAGCGGTCCCGGTTCGCAGTCGGAAGCGAGATGACGGATCATCGTCGCCTGCGCCGGAACCGGTCAGGTTTATTGCCATGGTCCCCAGGAGCTGTTGTTGGACGGCAAGGTGAGCCTTCTTCGGATCCACGCCGGGTGCCAATTCGAAGGTCAGGACGAACCATTCATCGAATCGTCTGAACTTGAGAAAGTATGCAAGCGTCACGTCGCCTTGATTCTCCAGGCGTAGCCAGTCAAGGCTTCGCATGCGCTGCGGGTGTCTCAGGGGGTCAGCCCTCCCCATGAAGGGCAGGCCTGTGACCGCGCTGAACCATTGGGCAAGCGAGAGGGGGGTCCACTCAACCTCTCGGGCCTTAGAGGTGACCTGCGCATACTCCTCGCGGCTGACGTGGGCGCGGCTAAAGCCATCCGGTAAGATCATCGTCGGCTTCATGATGCGCATCCGTGTGCCAAACTCGTCGCGCCATTCCGCGAGGTGTTCCGATCGTCGCCACAGGTCGGCGGGGTCATAGAGATCAAGGCGCTCTCCGGTGGCCGAATTCTCGTAGGTGTACGCCTTGAGTGCGGGTAGGGGAACCTCGGTGGCGTCGGGCATCAGCCTGATGCGCAGATTGGCCGACTCCAGCGTGACGGGTTTGGTAAACCGCAAGCGCGGCACCCCGGCCGCGGACGCGGAAATGCTGGCGAGTGCGAGCACAGCCAGGAGCAGGACCCGCCCGCGACCTGTGCGGGACTCCGTCAAGATGTCCTCCTGGGCCACTTCGTCCGGCACGGGGATGCCGGGGTCAGCGGCCGTGGGAGAGATCAATTGCCGAACGCTTCGTCGAAGACGCGATCCGAACGATCAAAGTCGATGTCTTTGACATACTGAGCGGCTTCGGCTGCTCCCTGTTCCCGGTCCATTGCGGCATCTTCCCACTCCACGGAGAGCGGGCCGTTGTATCCGATGTAATTCAAGGTGCGAATGATCTCCTCGAAGTCCACACCGCCGCGACCCAGGCTCCTGAAGTCCCATCCGCGTCCCGGCGTGCCAAAGTTGAGATGGGAGGAGAGGATACCGGACTCCCCGTCGAGCGTAAGCGCGGCATCCTTCATGTGCACGTGGTAGATGCGATCTTTGAACTCCGTCAGGAACTTGACCGGATCCACCATCTGCCAGTGCAGGTGGCTGGGATCGAAATTGAACCCGAAGGCTTTGCGGTTCTTGACCGCCGCGAGCGCCTTGCGGGTCGTGACGATATCGTACGCGATCTCGGTGGGATGGACCTCGAGTCCGAAGCGAACTCCGCACTGGTCGAACACGTCGAGAATGGGATTCCACATCTTCGCGAAATACTTGTAGCCGTCGTCGAGTTGTTTTTCGGAAACGGGCGGAAAACTGTAGAGCAGATGCCATATCGACGAACCGGTGAAGCCATTCACCACCTTGACCCCGATGTTCTTCGCGGCGCGGGCACTGTTCTTCATCGTCTTGACGGCCCAGCGCCGCTTCTTCTCGGGATCGCCCTTGCAGTCCGGCGGAGCGAACCCATCGCTTCGGTTATCGTTATTCGGGTCACAAACCAGTTGTCCGGCGAGATGGTGACTGATTGAGAACAATTCAAGGCGGTGATCGGCGAGAATCTCTTTGCGAGACTTGGCGTATTTCTTGTCGCGAGCAGCGCGATCCACGTCGACGTGATCGCCCCAGCAGGCGAGTTCAAGCCCGTCGTAGCCCCAACCGACTGCCTTGGAGCAGAGCTCCTCAAGCGGGATGTCTGCGAACTGCCCGGTGAACAATGTGACTGGTCTGGCCATGACTACGTCCTCCTGTTTTGGTTAATCCACACACACAAGCCGACATAAGCATAGGTGCGCGATTTCCTTGTTTCAAATCATTTTTTGGAAGACCCGGGGATCGGCTTATAGTTTGCATTGCTCAATCCCTTGATGCAGTATCGCGCCTGCTCCGTGGCGCCACGGGACAGGTTTGGAGAGATCGATTATGGACGAACAGAACGAGATCGAAGACAGCGATCAATACCGTGAGCAACGGCTCACGAACATGCGACAATTGGAGGAATTGGGATATTCCCCATATGGACGCGCGTACGATCGAAGCGGGCGCTTATCCGAGATCCGTGCTGCATTTGAAGAGGAGAAGGTAGTGCGCGCGGCAGGGCGCCTCGTGACGATCCGCAAGATGGGAAAGAGCATTTTTGCAGATCTTTCCGATGGGTCGGATCGATTTCAGATCTACGTTCAGAAGAATAAGCTCGGAGAGGAGGCTTTCACGGCCTTCAAGCTGCTCGATATCGGGGATATTGTGGGCATCGAAGGCGGCCTCTTTACGACGCGAATGGGAGAGTCGACGATCGGGATTACGGACTGGACGCTCTTGTCGAAGTCTCTGCTGCCGCTGCCGGAGAAATGGCACGGGTTGAAGGACGTTGATGCGCGATACCGCCAGCGCTACATCGATCTGATCTCCAATCCCGAGGTTCGCGAGGTCTTTAATAAGAGAACTCAAACCGTGCAGTCCATTCGAGATTTTCTGAACTCACGTGGATTCCAGGAGGTCGAGACCCCGATGATGCAACCCCAGGCGGGTGGCGCCGCGGCTCGTCCCTTCATTACGCATTACGAAGCCCTCGATACCCGGATGTACCTGCGTATCGCGCCGGAGCTTTACCTCAAGCGGTTGCTGGTGGGCGGATTCGATAAGGTTTACGAGCTAAACCGGAATTTCCGAAATGAAGGGCTCGATCGAACGCACAACCCCGAGTTCACAATGCTTGAGGTCTACGAGGCCTACGGCGATCGCAGAAGCATGCAGGAGCTGATCCAGGCCATGATCACCCACGTCGCCGAGACGGTCTTCGGTTCACTCGTCTTCGGAGACGGAGACGCTCGCATCGACCTGACGCCTCCATGGCGCGAGGTGACGTACCGCGATCTGATCGTGGAGACGATGGGGGCGGATTGGTATGAACTGGGCCTTGATGCAGCACGCGCCAAGGCTCAAGAGCGGGATCTGAATATCGAGCCGGACTGGAGTCATGGAGAAATTACGCACGAGGTCTACGAGAAGATCATCGAACGAACCCTGGTTCAACCCACCTTCGTCACGCGTCTTCCCGTGGAACTGATTCCCCTCGCGCGTCGCTGCGAGGATGATGAGACCGTATTGGATGTCTTCGAACTCGAGATCGGCGGCAAGGAGATCGCCCCGGCCTACACCGAACTGAACGATCCGCTCGAGCAGCGTGCCCGCCTCGCCGAGCAGAAGGGCGACGATGCGCAGGTAGAGGATGATGACTTCCTGACTGCACTGGAGTATGGAATGCCTCCCGCCGGGGGAATGGGAGTCGGAATCGACCGCCTGGTAATGCTCTTGACCGGCTCTGAAGCCATTCGCGACGTGATCCTGTTTCCCCAACTCAAGCCGCGGTCCTGACGCCGCGCGGCCCGGAGTCATGCCGATACCATTTTCGCTATTCCTTGCGCTCAAGTACCTGAGGCCGAAGCGGTCTTTCATCTCGGTCGTCACCGTCATTTCCGTAATCGGCGTCGTGCTCGGCGTGGCCATTCTCGTCATCGTATTGTCGGTGATGACCGGGTTCGACAACATGTGGCGCGACAAGATCCTGAGCTTCAAGCCGCACCTGACGGTCTACGGATCCATGGGACTCGTCACGGAGGAGGAGGAATTGAGCGATCGCATCGAGAGCCTTGCCGGTTTTGAGGGCGCCGCCCCGGTGATTCATATTCTAACGCTGATCCAGAACCATGATCGCTTCGACGCTCCCTTCGTGCTGGGCATCACGCCCGAACGCGCCGAACGTGTCACCGGAGTCGGCTCCTCGATCACGCAGGGAACGTTCAATATCTCGGGCAATCACGTGGTGATCGGCGTGGACCTGGCCCGTACACTTAATCTACGTCTCGGGGATACCTGCCTGCTGTACTCCCCGATGAACGTCATGAGCGAGGACGAGATTCACCTGCCCGAGGAGGCCGTTGTCGCCGGGATTTTCGACATGGGCATGAGTGCCTATGATTCCCGGTTCGTGCTCACTTCTCTCGATATGGCGCGCGACCTGAGCGGCGTCGAAGAGGGCGCCCAGTTGATCTACGTGATGACCGACGATGCCTTCCGCTTCGCCGAGCGCGCGGAGGACCTTCGGCTGGAACTGGGACAGGGGTACGACGTGCGCACCTGGAAGGAAGAGGACAGCCTGCTTTTCGCTGCGCTTCGCAACGAGAAGACGATCATGTTTGCCCTGCTGGTGTTCATTTCAATCGTGGCGGTTTTCTGCGTAGCAAACACACTGATCGTGATCACCGTCCAGAAGACTCACGAAATCGGATTGCTGAAGGCGCTGGGATACTCCTCGGCCAAGATTATGGGGGTTTTCGTCTGGCATGGATGGATCCAGGGCGTGGTCGGAACGCTCTTCGGTATCGGGCTGGGCATCCTGGTCGTCGAAAATCTTAATTCGATCGTGCAGTGGCTGACGCATTGGAATGTGGAGATTTTCCCTAAAGGAATCTATGGAATCAGCGAGCTCCCGGCCGAGACCAACTGGCGCGATGTGATCGCGATTGCCATCGTCGTGAATGTCCTGTGCACACTCGCAAGCGTTCTGTCCTCCTATCGCGCTGCCGCCCTCAACCCGGCGGACGCGCTGCGGCATGAATAGACCATACGGAATGATCACATGACGATGCTCGAAGCCAGGGATCTGCACAAGCGCTATACCGTGGAGAAGCAGACGGTGAACGTGCTCAGCGGTGCGTCGCTTTCTGTGCAGGCCGGAGAGAGTGTCGCCATTGTGGGCGTGAGCGGAGCCGGCAAGAGTACGCTTTTGCACATCCTGGGTGGGTTGGATCAACCCGATTCGGGAAGCGTAACGCTTGGCGGCCGGGACCTGTATGCCGCGTCCTCACGCATGCGCGCCCGGATTCGTGGCCGCGAGATCGGCTTCGTCTTCCAATCATATCACCTGCTTCCCGAACTCGATGTCGCTGAAAACGTTATGTTGCCTGCGATGAACCGGCTCTGCTACGAGGGTGACCCGGCGCAGCGCCACGAACGTGCGATGCAGTTGCTGGAAGCCGTCGGTCTTCGTGACCGCGCGCATCACACGCCCCTGGAACTCTCCGGAGGCGAACAGCAACGCGCGGCCGTTGCGCGAGCGCTCATGAACGATCCACGCCTGATCCTCGCCGACGAGCCGACCGGTAATCTCGATGCGCAGACTGGGGGGCGGGTGGTTGAGGCCCTTTTTGAGCTGAGTCGTCACGCGGAGCGAACGCTCGTGATTGTCACGCACGACGAGGCGCTGGCGGCTCAATGCGACCGGGCGGTCAGGATCGACGGCGGCGCGATCGCCTAGGCTTCGAAGATGGCCTTCATCAGGCCATCGGTCTGCATCGCTCCCAGCGAACCACGCTTGCAGGCGATCTCGTCGAATGTGGTCACGGCATCGGCGGGCATGCCGCTCTTGCGTAGCGCTACCGGAACGGGCGTACGGGTATGGACCCCCGACGCGAGGGGGACGGGGTGATCGGGTAGGACGGCCACGGTAACTCCGTGATCGATGGCATCCAGGACCCGTCCGACCACGCGACGATCGAAATCTTCGATCGCCTGCAGCTTCTTCTTTAGATCCTGCTCGTGTGAAACTTCGTCCATGGCTTCGACATGCAGAAAGACGAAGTCGTGATTATGGAGCGCCGCGACGGCCGCGTCGGCTTTCCCTTCGTAGTTTGTGTCGATGTAGCCGGTGGCTCCGTCGACGGGAATGATCTGCATGCCGAGACAGACGCCGAGGCCGGTGATCACGTCCACCGCGGAGATCACGGCACCGTGAACGCCGTATCGGCTCTGCAGCGTCCGCAGAGCCCCGGCGCGGCCGGGACTCCAGGGCCAGACCCCGTTGGCCGGGGGCTTTCCCTCGGCGATTCGACGTTGATTGACCGGGTGAGGTGCGAGGATTTGTGGGGCAGCCACGATCAGGTCGCGTAGAATCTTTACGGTCGCCTCGGCCCCCGGATCCATCGCCTTCGGAAGATGTTGAGAGACTGCATTTCCCACGTTATCATCCGGTTTGTCGGTCGCGACCCGATCGCTATAGGTCTCGCCGGAGATGACGAGCAAGTTTCGAAAACTGACACCCGGATAGAAGCAGATATCTGCATGCTCGAACTGCGCGCTGAGGTACTCGAGCAACGCTCTGGCGTCCTGCGGCTCAATATGTCCTGCCGAGTAGTCCTTTAGAATGTCGCCCTCCTGGGTCGTGAGGTTCAGGCGCAGAGCGATATCGTCAGGTCCAAGCACAATCCGGCGGCCGGCCGCCTCGAGCGGGCCACGTCCGGTAAACTCGGTCGCCAGATCACATCCCAGCACCGACATGTTGGCCACGTCGCTACTCGTTGGAAATCCTTCGGGGAGAGTCAGGAGCGTGCCGCTGCAGCCGTCACGCGCAATGCTGTCCATGGCCGGGGTGTGAGCATGTTGTAGCGGCGTTTTGTCGTCGAGCTCAGGGATGGGCTCGTCGGCCATTCCGTCACCGAGAAAGATGATTGCTTTTGGGGTCCCCATGACGGAGAAAAGTCTGGCAAAGCCGATGAGGTGTGTCAATTGAACCTTGGCCTTGCCACCATGCGTGTCTCTGAGTAAATTCGATTAGCATGAGAGTCCTATCAGGCATCCAACCTTCCGGCAGGCTTCACTGGGGAAACTACTTCGCCATGATGAAGCCGACGATCGAGCTACAGGCTAAGGCCGAATCCTACATCTTTATTGCGAATTACCACGCCCTGACCACCGTGGATGATCCGGAGTTGCTCCGCGCCGGAACGCTGGACGTGGCACTTGATTTTCTGGCGTGTGGTCTGGATCCGGACAAGACCGTGTTTTTTCGCCAATCCGACGTCCCTGAAGTCACGGAACTCACGTGGTTACTCTCGGCCGTGACCCCCATGGGGCTCCTCGAGCGCTGTCACTCCTACAAGGACAAGGTCGCCAGTGGTGTCGCCCCGAGTCACGCCTTGTTTGCCTATCCGGTCCTGATGGCGGCTGATATTCTATCATTCCAGGCGAACACGGTTCCGGTCGGTCAGGACCAGAAGCAGCACATCGAAGTGACCCGGGATATCGCGATTAAATTCAATAACGCATACGGGGAAGTCTTTACGGTCCCGGAGCCGTCCATACGGGCCGCGGTGGCCGTGGTGCCGGGAATCGACGGGCGTAAGATGTCGAAATCCTACGACAATCACGTTGAGCTCTTTGGTTCTCCGAAGGAGACGAAGTCGCGCGTCATGAAGATCGTGACCGATAGCACATCGCTGGAGGATCCCAAAGATCCGGATACCTGTAACGTGTTCGCACTCTACAAATTGTTCGCGTCCAGCGATCAGACGGAAGCTCTCGCCGAGCGTTACCGTGCCGGCGGCATGGGGTACGGCGATGCCAAGAAAGCCCTGCTCGAACTTGCGACGGAAACGTTCGCCCCCTTCAGGCAGAAACGCGAAGCGCTGGCCTCCGACCCTGCATACGTCCAGAGCGTGCTCGAGGCCGGAGCGCAGAAGGCTCGCGCGGAAGCCAGGCGAACGTTAAGCAAAGCTCGTCAAGCCATGGGGTTGGAGTAGGCGATGGAACTCAGCGGCGACTACAAAGTTCAGCTCGAAGTCTTTGAGGGCCCCCTTGATCTCCTGCTCTACCTGATCAAGCGGGATGAAGTCGATATTTATGATATCCCGATCGAGCAGATCACGAATCAGTACGTGCAATACCTGGACCTGATGACGATGTTGGATCTCAATATCGCTGGTGAATTTATCGTAATGGCCGCGACGCTGATGATGATTAAGAGCCGTATGCTGCTCCCCGTTGATGATCGTATTGACTTTGAAGACGAGGAGGAGGACGATCCGCGCTGGGACTTGGTCCGTCAACTTGTCGAGTATAAGAAATTCAAGAGCGCGGCATCGCATCTCGAGGATCTCGAGGCCATGCGTCAGAATGTCTTCGGGAGTGGTGCCGTTGACGACCCGATCGATATCGAGATCGATCAACCGGCCTTGACCCTGGGCGACGTCAGTATTTTCGATCTGCTTTCCGCGTTTAACCAGGTCCTGGAGCGTGTTGCGGAACGCGAGGGTGCGGAAATTTTTGCAGAAGAATTCTCGGTTGAGGAGAAGATTGCGGCTATCCTTGATGTCGCGAAAGGCGAGGCAAAGGTCACTTTTATATCTCTGTTTGAGGAGAGTGCGAGCCGACACGAAATAGCCACTATCTTTCTAGCGCTCCTCGAGTTGATCCGTCTCCGCCAAATCAAGGTGACGCAGAGACAAGCGCTTGGAGAGATCTACATCGAGCGATTCGTGGAGTAAATCGATATGCCTGAAAAGAAAGAAGCACAAGATTCCGAAGCAACGGACCTCAAGACCGTCTTGGGTGCCATGATATTCGCATCCAGGGATCCCCTTACCATCCGCTCGATCGCGAAGGTGCTCGCGGAGGTCGGAAAATCGAATGGCGGCACCGATTTCTCGGTGCTGAAGGAGAAGGACATTCGCCAGGCGCTTGACGGGTTGGAGAAGCAGTTTGAGAAATTGGGGCTCGGGCTTCACTTGATCGAGTTTTCGGACGGATATCGAATTCAGACGGATCCGAACTGTGGGCCGTGGCTGAAGTCCCTTCTGCAGATCGGTCGCCAGAGCCGACTCTCTCGTCCGGCGCTGGAGACGCTCGCCATTATCGCCTATCGGCAACCGGTGGTCCGATCAGAGATCGAGGGTGTGCGCGGCGTCAATGTGGATCACATTCTGCGTACACTGATGGAGGGCCAGTTGATTAAGCTTGTCGGGCGTAGCGACCTCCCGGGGCGACCATTAATGTATGGCACAACGCAGTACTTTCTGGAGCACTTCGGCCTTAAGGAGGTCAAGGAACTACCCGGTATTGATGCCCTTTCGCGTGCGGAGGCGGATCGCATCACAGCCAAGGAGGAGCAGGAACGAGCAGAAAAGGTGCTCGCGGAGTCGGCGGGCGACGAGGCAGCCGCGCCAGGTGCGGACGTGTCAACAGGGGCGGAGGGACCAGCAGCCGCAGATGCCGGGGCGGAGTCGGAGATGGATCAACGCGACGATGAACGGGATGCTGGCGCCGCACCCGGGCGCTCCACACAAGCCTCCGGCGCGAGCACGGCTTCAGAAGATCGTGCCGGGGAGGTGGCTGATCCCGACGAGGCTGATCCCGACGAGGATGATCCTGACGAGGAGGAGGATGACGACGACGATGACGACTGACGATAAGTGGAAAGCGGCGTTCAGCCTCAAGCAGTCAGGGGGTTGAGAATGGGAGGCCGCATGGATGAACTAAGATCCCGCATCGATCGCATCGACGATGAACTCGTGCGCCTGTTGAACGACCGCCAGGCACTGATTCTGGAAATTGGCGAACTCAAGAAGGTTGCGCAGTCGGAACCTCATGACCCGGACCGGGAGCGCGAGATCCTGAAGCGACTGGGCGCGATCAGCGCTGGACCGCTCGGCGAGGAGGAGCTCGCACAGATCTATGGCGAGATTCTCGATGTCTCACGTGAAGCGCAGCGCCGTATTCAGGAGGAGGGTGAGTGACCACGTTCTCAGATACGGCCCACTCACACATCCCAAACCTTCCCCTATACGAGCCTGGCCGCCCCCTTGAAGAGGTGTCGCGAGAATTTGGCTTCGAGGCAGCCACTGCCGATAAGCTCGCGTCGAACGAGAACGCCCTGGGACCGTCACCACTCGCCCTCGAGGCGATCCGGCAGCACGCCTCACGCATGCATCTTTACCCGGACGGTGCCGCGTTTGACCTGACCCGGGCCTTGGCGGGCAAGCTTGATATCTCGCCGGAATCGATCATCGCCGCAAACGGCAGCAACGAGATCATCGAGCTGCTGGGGCACGTCTTCCTCGGTCCCGGCACCAACGTGGTGATGGGTGAGAGGGCTTTCGTGGTCTACCGCTTGGTGGCCAACTTGTTTCAGGCGGATGTTATATCGGTGCCCATGCCCGATCATGTGCACGACTTGTGCGGGCAGGCCCGCGCGCTGACCCCGCAAACGCGGCTGGTCTACGTGGCCAACCCGAACAATCCGACGGGCACGGTGGTCGATCCGGAAGCCCTGCATGCGTTTGTGCGTGGACTCCCGGACCATGTCGTAGCGGTGTTGGATGAGGCGTACATTGAACTGCTGCCGAAGCGACTGCAACCCGACGTCCTACGGTACGTTCGTGAGGGAAGACGCGTCGTGATCATGCGCACGTTCTCCAAGACCTATGGCCTGGCCGGATTGCGAATCGGCTACGCCGTGGCGCCGCCCGACTTGATCCAGCTACTGCAGCGGGTGCGCCAGCCCTTTAACGTCAACGCCATGGCCCAGGCAGCCGCCATCGCGGCGTTGGGCGATGAGGAGCATGTGGAGCGCACGCGTGAGCTTGTGCAGAGCGGATTGGCTCGATTTCAAGACGCGTTCGAGGATTTAGGGCTTCCCTACATTCCCTCGGTGGCAAATTTCATCTGCGTGGAGGTCGGCGCTGGGAGATCGACGTTTGAGAAATTGCAGGCACGCGGTATCATCGTCAGACCGATGGACGTCTATGGAATGCCGCGCCATATTCGGATTACGGTGGGGCTACCGGAACAGAATGAGCGATGCCTGGCGGCGCTTGAGGAGTGTCTGTGAATATCGCCATTATCGGGTTGGGCTTGATGGGTGGCTCGCTTGGCGCTGCGCTCAAGCGAGGCGCCCGGGCCGACCGCGTGCTGGGCTACGCACGCCGTGCGGAGACGCGAGATGCGGCGCTTGCGCAAGGCATCGTGGATGAAGCGTTTGAGTCACCGTCCGCCTGTGTGCGCGAGGCCGACGTCGTGGCGCTCTGTTTGCCCGTCCTGGCGATGGAGCCATGCCTTGTCGAGTGCCGAAACGCCCTGCAAGGAGGCGCGCTGGTCACGGATGTGGGAAGCACCAAGCGCGATCTACACGCCTCGCTGACGACCGCGTTGGATGGGGTGGATGCGCTGTACATTGGAAGTCACCCGATGGCGGGCTCCGAGGAGAGTGGCCTGCAGGCGGCGAATCCGGAACTCTATCGGGATTCCGTGGTGATTATCACGCCTGAAGAGGGGGTGGATGACGCTCGAATTATGCAGCTCTGGGAGTTTTGGGTCTCCCTTGGCGCCATCGTTCAGGCCACCTCGCCGGCGGAACATGATCGGATCGTCGCTGCGACCAGTCACTTTCCGCACTTGCTGGCGTCGGTGCTCGTGCGCCACGTGCTGAGTCGGGAGCATGATGTGGAGCCCTACTGCGGCTCGGGGTTTCGCGACTCGACCCGAATTGCCGAAGGCCCCAGCGACGTGTGGCATGATGTCTTCAATTCGAATCGAGAAAACGTCCTCGCGGAACTGAAAGCGTTCGAGGAGCAACTTGCGTCGGTGCGGGGAATTCTGGAGAGCGAAGATTTTGACGCGCTGCGAGTCTTCCTTGAGCACAGCCGCGTGTTGCGAGGGAAGATGGGTTGACATGCAGAATCGAATGGTTACTCCCTGCCCGGTGGTGGCTGGAGATTCGGCATGAGCCGGGTCATCGCCATCGATGGTCCGTCGGCGTCCGGCAAGTCAACCGTTGCCCGCCGCGTGGCCGCGGAACTGGGTCGCCTGTACGTGGACTCCGGGGCCCTCTACCGGGCCGTGACGTGGCGAGCCATGGAGCATGGGGTCGAGGAGGGAGACATTGAGGGCGTGATCAAGTCGTTGCACGAGATGGAAGTGCTCTTCCGGGTCGACGCCGGGGCGGTCTGCTTCACGGTCGACGGCCGCGACCCAGGGCTGGCGCTACGGACCGAGACCCTCAATCGGCGCGTCAGCGAAGTTGCCGCGACTCCGGCGGTGCGCGACCAGGTCGTCGCCTGGCTGCGGGACATGCTTCCGTTCGGGGGCCTCGTTATGGAGGGCCGGGATATTGGATCGGTGGTCTTTCCGGACGCCGAGAAGAAAATCTTTCTCGATGCCGATCCGGAGGAGCGTGCCCGGCGGCGTCACGCGGAGTACGAGGGGCGTGATGAAGCCTCTACGATCGGCAATGTTCAGAGCTCTCTGACCCTGCGGGATCTGAAGGACACTCAGAGGAAGATGGCGCCGCTGGTCGTTGCCGAAGGCGCCGAGATCCTGGATACGACGAGCCGGGGCATCGACGCGGTGGTCGAAGCGATCCTTGCGTCGGTGAGGGGATAGCGAACTGGCCGCGCCGGTGAGCCTGGATCTGCCTGTCATGCCAATCCCCAAAAAATATGCGTTTCGCCTTGCTTCGAGCCGTGCGAGTCGATAGCTTCAATGCTGAATTGACGTATTTATGCCTGCTGAAAAAGAAAATATGATCCAAGTGGAGGGCGTCGTCGCCAAGGTGCTCCCGGCTACGATGTACCGCGTCAAACTGGAGAACGGGCACGAGTTGCTGGCTCACCTTTCCGGCAAGATGCGCAAGCACTTTATCAAGATCACGACGGGCGATCGCGTCAGTGTCCAAATCTCACCCTACGATCTCAGCAAGGGCCGAATCACCTATCGGCACCGCTCCTAGCTGCGGCTCCTCGGCAGCAGTGCAGCCAGGCACTCCTTGAAATCTCGCGGCAGCGGGGCTTCGACCTTGACCCTTTGTCCCGTGATCGGGCACTCGAAGCGTAGTGCGTGCGCATGCAGCATCTGACGTGGTGGCATGCCGTAGCGCGCGAACTCCGAGACGGCCCCATACTCCCTGTCTCCGATAACGGAATGCTGGATTGAAGCCAGGTGCTTCCGGATCTGATGCGTGCGCCCCGTCACGATTTGTACGCTGAGATGGCTGGCCAAGGTTCCTGCGCATAAGAGGCGCACGCGGGTGAAGGCGGGGCGACTGTCGATCGGTCGGCAAATTTCCATGTCGGATCGCTTCACCGTTCCGTGCACGATCGCGCGATAGGTCTTGGTGATTGCCTTCTCTCTAAAGAGGTCGATCAGTTTCTCGTGCACGCTGCCCGTGCGGCTAAAGAGTACGCATCCGGACGTATCCTTATCCAGGCGGTGAACGGCCTGGATCGAGCGCGCATCGAGATAAGTGCGCAGAGCGGTTTCCAGGCTGGACTCGCCATTGGTCGTGATTCCCGGCGGTTTGTTAACGATGAGATAGCCATCCCGGTCAAAAAGCAAATGCCTGGCCTCAAGTGCCTCCGCATCCGGACGCTTTGTCTCTACCGTCACCCGGTCCCCGACCTGCAGGCGGTGCCGCGCCATCCATACGGGACGTTGGTTAACCAGCACATTCCGGCGGTCGAGAAGGGCCTTGGCCTGTCGGCGAGAGATGTCCAATCGGCCCGAAAGGTACTGCACTAACTCAAGTCCGGCCTCATTGGCGGCGATTTTGTGGTGTTTCAGAGACATGAAATCAAGGGGTTGCCGCATTGGTCAACCCGCTATATGATACGCGGCTTTCGATTTAGAAAGTAACCTACCTATGCCTACACTTGAAGACAAGACAGCCTCCGCCCTCGAGGAGGATTTTATCAACGGGCTCGATGATGCCGCAAACCGCGCAAACGAGTTGATCGCGATGGTCGCGCACGTACATGACACTGGTGATCTCGAACGGGCCGCCGAGTGGGCGGATCTCTTACAGGACGCCGTGGCTACCCTCGACGACACCGCGCCGGGCTTCCGGCTCTGGGAGTTACGTTGCGGATGGAATCTCGACAATCCCGCGTTTCGCAGCATCTCGCACAAGATTGTCGAAACACTTTTCAAGGCCGACGTAGCGGGCACTCGATTCGTCCGCAACGCCGGCTACGATCAGAATCTACCCTTGGCCGAGTGCGTGCGACGCATGAAGTTGCTGACCCGTCTTAAGCCGGGCGTACTATGTTACAACAAGACTTGGGGAGCCGGGCTGGTCGTTGATATCGACGGATTCTACGAGAAGGTAAGGATCGACTTTGACCGCAAGAAATCACATGAGATCGCCTTCTCCTACGCTGTGGAGAGCCTCGAGATCCTGCCCGCGGACCATCTGCTGTACATGAAGCACCACGATCCTGAAGGAATGGCCGCGATGATTGCGGCCAGGCCTGACGAGATTGTTCGAAGGGCATTAGGCACCTGGGGCGCGATCACCGTGCCGCAGCTGCAGAGCCTCTTGACGGAGCATATTATCGCCCCGGACGACTGGAAACGATTTTGGGATGCGGCCCGGCGAGGTTTGAAGAAGGACGCCTTAGTCGAGATCCCCTCCAAGCGCACGGAACTCATCAGGGTCCTGGCCAAGGCCAAGGCCTACGATGAAGCATGGTTCTCCGAGTTTTCACGAAACTCCGATCTCGATGAGATCCTGGTTCTCATTCCCGAATTACTTTCACAGACCAGTGTGACCGAGCTCGAGCCCGCATGGCTGGAGATCTGCCAGGACCGGCTGCAATTTGCCATCAGGGGAACACGCGGACGGGAGAAGAATCTGGCGGCCCGCGCCATCGTGCTGGCATGCAGGCTCGGGCTTCAGCCCTGCGAATGGGAGGGTGGGGCGATCGCCGAGGAGATCGTTTCTCCCGCGGTTCTTCTCAAGGACCTTGCAACGTTTCCGATCAAGGATCTGCACGTGATCCTGGAGCACATGCTGGCGCAGCGCAGGGATGCGTTTGCGGACTCCATGCTTGGTGCCCTTCCTAGAATGCACCTCGTGCTCCTATCCGAGGTGCTCGAACTGCTGCGCGGCGACGGATTCGAGGAGCGATGCGCCGACGTTTTTCGAAACGCGTTCAACGTCCGCATCGTGAGCGCCGAACTTCTGGTTTGGATTTCCAAGCGTCTCGACCTCATGAAGACGTGGGGCATAGGGTCCCCGGCACTGCTTCCCCCATTGGGAATTGATGCGTTGCGAATCGCGGAAATGGGAGAACGCTTAAAAGGGCAGAATCACCTGGTTGAAACCTTTGGCGACAGGGTCTGGCTCCAAAGGGTTTTGGAAGCCATGTCCGTCCAGGAGCGCAAGGACCTGGTGATCCGTATTCAGCGCGAAGTCACCGCCGTCACGTTGGACAAGGCCATGGTCACGGCGCGCATAATACATCTCTACCCCGAACTTCAGGACGTGCTCAGTAATGACTCGAAGGAGGAAGCGCGAGCCGCGGCCAGGCGGCGCTACACGTCCTGGCGCACACTCCGCGCCAGGCAAGAAGAGTTGCGCAATATCGTCGAAGTTGAGGTCCCGGCAAATAGCCGTGAGATCGCGCTCGCCCGGAGCTACGGCGATCTTAAAGAGAACCATGAGTACAAGGCCGCTAAGGAGCAGCAGGCGCTTTTGATGCGGCGACAGGCGGTCATGGAGCAAGATTTACGCGAGGTCCAGGGCACCGATTTTGCCGGGTTCAGAACGGACGAGGCGGGGACCGGGACGATCGTGAAGATTGAACGGCCCGACGGAGCACATCAGACGTTCTGCGTGTTAGGGGAATGGGACCGTGACGAGGCGCTTCAGATCATCTCATGCGAGAGCCTCGTGGGCCAAACCCTGAAAGGGCACTCGGCAGGCGACGAAGTCAGCCTGCCCGGAGAAAACGGAGATGAGAATTGCCGTATTATCGAAGTCATTGGACTCTCTGACGAAGTCAATGTCTGGGCGCAAGGCTGAGCGTTGACACCTTTTGTCGGGCGGCGATACCGTCCGCGGATTTTTTCCAAATACGAGACCTTGAGGAGAATCATGGCCAAGAAAAAGAACATAGAGTCGAGTAAGAAGACGACCGCCAGGAAGAAGACGACCGCCAAGAAGAAGAAGACCGCCAAGACGAAGAAGACCGCCAAGAGGAAGACGACCGCCAAGACGAAGACGGCCGCGAAGAAGAAGACGGCCGCGAAGAAGACGACGACCGCCAAGAAGACGACCGCCAAGAAGAAGAAGACCGCCAAGAAGACGACCGCCAAGAAGAAGACGACCGCCAAGAAGAAGAAGACCGCCAAGAAGAAGACGGCCACCAAGAAGAAGAAGACCGCCAAGAAGAAGAACACCGCCAAGAAGAAGACGGCCACCAAGAAGAAGAAGACCGCCAAGAAGAAGAAGACCGCCAAGACGAAGACGGCCACCCCCAAGGTGAAGGCTCCGGCGAAGCCCGCGCGAATTAAGCCGATAAAGACTCAACTGACTCGCAAGGCGCTGAATCAGTTTAAGAAAAAGCTTCTCGCTCTTCGCGAGCTGATGCTGGGGCAAATCAATTCCCTGAAAGGGGCCTCCCTTGAACGTCGCGATAAGGTGATTACCGAAGAGGACGGAACGGATGCGTTCGACAGGGACTTCGCCCTGAATCTCGCCAGCTCGGAACTGGACGTCGTTTTCGAGATTGATGAGGCGTTGCGGCGCATCCAGCAGAGGACGTACGGGATTTGCGAAATAACCGGACGCGCCATCGAGAATCCGAGACTTGACGCGATTCCGTATACCCGCCTGTGCATCGAAGCCCAGACAGAACTCGAGAAGCGTGGCCGTAACCTGGCGCTGCCACTTCGCTCGGGCGCCTCTCGCAGGCGGGACTCGTTCGAGAGCATGGCCAGTGTCATGGGCGCCGAGTAGTCGGAGAACGCGCCGTCAATTACGATGTATTGCGCCCGCTGGGCGCAACCTCGGCACCTGGCGAGGGGTAACCAAAGACAAGCGCATGCAAGTGCTCCTCATAGCCGCCGTCATCACGTTCCTCGATCAGTTCACGAAGCAATGGATTCGCGATTACTTCGGCGACATTCATGGTCGCTCGGAGCCGCTGATCGCAGGATTCCTAAACCTGAACTACGTGGGCAATACGGGGGCGGCATGGGGCATCATGCAGAACAGTAATGGCAGGCTCGCCGTTCTCTCCGTCGTCGTCGTGCTGGTGCTGGTTGTTTTCAGGAATCGAATCCTTCGCGATAGTCGCATGCACCGCATTGCCTTCGGGTTGATGGTGGGCGGGATACTTGGGAACCTGATCGACCGTGTCAGGATTGGGCACGTGATCGACTTCCTGGATTTCCATGTCGGGATTCACCACTTTCCTTCCTTTAACGTGGCGGACTCGGGGATCTGCGTTGGTGTGACGATCTATATCGTGAGCGAGTGGCTCCACGGACGGGTGCTCGCCCGCTCCGCGTCAGCGACGGCGCAGGAATCAACGTCCGAAGGGTGAAGCGTGGCGGATGCCTCGAGGACAGCCCTTGAATTGAAAGGGGCCCTGGTTTCGGATGGAGCGTACGTTCTGGTCGGCGCGACCGGCAGTGGAAAGACCCTGGTCGCTCACACGATCGCGCGCACCTGCGGGGCGCACGTCCTCTCGGCCGACTCCATGGCGGTCTACCGTGGGATGCGGATCGGAACGGCGGCCCCGGATTCCATGCTTCGCAGCGAGGTGCGATACCACGGACTCGAACTTGTGGATCCCGTCGAGGCGTTCAGTATCCACGACTACATGCAGCACGCGCGAAAGGTGGTTGCGGCCGCGCGGGACGACGATGCACCGTTGATTGTTGCGGGCGGAAGTGGTCTCTACATCAAATGCCTGATGAACGGTCTGGATGAAACGCCCGGCGCCGATGCAGCGCTTCGGGAGTTCTGGAGTGACCAGGTGGCAAGGCTTGGGTTGCCTGCATTGCAGGACGAGGCGCGCACCCGAATGCCGGCCGAATTCGAATCGCTTTCCGACTCTGACCGCAGGAACGCACGCCGACTGATCCGGCTTCTCGAACGCGGGGGCATACCGGAATCCTGGCAGGATCCAGGAAGGAACGCCGATCAGATCGTTGGGTTACGTTTTCCTTCGGTGACCCTCAAGCAGCGCCTGCGCGAGCGCGCGGCCGGCATGATGGAGTCCGGACTGCTTGAAGAGAGCCGCGCCCTGATGGCAAAGGGCTTGAATCGTACCGCGAGCCAGGCAATCGGTTACTCGGAGGCGATTGATGTTCTTAACGGCAAGCTGACACAGGACCAGGCTGTTGATCTGATAGCCCGGCGAAGCTGGCGATTGGCTAGAAAACAGATGACCTGGTTTCGGCACCAAGCTAAGGTGTCATGGATCGACGTTGAGCCGTCCGGGTCTATCGACACGGTGATTGAGGCCGTTTGGAAGACGTGGCTCGACGCAGGCCCGGCGGAGCTGCGCATCTGATGGCTGAAACAGAACCTACCCAGTACACGATTCCCCCGCGCATCAAGGACATGCCCGAGCGCATGCGTCCACGCGAATTCGTTCGATCCGTCGGAGTTAGGAACGCACCCGATGAGACACTGCTGGCCCTGGTGCTGCGCAGCGGCGCGCAGGGCAAGAACGTCACGGAACTGGCTCGACAGCTTCTTTCCGATCACGGGTCGTTGACCGAGCTCGCGAAAGCGTCGGAGGCCGAGCTTTTGAAGTACAAGGGCATGGGACCCACCAAGGCACAGGTTCTGCTGGCCGCGCTCGAGGTGGCGCGCAGGCTGAGTGATGAGATCATTCCGGATCGGCCGACGGTTCGGACACCGGGGGACGTGGCCGGCATCATGCGCGAGACGGTGCGGACGCTGGATAAGGAGATCTTCTGGGTGCTGGCCGTGGATGCCAAGAATAGGCTGAAAGGGTTGCCTGCCACAGTGAGCGAAGGGCTGCTCGACGCCAGCCTGGTTCACGCACGTGAGGTTTTTCGACCGGCGATCCAAATGGGCAGCGCGGCGGTCATCCTGGTGCATAATCACCCTTCGGGAGATCCCACGCCCTCCTCGGAGGACGTCCGCCTCACGCGCAAGATGGTGGAGTCTGGAAAGGTCGTCGATATCCGGGTTCTAGACCATGTCATTCTGGGGCGAGCATCGCATCGCGGCGAGCCCGACTTCTTCAGTATGCGGGAATCGGGAATGGTCTCTTTCGATTGATATGGAGACCATCCACAGCACAGCCGTGATCGATCCTGCTGCCGCGCTCGGGAAGGATGTTCGCGTGGGTCCGTATAGCGTCATCGAGGGCGACGTGACCATCGGTGACCGGTGCGTGATTGGACCTCGCGTTTCGATCCTGGCGCACACCACGCTGGGTTCAGGCTGCCGCATTCATGCCAACGCGGTGCTCGGCGACATTCCCCAGGATACCGGTTTCGATGGGGCCACGACCTACCTGCGCGTCGGAAATGATACGATCATTCGAGAGGGCGCGTCGATTCACCGTGGAACCAGCGAGGGGACGGCAACTGTAGTCGGCGATCGATGCATGCTGATGTCCAACTCCCACTTCGCTCATAACGTCGAACTGGGAAATGACGTTAACGTCGTGAGCGGGGCCCTGCTTGGCGGCTACGTGGTCGTCGGAGACCGCGCCTTCATCAGCGGAAACTGCGTGATTCATCAGTTTGTGAGGATCGGTCGCATGGCCATGATCTCCGGGGGCTGCGGTGTTACGAAAGACGTGCCACCATTTACCACCCTGCTACCCGTCAGCTTGAACACGATTGGGGGCCTGAACGTCGTCGGAATGCGCCGCGCAGGACTGTCCGCGCCCGAGCGGCAGTTGGTCAAGGAGGCTTTCCGGATACTCTTTCTCTCGGGTTTGACCATGTCGCAGGCGGTCGCCCGCGTTCGCGAATCCCTCGAAGGCGACTTGATTGTCGAGATCTGTGACTTCATCGAAGCGTCCAGTCGCGGCGTATGCTCCGGTCGCCGCATGCAGTCCGAGGGCGAGTCGACACGCCCCGGAAGCCGTGATAGCCTGAGCCGATGATCAGGACAGGTTTTGGGGTGGATGCCCATCGTTTCGCTGATGATCGTCTGCTCATCCTCGGCGGAGTCCATGTTGATCACCCGCGCGGACTCGAAGGACACTCCGACGCCGACGTGGTCGCGCATGTGGTCATGGATGCACTGCTCGGCGCGATTGCCGACGGCGATATCGGTACCCATTTCCCGGATACCGACGTCAAATGGAAGGACGCCGACAGCCTGGAACTGCTGGCCATCGTGCGCGACCGGTTGCGCAGCCGAGGCGTGCTGCAGATTAACAATATCGATATCACGATCATGGCTGAGCGACCCAGGATCGGGCCACATGTGAGCGCGATGCGGCAGAAGTTGGCCGGAGCACTCGCTATCGCGGTCGATCGAGTTTCGGTCAAGGCGACGACGGTCGAGCGCATGGGCGCGATTGGTCGTGAAGAAGGAATCGCGGCAATGGCCGTGGCCACTGTGGAAACGAAGTAATGCAAGTCTACAACTCGATATCGCGTCGTCTCGAAGAGCTGGAGCCACTGGAACCCGGGCACGTACGCATCTATACCTGCGGTCCGACCGTCTACGACTATGCCCATATCGGCAACCTGCGTACGTTCATGTTCGAGGACCTACTGCGACGGACCTTGAAGCACCTCGGATATCGCGTTACGCAGGTGATGAACCTGACCGATGTCGACGACAAGACCATCCGCGCGTCACGCGAGGCCGGCCTTCCGCTGCAGCAGTACACGCAGCGCTTTAAGGATGCCTTCTTTGAAGACCTTGCCACGTTGAACATCGAGAGCGCCGAACATTATCCCGCGGCCACGGATCACCTTCCGGCCATGATTAAGCTTGTCGAGACACTGGTGACCAAGGAGTACGCCTATGTCACGGACGACGGGTGCGTTTACTTCAGTATCGACAAGTGCGAGACGTACGGTCGCCTGGTGACCCTCAATCCGGAGAGTATGCGGCCGGGGGAGCGAGTCGATCATGATGAGTACGAGAAAGATGGCGTCGCGGACTTTGCGCTGTGGAAGGCATGGAAGGAAGAGGATGGGGATGTGGGCTGGGATTCGCCCTGGGGCAGGGGGCGGCCCGGTTGGCATATCGAGTGCTCGGCGATGAGCATGCAGTACCTCGGCGAGACCTTCGATCTTCACACGGGCGGCGTCGATAATCGCTTCCCGCATCACGAGGACGAGATCGCGCAAAGCGAGTGCGCCACGGGAAAACCATTTGTTCGCTACTGGATGCACTCCAACTTCCTAGTCGTCGAGAACAAGAAGATGTCCAAGTCCCTCGGGAATTTCTATACGCTGCGCGATCTACTGGATAAGGACTACTCGCCGCGCGCGATTCGCTACCTGCTCCTGTCGGCGCACTATCGGCAACAGCTCAACTTCACCCTCGCGGGCCTCGAACAGGCGCAGGCTACACTCGATCGCATCGACGAGTTTATGGGCCGATGTGAAGCCGCGGCCGCAGATGCTCCCGGGACACCGCCGCACTGGGCTGAGTCAGGGCGCAGGGCGTTTGACGAAGCGTTGAAACACGATCTGAATATCCCCGAGGCGCTCGCAGCGATATTCACAATCATCCATACGGGAAACGCAGCTTTCGATGATCGAAGCCTGGACGGCGCAGGCGCTGCCGGGGTGCGCGGGGTCATGCGCGAGATGGATGCCGTGCTGGGTTTTATGGCCCACGAGAACGACGTCGCGGGTCCTGATATCGAGAAGCTCGTTGCGCAGAGACAGGCGGCTCGCGAGGCGAAAGACTGGGCCGAGTCTGACCGGATGCGTGACGAGATCGTCGCGCTCGGGTGGAGTGTGAAGGACACGCCGCATGGTGCTGAATTGCGGAAGCAGAGGTAGGGATGGTGATGGCGGACTGGCCGGGAATATTCGTTACCTTTGAAGGTCCCGAGGGCGGCGGGAAATCGACCCAGGCCGAGCGGCTTGCTAATCGGCTCGAATCGACAGGGCGCACCGTGGTGCGCACCCGTGAGCCCGGCGGCACACCGGTAGGTGAGGCCATTCGCCGTCTTTTGCAACACGATGAGGTCGGGCACGATCTTGTTCCGGAGGCCGAGCTTCTGCTCTTCGAGGCGAGTCGCGCACAGCTCGTCCGCGAAATCATTCTACCGGCCCTGCTGCGCGGAGATGCCGTGATCAGCGACCGCTTTGCCGATTCCACGACGGCCTACCAGGGATATGGGCGGGGAGAGCCGATTGAGCCCCTCTTGGCGATTAACGAGTACGCGATCGCCACGGCCGTTCCGAATGTAACGTTTCTGATCGATGTCGATACCGATACCGGATTTAAACGCCTGGCCGAGCGATATTCCGGTGGGCCTGCGGATCATGACCGCTTCGAGAGGGAGACGCGCGAGTTTCACGAGAAGGTCCGGCAGGGATACCTGGCGTTGAGTAAGCGTTGGCCGGATCGATTCCAGATCATCGATGGCGCGCAGGACGTGGATTCCGTGAGCGATGAGATCTGGAATATCTTTGAGGCCCGTTCCGCCGCGCGGTCGTCCTGAACCGAAGCTTAGCTAACCGATAGAGCGACAGGCAACTCCCAGACATGCCCGTTGAGACTGAGAGATTTCAAGACGCGCTTGCGAGCGTACGGTCAACCCTTGAGTGCGGTCGATTGGCGCAGGCGTACCTGGTTATCGGTTCGCCGCAAGGTGACGCGCTTGAATTTGCAGAGCAGTTACTCCGATCCCTTTATTGCGAAGGCGGGGCGGAGGCCTGTGGAGCTTGCCAGTCATGCAACTTTGTGACGCGCCATACGCACCCGGACATCCAATGGATTGAACCGCAGAAGAAGTCGCGACGCATAGTGATCGAGCAGATTCGTGCGCTTGAGGAGACGGTCTACCAGACCTCGTTCGCGGGCGGATGGAAGGTCGGGGTCCTCGTCGACGCGGATCGAATCGGCGTAGAGGCGGCGAACGCCTTCTTGAAGACGCTCGAGGAGCCGCCGGGCCAATGTCTGTTTCTCCTCCTGGCCCGGAACGCCCAGGCGTTGCCCGGCACGGTCGTATCCCGCTGCCAGCGGATCGTGTTATCGAATGATGCGAACGCGCTGCCGGAGGAGTGGCGGACCCCACTCCTGAATATGCTGGCGCGCGCGGCGGGCGCATCAGAGACCTCGCGCGCCGCGCTGGGCTCGCGCGTGCTTGCGCTGCTGGAGATCATACGTGACTCGGTGGAAGGAGAGGTGCGGGAGACCGTGCAGGAGGAGGCGCGTGACGAGGACAAGGATACCGTGGCGGCAAGAATAGAGGTACGCTACAAGGCTTCGCGTACGGCGGTGCTGCAGAGCATTCTGCTTTGGCAGCGAGATGTCCTTCTTCACGTGTGCGACGCACCCCGGGAGACGCTTCATTTTCAGGACTGGCGCGAGGACACGGCGCGGCAGGCAGGTCATGTCTCCTATCGCAAGGCCATGCAGCGAGTCCAGGCCGTCGGGCGCATGGAATCGCTTCTCGATGGTAATCTTCCCGAGACAGCCGTATTGCGCACTGCCTTTCTCGATTGACCGCCGTCGTGCCAGACACGATAATCCTGACCCATGAAGATATGCGTCATCAACGGTCCGAATCTGAACATGCTGGGACAGCGGCAACCCGAGATCTACGGTGCCGTTACCCTTGAGGAGATCGTGGTGGCGACCCGCGATCGTGCTACGGAACTCGGGGTGGAAATCGAAGATTTCCAGAGCAATAGCGAGGGCGATCTTGTCTCGAGGATCCAGTCATGCGCGGGGGATGCGGATGGTATCATCTTGAACGCCGGAGCGTACACCCATACCAGCGTGGCCTTGCGGGACGCCATCCTCGCCAGCGGTGTCCCATGCGTGGAGGTCCACCTGTCCAACATTCACGCTCGCGAAGATTTCAGGAGCCAGAATTTTGTCGCCCCCGTGGCCGTGGGGCAGATCTGTGGTTTCGGCGGGGCAGGATACGTGCTGGCCCTCGAAGCACTGGTCGGGCACCTGGCCAAGGATCGCTAAGCATGGCCGACGAAGCGTCCAACCCGGGAACACCGGAACTCGTAATTGTCGGATCCATAGGAATCGACACGATCGAGACCCCGGTGGAGAAACAGAATTCGATCCTGGGCGGATCGGTCAGTTACGCCTGCGCCGCCGCGTCGTTTTTCACGGGCACCGGCATGGTTGGGGTTGTCGGGAGTGACTTCCCAGATGAATACACCGCCCTGTTTCATCGATTCGGAATCGACATGGACGGGCTGCAAAGGGTGGACGGGGAGACGTTCCGGTGGTCCGGGGTGTACGAAGAGGACATGAACAGCCGACGCACGCTGTCGACGGATCTGAACGTGTTTGCCGACTTCTCTCCGGAATTGCCCGATGCCTACCGGTCCGCGGAATTCGTTCTGTTGGGGAACATCTCGCCGAATCTTCAACTGCATGTGTTGGACCAGGTAAAGCAGCCTCGATTGGTAATGGCGGACACGATGGATCTGTGGATCAACAATACTCGCGATGACCTGCAGAAGGTGATCGAGCGCGTCGATATACTCACGCTCAACGACTCGGAGGCACGTCTGCTTACCGGCACAGGGAATGTGGTCCAGGCGGCTGAGAAGATTCTCGCGATGGGCCCGGGCAGTGTCATCATCAAGAAGGGCGAACACGGTGCGATTCTCTTCACGGGGGACGGCATCGTCATCACTCCGGCATATCCTCTTGCAAATGTCGTCGATCCAACAGGTGCCGGGGACTCCTTCGCAGGCGCCTTCATGGGTTCGGTAGCCCGCGACGGAGACGTCGACGGGGGTGTTCTGCGCCAGGCCATGCTCTACGGTAGCACCGTCGCGTCGTTCGGAGTGCAGGCCTTCGGCCTCGAGCGCTTCAAGTCGCTGTCTGAGGATGACATTACGCACCGCGGCGAGGAGCTTGCGGGGATGGTTAGTTGCGACTAGTGCTCCGTTATGCGATTCGCGGCATCGAAAAAGCGCTACCAGGAAGCGTGCAAAGTCCTCGCGCTCGGTGTGTCGAGTGGATTCCGCCGCGGCGTTCGACCCACCCACGACCGGGACGGTCGTGCCACGCGGAGTTCCTTGTGTCCATTCAATTTAGTCCCCACGACTCGACTCGTCCTGTTCGCATCTATCGTCGAGACCTTCCGCATTGGCGACAGGATGGCGCGACGTATTTCGTGACATCACGTCTGCACGACAGTCTCTCCGAGAACCTCGTACAACAGTTGGATCTATTGCGTAAGACGCTTCTTCAGGCGCAGGGGAAGGATGATGCATTCTTGGATGCGGATCGTGAATACTATCGCCGGATGAAGCACTACCTGGACCAGGGCCATGGTGAGTGCTGGATGAGACATCGAGAGATGCGGGATCTCGTCTTGGGCGCCTACAGTCATTTTGAAAGCGAACGCTACGAACTTGGAGAGATCGCAGTTTTGCCAAATCATACACACGTCATCGTGCGTCCTCTGCACGGATTCGAACTCGAGGAGATACTTCACAGTTGGAAGTCCTTTACGGCGAAGGAGATCAATAAGCACATGAATAGGACGGGCCCTGTATGGCAGAAAGAGAGTCATGATCGCTTGATTCGAGACTCTCCGGAACTCCTCCGGACGGAACGATACGTTCGAAACAATCTACTGCCTCGGGAGAAGCGGGAGTCGGGGAGATAACGTGGGACGAGCGTCCCGCTCGTGCTCTCACGACCGGGACCACGACCGGGACGGTCGTGCCACGGCGGAGAGAGAGATGGAACGAGAGTGGGACGAGCGTCCCGCTCGTGCACCTACGACCGGGACCACGACCGGGACGGTCGTGCCACGCGGAAGGTTGGACTCCGTCAACTTAAAGTCGGACGATCATCTCACCCGGCTCGAGCCCTGGCGCATCGACACGGATGATGCTCTCCGATCCCGGTCTGGCGGAACGCACAAAGATCCGTCCCACTCCGCTTCGAACGGAAATCGTGTTGTCGAGGGTGGGGGTCATGACTCTGGCGTCACCGGGCGATCTCACATGGACGGCGCCGTGCCAGTTCTGACACGCGATGTCCTTCGCATCTACTACCTCGACGCGATAGATCGCTGTCTCGCCGCTCGGAAGAGCGTCCTCAGCAACCAGGCGAAGCCGGTGCGCCGGGCCCCAGGACGGCAGATCGGCGCGGATTCGTTCGGACTCTCTCTCGCCGTATGCGGTCAAGACGCATGGACTGAACTCGAGTGACGCAACCATGGCGCAGCCGCCGCTCAAGGCGGCGATTTCCGTACCTTCACATTCCAGCACGACACGCGCACAGTTGGTGATCACCAGGATCTCCCGGGTCGGGGATTCGGTGCACTCCGACCAATCCCCGAAGAGTCTCAGGCAGGTCGTGCCCAGGTTGCGGGCCTGCATGTAGTAGTACGAGGCCTTGGGCACACGCCATGCGTCCACCAGGCCGGACAGAAAGCGATACCGGCCCTTGCGTGACGTGGCGTAATCGAGAAGGCTCCATACTGCAACTCCCGTGACGTGCGCCATGCCATCCAGTTTTTCCAGGTCCTGCTCAAGCATCTCGATCTGGAAGCGTTCTTGCTCGAGATCTCCGCGTTCGGCCAGCGGGTAACACGCAGCCTCGCTGACCACGACGGCGCCGCTTCTGGCGTGCTGCCCAAGGTCGGCGAGGAGATTAAGTTCATAGTTGCAGCCCCAGACATCGGTCAGTCCGGTGGTTTTGCGCCGCTTCGCACGGTGAAGATGGTTCTCGGCGTAAATCGTAGAGCGAGATGGATCGAGTTCCTTCACGAGTGCGTCGAGACGTTCATAGGCACCGCGCACACGCTCCTCGTTTCCAAGACCCCAGAGAATCACCGAGGGGCGATTTCTGTCTCTGCGAACGAGTTGCTCCATTTGGCGGCACGCGTTTTCCAACCAGCGTCCCGTGCGTACGCTTTTCCAGCTTGCCAGTTCCGCGTAAACCAGGATCCCCATCTCGTCACATGCATCGAGGAAGTGGGGGTGTTGCGGGTAGTGCGACAGTCGGACGAAGTTGAAGCCCGCCTCCTTCAACAAGCGCGCATCGTGGTAATGGAGTTCTCGCGGTATGGCGTTTCCGAAGCCGGGCATACTCTCGTGGCGGTTCGCGCCGCGCAACTCGAGGCGCTCGCCGTTCAGGAAGAACCCATGCGGTCCGAATTCGATCGATCGGGATCCAAATTGGATATCAACCGTGTCGAGAGAGTGATCATCCTGCAGCAGCGTGCCCGTGGCACGGTATAGGACCGGTCCATCGGGCGACCATGGTTCCAGGGGCGCCTCAAGGCTGCACTCTGCGCAGACCGTCGTCTGACCATTTGGTGGCATTGACGCGGGTTGAGCCGTCATCCCAAGGACCGTACCCGAGACGTCTCGCAGCTCCCACCGCATGCAAGCCGCGCGATCGCGATCGGAGTCATTGCCGACCTGGCACTCGATGTGAGCCGCCCGTGGATCTGAGCAGTCTATGCGCACGGTTCCGGGGATGATATGCAAGGTGCTGCGAGCTCGAAGGGTTGCGCGGCCGGCCAGCCCGCCATACAAGACGAAGTCCGGGCTGTCCGTGCCCGGCAGAACGTCGGGGCCACACCGATTCGTCAGGGAGACAGCCACGACGTTACGGCCGACACGAAGCGCCGGTGTGATGTCGATCGATACGCCGAGATACTGTCCGTCGATATTGCTGCTCCTCGTCCCGTTGACCCAGAGTTCGCCGGTTCCATAGAACCGTTCGATCTCGATCCGCCACGTCGTTTCCGGGGCGTGCAGGCACTCGGGTGACACGTCAAAGGTTCTGCGGTAACAACCGGGTCCGCGGTAGTACTCTGTGCCATCCTGAAAGGTGTCGTTGCAGTTCCAGCAGTGCGGTAGGTCCACGGTCGTGCCGGTGCTGGCCTCGGTGCCGAGCATCCACGCTTGCGAGGCACGATGTTGGACGAACTCCCAGCCTGTGGAAAGATGGATGGGATCTGGATTGCTCTCGATGATCGTGTTCACCTTTAGAAGTTAGGCCCGCAATGGGGCCTAGGTTACGGTCTCGTGGCTCTGGTGGGTAGAAAACTTTGGTTTGCGGGGCAAACCTTGACCCGCCCGTCCACTCTGTCCTAAACTACAGAACTTCAGCAGGAGGTAGGACTCGTCTTTCCAGCAAAACCGTGAATCGGATTGTTACCTGGTTTCCGATCATGACCGCGGCCAGCGGCGATGTGGATCTAGCCCGGATATCTCCCACTTCTCCTACTACGAACACGGATTACAATCCGGTGATCTATGGGATTGCTTCAAGTACTTTATCGAGATGATCACCTCGTGGCTATCAATAAGCCCGAGAGCTTGATCGTACACCGTGGTCGAAAGTCTCCCGATCAGATTGCCGCGCTGCAGCTCGTGCGGGACCAGGTGGGGCAGTATGTTTACCTGATTCATCGACTGGATCGGCCGACCTCCGGGGTTCTTCTCTTCGCCCTGAACAAGAAAGCTGCCGCTGGAACGCAGAGGCAATTCGAGAGTAGGGAGGTCTCCAAGGAGTATCTCGCCGTGGTGCGCGGATTCACCGAGCCGGAGGATGAAATTGACTATGCCTACGTCGAAGAACCGGGCGATCGCCCGCGTTCGGCCGTGACTCGCTACCGGCGCCTGGCGACGGCCGAGCGCGAGGCGTCGATCGGCGAGCATCGGACGGTCCGCTACTCTCTGCTCGAGGTGCGCCCAGAAACGGGACGGATGCATCAGATTCGCCGGCACATGAAGCACATTTCTCATCCGGTGATCGGCGACACGCAACACGGAGACGCGACGCACAACCGATACTTCCGGGAGGAGCTCGCATGCTTTCGGATGCTGCTCCACGCCCGGCGGCTTTCGCTCGTGCATCCGGTCACACAAGAGCCGCTTGTTATCACGGCGCCGGTAGCCCCCGACATGCTTCCCGTCCTGGACCAACTGGGGTGGGGCGGGGTGCTCACAGGGGAGCGAACGTGAAAGGTCACGAGACCAGGTGCAAATCTTCAGGCAGCACAATCGGATGATGCGGAATGGCGTCGAGGCTGAACCGTTGGATCAAGTCGGAAGGCATGAGTTCTTCACCGGGGCTCGCCCAGCCACACCAGCTTGCGAGCAGTCCCACGATGCGGGACGGAGAGATCCCCTGGTCCCTGAATTCTGCAATGCGCGTGTCTCCGTGACGCTTGGCAAGCCTTCGCCCGTCCGGCCCGACCACGAGGGGTACGTGGATGTATTCGGGGGTCGGAAGCCCCAGCGCGCTCTGCAGCAGAATCTGCCGATGCGTGGTTGCTAAGAGGTCGTCGCCACGAAGGATCTCCGTGACACCCATGGCCGCGTCATCCACGACCACCCCGAGCATGTAGCCCGCACCGTCGGGGTGACGTGCGATGGCAAAGTCGCCGACGTCTTCTTTGGCGACGGACGTCTGTGCCCCGTGAAACCCGTCAGCGAACGAGGTGCTCTCGCTTCCCGCCGCAAAGCGCCACGCCGGCAGGCGGTCCGGCGAGAGAGCCGCCTGTGCCTGCTGGTAGTCTTTGAAGCGGTCGCGGCAGGTCCCGGGATAATAGAGGCCGTCCTCGCCATCCTGGGGCGCGCTCTGGGCCGTTTCAACGTCGCGGCGTGAACAGATGCAGGCGTAGACCTGTCCCGAGGCGATCAGTCGGTCCAGCGCAGCACGATACGCCGGAATCCTGGCAGACTGAACATAGGGTTTCAGCGGGCCACCTATGTCCGGCCCCTCATCCCAGTCCAATCCAAGCCACTTCAGGTCTTGCATGGCCTCTTCGGCAGCGCCCGCTTTGACCTTGGGGTGATCCAGGTCTTCGAGGCGGTAGATCAGCTTCCCGTTGCGCGAACGAATCGAGAGCCAGGTGATGAGAAACGTGCGTGCGTTACCCAGGTGCAGCGCCCCGGTCGGACTGGGGGCCAGGCGGCCGCATAGCGGGTTGGGAGTTTGGTTAGCGCCACTCATGTTTGGGGTACTTTCGCTGAAGCTCTTGCTTGATTCTCGGGTAGGCCTCGCTCCAGAACGCTTTGAGGTCCTGCGTGGTCTGGACGGGACGCATGTTGGGGCCAAGGATCTCGACCACGACCGGCACTCGATTCATGGCGAGTCGCGGGGACTCCCGAAGCTCATAGATATCCTGGATTCGCTTTGAGATCCTGGGCGCCTGGCCCCGAGTGTACTTCACCTTGGCTCTCTTGCCACCCTGCAACGTGATCTGGGCGGGTGCATATTTCTCTACGAGCGGGCGCAGTGGGCTGCTGAGCCACGACTCGATGACGGGTTTGAGTGGTTTGTCTTTGATCTGCTTGTACGACGTCGATCCGTGACAGAACTGCTGAAACATCTGCAGCTTGTCGTCGTCCGTGATCTCACTGAAACCGAGGTCACGACAATGCTCGGCCAGGAATGCGACGCGGTCGAACCACTGATCGATCTCCGGCGACCAGGACTTTGGGCGGAGTTCTCCTTTCGCCATTTCCCGGGCAAGCAGAGCCGCGGCCGCGTCGGTGTCGGGATCGGCCGCTTTGCGCTCCAGGACGAGGCCGCGGAACACGCGTTGGCGTTCAGACAATACGCTCCGCGCACGAGGGTCGTATTCCGTTTCGGTGCGCTCTTGAATCTCCCCTGGAAAGAGTTCCTCGATCCATTCCTCCTCGACGGCAGTGAGGAGGGACATGATCACCTTAAGGTCGCGTCCCTCGATCTCCTGGATATCGGACGCCACCACGAGGGTGTGGTCCCGAACAGCACTCTCGCGGTCAATGTCACCGCGCCGCCCATGAACGATATCGCAGCGCAGCGTGCCGCCGTCCATGCGCCGCCCCAGGTGATCTGCGAAGCCCACCAGGATACATCTCCGGATATCCTCGTCGCGCGTGGCGGGACCATCGACGGGTAACCCCTCGCGCTGCGCCGTTTTAAGGAACGACTCGAAGGTGGCGGCGACCTGCCTTGCCGCCTGGGCGTGAATTCCGTAGCGGCGACACTGCCCCAGGTCGAACGCATGCTCCGCCGCGAAGTTCCAGGCTCGCATGAGCGGAAAGAAATCAGAATCGGATCGATCGTCAAACAATTCAGCTCGTCGTTGCTTCACCTCCTTGTCCTGCCGCCGCTGCAGCAGGCCGCGCCCCTGGGTCAATGAGGCCACGAGGGCGATTGCCTTCACACAATTGCGCTCGCCGCTTTCGATCAGCATGCGGGCGTAGCGGGGGTGGACGGGGAACGCAAGCATTCGGTGTCCGAGGGGGGTGATGTCACCTGTCGCGCTCGACAAAGCCCCCAGGTCGGTCAGGAGTTGAAGTGAGCGTTCCAGGCTTTCGGGGTCGGGCGGGGAGAGCCAGCGAAAGGAATCCAGGTCGCTTAACCCCGCCGCCTTCAGGGTCAGCGCAATTTCAGAGACGTCGAGCCGTAGAATCTCGGGCGTCTCCGCGCGGGGTCTCTGTGAGTGCTCGGGCTGCGTCCAGAGGCGAAGGCAGCGCCCGGGGGCCGTGCGCCCTGCGCGGCCGGCTCTCTGGTCCGCCGCGGCCCGGCTGATGCGATCGATCAGAAGTGTATTGATCCCTCGACGCGGGTCATAGTTCGCCACGCGCGCGAGGCCGCTGTCAATAACCGTGCGCACGCCATGGATCGTGAGAGAGGTCTCGGCCACGTTCGTCGAGACGATGATCTTCTGCTGCTCGTAGCCCGCCAGCGCGGCATCCTGGTCGGCACGCGCAAGTTCGCCGTGAAGGGGAAGGATGATCAAGCCTTTGGTCGAGGCGCAGCCTTGGAGTTCTCGAATGGTGCGATGAATCTCATGGGCCCCGGGCATGAAGACCAGGATATCCCCGCTTAGCCCCTCGCGGAGCAAGCGGTCGATATTGCGGACGGCAATTTCCCACACGGATTCGCCCCTGCCCGGCGAACGGGGCAGATACTCAAGTTCCACGGGGAACGTCCTGCCCTCGGATTTGAGAGCGGGGCATGGCGCCATGTACTCCTGGATAGGGCCGACATGCATGGTTGCCGACATCACGATCAATTTGAGGTCGGGGCGAGTTTGTTCCTGCAGGCACAGCGCCTGCGCGAGGGTGACGTCACCGAAGACATGTCGCTCGTGAAACTCATCAAAGATAATCGCGGAGATTCCTGCTAGAGCGGGGTCACGAACCATGCGGCGCAGGAGGATCCCCTCGGTGACATACTTGATGCGTGTCGCGCGCGAGGAGACATCTTCGAATCGAATCTGAAATCCGACCTCGTCTCCCAGCCTGGCGCCACGCTGCCGGGCGACAAACGTGGCCAGCATGCGCGCGGCGAGGCGGCGTGGCTGAAGCACCATGACCTGTCCCTCGCCGAGGAGGCCACGATCGAGGAGCATCTGCGGAACCTGCGTCGACTTCCCCGAAGCCGTGGGCGCCTCGATGATGAGGCGGTTTCCGTCGCGCAGGGCCCCGGTGATGTCGGATGCGATATCCCAGATCGGAAGAGATTCCGTAGCGTTCATGGAGTTGCTCACATCGCGGCCTTGCGGCTTACGCGGTCTTCAGTCCTGTGAATCAGTCGAATGGTGACGAATCAGATTTCCGGTTTCACGCATGGATCGACTCCATTGGGCGCGCCGGCGGAACGGGAGGGACGATGGGGCTTCGGATTCGCTCGATCTGGATCTCAAGATCCCGCGTATCGAAGTCTCCGGCATAAACGCGCGGAAGCGTGAACAGGCCGGATCCCTGGCAGGCGCCGGGGATGGCCAGGCAGGCGCTCTGGAAACCCGCCTCCTGAACCATATGCGGAAGGACCGAGGAAACATAGCCGGCCTGACCGTACGGATACGCGAAGTGTCGTACGGGCAGTCCCACCTGGGTTTCGATCAAGACGCGGGCCTCTTCAATCTCCTGCTTGGCCGCCTGGGGTGGGAGCATGGTCAGGCACGCGTGCGTAACGGTATGACACCCCACATCGACGCGGCTCTCGGCCAATTGTCGAAGCGCATTCCAATCGGCGGTGACGTGTCGCGACGTGGCGGCGGAGTCCATGTGCGCCGCGACGGAGTGCTCCCACTCATCGAGGATGAGATCGCGTTTTGCCGGTTCGAGCGTTTGGAATTTGTCGCCGAGAGCGTGCACGCTTTCAGCGATGCCTACATCGCGCCCGCATCTCTCGATGATCTCGCGAACCGCACCGAGGTACCACGATCGGTTCGAGAGACTTTCGCCGTCGGCGGCGATCGTGGCCTCGGCCACCAGCCCAAGTCGATCCCACCAGAAGAGCTTGTCCGTGCCCACGTATCCCGGAACCACGTAGACCAGGGCCGGGACCTCGTGCTTCATCAGGAGGGGGAGGGCGTTCTGTACGTTATCGGCGTAGCCGTCGTCGAATGTGATGGCCACGGAGTTGCGCTGCGGAGAGCGGCCCGCGCGGAGCAACTCAACCGCCGTGTCCATATCCAGAATGTCGTAGTGGGATTGCAGAAAGCGAAGATGGTCCTCGAATCGCGCCGTCGATACAGAAAGTCTTGAGTTGCCGGGAGAGGCGCAGCCGATTCGATGGTACATCAAAATCGTGAGGCGGCAGGCGCCGCGGCGCTGCCGTGCCGCTCTGCGGCGGCGGTAGACACCGAACACGGCCAGTCCGCGACGGATACATTGGAGAAGACTCTTGATCATGCGTTCTGCCCAAGGTTGTAGTCTGTGCGGCCGCGATAATCAATTCGTGCTGCGATCTGCTTGGATTTCTGCGCCGGATCCATGTATAATACCGCCATGCAAATCACAGACATAAGGCTGCGCACACTTCGCATCGAGAAGCTCAAGCCCTACGCCAACGCTCTCGATGTCGCGTTGCAGGATGAATTCATCACGACGATCATCGAGATTTCTACAGACGAGGGGATCACCGGCATTCTGGCGTGCCAGGATCTCGACGATATGTCGGTTGACATCATCGTGAACCAACTCGGCCCGAAGCTGGAAGGCGAGGACCCCAGGAACTACGAACGCATCTGGCAGAAACTTTTCGGCCACGAGGGCGGTTGGCGGGTTCCGCACCACAAGGGCGAGGTGGTTCGCGCCATCAGTGTTATCGACTGTGCCTTATGGGACATTGTCGGCAAGGCGTGCCGCCAGCCGGTTTCGCGACTCCTGGGCGGATTCCGAAGTCGCATTGCCTGTTACGCCAGTGGGGGACACTACTACTCCTTCACGTCGCATCAGGATGATCTCGCCGAGTTGGAGTCGGAGATGCATGCCTACATGGAGATGGGCTTCCGCGCCGTCAAGATCTGCGTCGGACGAGACCTCGACCAGGACATGGAGCGAGCAAGGCTGGTGCGAAGCGTCATCGGTCCGGAGACGCGACTACTCTTTAATTTCGATGCCGCCGCCTCGCGCTACGGCGGGGTTCCGCACGCGCTTAAGTCCATGCGCGCACTTGAGGAGCTTACCCCGTTCTGGTTCGAAGACCCGCTGGTGATCGATGATTTGCCGGGCTTGCAGAAATTAACGGATACGATCGACACAACCATCGCGACCGGTGGGAATGAGCAGACGATATGGGGCTTTCGCGAGATCATCTCGAAACGGGCCTGCGATGTGATCATCCCGGATGCGACACAGACCTGCGGCGGCATTACAGAGTGGCGCAAAATAGCGGCATTGGCACACGCGTTCCGAATTCCGGTGGCCGCCAACAGCGGTGATCCGGTGCATCTCAATTGTATATCGGGTGTCCCAAACGGTTTATTGATCGAGGTCTTCACGCCGCTCGATTGGAATCGCGTGGGATATCAGAAGGAAGCATCGCTCATGCCCGACGCAGATGGCTGTGTTGCGGTCACCGATCTGCCCGGCCTGGGGATCGAACTGAACGAGGAGTTTATCGGTCAGCATCTACTCTAGGCGGGCGCATGCGCAGCCGCGTTGCGGCACAGCGTGCCGCTCACACGGACGCCGCTTCACCTTTTGTCTGGAAAGTGCTTGCGTGCTATATCGGTAAGCGCTATAGGGCGACTGAATTAATAACAAAGGGAGCATCAAAATGAAGCTAGGATTTCTCACAGGTAGCTATCAGGACATCGAGAAGGCGGCCAACCTGGGGTTTAGAGCGATCGAACTGCACGTCGGAGCGTTCGGCAATCCGGAGACGGAGGACCTGGACTCGGCAAAGATCGATGAGGCCGTGGCATTGATGAAGCAACACGACATCGAGATTTCGGCGCTGGCGTACTACACCTTCTGCCGATGCACGGAAGACCGCATTAAGTCGGAACCAACATTCTATGGACGTGTCTTCGACGCAGCCGAGAAACTGGGGGTTGGAGTTGTCGCGGCGATGGGTGGTTTCCATGGCGGCCTCAACTGGGATGACAATATAAAACTATTTGGTGATCGATTCGGTCCCGTGGCCGAACTGGCCGAGAAGCGCGGTATGAAGATCGCCTTCGAGAACTGGATGTCGGTGCACGGCAGGCTGCCCCATACGCCGATCAATATTGGCGGTTCGCCGGGAACCTGGGACGACATGTTCGGCGCCGTGCCGTCGAAGGCGCTGGGCATTGAGTTCGATCCCTCGCACCTCTACTGGCAGGGCATCGATCACGTGCGCGCGTTGAAGGAATACGCTGATCGCGTCTACCACGTCCACGCGAAGGATACGGAGATGATACCCGAGAACCGCTATCGCTACGGGATCAACGGCGATATCTTTCGATTTCGTATTCCCGGGTATGGAGAGATTAACTGGTTCGAGTTCATTTCCGCCCTGGATGAGATCGGGTACAGCGGTGGCGTCGCGATTGAGCACGAGGACCCGATCTACTCCGGGGATCGATTCGACGAGGGGCTCGTGCGCGGTCACCACGTTCTCGATCCGATCATTAAGTAGGGCGGGTGCCACTCATCGGAGGACGATTGCAGTGAACCAGGCAAACTACGAATTCACCGGGCAGCAGTTGGCGGAGTTCGCGCGTGACGGCTACGTGATTGTCCCCGGTCTTTTCACGCAGGCCGAAACCGAGCTGCTCGAGCGTGTCACCGAGGCGGATCCCCGAATGTCAACCGGTGGGATCATGAAAGACGCTGACGGTGGCGAAAGCCGTATCTGGCTTACGTGTGCCGAGGGCGAGGATATCTGCAACGCCATCGCGCGCTCGGGACGGATCCTCGGTCCGATGGAGCAGTTGCTCGGCGGCGCGACCTACATCTGGCATTACAAGATGATGCTCAAGGAGCCACTCGTCGGCGGCGCATGGGAGTGGCACCAGGATTACGGATACTGGTACGGCGACGGATGTCTCTTTCCGGACCTCGCCAGTTGCATGATCGCGGTGAACAAGGCAACCCGCGAGAACGGATGCCTGCAGGTTCTGAGGGGCTCGAATCGCATGGGGCGCATCGATCACGGCATGCGTGGTGGTCAAGTGGGGGCGAATCTGGAGCGCATCGAGGCGGCGGAAAAGATTCTGGAATGTGTCTATTGTGAGCTGGACCCCGGAGACGCGCTCTTCTTTCACAGCAACACCCTGCACTGCTCGGGTCAGAACCGCAGCGAGCATGCGCGGTGGGCATTCATCTGCTGCTATAACGCGATGAACAACCAGCCCTACCGTAAGAACGACACTCATGGGCAGGCCGCGGCGGCCGAGATTTGGGAAGACGACCTCATCATTGACTACGGAACACGACAGCTCGAAGACCTGCACGCACTGCCAAAGGAGACCCTATGAAGATTGCCATGCACGAAATTACGACGCGCGACGGAACATTTCCGGAGCACATGGAAGCCTACGCGAAGACGGGCTGGAAGCATTTTGAGATCAACATGTGGCATGCTGAAGCCTACTTCACGGAGCACGGCATCGATGCAGCCGTTAAGGTCGTCACGGATAACGGACTTCAATGCGTCGGATGCACCGGCATCAGCATGAGCGCCTTCGGCGACGCCGAAGCGCGGCAGGGCGATATCGATGGCGTTCAGAAGGTTGGCGAGCGCATGCAGGCATTGGGGTGTAGTGCCCTGGTGGTGGGGTGCGATGTTCCCGCGGAGCGTACGCGCGAAAACTACCCCGCACATCTCGACACCATGGCGGCGCATGTGCGGCAGATGGCGGATGCGGCGGCCCCATTTGGCGTTACGATCGCCGCGGAGGTGAATTGGTGCGCGCTGTGCAAGTCTTATCGTACGGCGGCGGATATGGTCTCCCGTGCGGATCGATCGAACGTCGGCTTGATCTGGGACCCGGCGCACTTCGTGAGCACGCCCAGCCGGGTTGATGATCTTGACCTCGCCAGGGGAAAGATCGTCCATGCGCACTTGAACGATATCCGGGCCGATACGCACTGGGAGGTCATGGATATCAACGCCGATCGAGTGATCCCGGGTGACGGGATCCTGCCGCTCAAGGCCTGGACCGAGAAGGTCGAGGAGTGCGGCTACGATGGTTATCACTGCGTCGAGCTCTTCAACGCAGAGCTCTGGGACGAAGATCTTGAGACGATCTGCACGAAGGTGATGTCCGGGTGTAAATCGGTCTGGCCGGACGCGCAGTTCTAGATCGCCTCGAGGTTCTATGCACACGGCCCTGACGACCAACCAGCTACAGGAGTACCACGAGCGTGGCTTCGTGGTGCTGCCGACGATCTTTGCCGCCGACGAGTGCAAGGCCGTCATCGACCACATGATGGATCTGAAAAGCGGGCGCAAGTCGCTGGAGGGATTCAACGTGAGCACGGAGATGGAGTGGGGCAGAACTCACAACCAGCACCTCTACGATCCCGTAGCGATGGATCTGCTTTTGCACCCGCGCTTGCGACAACCGCTTGCAGACTGTTTTGGCTGCGAGGCGGATGGCATTCAGACGATGTATTTCTGGAAGGGCTCGGAACAGCGCTGGCACCAGGACCAGTACTATCTTCCAAGTTGCATGAGTGCATGGATCCCGCTCGTCGATGTGGGGCCCAGGAACGGCACGATCTGGATCCAGCCCGGGTCGCATCGCCGGCATCTTCTCCAGTTGCATGAACTCAAGGAGAAATATGGAGAGGTCGAGTTTAAGACTTTCGACGACCGCTATAGCGCCGAGCTCGATGCACTCGTAGATCTCAATCATGTGGAGGCGGGACTAAGCGAAGAGCCCGTCCAAGCGTCGGCCGGTGATGTCGTCCTGTTTCACGGGCGATTGATACATCGCGGAGGCCCCATTGAGGAGCCCGGAGCGTTTCGTCACGTAATGGCCAATCATTACGCGCCGCGTGACTCGGACGATTGGCCGTTCGGAAGCGGATGGTCGCGCATCGATTTCGACGGCAACCGCCGCTAGGCGGCTCCGACCCTTTGCCGTATGTTCCGGCTTGCTTGCGGGGGTCGGATTTGTCACGCTCTCTACCTTCCCCTGAGACCAGGATCGAAACATGGCAGAAGTTACTCTCAGGAACGTGATGAAGATCTATCCCGGCGACGTCAAGGCCGTGGACGACTTCAACCTTAAGATCGAAGATAAGGAGTTCGTTGTCCTCGTGGGGCCCTCGGGCTGTGGCAAATCGACCACCCTTCGTATGGTCGCCGGGCTGGAGGAGATCACGGCGGGCACGATTGCGATCGGTGACCGGGTGGTGAATGACGTGCCTCCCAAAGATCGCGATATCGCGATGGTCTTTCAGAACTACGCCCTCTATCCGCATATGAGCGTCTACGACAACATGGCGTTCGGGCTCAAGCTTCGCAAGTACAAGAAAGCCCTGATTCAGGAGCGGGTCATGGAAGCCGCGGAGATTCTCGGGATTGAAGAACTCCTCCAGCGGCGCCCCAAGGCGCTCTCCGGTGGGCAGAGGCAACGCGTGGCCGTTGGGCGCGCCATCGTGCGCAAGCCTAAGGTATTTCTCTTTGATGAGCCGCTCTCGAATCTGGACGCTAAGATGCGCGTGCAGATGCGCGTCGAGATCAGCCGCCTGCACAACCAACTCGAGGCGACGATGATCTACGTGACGCATGATCAGTCCGAAGCCATGACCATGGGCGACCGAATCGTTGTCATGAACGAGGGCTTGATTCAGCAGGTCGCGGATCCAATATCCCTGTACGACAATCCTGTGAATCGATTCGTGGCCAGCTTCATCGGAACCCCACCAATGAACTTCTTCGAGGGATCACTGACCGGACGCAACGGCGATATGATGTTCGATGAAGGTTCATTCTCGGTACCGATTCCCTCGGAATGGAGCGAAAAACTCGGCGCCCACTCCGGGAGAGCGGTGACCTTGGGCCTCCGTCCGGAAGATATTGGTTCCGTCGCCGCGGAAGAGTTCACCTCAGCGCCCCGTATTAGGGCACAGGTTGAGGTTGTGGAGCCCATGGGATCCGAAACGTTTCTATACCTGAATACCGGCAAGAGCAGCTTCATCTCACGTGTGGATGCGCATCGCTCCCACGCGGTTGGCGATTCCGCGGAGTTGCCCGTGTTCCTTCCCAAGGCGCACGTATTCGACTCCGACTCCGGCGCATCCCTGGTCTAGTAGAAATTCGGGCTTCCATTGCCCTCTCGCTACGGATTGAGGCAGGACGGCCCGAATTTCACAGCGGCATTTGCATCAGGTTCTCAAAGCTGATCGCGATGCTTTTGAGTGGATCGTTCGTGACGGGGCAGTTGTCCTGCTCAACGATGTACATCTTGACGCGCGCGGTCTTGGCTGCTTTCACGATCGCCTTCCAGTTCAGCCCACCTTCGCCGACGGCACGCCATTCAGGTTGCCCGTTGACGATACCCCAGTCCTTGGCGTGGATCTGATCGGCTCGACCCTTGAGCCCGGCGAGATAGTCCGCGGGGTCATATCCGCCACGTGCCACCCATGCCACGTCGAGTTCGGCCTGCAACGATGAGTTTTGCATGATGATCTCATGCGCGGTGGCTCCGCCCTTGCCGCCTCGAATTCCGAACTTCTCAAACTCGTGCGCATGATTGTGATACTGCAGGATGATGCCATGTTTGGAGAGCCGCTTAGCCTCGATTTCGAACTGCCGCGACAAGCGCCGCCATTCAGCCGCCGTCTTCTTGTCTGGATTGACGATCGGGATCGAAACGTAGCGCGTGCCATATGTCTCAAGCTGGTCGACGACCGCCGAGAGGTCATTCTGCATATCGGCGAGGCCGATGTGCGCGCCGATGATCTTTAACCCGGCGTCGTCAGCCATCTTGCGAAGCTCTGCGGGTGGCAGCTCGATGTACAGTCCGCCCGAGGCCTGGATGTTAAGGTACCCGATCTTGCGGACCTTCTTGAGGACTTTCGGAACATCTGACGGTTTCTTCGCGAGGTCGCGAAGCGTGTAGGTGATGGCAGCAATTTTCGATGCTCGTGATTTGCTCATAGTCTCCCTGGTGGGGTTGGCTTTCGATTCCATTGTCTCCGCATTAAGTGCGCGTTCCTATCAGGAATGGTGCAGGAGTGGAAGCAGGAAATGAACCACATCGTAAGGTTGACCGAACTCCCCGCATGCTGTAGACGGATGGGCTATTGAGGCGATCTTCGGTGTATTGAATTGAGTAGAGATCTCGATGACCAGGACAGGAGAATGAAATGAGTGACCCGGTAAAGATCGGATTTGCAGGTGTTGGATCGATGGGGCAGTGTGCGCACTTGCGGAACTACGCCACCATCGACCAGTGCGAGGTGGTCGCAATATCGGAGTTGCGCCCCAAACTTCGCGAGCGTGTGGCGGCAAAGTACGGCATTTCCCGAACTTACGAGTCGGCTGCTGAGATGATCGAGGCCGAGTCGCTCGAGGGAATTGTCGCTTCGCAACCGTTTAATCATCATGGGCGACTGCTGCCGCCACTGTATGCCGCAGGCATTCCCCTGTTCACCGAGAAGCCGCTCGCGGCCTCCGTCGAAGTGGGGCAGCAGCTTATCGAGGAACTCAAGAAGACGGACTCCTGGCATATGGTCGGTTACCACAAGCGAAGCGACCCCGGCACGATGCTGGTCATGGAGGAGATTAAGCGCGCGAAAGAGACCGGTGACCTAGGGGTCATGAAGTACGTTCGTATCACGATGCCCGCTGGAGACTGGATCGCGGGAGGCTTCGTGGGGATGGTTTCGACGGACGAGCAGGTTCCGCCGGCCGACGCCGATCCACCGGCAAGTGATCTTGATGAGGCATCCTTTGGTCTGTACGTGGGCCTGGTTAACTTCTACGTCCACCAGGTGAACCTGATGCGATACTTGCTGGGTGAGGACTACAAGGTGACGCATGCGGACCCGAGCGGTGTCCTGCTGGTGTCCGAGAGTGCTAGCGGCATCCCCGGCGTGTTGGAGATGACGCCGTTCTCCACCAGTCTTGACTGGCAGGAAGTCGCGCTCGTCTGTTTCGAGAAGGGATGGTTTAAGCTCACATTTCCAGCCCCGGTCGCGGTGGGGCGTCATGCCGAGGTGGAGATTTTCCGAGAAGGGGGTGCGGGCGGGCGACCCGAGACGGTCATTCCGCAGCTTCCATGGGTCAGTGCGATGCGGCAGCAGGCGGTGAATTTCTGCGCAGCGATTCGTGGCGAGATAGAACCGCCCTGTACTGCCGAAGACGCGATGAAGGACCTGCACGTCCTGCGCGACTACGTCCGGCTTAGAAACGGCGTCTGACTTGGCGAGGGGCCCCAAGGTTGTCCTGATCGGTGCGGGAAGCGTTTTCTTCGGCCGGCAAACCATCTGGAGCATGGTCACCAAGGCGGCGCTCTGCGACGGCACCCTCGCGCTGGTGGATCCGGATGAGCGCAAGCTTAAGTGGATGGTCAAGATCGCTGAGCGGGCCATTGAAGCGACGGGGGTTCCGCTCAAGCTTGAGGCCGGAGCGCACTACCGCAAGTTTCTGAAGGGCGCGGACTTTGTCACGCTGGCCTTCGCCGTGGAGGGCGTCAAGCTGCGTGGAGTGGATGCAGAGCTCAGCACGAAACACGGCATGATCATGTGCTCGGCCGACACCATCGGCCCCGGCGGCACTATGCGCACGCTGCGCGAGGTGCCGCGCCAGGCCCGCATACTCAAGGACGTGGAGAAGATCTGCCCGGACGCCTGGGTCGTGAACTGGGTGAATCCGACGGCGGCGATGGGCATTGCGATCATGCGGCACTTCCCGAACCTCAAGTTCCTGGCCCTGTGCGATGGGCCTCACAATCCGCGCTTCGACAACAACCTGATCTGTGCCGCCGGCCTGGTGAAGTCACCGGACAAGGTAACCAATGCGCTGAGAAGCCAGGTCCACATCCGCTCCGGCGGGGTGAACCACTTCAACTGGGTGGTGGAAATGTCCTACAAGGGACGGGACCTCACGCGGAAGATCAAGGAGAAACTCCAAGTTGCCAGCCAGGAGGAGCATCGCGCGGCGGCGTCGGAAGGAGCCAAGAGAAATCTGGCCAACCGCATCTCATGGCAATTGGCCGATGCCGTCGGTTATATCCCGATGTGCGTCTGGCATACGCAGGAGTACCTCCCGTTCTTCCAGGGACACGACGTGGTCCGCAAGGATATGCTGAAGATCAAGCAGTGGAGCGTGGATGTGCGCCGGAGGTGGATGAACGAGTGCTGGACCGACATGCGGAATCTCGCATCGGGTAAGCGCCAAATCGAAGATTTCCTAAAGCACACGACTCCGGATCATGCAAGTGACATCATCGAGTCGATGTGGTCCGGGCAGATCAAGAAGTTCTATATCAATACCCCCAACAACGGGGCGGTGCCGAACTTGCAGGATGACGATTTCCTTGAGTTGCCGAGCACCGTGGACATGAACCGCGTAAACGTGCTCCCGTTCGGGGATATGCCGCGACCGCTGGTAGGATATATGAAACGGATACTGGATGAGCACGAGTTGGCGGTCGAAGCCGCCGTGACCGGTGACCGCAAAGTTCTTCGGCAGGCCTTTCTCGCGAGTATGGTCGCGGTCAGCGTTCCGGACGTCGATGCATGTATCGACGAGTTGCTCAAACGCGAGCGGCCGTACCTGCCGGCGATGTGGTACAAAAAGAGGTAGCAGAGCGTATGAGTCCGTGAGGTTGTGGGGCGGGGGTTTGGCCGAACGGATTCGACCTATTCTGGTACCCACGCGCTCACGCACGCTCCGCCAGCCCCAACCGCTCGTATTGCTCCGGTGGGGCGTCGCATTCCTTCATCAGGCGCACGAGTTCGGCGATCATCCGCTCTTCGGTCTCGGGGTCCTCGAGCGGTGCTGACTGTAACGGGTCCAGTTGGACATCATAGAGACGCGTGTCCTTCTGCGCTTTGTACCATCCGGCGCCCGGAATTCTCATCGTGCGCGAACCCTTCGTGAAGGAGAAGGGCTCTGCGAGGCTGAGTTCGCTCATGGCGTCCGTCTTGAATGGCTGAGTCATGTTCGTAGGCATATGGGTGTAGTGACACGGAACAGAGTCCTCCGGCCCCTCGGCACCGCGCATGTAGACGTAGCGGCCATCGGTCACATTCACGTGGGACCCGAACATTCCGAACAGCGCCGTTTCCCGCACCGGGGAATCGGTGGCGATCGTTTCGCCGAGGGGTTTCCCCAGCATGTCCGTTGGAATTTCGACTCCGAAGAAGTCGAGCAGGGTGGGGGCGATGTCGATCGTCTGCACCAGGCTGTTGCGTCGCTCACCGCGTTTGCCGCAACGTGGATCCCAGACGAAGAAGGGTATGTGCGCAAGTTCCTGGTAGAACGGGAGCCAGCACTTGGCCCACGAATCATGTTCCCCAAGCAGAAAACCGTGATCCGTGTTCACAATCAACATCGTGTCTTTCCAGAGGTCCAGTTCGTCCATCGCGTCGAGGACCTGCCCCATGTAGACGTCGCACATACTCATTAGGGCGGCATATTCGTGCCGGCAGTGCTCCACCTCTTCTGGTGACTCTTTGACCTTGCCGTAGGCGGGCCAGTCAAAGTGGTCGCCCTTGTACTCGTCGTAGTGCTTGGCGTAGAGATCCTTGTACTTGCGCTGACTGAAGAAGGGCTCGTGCGGATCGAAGGTTTCAATTTGCAGGAACCAGTTGTCCTCGTTGCAGTTGCGGTGCATGAAGTCGATCCCGGCCTTGAATGTCTGGGGCTGCGGCTGGTCCTCCTCGTGACGCATCTGCTCTCGATTCACCCAGTCCTGACGACGGCTGTTGCCGAGATGAGCCGGAACTGGCGGATCGGCGACCTGGCCGATCCAGGGGTCACCCTCCTGGCCACGGAAGAACTCCCATGAACTGTACTTGGTGTGGTATGTGCAGCCGCCATCCTCAAAATAGTGATAGTGATCCGTGGCGAAATGCGTGTAGACGCCGCTCTCCTTCAGGATCTGTGGCATCGAATCGTCGAAGGGCTCAAGTGGCCCCCAGCCACGGTGCAGAAAGTTGGGGCGCCCGGTATGAAGTTCGCGCCGTGCCGGCATGCAAGGCATCGATCCGATATATGCATTGTCGAAGGTCAGCGTGCGCTCGGCCAGGCGACTGAAGTTCGGCGCGTGAACCCAATCCCCACCGTAGGGCGGAAGCATCCGGCGGTTGAGCGAGTCGAACATGACCATGATGGCTTTCATAAGAAGATCTCCTTTGGGGGCGGCGAACTACCGTTCGATCGAAACCGAAAAGGTGAAGTACCATAACTCTCGATAACGGACAACCACGTTGCGGTTGGCTCGTGCTCCACCTGAGAGTCTTTGGTCATCTTAACCACCTGGAGGGTGAGCGATCCCCGCGAACCGATGTTCCTGCATGGGCTCGCTTATGCTCCCAGGATTTCACGTGCGACACTATCGGCAAGATCGCGTCCGCGTGCGGTCAGGCGAAACGATTGATCGAGACGCTTAAGGAGTCCGTGCGATTCGATTTGCGTGAGGACGTCTTCGAATCCGTCACCCCATCTCACCGGGACCCCCTCCGTCATGCGGATTCCGAACGCCAGCCTCTCGGCCGCGTGGCCCCGTGCGTCGAGGGTCTCGACATCTCGCTCGGGAACGCCTTGAGCTTCCATCTGCGAAATGTATTGCCGGAGATCCGAAACGTTACTCCAACGCGCGTGCCCGACTCGCGATGCCGCCGAGGGTCCGAGGCCGATATAGTCCTCACCTCGCCAGCACGAAAGATTGTGCCGGCAGCGGTAGCCTTGGCGTGCGAAATTCGAGATCTCGTAGGGCTCCATCGTGGCCGCCGCGAGGGCATCGCGAGCCTCGTGAAGGGCGCCCAGTTGTTCATCGTCAGTGGTCAAGGCGTAGCGGCCAAGTCCTGCAAGTTTGGCGAGGGCAGATCCTTCATCCAGGCTGAGCGCATACACCGACAGATGCTCGGGTTCAAGGGCCAGGGCACGATCAAGGGTCGATCGCCAGGTGGAGGCGTCGATCCCGGGGATTGACGCGATCAGGTCGAGATTGATGTTCTCGATTCCACCGCTTCTGACGATCTCGACGGTAGCACCGATGTCGGCGCCGCCATGCGTGCGGGAGAGTCGTTTGAGCATCGTGTCGTCGAATGATTGGGCGCCGATGCTGACGCGGTTCACGCCGGCCGCCGCAAGCACGGCGACCTTATCGGGGGTATAGGTACCCGGATTGGATTCGATGCTCCATTCCACAATCGCCTCCTTGGGTATGCGGGCGTGAACGACATCGCAGAGGCGTTCAAGTTGGACGGCGGTCAGCAGGGAGGGGGTTCCGCCGCCGAAATAGATGGTCTCCACGCTGGGGAGGGGGGCGTAAGACCCGAGTTCCCGTGCGACCGACTCAATGAAGCGGTCCACGAGATCCTGATCCCGAGTCGTCACATAGAAAGCGCAATAGGAGCATTTTCGCTCACAGAAGGGGATGTGAACATAGAGTCCCCTGGCAGACGTCGACTTCGCTTCGATTGGGACGATCGGTTGAGATGTCAGCCCTTGCGCAGTCATCATGAGATCTCTTGAATACCCCTAACGTGTGTTTTCCCGTTTAAATTAATGGCTGGACACCAAAATAACTCCACTTTAGAGTGACTTGTTCGTCTGCCGCTGATTCGCAGGTGGGGCGCTTGTCGACACGGTAGATTTTTCTCACTAATGATATTGGTAATATGGCTTTAGTTGGAAGACAAGAGAAGCAGGGATTATACGACCCCAATTATGAGCACGACGCTTGCGGCGTCGGCTTCATTGTCAACATTAAGGGCGAGAAATCACACGGTATCATCCAACAAGCGCTCGAGATGATCTCCAATCTGCATCATCGCGGCGCCTGCGGATGCGAGACCAACACGGGCGACGGCGCCGGGGTCCTGCTCCAGATCCCTCACAATTTCCTCAGCAAGGTCGTCCATAAGGCCGGCTTCAAGCTTCCAGCATCGGGGGATTATGGTGTTGGTATGTTGTTTCTGCCTACCGACGACAAGGAGCGCAACGAGTGTGAGCAGATCATAGAATCTGTGATCGCGGCAGAAGGGCAGACGCTGCTGGGGTGGCGCGTCGTTCCAACCGACCATGAGACCCTGGGCGCATCCGCCAAGCGGCTCGAACCGGTTGTGCGCCAGGTTTTTATCGAACGAAGCGATCCGGGAGGCGACCCGCTGGCCTTTGAGCGCAAGCTGTACGTCATTCGCAAGCAGGTCGCGCTGCGCATCTACAAATCAGATATGGTGCAAAAGTATTTCTTCTACGCGGCGAGCATGTCGGCACGCACGATCGTCTACAAGGGCATGCTTCTGACCGGACAACTCGAACTCTATTATCCCGACCTGAGCGACGAAGACATGATCAGCGCCCTGGCGCTCGTTCACTCCCGTTTCTCGACCAATACGTTTCCGAGTTGGGACCTGGCTCATCCGTATCGCTATATCATTCACAACGGAGAGATCAATACGATCCGCGGCAACGAGAACTGGAACCACGCGCGAGAGGCGCTATTTGAATCCGAGGGGTTCGGCGAGGACGTTAAAAAGGTTCGGCCCATCATCAACGCCACCGGAAGTGATTCGGCCAAGTTTGACAATTGCCTCGAGTTCCTCGTGCTCGCAGGTTGGGACCTGCCCAAAGCGGTGATGATGATGATTCCTGAGCCATGGTCGAAGCACGCGACGATGAGCGAATCGAAGAAGGCGTTCTATGAATATCACGGATGCTTGATGGAGCCGTGGGACGGCCCGGCTTCGGTGGCGTTTACCGATGGCGAGCGGGTCGGCGCGGTACTGGACCGCAACGGGCTGCGTCCTTCGCGCTACTACGTCACCAAGTCAGGTTGCGTGATCATGGCATCCGAGGTCGGAGTGATTGATGTTCCGCCGGAGGAGGTCGAATACAAGGGCCGCCTGCAGCCGGGCCGTATGTTCCTGATCGATACGTGCGAAGGTCGCGTCGTGTCAGACGAAGAGCTGAAGCAGCGATACAGCAACGAAGCACCCTACCGGGCCTGGCTCGACGAGCACGTGATTCAGATCGATGAGATCCCCAATGCGGCCGAGATTCCGCCCGCGGAACCGGAGCTGCTGACCGCGCGTCAGACCGCCTGCGGATATACCTTTGAAGAGCTTCGTATGCTTGTGCAACCGATGGCGATGACGGGAATCGAGGCAAGGGGATCCATGGGCAACGATACCCCTCCCGCCGTGCTGTCGGACCGTCCGCAGCTCCTCTTTAACTATTTCCGCGAGTTGTTTGCGCAGGTCACCAACCCGCCCCTGGATGCTATTCGCGAAGAGTTGGTCACCGCGACGGACATGATGCTCGGTCCCGAGGGCAACCAGCTTGAGCCCAAATCGTCTGCCTGTCGAAAGATTCACATTCCGTATCCGGTACTCACCAACGAGCGCATGGCAAAACTTCGAGGGGCCGAGTCGGTTGGGTTCCACACCCAGACCCTGTCCATTCTCTTTCCCGTTGAGTGGGGCGAGAAGGGCCTCGCAACGGCGATGACCAATCTTTGCAGGGAAGCCGACCGCGTGATCGAAGAGGGCGCCGAGCTTCTTATTCTTTCCGATCGGGGAATCGATAGCGAGAACGTTGCCATCCCGTCGCTACTGGCTGTGGCCGGGCTGCATCATCACCTGATTCGAAACGGTCTGCGGATGAAGATCGCGCTGATTGTCGAGTCCGCCGAGCCGAAGGAAGTGCACCACTATGCGGCCCTGCTTGGCTACGGAGCCAGCGCAATCAATCCCTACCTCGCGTATGAAACCCTGGACGAGATGATCGAGACCGGGATGCTCGAAGATATCACCTACGCCGAGGCCGAGGCCAACTACGTGAAGGCCGCCGTGAAAGGTGTCGTCAAGGTGCTTTCGAAAGTCGGTATTTCCGCAATTCAGAGCTACCACGGCGCACAGATCTTCGAAGCCATGGGGTTGCGCGCGGATTTCGTCGATGAGTACTTCACCTGGACAGCCACGCGCATCGAAGGAATCGGAATCGAGGGCGTCGCCAGGGAATTGCTGGCCCGTCATACGAAAGGGTTCGCCGAGCGTGGCAGAAACGGCGCCGCACTCGATGCGGGCGGCGACTACCAGTGGCGCAATGGCGGCGAACGCCATCTCTTCAATCCACGCACGATTCACAAGCTGCAGGTCGCCTGTGAACGAAACGATTACGATACGTTCAAGGAGTTCTCCGCCCTGATCGATGATCAGATGCGGGATATGTATACCCTGCGCGGTCTACTCGAGTTCAAATTCAATAGCGACCCGGTACCGATTGACGAGGTGGAATCCGTTGACGATATCTGTAAGCGCTTCAAGACCGGGGCGATGTCCTACGGTTCTATCAGCCGCGAAGCCCACGAGACCCTTGCGATCGCGATGAATCGAATCGGTGGTAAGAGCAACACCGGCGAAGGGGGCGAGGATTCCGATCGATTTACCCCGGATGAGAACGGGGACTGGCGTCGAAGTGCAATCAAGCAGGTCGCGTCGGGGCGTTTTGGCGTCTCGAGTGAGTACCTTGTCAATTGCGACGAGATTCAGATCAAGATGGCGCAGGGCGCCAAACCCGGCGAGGGAGGGGAACTGCCCGGTCGCAAGGTATACCCCTGGATCGCCAAGGTCCGCGGGTCCACGCCCGGCGTCGGACTCATTTCGCCGCCACCGCATCATGATATCTACTCGATCGAGGATCTGGCCGAGTTGATCCACGACCTCAAGAATGCCAACCGAGCTGCACGGATCAATGTGAAACTGGTATCCGAAGTCGGCGTGGGCACCATCGCTGCCGGCGTTGCCAAGGGACATGCCGACGTGATCCTGATCAGCGGCGCCGACGGCGGCACCGGCGCATCTCCCCAGACCAGTATCCGGCACGCGGGACTTCCCTGGGAACTCGGGCTGGCCGAGACGCACCAGACACTCATCCTGAATAATTTGCGAAGCCGGGTTCGCCTCGAGACCGACGGGCAACTAAAGACGGGTCGTGATGTTGCCATTGCATGTCTCCTCGGAGCCGAAGAGTTTGGGTTCTCCACCGCACCATTGGTGACCATGGGCTGCATCATGATGCGTGTTTGCCATCTCGACACCTGCCCGGTCGGCGTGGCGACGCAGAACGAGGCCCTCCGAAAGAAGTTTCGTGGTGATCCGTCATACGTCGTAAACTTCATGAGATTCATCGCGCAAGAGTTGCGCGAGTGGATGGCCAAGCTCGGCTTTCGGAAAATCGATGAGATGGTCGGGCACGTGGAGCGGCTTGAGTCCCGCAAGGCGATTGAGCACTGGAAGGCGAAGGGCTTGGATTATTCAAAGATGCTGCATGCGCCGGATGTTGCGGCGAATGTTGGCCGCTTCGGGCAGATCGCGCAGAAGCACGGTTTGCGCGATTCGTTGGACATGAAGACGCTGCTCGACATCTGCAAGCCCGCGATTGAGCGCGGCGAGAAAGTCAAGGCATCGCTCGGAATCAAGAACACAAACCGCGTGGTCGGCACGATTACAGGAAGCGACGTCACCCGCAAATGGGGAGCCGCAGGATTACCGGACGACACGATAGAGATCCGCTTCAAGGGCTCGGCTGGACAGAGCTTTGCAGCTTTCATGCCCAGGGGCATGACCTTCCTGCTGGAAGGGGACGGAAACGATTACTTCTGCAAGGGGCTCTCCGGCGGCAAGGTTGCCGTCTACCCACCCGCTGAGTCCACATTTGAGGCGGATGAAAACATCGTGATTGGAAATGTGGCACTCTACGGCGCCACTGCAGGAGAGGCCTACGTCTGCGGCCTGGCGGGGGAGCGGTTCTGCGTGCGCAATAGTGGCGCCACGGCGGTTGTCGAAGGTGTCGGCGATCATGGTTGCGAATACATGACCGACGGCCGCGTTGTCGTTCTCGGCGCTACGGGCCGCAATTTCGGTGCCGGCATGTCGGGTGGAATCGCCTACGTCTTTGACGAAGAGGGCGACTTTGAAAGCCGCTTCAATGCGGAGATGGCAGGGCTTGCCGAGTTCGGGACCGACGATGCAGATTACGTGAAGCGGATCATCCAAAAACACGTCGGGTATACCCGCAGCAAGCGCGGGCAGCGCATCCTGGACCAATGGGATGATTGTATTTCCAAGTTTGTAAAGGTGCTGCCGCGAGACTACGCGCGGGCGATTTCGGCCATGAGCAAGGCAAAGGCCCAGGGGATGACTGGCGATGAATCCATGATGGCCGCTTTCCAGGAGAATAGTCAGGACGTGTCGCGCGTATCGGGGAACTAATGGGCAAACCAACCGGATTTCTGGAATCGGCACGCGAACTTCCTGGAGATCGTCCGCCACTCGAGCGAATCGAGGATTGGGGTGAGTTTCACCATCACATGCCCGCGGGTAAACTGCGCGAGCAGGGCGGCCGATGCATGGATTGTGGAGTTCCATTCTGCCACACCGGCACGTTGCTGGGCGGAATGGCGTCCGGTTGCCCGATCCACAACCTGATTCCGGAGTGGAACGATCTGGTTTACCGGGGACTCTGGCGCGAGGCGCTGGAGCGACTTCACAAGACGAACAATTTCCCTGAGTTCACAGGGCGGGTCTGTCCGGCGCCTTGCGAAGGGTCCTGCGTTCTGGGGATCAGTGATCCGGCCGTGACCATCAAGAACATCGAATGCTCCATCGTAGACCACGGATTCGAGCAGGGGTGGATCGTTCCAGTGCCGCCGGCGGTGAGAACCGAGAAGAGGGTGGCCGTCATCGGATCCGGACCCGCAGGCCTCGCATGCGCGGCACAGTTGAATCGAGCGGGACATCACGTGACGGTGTACGAGCGTGACGACCGCATCGGCGGACTTCTGATGTACGGAATCCCGAATATGAAGCTTGAAAAGGAGAAGGTCGTGCAGCGCCGTGTGGACCTGATGGCTGCCGAGGGCATCGAATTCGTGACCGGAACCGCCGTCGGAAGGGATCTCCCGGCCCAGGATCTCGTGGATGAATACGATGCCGTTGTGATCTGTGCCGGGGCGACCAAGCCACGCGATCTCCCGGTGCCCGGCCGGGAGTTGGGTGGCATTCATTTTGCGATGGATTTCCTGCGCGCCAACACCAGGAGCCTGCTGGATACTCAGCATGCAGATGGCAATTTCATCTCAGCACAGGACAAGGATGTCATCGTGATCGGGGGTGGCGACACGGGTACGGACTGTGTGGGCACCTCTCTGCGCCATGGATGTCGATCCCTGAACCAATTTGAGATTCTGCCGCGGCCACCGGACGAGCGGGCCGCGAGTAACCCGTGGCCGGAATGGCCCAAGGTCTACATGCTCGATTACGGTCAGGAAGAAGCGGCGGCGAAGTTTGGTGGGGACCCGCGTTCATACTGTATCATGACCAAGGAGTTCATAGCTGATGACGAAGGGAATGTGACATCTCTGAAAACCGTGGTGGTTCAATGGGTTTCCAATAAGAACGGCGGCCCGCCATTCCAGGAGGTCGCGGAATCGGAAAAGGTCTGGCCCGCCCAGCTCGTCCTGCTGGCGATGGGCTTTCTTGGACCGGAAGACACGCTGATCGAGCAGCTCGGTGCCGAGCGCGACGATCGCTCCAACGTCAAGGCCGAGCATGGACTATACACGACGAGCGTCGACGGGGTCTTTGCTGCGGGTGACGCGCGCCGTGGCCAAAGCCTGGTGGTATGGGCGATTAATGAGGGGCGCGGAGCCGCCCGTGAAGTCGATCGCTATCTGATGGGCTCCACTCAGCTTCCGTAGGCATCAATATTGACATTCACCCACCTGGGTGTAGTATCGCGGCGTTGCATATTAACCGGTTACAACGGAGGACTATCATGACCCGTCTCGCACGCATTACACTATCCGCATTCATCTTTGCTTCAACCCTTTCCATCGGCCACGCCGGCGTAATGGACAAGTTTAAGAAGAAGCAAGACGATCCCAACACCGTCTCCTTGAAGGAGGATATCAAGAAGGCTGACGATAAGGGAGCCGGCGGGCTTCGCTACTCAGTCTCGGTCACCGATATCGAGAAGAGTTATACCTACGTCGTAAAATGGGACTTAGCGGACGCATTCAAACTGATGCTCACCGACGCACTGCAGTCCTCCGGACACTTCATCGTGCTGGGTGAAGAGAGCATGCGCGAAGCAGCCATGCGCGAGCAGGACCTGGCGGCATCCGGCCGCACCGCGGGCGGCAAGAAGACTCCAAAGATCGGACGCATGACCCCGGCGCAACTGTTGGTGCGTGGCGCGGTGACTCACGCAACTGCGGACGTGTCAGGAGCTGGTGGCGGGATTGGGTTCAAGGGTATTAATTTGGGTGGGTCAGGCGGCACCGCCGAAATTAATATCACCATCTACCTCATGGATTCTGAGACCGGACAGGTCAAGGCAAGCCAGAAGATCACGGGTCAGTCCAAGAAGCGTGGGTTGTCGCTGGGGTACTCCGGGTCGAAGTTGGGTGGATTGACGGGAGACTTCGCCGGTTTCAAGAAGGACAACATGGGCAAGGCCATGGAGCACGCCGTGGCGCAATCCATCGAGTATCTGACCGAACAGCTGGAAGGCATCCGGTGGGAGGGCAGCGTCATGATGGCCAAGGCCGATAGCATCATCTGCAATCGCGGATCGCGTGAGGGCGTCGAGGTCGGCATGAAGTTCGCCGTCGGCGAGATCGAGGAGCTCATCGACCCCGACTCGGGGGAAACACTGGACTCCGAGATGACCAAGGTCGGCGAGTTGGAAGTCAGCAAGGTCAAAGAGAAGATCTGCTACTGTACGGCCACCTCCGGTGGCGATAAGATCAAGACGGGCATGACCATCTTCCTCGCCGAGTAAATTCGGCGGCGGGCCCTTTCCATAAAGGCCGACGAATTTACCCTATTTCCACTCGAATTCGCCCTGAGTCGGCGCGATCTCGATGGCTTTTTCGTAGGTGCTGTCGCGAGGCAGGTTGTCGAGCTGTCGTGCGGCGACTGCAAGCTCATCACATCTCTCGTTTTCGACATGCTCATCGTGACCGCGTATCCAAGTGAACTCGACGTCGAGACGGGCACAGAGATCGAGTAGATCGCCCCAGAGATCAGGATTCTCCGCGTGTTGCCTGCGGTCTCGCATCCAACCATTGGCGCGCCAGCGCTGGGCGTAGCCGCCGTTGATCATATCCACCACGTACCGTGAATCGCTGTAGACCGCTATGGGGCGGCCCGTATCCGCGGCTGCGCGAAGCCCGCTGATCACGGCCAGCAGCTCCATCCGGTTGTTGGTCGTCATTCGGAACCCGCCCGACAGTTCGGTGCGGGTCCCATTATCGACCAGAATAACCGCGTAGCCGCCCGGCCCCGGATTGGGCGATGCTGCTCCGTCGGTGTAGATTTCGATCGTGCGATTCTGACCTGACATGGCAGGGACTATGGCAGGGGCAACGGAGTGGCTCAAGGGTGGATGTAGAAGGACGTACGGCGAGGCGACTCGTGGCTTCACGGGAGCAGAAGTTGCGTGCGGATCCACCGAGTGCTAGGCTATGCGGGTCCAATTAACCGCAGCGTAGGAGACGAGTATGCCTGGAGTGTTACGCGCTGAATTCTGATCGTATTTCCTGCCGAATTCTCCTTGTAGCAGTTTAGGCCTTCCTGCCGC
>JAQBYD010000065.1 GCA_027623315.1 Verrucomicrobiota bacterium | reverse complement strand
TCCCGGTTTAGTTCTCGGCAAAGTTCTCGGGATAGTTTGATCAGCGTCCCAATTTACCCTTACGTGACAAAGGAGGTGATTTTATCCATGACCGGGTTCGCTTAATTTGGGACCAGCAGCCCGTCGGACTTAGCAGAAGCTCTGGCGTCGCGCCCCTTCGCCTCGGCGGGTTAATGCCGGGCATGCCGGGTGAGCCCGAATCCCTGCGGCGTGCGTGATGCGGTCGGCGCGCCTGTTCATCGTCGCCGGGATGTGCTAAGAACATCGCGTGGAAATCACACCGGACCAACAGCAACAGGCGCGATTCTGGCGTAAGTATCTCCGGCTCACTCGGGCGGGAGTGCCGGTCTTGCGTGCGTTTCAGATTGTCGAGGACGAGTCTGATGACGCGTGTTGGAAGGCCGTGGCCCACGAGCTCCGGCGTGGGATCGAACGGGGGACGTCGTTGAGCGAAGCGATGCTGGAGGGGTCCTATTCGTTCTCGCTCTCGGTGCTCGAAATGATCCGTACGGCGGAACGCCGCGGCGCATGGGACGATATTCTTGAAGAACTGGTCGATGGGCTTCTGGATGGGACTTTCGAGTAAACCCTGTTAGCCCGGACATCTCACACTTTTTCGTAGTAGGAAAAGTGTGAGATATCCGGGTTAGTGGTGTGCTCCCGGAACCCGGCTTGCCGGCCGGCACCTTGACCGGGGCTGGAGCCTGGGTTATACTCCCTAATTGTTCCAGTCCCGGCAAACCCGGCACCAACCAGGAGTTCTTAGCATGGACGAACGTCTACCCAACTACCACATGCCCTCATCCACCACGCCTCCGCCTCCGCCGCATCCCGGCAGGAAGCGGCGATCCATCGGCTTCTTCGGGATCCTTGCGATCCTGGTGGCCTGCGCGATTGTCTTCGGAATTGGGATCTCCGTGACCAAGTCGATTCGGGGGACCGGGGGAGCATTCAGCGAGGGCGGAGTCGATGAGTACCCGGATCTTCAGAGTGTCTGGTCTTACGGCGATGGGGATACGGACGTCGTGCGAATCGCGATCCATGGGCCGATCATGAGATCCGAAGGTGGGTTTTTCGGGTCGGGCTATGATCCGGTTGAGTCTGTGCTGCGCCAGATTCGTCTGGCTTCGAACGATCCGGAGGTCAAGGCGCTGATCATCGAGATTGATAGTCCCGGCGGCGGGATCACGGCGAGCGATCTGATCTATAACGAACTCCAGAAGTTCAAGGCGTACGACCCGGAACGGAAGATTGTTGCGATTTTCGGTGATGTCGCGGCGTCGGGAGGCTACTACGTGGCGGTAGCGGCCGATTACATCGTGGCGCATCCGACGACGATCACCGGTTCGATCGGCGTTCTGATCAGCACGATCAACGTCAAGGAACTGGCGTCGCGGCATGGTGTCAAGGACGTCACGATCAAGTCCGGTGCCAATAAGGACATGCTTAATCCGTTCGGCGATCTGTCGGAGCAGCAGCACGAAATCCTGCAGGGGATGATCAGCGAAATGCACGGTCGGTTCGTCACACTGGTTGCCGAAGGCCGCGACTTACCACGTGAAGCAGTCGAGAAAGTTGCGGACGGCAGGATTCTGACGGTTACGCAGGCGCTGGATAGTGGTTTGGTGGATGAAGTCGGATATTGGGATAACGCAGTCGATGCGGTGGCGCGCTTGCTGGATGTCCCCTCGGTGAAGATCTTTCGCTACCAGGAGGCCTTCTCCCTGACATCACTGTTGATGTCGGTCCGCAACACGAGTTTCTCGCTAGACACCTTGCTCCACAGCCGCCCGCGCATGATGTACCTGTGGCGGCTCTAGCAGTCCGTTGAAAAACCCGACGTTCGCTGCGGCTGGGGACATCCGCCCTCCAGACCAGGCGCGTTTCTCGTTATTCCCTGGAGGGCGGGCGTCTCGACCGCCGTCTTCTGGAGTTTTTCAACGGGCTGCTAGCCCGCGAGGCTGCGCATCAGAAACTCGCGCAAGCGGGCGAGTTCGCGCGCACTGACGCTGTGCGGAAGACCGTCGTCGCTGTAGAATTCGACATCCCACCCGTGCGTACGCAGCGATTCCGCTGTCTCAACGCCGTACTCGTGACGGACCACGTCGTCCGCCGTACCGTGTCCCACAAAGACCGGGGTCTCCCTGGATTGCGGCGAACTCCCCAGCACTTCATCCGCCTGCGGAAAGTAGCTACTCAGCGCGAAGATGGCCGCGAGGGGATGCGGCCACTGAAAGCCGGCGTCGAGGGCAATCAGCCCTCCCTGGGAGAAGCCGCCGAGAATGACGGGTGTCCCGGGGAACTGGTCTAATATTTCCGAGAGGAGGCGATGGACCAGTTCGCGGGACCGTCCGACGTCCTCGCGGCTTGATTCAACGAGTTCTTTTCGGCTCATCGGAGACGCCGAGGTAAAGAACTCCTCCGGGATGGTGTACCAGGAGTACCCGATGACGTAAGGGTCGGGCGCATCCGGCAACATAAAGGTGAACTCCTCGAGGCGCAGTTCGGCGGCAAGGCCGGCCATACCCAGGTGGCTGTCCCCCAGTCCGTGTAGAATCACGCAGACGGCACGTGGGTTGTCGTGTTCCTGAAAACGATGAGTGATTAGCATGCGATCGGGGTTCCCGGCGTTGCGCGCGATTTGAGTTGTCAGCTCCGCACGCCGTTGATAATGCATGCTGCCATGGGGAGCCACAAAGCCAAGCCTAAACCGACTGAATTTACCTGTACGCGGTGTGGTAACTGTTGCCGCGGTGAGGGGCATGTCTATCTTACGCCGGAGGACGTGAAGCGCATCTCTGAATCACTCGGGCTCTCACGCGAGACGTTTTTGAAGACCTATACCTATCGACATAATCGGCGCCCGGTCTTAACGAATAAACCGAACATGGATTGCATTTTTCTTGAGAAAAGCTTGTGCGCGGTCCATGACGTCAAGCCACGACAGTGCACCAAGTGGCCGTTCTGGAAAACGGTCGCGACGGACCCGGCCTCCTTTTCGATGGCGAAGTCCTATTGCGAGGGGCTCAAGGAATTCGAATTCGAAGACTTCAAGAAAGTCGCCGAACGAGAAGAGCTTCTTCCGCGACCGTAGCGAGGTTTGAAGCCGCGCACCGCCGGCCGATCAGGAGAGGTCGTACTTCCGCGGAATCTGCTCTTGGCCACAGAACGTCAGGCGCTCGGTCATATCGTTAAGCGCGAGGCGAACGTCTCGGAACTCGCGGGATAGTCGTCCGTAGATTTCGGACAGAGCGTAGCAGCTCGCGAGTTGGTGCTCGCCCGCGGCACCGAAATTCGACATTCCAAAGCGTTCATAATAGTCCACGGGCGGGGCCGCCCGCCGGCGATTGCGGCTGTAGATTCGCTGGACGAAGACGCCGGACATAAAGAGTGAAATGTTGCCTGCATAGGCGTGCAGCGCGAATCGCTCCTCCCCGCTTCTGCCTTGCATGGCGTGGAGGATATCGACGGTAGTATCGAGCAAACGGCCATAGGACCGGGGCCAGACCTGGGAGGCCAGCGTAAAATGGGCGAGCATCGACGCCACGTAATCCGACAGATCCCGGTCGTCAATGTCTGCCACCAGGAGCGCGTGTCTCACCAATACATAGAAGTAGAGGTGTGGGGATATTCGGAGGTCATGAGGAGAGTCAATGATGGCCCGGAAGAGCGACTTGTCATCCAGCACCTGGTCGCGTGTGGTCGTGTCGAATAGCAGCGTCAAGATGCTCTGACTTGCGATGGGGTCAGAGCCAAGCGTGGAGACGATAAAGTCGAAATCTTCAGACGTAAGTCGATCGCGGCATTCCGCTTTCACGATCCGAAGCTTCTGTTGCTTCCCGTCCATAGAGTCGCGGCCGACGCCGCATCTTCCAGTCCGGTGTTAATCCGTTCGAGCCCCGTAACGCACCGGTCGTTCAGGGGAATACTGCGCTTGTTTCGACGCATTGTACCGCAATCTCCGCCTGCTGGGAAGCAAGAACGTACCGATCGGCCATCTAAACGCGAAAAGTCGTAAATTTCGGAGGCCGAGAACTGCAGATTCTGCACGGAACTGGAATTCGATGTGGACATTCTGCTCTACGCCTCCATATATTGACGACGTGCGTCGACGGTCGAGCAGCGGCACGGCGCATGAGGTGGATCGGCTCGGAAGGTTCCGGGATCAAACGTTGTGGTCGCGCTAAAAAAAATCATCCTTCATGTCGAGGACGATACACGCGTCGCCAGTGCGGTTTCGACCATCCTTCGCGAACGCAGTTACCATGTGGTCACCGCCTGCTCGGCCGAAGAGGGGCTTCGGAAAGTCGGCAAGGTAAAGCCAGATCTTGTGATTCTCGATATCGCGATGCCCGGGATGAGCGGCATGACCGTCTTGAACAAGCTGCGCACGCAGGAGGGGTCCACCACGGTACCGATCCTGATCTACACCGCCGTGCCCGGCATGGTCGACGATGGCGCGCGCGCTACCGTCGATGGCATGCTGGTTAAGCCGGTCGAGAACGAAACGCTGCTCGCGGAGATCTGCCGCATTCTCGAGTCACGGGCCCAAGGCGCCGTTTCTTCCTGAGTCCCCGGCGTCTGGCCGATGGTTCCACCTCGCGCGCGCTACCTGCCCGATCCGTCAAGATCGATCATGTCTTTTCACGTTTACTTGTGACGGGATTCTGCTAATCGTAGCGTCCATAGCCGAGACGGGAACATTTTGACCCAGGGCACACATGAAATTTTTGCACACCATGATTCGAGTTCGCGACCTGGACCAGTCGATCCGGTTCTATACGGAGGTGCTTGGTATGCGGCTCTTGCGCCGCAAGGACTTTCCGGACGGCGAGTTCACGCTGGCCTTCGTGGGGTATGGCGAAGAGTCCGAGAATACGGTGGTGGAGCTGACCCACAACTGGGGTGTCGACGATTACGAGATCGGTACGGCCTTCGGGCATCTCGCGATTGCGGTGGATGATGTTTACAAGGCGTGCGAGGAGATCCGGGCGCTGGGCGGCAAGGTGACCCGCGAGCCCGGCCCCATGAAGCACGGTGCCACGGTACTCGCTTTTGTCGAAGACCCGGACGGGTACAAGATTGAGCTTCTTGGAGGCGGGTAAACGGCCGCCCGCCGGAGTTGCCATGACTGCAGCACACCTATTCAGCCCGCACGAAGCGACGCAGACCCTTCCCCTGGTGAAGCGGATCGTCGATGACATCCTGCAGCGAGGTCAGGAATTGCGCCGTCTTCATGAGTCTGCACCGGACAGCCGCGAGGCGTTGACAGCCCTGCAGCAGTCGTTGCAGGAGCACCTGCTCGAGTTGGAAGCGTTGGGCTGCTCGTTCAAGGACTGGAACTTCGAACTCGGCCTCGTTGATTTCCCATCACGGATCGATGGGCAAATCGTCCTGCTATGCTGGAGAAGTGACGAACCGGAACTTCGATTCTACCACGGTCTGCATGACGGCTACGCGGGGCGTAAGCCGATTCCGGAGTCTCTGCTGCGCGCGCCCCGGGCCGATGCGTCTTCCGGTGCTACGCTCGCGATTTCCGACCAGCCAGGATAAGCACGCACAACCATGGACTCCGACAGGCAACCCATTCGCATCATCAATTGTGTAGCTCCGATTCGCGTATGCGATAACGGCGGGTGGACAGACACCTGGTTTGCCGAGTACGGCGCGATCTTCAACATCGCCGTCTATCCGTATGCCGAAGCGCAGATCGAAGTCTTTTCGTACGACGGAAGCGGTGATCGCATCGTCATCTTTGCTGAGAACTTCGGTGAACGCTATACGGTTCAGAACGAGGGGTTGGGCTGGGATCGACATCCACTACTTGAAGCGGCTATCGAGTTGATGCATGTTCCAGATGATCTGGCCTTCCAGGTGACGATCTATTCGGACGCTCCGGCCGGGGCCTCGACGGGCACATCTGCGGCGGTTACCGTGGCGCTGCTCGGGGCGCTGGACCGGCTTACGCCGGGACGCCTGACCGCTCACGAGGTCGCGCACGCGGCACATCGGGTGGAAACGGAGTTGCTGAAGCAACAATGCGGTATCCAGGATCAGCTCTGTTCGGCGTACGGGGGCATCAACTATATCGAGATGCACAAGTACCCGCATGCGGCCGTATCCCCGATCTACTTATCGGACTCCACGTGGTGGGAGCTTGAGCGCCGTCTGCTCCTGATATATTTTGGAAAATCTCACAGCTCGTCGCAGGTTCACGAAAAGGTCATCCGGGAGCTTGAGGATGCCGGTCCCGATTACTACAAGATTAACGACCTTCGTCAGACGGCGCCCAAGTCCCGCGATGCGCTCTATGCCGGAGACTTTGAGGCATTCGGCGCTGCCATGATTGAGAATACCGAGGCGCAGGGCAGGCTCCATCCGGACCTGATCAGTTCAGATGCACAGGACGTCATCGAATTGGCGAAGCAGTACGGGGCCCTGGGATGGAAGGTGAACGGCGCCGGCGGTGACGGCGGATCGGTGACCTTGCTGTGTGGCGCGCTGTCGCACCAGCGGCGCGCGCTTCGCGATGCGATCGAAGGGTCGAACCCGATGTTCCGTAACATTCCGATTTACTTGAGCCGGATGGGCCTGAGGGTATGGGAGACGATCCCCCGGGGGCACTCCCCCAGCGACGGGAGTTCGAAATGAAGATTACCAAGATCGAGACGCACGTTTGTCACGCGCGCATGCGCAACTGGGTCTTCATCAAGGTGTTGACGGACCAGCCGGGGCTGTATGGCTGGGGCGAGGCGACGTTGGAGTGGCATACCCGCTCGATCGTGGGCGCGGTGGAAGACATCTCGGACCTCCTGATCGGCGAGGATCCGACTCGTATCGAGTATTTATGGCAGATGATGTTTCGACAACATTTCTGGCACGGCAGTGGAATCGTCCGCGCTACCGCGATCAGTGGAATTGACCTCGCGCTCTGGGACATTCTTGGCAAGGTGGCCAACATGCCCGTGCATAAGCTGCTTGGCGGGCCCGTGCGCGATACAATCCGCACCTATTCGCATCTCGGCGGCGGCAAACTGGAAGACTTCTACGAAACGGGGCGGGATGATGCGCGGCGCTTTGCGGAGCTTGCCCAGAAAGCCGTCGACGATGGATTTACGGCCTTCAAGGCCATGGCGGTTCCCGAGACCATGCCGCTCGAAGGGCTGCGTGCGGTGCGCTACGCCGAGGCGAACGTTAAGGCGATGCGCGAGGCCGTGGGTGATGACATTGACATCATGGTCGATTGTCATGCGCGCCCATCTCCGGCCATGGGTCTCAAGTTCGGCAAGGCGCTCGACGACTATGGTCTCTATTTTTACGAGGAACCGTGTTGGCCGGAATCCGTTGAAGGGCTGGCCATGATCAACGCGGCGCTCACGACACCCGTCGCAACGGGCGAACGGCTGACGTCGTTGGATCAATTTCGCCAGCTTTTTGATGCGCGCGGCTGCGAAGTGTGTCAGCTCGACATTACGCACTGCGGCGGGATCTCCAACGCGAACCGCGTGGCGGCACTGGCCGAAGCACACCGAATCTCGCTGGCGCCGCACAATCCGCAGGGCCCGGTCAGTACGGCGGCGTCTCTTGAGTTCGGGTTCGCCCAGCCGAGTTACATCATCTGCGAGACCGTACATGCCGACGTGCCATGGCGCTCGGACGTCGTCAGCGAAGGGTTTACCGTTGAGAAGGAAGGGCGAATCGTCCGGCCCGGGAATCGGCCTGGTCTCGGAATCGAGATCGACGAAGACGAAGTCGCCAGGCATCCTCCCGAAAAGGAGATGGTCCAGAGAAGTTTCTACTCCGACGGCAGCGTCGGCGACTGGTAGAAATTCGGCGCGTGAAGCGTGGCAGGGCCAAGGGATTCGCGCGGGATGCCGGAAACGCGCCACACTTCACGCGCCGAATTTCGACGCGCGTTTTGCTTCGCAAAACACGTAATCAGAACGGAAAGAACTTCGGGATCAGGAGCACGGCCGTTGTGCCCACGACCGCGGTGATCGGGAGACCGATCCGCAAGAAGTCCCCGAATCGATACCCGCCGGCCGAGAAGACGATGGCGTTGGTCTGGTACCCGATCGGCGTCAGGAAGCTGCAGCTGGCGCCGTAGGCAACGGCGAGCACCATTGGGATCGGCGAGACGCCCAGTGCCTCGCCAATTTGAATCGCGATCGGCGCCATGAGCACCGCGGTGCCGTTATTCGAAATCGCCTGGGTCAACAGGTTCGTGGCGATGTACAGAAAGGCCAGCACCACGTGCGGAGACGCCGATCCGCAGGCGCTCAGCACCATGTCTGCGCAGCGCGTGGCTAATCCACTGGATTCGAAGAGTTGCGCGAGCGGGATGGACGCTGCCAGGAGCAACAGGACGCCGGTGTCGAGCGATGCAGTCGCTGCCTGAAAGGGAATGATCCGCAGGAGTAGAACCGCGATCACACCGATCAGGGCGCTGATCATGATCGGCACGTGAAGCAGCGTGGTGGCCGAAACGACTCCGGCGAGAACGAGGAGCGGACCCGCCGGGTGACGGCCGGGTGCGACGGGTTGAATGCCGCGCGACTGCAGGCGTACCAGCGAGAGTTGTCGTTCGGCGCGTTCAAGATCCTCTTCGCCGCCCTGGACCAGCAGGATGTCGCCGACACGAAGTTTAAGTTTCTTCAGGCCTGCACGAAAGTGATGCCGTTGACGCTGCACGGCGACGATATTCAGGTTCCAGTCCCGGTGAAGATGGGCCTCAAGTACACTCTGGTTGATCAGGGGAGACACCGGCAGCGGGATCAACTCGGCAATTTGCAGATTAACGGTGCGGATGTCCGCGCCGGGTTGACTGAGGCCGGGCAGGGACTCCGCATCGCGTGATGCCAGCAATTCCATGATCCGGTTGGGCGTGGCGTTGATCAGCAGGCAGTCGCCCGCCTCGATGGGCTCATTCCATGGCGGTGGCGCCATCAGGCGTTCACCTCGAATCACGGCAATCGCCCGAAAATCCTCGCTGGCGAACCGTTCTCGATCGAGTGGACGGCCGACGAGAGGCGAGGATTCCTGAACCCGGACTTCAGTCATGTAGTTATGCGGCGCTTCCTCCGGCAGAAAGCCGGCGGGGTGGCGGTTGACCGGGAGTAGAAAGCGCCCCATCAGGAGCAGGCCGAGTGTGCCGACGGCAGCGATGCCGAGGCCGACGGGAAGGAAAGCGAACATATCGAAGCCGTCGAACTCGGCCAACGAATTGCGGGCCACGGCATCGATCAGCAGGTTCGTTGACGTGCCGATCAGCGTGCAGGTTCCGCCGAGCATGGAGAGGAAGCTTAGCGGGATGAGAATCCGGGTTGCCGCAATCCCACTACGTTCACATACCTTGAGGACGACCGGCAGCATCAGGATCACGACGGGCGTATTATTGATGAAGGCGGACAGCACCGGAATGGTCACGATCAGCATCAGGAGTAGCCGCCACTCCGAGTCACGGCTGGCTCGCAGAAGCCCGTTCGTGAGCGGTACCAGGACGCCGGAACGCATCACCGCGGCGCTCAGGATGAACATGCATCCGATGGTGATCGTCGCCGGATTGGAGAAGCCCAGGAAGACCTCCTCGGGCTGCAGAATCCCGGTGCAGGCCGTTGCCCCGATCACGATTAGGGACGCTATTTCGAGGCGAACCCATGACGTGCAGAACAGAACGAGAGCACCGGCGAGGACCGCAAGCGTGATGATCTGGTCAGGTGTCAAAGCGCTTGAAGTTTCATATCCCTGCCAAGGCATGTCGAGCATGAAGGATTTATGCGGTGCAGCCCGGATCGCGGCCCGAAGCGTGCACAGGATCAACAGGATGAACTGGATTGTGACTCACAAACTTCTTACAATGCCGTGAGTCGAAACTGACCCATCCGAACGCGTCCTCGCGTTGAATAGACCCGTGAGTGAGAGAGCCCTCAGGGTGAGGGCCGACGCAGGTGAACGCAGTTAGAGACGGAGGTCAGAGAATGCAGGCAGGAACGACAATGAGAGTAGCATCGGCGCTCACCGTGGCCGTGTTGATCGGCAGTGCAGTAGAGGGGCGCCAGGTAAAGCTGGATGTGGCGATGGCCAATCCATACCTCGTCGCGGACAAGAAGCAGGTGACCTACATGAAGATTGGGCTCACCGGGTTCGAGTTCGAAGACGTGGCGAAGCGCACACCGGTGAACATTGCCATTGTGCTCGACCGTTCAAGTTCGATGTCCGGCGAGAAGATGGAGAAGGCCAAGCAGGCCGCTATCATGGCCGTCGATCGGTTGGGCGAGGACGACATCGTGTCCGTCATCGCCTACAACCACGGTGTGTCGGTCCTGGTCCCCGCAACGAAGGCAACCCATCGCGGCAACATCCAGGACGGCATTCGGAAATTGCGCGCGACCGGTACGACGGCTCTCTTTGCTGGAGTCAGCAAGGGAGCGGCGGAAATCCGCAAGTTCCTCGACCGGAACCGCGTCAATCGCGTGATCCTGCTGTCGGACGGCCTGGCAAACGTGGGTCCGCAGACCCCCGGCGAGCTGGGCGAACTTGGTTCCGCGCTGATCAAGCAGGGCATCTCGGTCTCGACGATCGGATTGGGCGACGGCTACAACGAAGACCTGATGGCCGAGTTGGCGCTACGGAGTGACGGCAACCACGCCTTCGCGCAGACGCCGGCGCAACTGGCCAAGATTTTCAACTATGAATTCGGAGACGTGCTGTCCGTGGTGGCGCAGGAAGTGGTCGTCACGATTGATTGCGAGCCCGGCATTCGCCCTGTGCGTGTGCTCGGGCGAAAGGCTGATATCTCCGGACAACGCGTCGTCGCGACGTTGAACCAGCTCTACAGTCGGCAGGAAAAGTTTGTCCTGCTCGAGGTCGAGACTCCGCCACGGCCACACAACGACGTCCTGGATATCGGAAAGGTGGAGATTACGTATGCGAATATGGAGACCAAGACCACCGACGAGCTGACCAGTGCCGTGGCGGTGCGCTTCACAAAGTCCGAGGAGGAGGTGGCGCTGCAGGTAGACCGCCTTGTGATGGTCTCATGCGTGGGCCTCATCGCGGCTGATCGAAATAAGAGGGCGCTCGCACTTCGGGACCAGGGAGACGTCGAAGCGGCCAGACGCATGCTCATCAGCAACGGCGAGTACCTGTCCGTGAACGCCTCTTCGCTGGAATCTCCGGACCTTGATCAGCAGGCGGGTTGGAATAACGACGACGCCATCAACCTGGACGCCGGCAAGTGGAAGATCCAGCGCAAGAAGATGAGGGCCTATCAGTACGAGATGGATAATCAGCTCATGAACAGTAGTCGGTGAAACGCAGACTCATTGTTATCTTTATGCTGATCGTCCTGATGCCGATCGGGCTCCTGGCGCTGCTGGGAGTCCGCTTGGCGCAGGACGAACAGCGTCGCGTGGACGATCAGCTTCGGGCGTTGATGCGGGCCCGCCTGCATGACGTCGGTCGCTCGTGTATGGCGGTCGTGCACTCGACGGAATTGGAACTGCTCAAGCGACTTGCCGTGCCGTCGTTGGACGCCTGGGACCTTCGCGAACTTACACGTGCGCAGAGGCGACTTCGCCAGGTCTTCGTGCTCGATCCGCAGGGGCTGCTGCTTTATCCCGGAGCCGTCGGTGAGCAGACGATCGAAGAGCGGGCCTTCATCGAGCGCACGCGATCGGTATGGGAGGGTGGCGAAGCGTTCTTCGAACCGGAATTTGAAGCGGGTCCGACGCCCGCGCCCGTGGCCGGGCAAACGGGGTCGAGCTTTGAGAGCGTTGGGCGAGTGTGGGGCCGTGGACTGAGGCGGGGCGCATCCTCGGCGAAGCCTTTATCCGCCGCGACGAAAACCCCGCACGCGACGCAAGCGGATTATGGTTGGCACACCTGGTTTTGGGGCACGGGCATGCACTACCTGTTCTGGTCAAGGAACCACAAGCTCGGCCGCGTCATCGGTGCCGAGGTCGATCGCATGGACATGCTCTCCGAGATCATCGGTGTGTTGCCGGCCTCGGGCGAGTCGACGGCGCGGTTGCCCACCGGCCTCACTCGCCTGGTCAATGCGCGCGGGAAAACCGCGTACCAGTGGGGTGACTATGAGCCGCCCGAGAATTCGGAGCCGACCGTCCGCGCATCGCTGGACGCGCCGCTCGAGATGTGGAGTCTGCAGTACTTCAGTGCTCCGGGAGATTTGGCGGGTGCGGGTGTGAGGGTGAGATACACCTGGGCGCTGGCGCTTGGAGCGGTCAGTCTCGTGCTCGTCCTGGCTGCCGTCTACTTCTATAGAGAGAATTCGCGCGAACTCCGTGAGGCCGGTGAACGCGTGAGTTTCGTGAATCGGGTGTCGCACGAGCTGAAGACCCCGCTCACGAACATCCGGATGTATGCCGAAATGCTGGACGGGAATCTTCCGGAGGAGGATGAGACCTCACGTGGCTATCTCGACATCGTGATCCAGGAGAGCCGACGCCTGAGCCGCTTGATCACCAATGTTCTAGCCTTTGCCCGCAAACAGAAAGAAGAGGTCGCCGTCCGGACGCGTTCGGGCGATGTGGACGACTCAGTGACGAGTGTCATCGAGACCCATCGCCCCTCCCTAACGGCGCGCGGGATCGAGGTCAGTCTCAAGTTACGCGCCGGCGGCATGGTCCTGGTGGACATCGATGCCCTGGAGCAGATCCTGGGCAACCTGGTGAGTAACGTCGAAAAGTACGCGTCCGCGGGTGGATCGCTGGCGATTCGGACCGGTCGCGACGGGAGCATGACATGGATTGAAGTGACGGACCGTGGACCCGGCATCCCGGCCGGCCGGGCGGCGGCGCTTTTCGAGCCGTTTCAACGGCTCGAGAACTCGCTGACCGAAGGCGCGTCCGGGACCGGAATCGGACTATCCATTGCGCGCGACCTGGCCAGGGCGCACGGCGGTGACCTCGTGCACAAGGACTCCGACGGCGGAGCCACATTCAGATTCACACTTCACACCCCGGAGGTACACGATGAAGATTCTAGTGGTTGAAGACGATCAGCATACGCGGCGGGGACTGGTCGAAATCCTTTCCGGCGAGGGTTACGAAACCGTTTCCGCAGGAGATGGAAAGTCCGGTCTCAAGATGTTCGAGAGGGAGGACCCGGACTTCGTATGCCTCGACATTATGATGCCGGACATGAATGGATATGATCTGTGTCGCGAGATTCGAAGATTGAATAGGGCGATCCCGGTGATATTCATCAGCGCCAAGTCCGAGGAGATCGATCGCGTGCTTGGGTTGGAGCTGGGAGCAGACGATTATATCGTGAAGCCGTTCGGGGTGAAGGAGGTCGTGGCGCGGATTCGTGCCGTGACGCGACGAATGATTCTCGATCACGAGAAGGGCGATCAGCCAGATGCATTCGTGATGGACGATTTGCGAGTGGAGCCGTCCGAACTTCGCGCGTACCGCGGCAGGAAAGCGATCGACGTGAGTTTGCGTGACGTTCGAATTCTTCAATTACTGTCTGCGAATGCAGGAGAAGTGATCAGCCGGGACCGAATCTTCGACGAGTGCTGGGGCCTGGACTATATGCCCAATAGTCGCTCCCTGGATCAGCACATCTCGCAACTCCGTAAGCGCGTCGAGAAGGACGCGAAGAAGCCCCGCATCATCCGCACCGTTCACGGTGCCGGATATCGTTACGACGCTTAGACCGGCACTCAGCGTGCCGCCGGCGCAGAGCCGTTGCGGCTCCATGTAAGCCAGAACATTCCCAAATCCTTCATCAGGCTCTCGAACTCTGGAAAGTGGACCGGTTTGACGCAGTAGCCATTGGCATGGTGCGTGTAGGCTTTCGCGATATCGCTTTCGGCCTGCGATGTGGTGAGTACGACCACCGGGATTTGTCTCCAGGTCTCCTTCGACTTGATGAGTTCAAGCACCATAAGCCCGTCGACCTTCGGTAGCCTCAGATCGAGGAGGACCAGGTGAGGTACCGGGGACTCCTCTTCGTTCGAATATGTTCCCTCGCGGTGCAGGTACTTACGGGCCTGCTCACCGTCTTCGAGATGACGCAGATCGACCAACAGGGGCTGATTCTCGAAGCAGTACCGGATGAGTTCGGCGTGGGCGTGGTCGTCTTCGACCAGGAGTACGACCATTCCGCCGTCCCGCGTGTGCCTTATCGTCATGCGGGAACTCCTTGGGTTTGCTGGTTCGAATCGATCACGCGGACCTCGTCGTGTGCCCTGTCTTCGTTGTCCACCGTTGTGCGGTCTGGCAATGTGAAGCAGAACGTGCTTCCGGAGCCGGGGCCGTCGGACTCAACCCACACTCTTCCGTCGTGGATCTCCACGATGCGCTTGACCAGCGGAAGTCCCATGCCAACGCCTTCGCTCGACTTGCTGAGTTGATCGAAAAGTCCGAATATCTTTGCGTGATACTTGGGATCGATTCCGATGCCGTTGTCAGACACTCGGATCGCCGTCTCAACTCCGTTACGCAGAGCTGTGATATCAATGCGTGGGTTCGGTTGATCGCCCATGTATTTGACGGCGTTGTCGAGGAGGTTCTGCACGACTTCGCGAAGTCGCACGACGTCCCCCGTGACCGTCGGCATCCCCGGTTGAATGACAACCTCGACGCCGGCTTCGGCGATGCGGCCCGCAACCATTTCGACGGCCTGCCTGGAGAGGTCCGTCAGAGAAATCTCCTGCGGGTCGTTGACGAGTCGGCCAATGCGGGATAACTTGAGGAGTTCGTCGAGGAGTTGGGACATGCGGTTCCCTGCGATCTGGATGTGTTCCATGTCACTCTTGATCCGAGTCTGGTCATTTGCAGCAACATCGCGTTCGAGGAGGCCGAGGAATCCCTGTATCGTGATCAGCGGACTCTTCAGATCGTGGGAGACGGTGTAGGTGAACCGTTCCATCTCGGCGTTCTTCGCCTCAAGCTCCACCACGGCACTCTCGAGCTGTTTTTCGGTTCGTTCGCGCTCACGAAACTCCTCCTTCAACCGGTCTCGACTCACGGTAATTCGATCAAGATTTTCGGCCATATCGTCCAGCGCCTGAGCCAGGTCACCGATTTCGTCATCGCGCTGAAATCCCAGTCGTTGATGGAATTCGCCGTCCCCGATCTCCACGGCGTGCCTGCGGACCTTTTCGAGCGGCCGCGTGATGGTCGTAGTTGAACCGACCCATGCGGCACCGACAAGGATCCCCGCAATGACGAGAAACGCGAAGATCAGGGCTAGCGCCTCCTGCCGCGCCCGGCGCGTAAGATCCGCTGAGATCGATGCAAGCCTCGAGGCCGCGGAAGCCGTTCGATTCAGCGTCTGGCGCAGTTGACTCATTACATGCCGGCGTAGTTCGTCGTCAATGTTGGCGCCGTCCGCGGGAAGCGACGCCACCCGTAAGAAGAGATCATGCATGCGCCGGTGCTCAGCGTCGACCAGTTCGAGAACCGTTCTTTGCTCGGCCGTCTCGAACTCCTGGTTGTCGATCAGCAGACGCATGGAGGCGTGCCTCATCTTCCATTGCCGGTCGACCCGCTTTTCCGGGCGCTCAGCGAACTCGGAGGAAAGTTCGCTGAGATCATTGATCGCACGCAAAACTTTCTCTGCAAGTGCGCGCTGCTCGCTAAGGCGATCCGCCTTGGTGGCGAACATCCAGAATGCGGTCCCTGAAACAATAATCGTGAGAATTCCCGCGATCGCCGTCAGGTTAATTCGACTGCGGATCTTCATGGCGTGTTTGGCTCCACGGTGCTGTGTCAACGGATGATCGACACCAAATCGGACCGCAACTGCGTCAGCGGTTCCATCGCGATCAGATCAAGATAGTCGGGCACTGACTTCGTGGTCGTAAAACCGGACTCGACAGCCCAGTTTGCTTCTTGCTCGAGGCTGCCTAGGAGGGATTGGTCAAGAAAGACATGCGGATCTAGAAGCTTCCACGTCCGCGACATCGTGGCGGCGTCCACGCTGATTCTCTTCGCCGTGATGGCAAGGGCCTGATCCGGCTTCGCCGCCAGGAACCGCTCTGCCTCAAGCAGGGCGCGCAGTAAGCCGTCGACGGCAGGGCGATGATCTGCCAGCATCCGGGAGCTGACGACGAGATTCTCGGTGCGCGTGTAGAGGCCTTCATCCGGGAAAACCAGGGCGTTGTCGCCCAGCAGATTGCAAGCCTCGCTGGTGTAAGGCTCGCGCATCGAGAACGCATCGATGCGGCCGGTCGCGAGGGCCTCCGGGAGCAACTCGCCCTTCATGAACTCGATCGTCACCTCATCGGCATCAATCTGGTGCTGGAGAAGGAACAGGTGCAGGAAGAAGTGCACGGCTGACGCTCGCTGGGTACCGATACGTTTGCCCTTGAGATCACCGGCCTGCGCGATGCCGGCATCTCGACGAGCCACGATGGAGTGCTGCCCCGCCGCCGACGCGATGGACGCCACGATGCGAAATTCACTGCTTTCGAAACTGCTGAACACGATCGGCACTTCCGCGGTGGTTACCGCATCGACGTCTCCACAAAGGAGCGCCGCCATGGCTCGCCTTCCACTGATGTATGGCTTGATCTCCAGGTCCAGATTCTGCTCTCGGAAGTACCCGTTGTCTGCCGCGATCATGGCGAGGGCGCTGGTCGGCTGGAGTGCGAGCCCAAGTCGGGCGTGTACGGGAGGGATGGATGCGGAGGGTTTTCGGCAGCCGGGCGCGAGCATGATGGGTCCGGCCAGCGCCACCGCCAGAATCAAGCCGACGGGGCCAACCGGTTTCCGATGTTGCCTGGTCACGTCGTTGTTCCTATGTGGGTTCGGCTCGATGCCTTCTTAGATCCCTGCTCAATTCCTCGAGGCTGCGTTCTGCACAGTCGGGGCAATATCCGTGAGAGAATTCTGCATCGGTGCGGTCGGATACGTATCGTTCGACTTCGACCCACGCATCGTCAGTGTCACGAATCTTCTTGCACATGCTGCAGATCGGCAAAAGGCCGCTGAGGAGTTTGAGCTCCCGCAGCGCGTGCTCGAGTTCCGCCGTGCGCTCCAGGACACGATGCTCGAGTTCGCGGTTGAGGCGTCGGATTTCCCCCTCGGCGCGGTGGCGCGCCTGCATGTGCTCCCACTGCCGTAGAGCGCGAGTTGCAATTCGCGGCATAGCCGCAAGTGCCTCGTTAGATTTTACGACGTAATCGAGCGCGCCTGCCTTCATCGCTTCAACCGCGATGTGCTCGCCGCCGTGCGCCGTGAGGATCACGATCGGGTAGGGTGCGGTCTCTCGCTCTCCCGCGGGCAGCAGATCGACGCCGTTGCCGTCCGGAAGAAGGAGATCGCAGATAACCAGGTCCGGCATGCGCTCGGATATTCGGGCGCGCGCCTCGTCGATTCGTGCCGCGGTACAGATCTCAGTCTCAAGCGGGGACGATGCAAAGGCATCTCGCATGAGTTCAATGTGACCCGCCGCGTCATCCACGATGAGGATGTACGGAGACGCGGTCTGAATGCTCCCGAGATCTGGTATCGTGTCAGTGGTCATGTTTGGCAGAGCGCCATATGCCGTCCGATAGCTAGCCGCCGTTAGCTGTGAATCTAACCGCAAATCCAAAGTCGTCAAATAGAAAAGGGGATCCGTCTCTCGGAAGCGAAGGTGGACCCGCTAGGCATGATGTTGTACTCTGAGGCGTGCAAAGGCTGAGAACGATTGTGGAGGGAACCATTCGAGTGGGTATCGAGTCAGGAGCCGGCCCATGATCAAGCATGGCGACTTGCAAATATTATGTCGCGGCGTGTGCACTGCGCTTGTCATAGCGACATTTGCGCTGCCTGCCCGGGCCGAGGTCGACGTCTTGGACTGGTTGGCCCAAGATCCCAAGAGCGAGGGCGCCCGGCGCGCCATCAAGGAGTCCATCAAAGCCTCATCGAACCGGACTGAACGGGCGAAACTCGCCGTGGCGTATTGTCTGGCCTGCCGATACGTCGGGGATTGGGAGGAAGCGTCGCGCGCCCAGGTGTTCGTGAATCGTGATCATAACGGGAACCCCTACCTCCGCTACCTTGATCCGAGCCGGACCGAGGATGTCTGCACCCACTGTCTCGGCGAGAAGATGGCCGACTACACGTGCAAGACGTGTACAGGGCGGTCCGTCTGCGCTTCGTGCAAGGGCACCGGGGAGAAGGCGCTCGGAGGATTCGATCGCAATGGGCCCGGGCCGTGCGGGGTTTGCCAGGGATCCGGAGAGTGCAGAGCTTGCGACGGAACCGGAACGACGCGTTCGGGTTGCAGGACGTGCCTGGGGAAAGGGACCCACCACTCGAAGACCAGGACGTACACCTCCTTGCAGGCATTGGTTCATGATGTTGAGGCCCCCGTCGCATCCGCCACAGCGCCGGGCTCGAATCCGATCGTGGCCGCCCTGGCGCATCTCGATGCCCTTCCGGACGCATACCGGTCGGCCGATACAACCTTGAAGAAGGAGAGCGTGTTCAAGACCTACGTGGATTCTCTCCCGCAGAAGTTCAAGCGCCAGACGCTCACGCTGACCTCAACGATCAAGGACGTCAAGACTTCCAACGGTGGACAAGTCTACGTGGCTACGACCGGATTCCGTGAGATTGGCGAGCTGAAGAGCGCGGAGTCAGGGATCGGTCTGCACAAGGGGCGTGCACTGCATATTCTGATGTCGAACGACGAGGCTGCTGGATTATCTCCCGGACAGGAGATCGCGGTCACCGGGCGCCTGGAGTACCGCCGCGGCTATCGTTCGGATGTCGCCGTGAATTACGCCCGCGACTTTCCAGTTTTGCACATGCGATTGATTGATGGATCTGGACGAAAGGACATCGGCCAGATCTACATGACGGACTACACCTGCAAAATCGGCGACAAGCGTTACCGCTCGCCATTCAAGTAAGGTCTGGGGCTGGTTGTTGGTTATTGGTTGTGGGTTGATCCCGTGGCTCTCCCCATCCCGTCGATCCCGTAAATCCTGTTGGGATCAACCGGCCGCCAACTTCAGGTTCCACAACCGTTTCATGTGGTAAGCCAGCGTCACCAGTTCCCATTCACCGCTGACCGTCGCGGTACCGCGAAGAAGGAATTGCCTGAAGCCCATGACGTGTTTGATGATTCCGAACGCGGGTTCGACGGTCTGTTTCCTTCGCGCATAGAGCGCTCGTCCGGTGTCGGTCTCCAGCTTTGCCTTCATGCACTGCGCTGATCACAAAGTGAACCATATCGTTCTCAGGCACCCACTCCCTCAGGTCGCATGGAAGCAACATCGGAGTCCGACGGTCTACATTTACATATCGTGCGCTCATGCAGCTCAGTTTATCGCTCCATTCCATCCCCTGAAAGCTCTTTTCCCACGGTTTTCCCTTCCTGAGGGAAAATCGCGTGAGCGACGTTGCCGCGTGCGCGTGTCACGTCTCCACGCTGCCATGCCGCAACGCGACTCACGTCGTAGCTAGGAGGCTGGCGGACCCCTTGAGCGTCAATAATCGGAGGGCGGCTAAGTCCGACAGACTCCTAGCCCCAAATCCAGCGGACCTTGTTTCCGAAGCAACTTCGTCGCGAGCTTCGTCGTAAGCTTTGTCGATTTCCGGCGTGGCTTGGTGA
>JAQBYD010000126.1 GCA_027623315.1 Verrucomicrobiota bacterium | reverse complement strand
GGCGGGTGGATCGGAAATTGAGACGAGACCTCGAAAAGTTAACAAATTGAAACACTGACCCCTTTGCCGCTGGGGTCCGTGCCGCGTGCGCTATCCTTCTGCACGTCGTCTATGTCACGCAGATGAAGGGATACCCCGCGCTTAAGAGCTCATGGGAGCGGCGGTGGGTTTGCCTCAAATGCGGGCATGTGTGGGAGCGCCGATAGAGCATCCCTTCCGCTGCCCATTCCGTCGCGCCAAACCGCTCTAGGAATCGTCGGGGCGGGGTGTCGCGTGTCTGGCGTTGCGCGAAGGTGGCGACGTTCTACACGGCCTTGTGGCGCATGCCGTGAAATCGGCCTTCGAGGATCGCTCAGGATCGCCTCGGGCGAGGGGGCGAGGATGATGGGGTGCCCCCTGCGAAGCTTGCGACCGGGGGGCGCGGCCGTGACTTGCCCGTCCGGTAACTAACCGGACGGCCGGCGCTTCGCTGCCGGGAACTTCATTTTTCCGTATTTACGGTTTTCGGATCATTTTGGCGAATACATCGAGGTGCGCGTACCTAGTCCTACGCCCCCCTGCGCTAAGTACCTAAGGGGCAGGCTCCCGCAGGCACCCATCCGAAACCCTGCGCGCCATGTTGACAACGTATCAGCACGCGACACGACGGGGCGGTGCCCCTAATCATCATCCGAGTTGCTCCTTGAGGATGCGGCGCATGTTGTCCTGATACCAAGCCATCGGACGCCGGCGAGGGGAGCCGTCGTAAGCCGGTGCGACGGTGTCCGCGTATTGTTCGGCCCACTCCTTGTCGACCTGCCCGCGCATGGTCTCGACCACATTGACAAGCTTTCTCGCCTCATCGAGGCTGTCGCGTGCCTCACGCAGCGCGGTTGGACGGAGGGAGGCATCCTTCACGATACGCTCGGCGGCGGCCTTGGGGTGAGCCACACCTACCGCTTCACGCCAATGGAGACGCGCCGTCCGTTCATCATCGCGACCTTGGACAAGCGCCTCCTGGGCGTGCACGTTCAAGCACCGGACGTCATCGACGCATGCCTCGAATAGCGCGGAATCCGCCCGATGCAGGCGAATGCCGAGAAGATCCTCCCGGTCGCGGGCCCTCCCTAATTTGCCCACTGCCTTGTCGAGGTCGCCGTCATCGTTCATCACGTCGGCGATGGTACTGCGTGCGGTAGTAAGCTCGCCGTGCATGCGCTTCACGTCCTCATAAAGCCCCTTCGTCTTCTTCCCGAATGGGATCTCGGGGATTGTCTTCGTCATCGTGGTCATGTTACGAGTCTCCTTCCGCGTTGGTGCCGATACCCAGAATAGAGCGGGCTGCCGCAGCACCCCCGGGATTTCCAATCGCAGCGCGGGCGACGCCTAAGAGGTCGCGGGCCTTGTCATGCTCCGCGCTCTTCGTTTCCAGTTGCGCCGTCAGGGCGGCGACTTGTGCGTTAAGAGCTGGCAAGGCATCCCGTGTGGCGGTGAGTGTGGCGGTGAGTGTGGCAATCTGCCTGTCAAACCACGGCACGTCATTCGTGCGGAGTGCTTCTGCGTGCTCCTTGGTCTGCGTGATCTCCAGCAGTTCTCATTTTGACCGTCACCTCCCGCCGATAAGGGCTTCGGAGCGCGGCCTTTGAGATCGCTCCTGCGGTCCGCGAAAGTTTTTTTGATTTTTTTCTGGACTCACAGCTCCGGCTGTCGTATTTCTGTCCTTAATGGAGACGGAAAGGGTCATTCAGGGACGTTGCATCACGCCCGCTACTGTGGCAAGTATCCGTGGGTTGCTGGCGGATAACCCGACATGGAACCGCAGCCGGCTTTCGCGTGAGTTGTGCGAGCGATGGGATTGGCGCAACGAGAAGGGGCGGCTGAAGGACATGGCGGCGCGCACGCTTCTGCTGAAGCTGGAGCGGCTGAAGGAGATACGCCTGCCAACGCGCCAGCGAGCGAGCCCCAACGCACACCGCAACCGTCAGATCACAGAGGTGGAACATGATTGCCGCCCGATCGAAAGCGATCTGAAGGCCTTGCGACCTCTGCGGGTTGAACCGCTTGCTGAAACTGGCGACCAGATGGCCTTGTTCAAGTTCCTTCTGCAGCGCTATCATTACCTTGGCCATCGCAACTGCGTGGGAGAGAACCTCAAGTACTTGGTCACCGATCGGGCGGGCCGACTGCTGGGGTGCATGCTGTTCGGATCAGCGGCATGGAAAGCGAAGAGTCGCGACGACTTTATTGGATGGGACAGGCCGACCCGGGAACGCAATCTGCCGTTTCTGACCAACAACACGCGGTTTCTGATCCTGCCCTGGGTGCGTGTGAAGTGCCTGGCCAGCCATGTGCTGGCCCGGGTCTGCCGGGACCTGCCGGGGCACTGGATGCAGAAGTACGGCCACCCGATTCACTTGCTGGAGACCTTCGTAGAGCGCGAACGCTTCCGGGGCACGTGCTATCGCGCCGCAGGATGGACACATGTCGGCGCCACGGCCGGGCGCAGCCGCAATGATGTGCATGCGACGATGAACGTGCCGGTTAAAGACATTTTCCTTTATCCGCTTACGACCGACTTTCGCGGGAGGCTCTGCGCATGAGTCTGAGACGATTCGATCAGCTTGTCGGTGAACTTCGACGCACCTTGGCCGAACTTCCCGACAAGCGCGTCGGAAGCAATACTCAGTACTCGATGGAAACGATAGGCTTGAGTGCATTTTCCGTGTTCTTTACGCAATCGCCGTCATTTCTGGCGCACCAAAAAACCATGGAGCAGAACAAGGGGCAGAGCAACGCGCAGACACTTTTCCAGATCGAAAAGACGCCCACCGACAACCATATTCGCGATATGCTCGATCCGGTCGAACCCCAGGCGATTTATCCGATGTATGATCGCGTCTATGAGGCCTTCGAGGAGCAAGGCATTCTCGATACCTTCCGCAGCGTTCACGGCACTCGCCTGATTGCCCTCGACGGCACCTGGTACTTCTGCTCGCAGTCCGAGAACGTGCACTGTGAAAACTGCTTGAAGATCGAGCACACCAACGGAGAAGTCACCCACTACCACAGTGCCATCACCCCGGTCATTGTCGGCCCCGGCAAACC
>JAQBYD010000064.1 GCA_027623315.1 Verrucomicrobiota bacterium | reverse complement strand
AAAGCTCTTTTCCCACGGTTTTCCCTTCCTGAGGGAAAATCGTAGCTAGGAGGCTGGCGGACACCTTGAGCGTCGATAATCGGAGGGCGGCTAAGTCCGACAGACTCCTAGCCGCGCTGCCGCCCAGCCTCGGCCTTTGCAGCCCGGACGAATGTAGCCACGACACTTTCCAGGATCCCGGGCTCCGTGTTTAACGGCGGCATCAGGTAGATGACGTTGCCGAGTGGGCGCAGCAGGATGCCCTGGTCCACCAGATCCGCGTGCATTCGGGCAGGGGGGGCCGCGAACTCGACGGCTGCGATCATGCCCAGGCAGCGGGCGTCCACGATGCCCGCTAACGAAAGCAATCCTCGAAGTGCCTCGCCGAGGATCGCGGAGTTATGCTCGAGCCGGGTCCAGAAGGATTCCTCCGCGTAGGCGTCCAGAGCGGCAAGTGCCGCCGCGCAGGCGACTGGATTCCCGCCGAAGGTATGCCCGTGATAGAAGGTCCGGTCTTGCTCGTCATCACGGAACGTATCGTAGATTGTATCGGTGACGACCGCCGCACTGATCGGGAGGGCTCCGCCGGACAGCGCTTTGCCGATGCAGACGATGTCCGGATCGATGCCGGCATGCTCGTGGGCGAACATGCGGCCGGTTCGCCCGAAACCCGTTGCAATCTCATCCACGATCAGCAGCACGTTGTGCTGCGCGCAGCACTCCGCGAGACGTGACAGGTAGCCGGGTCCGTACATCACCATTCCGGCAGCCCCCTGGCATAGCGGCTCAACGATCACGGCGGCCAGTTCGGAGGCATGCTCTTCGATCAAATTCAGCATGGTGCCGAGACATGCGGCCCCGCATGTGTGCTCCTCAAGTCCGTACCCGTGAACGCCTTCACAGGGCGCAGATGCCGTGTAGCTGTCGAATACGACGGGAGCGAAGCTATGATGAAAGGCATCGATGAACCCCACGGATACGGCGCCGAGTGTGTCGCCGTGATATGCCCCGCATAGTGAAATGAACCGGTGACGCCCGGGCTGGCCCATATGGTCCCAGTGCTGCACTGCGATCTTGAGAGCCGCTTCCACCGCGCTGGCGCCGTCGCTGCCATAGAAGACATGACGTGGGCGCGAGGGGAGGAGTGCGGCTATGCGGGCGGCGAGATGGATCGCGGGGGGGTGGGAAAGATTGCCCAGGATGGAGTGCTGAAGGCGCCCTGCCTGGGTCTGGATGGCGTCAACGATGCCGGGATGGGAGTGCCCGAGGCTGCAACACCACCATGATGCGATACCATCGAAGTATTGCGTGCCGTCGGCGTCGTACAGGTACGAGCCGTCTCCGTGCTCGATGACCGGAAAGTTCCGTTCCAGCCCGGAGTGGCGCGTGTAGGGATGCCACACCGCGGCACGGTCGCGCGTTCGAATCTCGTCAGAATTCATGGACTCCTAACCGTCCAGACAGTTCATCAGTTCCGATAGATGCGCCCGCGCGAAGTCCATGAACTGCCCGCAAGTGTACCCATCGAGACCGGGCGTAAAGGGAACGCGCGCGGCAACCGGGACGGCCCCGCAGGTCTCGATCGTACGCCGGTTGTCCTCGGCAATGTCATGCGGCACGTCGGGGGATTGATCATTCAGGACAACAGCAACGGGTTCGCGGCCCGCGGCACGCAGCGCTGCGAGCGAGAGGAGGGTATGGTTGATCGTGCCAAGCCCCGAGCGGGCTACGAGGATAATGGGAAGATCCAGGCAGATCGCCAGGTCGAGCATCGTCTCACGCTGGTTAAGGGGCACCAACAGGCCGCCGGCGCCTTCGACCACCACCACCTCGTGTCGGTCACGAACTTCGCGTACAGCGCACACCAGGTCGATTACGGAGAGGATGGTGGACTCCCGCGCCGCAGCCAGGTGCGGAGAAGCCGGTAGGGTGAGCTTGAAAGGGCAGAGCGCATCCACTTCAGCCGGATCCAACTGCAGGCCGCTCATACTCAGGCAGAACTCGATATCCGGCGCGACCCTCTTCCCGTCGCCCGGCAAGCAGCCCGTCTGAACGGGTTTGACAGGGACGGCGTCCAGGGCGCGACCGCGGCAAAGTGCGACGACCGCTGCGGTCACGAGCGTTTTCCCAATTCCGGTGTCGGTGCCGGTGATGAATGCTCCGTTCATGAGCCGGGGGATAATTCGCCTTTCCGTCTTGCTGTAGCAGATGTCGCTTTAGCGGTGCATCGCATTGCTGCCCTCATGCGTAGTGCGTTGAGTACGTCTCCATGGAGTCCATCACCGCGCAGACGTTCGCCAGGGGAGTGCCCGGGTAGAGTCTGAAGGTCATCATAAGTCCGCCATCGGGAGTTGCAGACGTTTCGACATTGCATACAAAGATTGCGCGCGTAGAGTAGATCAGGAGTTGCCATCATGCAACTGTCTGTCGACTGCCTTTTTCGTGCAGCCGGTGCCGCTGATGGATGACGCGACACGCGTCGCGTTTATGCAGGACGAACTGCCCACGGCTTGCCGGCGCTTCGACCAACTGCTCTAAGACGCCGTCGCGACGTCGCACACACCCCTGGCCATACTCTCGCATCCGCTCAGCGGATGGAGCCGGTCCGGGGTGGGGGACGCCTGATGGATCTGGTGCGACTCGGACTGCTGGGGTGTGGGAGCCGCGGGATCGGGATGGGCCGCCATTTTGCCCAGCACTCACAGTGTCGCATCACAGCGCGGACTTTTCGCGCGAGGTCCCGCATGAAGGCTACGGCGGCTGGAAGGAGGTGCGCGTATCTCTCCCGCTCGCGGCGAGAAGAACAAGGAAGGGGCCCTGTGGCGAACCGCCGTCGGCTTTGGTCTCGTGGACCAGCGATCGTCCAGCTTGGGAAACGGACGAACGGCTGCCATCGAGGTGCAGCCCCAGGCTTCGAGCCCGGCCTTCTGGATTCTTCCGAGGGAATCCACTTCACGGAAGTTGAACATCTTGATCTTGGGGTATCGCTTGAATCCTGGTCTCTCTGCGGGTCATATCCGATGACGGCGTACACCTCAACGAGACCGGCGTTCAGGCCTGCGGAAAACAGGTAGCCCGGGTGACTCGGGTTTGTCTCTAAAGACGAACGACGGCGACGAGTTGCCGGAATCCCTCACATTTACCAAGCTGCGCGTGGTCTTGCCAGAATGGGAGAGAGATTGTAAACAGACGGACGGAGTAAGTAGACATGATCGATATACCGATAATTGATACGCACTTGCATATCTGGGACCCGGAGCGCCTGCACTACGCCTGGTTGGCCGACGTCCCGACGATCGCCGGTGCGCACCTGCCGGCGGACTACCGGCGGGCGACCGAAGGGCTGCCCATCGAGAAGATGGTTTTCCTGCAATGTGAGGTGGACGCGGCCCAGTATGAAGAGGAAGTTGCCTGGGTCAGCGAACAGGCGAAGGAAGATCCGCGCATCCAGGGCATCGTCGCCTGGGCTCCGCTGGAGCAAGGGGGGCCCGCGCGGGACGCGCTGACGGCCTTGTGCGCGCAGTATCCCCTGCTGCGTGGTATTCGACGCCTCATACAGTTCGAGGACGACACGGAATTCTGTCTGCGACCAGACTTCATTCGCGGCGTGCAACTTCTGTCAGAGTTCAACCTTAGCTTCGACCTTTGCATCAAGGGCGACGAGCAGGTCAAGAACACGCTCCGCTTGGTCCAAAAATGCCCCGAGGTCAATTTCATCCTCGATCACATCGGCAATCCGTTCATTAAGGAGGGCATCATGGAGCCCTGGGCGGGCTATATCCGTGAACTGGCCGCACTGCCGAACACCTGGTGCAAGATCTCGGGCGTGGTGACCGGGGCGGACATGGACAACTGGACGCCGGACGACATCCGCCCCTACCTTGATCACGTGCTGGGGAGCTTTGGATTCGATCGCGTCGCCTTCGGTGGTGACTGGCCCGTCGTCACCCTCGCATCCAACTACCGGCGTTGGATCGAGACTCTCTGGGATGCCGTCAGCGAGTGTACAGACGGCGAACGCCGCAAACTCTTTTACGAAAACGCGGCCGCGTTCTATCGCGTATAGAATGCGGCCATGAACAAGCATACACCGATTCCGAATCGCTTCGCCGGCAGTAAATGAGTCGAGGGGAACTCCGAGCCCGTGCGGCACCGTTCCTCCACATTCTTTCGCGGTGATCGTGCGGACCGGATCAGCCACGGCGGCCACGATCTTATCGTTGCGCAGCACGTAGTCGCCAAAGATGCTGTTCTCGGAATGTTGGCGCCTCAGAAGCCGTATTGCATCGTCGCCCATCCAACGGCGATCAAAAGGATTTCGCCCATCATCAACCCGATGAAGAAATTGCGCATATTCAGATAGGTCTGCCGGTTGCCGTACTTTCCGATCGCCGATTTGAAGGCCCAGCCGAGCAGGATCGAGAACCAGTGACTGCCGATCAGTGGATTAACCAGCATGATCAATCCGAGCGGATGCGGCACCCAGAATAAGCGCCCGCGCAGGACGATCAAGACCGCCATGAGTACCCCTCCCGAGGCCAGCCACCATTTCGCGCCAACCTCATCGACGGGTTGCGTCTCCGCAATCTGCTTGATCGAATTGAACGCCGTATCTGGAAAGATGGTGTAGAACCAGGGGTGCGCCGTTCCGTCCGCGCCATGTGCGTAGCACCAGATGATGCTGGTCAGCGCCGAAATTCCAAAACCGATCAGGATCGCGATCGCCACGGCGGCATGAAAGGCGAGGCGACTCATTCGAACGTTGTCGCGAATCTTCAACGCATTCGCGATTGCGGGCGCGATGAATGTCTTCACGTCGAAGAAGAGAATCAGGTAGTAGATCTGCAGGGGCGCATAGAGCGCGGGCACCGTCCACGCATGATTCAGACCCACGGTGTGGCGCACAATGTGCAGCGGCCCGCCAAAGCACTGAAACATCGGGATGCCGCCTTCCGTGACCGCGCGCGTCATCGCAACGCTGATGGCGATCACGACGACATAGTAGAACAGCGTGTACCAAAGGTTCGCGCCCATCCAGCCCGACAGAGTTGCAATCAAGGTGATCGAGATGATCCAAAAAACAAAGGACGCAGCACGAAGCTCGCCCCGTTCGCCTGGTTCGAGTCCGTCCAGCACGGCGGGCCGCCAGGCACAGGCAAAATACAGGCGACATCGCCAGAGGAGCACGAAGGCGAAGACGAGTAAGGCGCCTGTTCCCTGCGCCGTGCGGAAATTGAGCTCATGGCTCCAGTCGTATGGAAAGGAGCGGATATTCTCACCATACCCGAGCCACACGATCACCAGCATCTCCGCCATCAGGAAAACATGGAAGACCCACAGGGAAAACGAGATGCGTGCCGGTATGAGGAAGCTGAGTCCGATCAGCGTGAAGATGATGTCGATGCGGCCCAGGCCCGACAGTCCCTGGAAAACCGTTCCGGTCACAAAGGGATCCCAACGCACAGACAGTACGATGGGCCGGTACATCCCGAGTTGGCCCCCATGATTGAAATGATTCCAGACATGGATCCCCGCGGATAGTGCAAAGGCCGCCCAGAATAGACCCGTTCTGAAGACGGGCGGAACATGGCCATCTTCACCGTCCTCCCCGCCCGCCAGCACGGTCGGGAGTTCCGCCAAGGGGTAGGTGAGTTTCTCGTTATGGGCCCACTGTCGAAACAGAACCACGTTGAGCGCAATCAGTAAGGCATACGTAAGAAGGATGACCACGGTCCACGACGCCATGGGCCTGGCCCATTCGGACCAGTTGACATCCCCCGCGAGAAACCGCTGGTAAGACCCATCCAGGTAGCGTAACCCCGCCATGGTCTGGCGCAATTCGTCCGCAATCCCCGCCGGAGCGGTTGCGAGACGGGCCGCCAGGGAGCGGAATTGATCGCGAATCGCAGCGACGCCATCCAGGATCTGCATCTGCGGAGCCACGCGATCACGCTCGGTGGTCAGCGATAACAGCGAGGCATTCAAGTCCGCGAGGCGTCCCGAGGCCGTCGACTGCTTGCGATCAAAATCGTCAAACTCTTCCGGATCCGCCAGCCTCCTCGCCGCGGCAATTTCCCCCAGGGTCGCCTCGAGTTCAAAGCGCTCCGTCTCTGAGTTTGCGATCTCGACGAGCAGGCGTTCGTGGATATCGCGAAAATAGACGTCATCGGCCAACGTCGTCAGTCGATCCATGGCGCGCTCAAGTGGCTCGCTCGCGTCTGCCGCCGCGCCATCGCTATCCAGCATCGCGACCGCTTTCTCGATATCGTGATAGGCCGCCACGCCGGTGCGCGTGCGGCGCCAGCGCGCGAGATACACATCGGCCCCCTCGCCCTTGACGTAGAGGATGCCGGGAATAGCGCGTGGCGCGTGCCCGGATTCATCGTCTCGCGAGACTTCGCGCAGGCCACGACGAAAGGCATCCACGCGCGTGAACGCTTTCTCTTTTAATAGCATCAACGCGTCCCGCGCAACGTTACGCTCCGCGTCAAGCGTCACGACGCGATCGGGATACTCGGCGAGCACGCGGTCGCGCTGATGCGAGTCGGAATAGTTCTTCCAACGCTCGCGTGCGCGTCGCGCCGTCTGCTGCGCAAGCTCGATACGGCGGTCCAGCACCGCGCGCCCCACTTGATCCCCCGAGGGACCGTCACCATCGAGCGATTCTCGCCGGGCGTCCAATGCGGTCAGTTCCTCTTCGCTGGACGCCAGGGCACTTGCGGCTGCCAGCAGGGCATCCGCTTCCTGCCACGCAAGGTGGGCATCGCGATGCTTTATCGCGGCGGCCTGGATTCCATCTTCCGCGAGAAAGAACTGCTCGTTCAAGAGGGGATCAAGATAGAGACTCCACTGTGCCTGCTCCGTATTGAAGTGGCGGTTATAGAGGCTGCCGACAACCGGCACCAGTTGGCCCATGGTTCCGTAGACGGCTATGCCTATCGAAACGCTGCCCATGATGAAAATGAGCATCAACTCGGTCACCCCGAGGGGGCGCACGATCCGGATCAAGCGCAGCAGGGGGTTAATCAAGAGGACCAATGCCACGAGGAGCAGGAAGATCCCTGTAGGCACCTGCGAAGCGGCGAGATACTGCGCCTTGGAGAGATTGACGTAGGTCGCATAGTACGCGAACCAACCCGTGACGAGCATCCCGAGCACGAATGCCCGCAGGGTGATCTTGCGCGTTTTGGGTTCGTCGTCTCTATTCATTTCCTACGTCTCGGTTTGACGGGGCCGACCGGGCCGCCCCGCGAGGTGCTCATGCCTCGAGCCAGGGAGGCAACATTGCCAGGTCGGCATCCTTGCGGAACTGGAAGACCCATGCGACCAACTGGTTCTTCTCGTGATCCTGACGGCAGCGCGCCAGGTACTTCATACAACGGCGCGCCAGTTCGTCGCGATGCCCGAATAGATATCGCTTTCGGCGCCGGGTTTCAACTCTTCCGGAGGATCCCGGCTCGAAAATGGGCCCCTTGAGATTCGAGAACCCGTTGAGGTAACCAGCCGCCCAGGCCTCCATTGCGGTATTCCCGGCAAGAATACGGTCCGCACAGGAGAAGTGCCAGAGCAAGAGTCGCCGTTGCTCCCTGCGAAAGGTCATCATCTTGCTACCGACGTCGAACTCTGTCGACTCCAATTCAAATTCGCGTGGCATGTCAAAGCCGATGTCGAAGAGCTGCCAGCGTATCGATGGCTGATCCGCCGGGTGCGTGAAACCCCCGGCGACGCGGGCCATGACCGCTTCGGGCTGCTCCGGGTCCTCGGCGCCGAAGTGCAGCAACACGAATGCAAAGATGGAAGCGCGCGGACAGACGTAAAACGCGGTGATCATTCGCTTGCGGATGCCATCGCGGCTGTGGCCGCCAAGCGTGTCGTCCCGAAACAGGTGCAGCGTCGCGGACCAACCCGCCGGAAGCCCCGTCAACGGCCGCTCGTCATCCGACTGCAGCGTCAATTTGCGCGAAATCTTCTCGTAGCGCGGGACCAGTCGCTGCGTCGACAGCCTCTCGTCGGGACGAATCCACTCGGCCTCCAGGCGCACGCTGAAGTCGTCCTCCACATCGATGTGCGTGATGCCATGTTTCAGAAAGCGATATCCGGCCAACTCCCAGTCGTGGGGCACGTCGAACAATACCCCATCCCAGGCGAGTCGTCGCGTCGCGATGTCCGTGACCGTGCTCATCCGTCCTGAAGGCCTCTCCGCGACGCTTACCATAATGTCGGGCGCAACATGCGCGTGATGACGTTGAACGCCATGGCAATCATGGAGGTGATCCCCATGCCGCAGCCGAAGCCGGCCATGATCACGACCATGTACTTCAACCACATATCCTTGAACTTCTTCTTAAAGTAGTAACGACCGACCGCGGCACCGATCATCGTGCAGAACAATGAACCCGGGTTGCTCTGGCTCAAGCCCCATACGGCGCCGTAGATCAGCATCACGGGCAGGCCCAGCACAGACAACAACGCGAACAACACGGATCCGGAGACAACGCCCCACATCGCGTACTCCATGTTCATCGCCTCGATGAACTGGGAGCCGCCCTCCAGCGTCGCGGTGTAAATGACGCACATGTTGCGCAACTGCAATTCCCACATCTTCTCCGTCCAGGGATAAGCCGAAGAGGGGATCGGCGCCATGCGCCACAGAATTTCCGAGGTCAACAGCGAGGCGATCACAATGATCGGAAGCGTCAGGATGATCGTTTTAACCTGGCTCTTAATCTTGGTGCCGGTCAGTTCCAGCACGCGAAACCCGACCGTCTCCGGCCCCATGTTCGAGATGGGCATCGGGGCGAACCAGATGTCGGCCTTCGCGTGTCCGCTCATCATGATGGTGAGCTCGCGAAGAAACGGAATGTTGACGGCCTGTCCGCAGATCCCCTCCAGCTTGGCGGTCGCATAGGAGATCAAGGGCGTATAGACGATGGCGTAAAAGATCATGATAAGCCATGGATACGTCGGCCCGATCAGGTAGACCCCCAGCGCAATCCAGGAAAACGTCGTCACGAAATAGATCGTCAGGGCGATAAAGATCGAGAAGTCTCCCCGTGCCTTGTTGTTGGTGACAAGGACCTTCCAGTCCTCGCTGAGTTGCTCGCTGAAGGTTTTGCGGTGATTCAATTCGCGGCCGCGCAGGTTCATGCGGCCACGCACGACCGTCGCGCCAAAGATAAAAAAGTTACTGAACGTCACGGCCAGCGTGAGACCGAGGCCGAAGGCGAGGTAGAAGTCGATCTGGTTGTTGAAGGTCGTATCGACAAAGCTCATGCCGGGTGCCCACGACCGCAATATGCCGGCTTCGAAGAGAAGCGGGTTCGCGATCCACGTGATCACCAGACCAACGAAACTCCCCACGACGCTCCAGAACGGTATGATCATGCCGGTGAGGAACGCCCCCAGGTTGAGCACGATCGTAAAGGGAACCGCGGGCAGAATGCGGCCAATCTCCGGTGTGAAATCGATAAAGATGAGCGGGATCAGCTCAACTCGTTTAGGGAGAATGGCCTCCGTAACCATGGGCACACCAATAAATATGATGCCCCAGAAAATGCCGATCGCACCTCCAATCGTAAAGCACCGCCAACGCCAATTAGATTCTGCCCCCCGATCTGTCGACAGCGCGACAATTCCGGCGGCGCCCACCGGTGCGAACGGGAACGGCAACTTCTCGACGTCGCTCACCATTCTATAAAGGACGTAACCCAGCCCGTAGTTCTCGAAACGACTGATGATCAGCGAAAACATCGTCAGCGCGATGACCGGCAACCATGCCTTGTTGAACAGGATCGTCTGCCCCGAGTCGCGTATCGACTGCGCCGACGGAAAGGCCCACGACGGCAGTTCTGCGGCCAGCCCGAGGCCCTGCACATACTCCGACTGCACCATGAACTGCTTGAAGAGGTAGCCCGTGAACGGATCCGCAAGCACGGCGCCGGACATGAAATGCAGGACGTAGAGTTCCTGGCTCTTCAACTGCGTGAAGGATCGCTTGGCAATCTCGGCGAACAGGATGACCAGCACCCACTTCATCGCCCCGCCGATGTTGGCATCGTTGCCGATCACGAGGCTCAGGTAGTCGGTCGCCGGATTGACGATGAATCCAAGCAGGATCGCACCGGCAACCGCCTTCCAGTTGAATCCGTCCTCAAAGTCAACCACCTCGGGCGGTTGCATGATGTCGCGGTATTCTTGGAGTTCTTTGTCGTCAGCGAAAGACATGAGATTAGAAACTAGAAATTGGAAATCGAAAACGGGACGCTCGAAACCGGATCCTGGCGATTCCGGAACCGGGCCGGGACGAAGGACTCAGCAACGTATACCCTCACCTTAGGACTCTCCAAACAACTTCGTGCCTTGTTCGACATGATACCCATGCTGGGTTCCGTCCATATTACGCCAGCGGATCAGAAACTTACGCAGTTTTTCAAGAAAGGGCTCGTTCGTCGTCACCCAATTGGTGTCCTGCCCGGAGATGCGCGTGATCTCGGTGTTGACACGGTAGCTGTCGACCAGCTCGTCGAAGCGTGCGTCGAAGCGTACGTTCTGCGTGACACCCAGATCGAAGGGGGCCAGCGCAATCGTGTAGGATAGCGTGTAGGTGTGGCGTCCCGCATCGTCGCGACCGATCAGCTTCTCCTGCAGCGTGGCGACGACGTCACCCAGCGATGACTCGCGACAATCATCAAGGAAACCGTAGATATAATGCATGACCCCGGTCGCCAGGGCGGGTTCATAGATGAACGGCAGTTCAACATGCATACGGGTCCCGTCGTGCCCGGGGAGTGCCCATTTACGTTTGCCGGAGGGGGCCGCTGTGCGGGCGGCCACCACGGCGGGAAAAATCGTTGACGCCAGGACGAGCGCGATCGTGAACAGGATCACGTAAACCACCATCAAGGATGAAAAATTCACACTGATCCCTTCAATAAGCCCGAACGTCTTGATCCCGATCGCGAGCACCTGCCCGATCAGGTAGCCGCTGACGGACCCGATGACGCCGTACACCAATGCCTCGGCCACAAAGAATATGAAGATGTGCGTCGGATTGAGCCCGATCGCGTTGTAGACCGCAATCTCGGATCGTCGCTCGTAAACGGAGCCGAGCATGGTGTTGAATATGAGCAGTCCCGCGATGCTCAGGGGGACGATCAGGCGTGAAAGGCCCCCGATCGACGTGCGAAAACTACTCCCGACATAGTAAACGCCCTGGTTTGCCGTGCGCGTGTCCCCCGCCTTCATGTGGAAGGGCCGCCGGCTGCCCATGTAGAAGCGCGCCTGGGTGGCCGTCAACAGGCATTCCGCTTCCGCCCACAAGCGACCCGACTCGGCGGCCATCGCCTCGTCAAAGCGCAGGGAAACCGTGAATGGCGCGGCGCCAAAGCCCTGCGCAAGGCCCGCCGGTATAAGTGCCAACGCAGAGGTGTTGATGGGATCTCCGCCGCGATCCTCGTCGCCGGCTGAATCCCGTGTCGGGGCCGCCACGCTCGCGACGCGTTCGATCGAACGGAATGGCAAGAGCGGCAGGTAGGGATTCAGATCGCGCATCAGCCGGTAGCGCGCGTCGTCCACCAGCCCCACGAGCAACAGCGACTCACCCAAGAGGTCCAGTTGTGCATGGCCAACATCATCCACCGTCAACCCCAGCCCCGCCGCCGCGGTCGCCGGCAGGATAATCTCGCGCGCATCGGCCGATTCGAAGTATCTCCCGGCCACAAGCGGAAACTGCCCCAGGAACGACGCATCCTGCATGGGCAGGCCCACGACGGCCTTGAGGTCGAGACGCGCGTGCTCTGCTGCACGACGCCAACCCAAACCGAACGCGGGCGAGGTCTCGGGCGCAAACGCGGCCGGGGTCAAGACGCGACGCACGATGAGTTCCGCGCGGTCGGCAAAAAGGCTCTCGAGCACACCGAGCGATGCTTCATCCATCGGGCGGCCGCCCGGCCAATGAAACAGGATCCCGGTATACGGAGCCTCGTCCGATTTGCGAATCAGCGTCGGATGCACACGCTTCGAGATGCTTGAGAAGGCGAGCATCGTGAAAACGACGAGCACGATGGTCGCCGTCGTGATCAAGGTCCGCACTCGTCGGCGTTTCATATTACTGACGCCGACCATTGCCGCGGTCTGGCCGACCACCCCGTAGGCGATATCATCGCCGATCCCGGCCACGCCGCGGAACAGCATCTGCATCTGCGCCTGGAACTTGGCGTGCAAGACCCACGTAATAAAGGAGCCAATCGCCCCCAGTAGAAACGCTATGAAGATGGCTTCCGCGTTCATGGCTAACGCAAATGCGGGATGCACGAAGCGGAAGACGAGATAGATCGAGGTGAACATCAACACGAACACGAGTAGCTCGTGTTCGAGGCGGGTGAAGTTGAATAGAAGCTTCTGCAGAAAGAAACAGAACGGGATCATCAAGGCCATGTAGCAGATGATCGCCTTCAACATATCCGCGTTCATCGCGCGCAACTGCGAATAGGCCTTGGTCTGCGATCCCAGTGCGGTGAACATCGCCTGCAGGTAGTCCGTATGCGCGTTTTCCGCTGAGGCGCTCTGCATCTGCGTCAGCGCCTGCGCACCCTCGTCGATAAAATCGTCGACGAGCTCGTTCGCCACGCCCGTCATTTGAGCATAGCGTCCACGATTCATCTCCAGCATATCCTTCGCGACCTGTCCGAAAAAATCGTTCCCAAGTTCCTCGGCCGATCCGAAGCCCTCACCCTCGGGCTCATCCGGCGTCGCGTTGAGCGCGCAGCGGAAGCGCGATGTCACCAATAGCAATCGATCGGACTTGAAGCGCGTGTCTTTGCGCCAGAGGTATATGGCGGCAGGTCCGTCCGTCTTGTGCGAGCTCACCGTTTGGGATGACAGGCCGTGTGCGCCGAATTTCTGTGGCGGAGATCGTGCGGCCGCGCCCTGCGGCCAGACGGTTTGCACGGTGACGGGATTAATGTGCAATAACGACGGATCGACGCGATCCAGCAGCGGAAACTCGACACAGGGAAACATGGGCACCGTCCGCAGCGAGTCGTAGTGAAAGGCCGACATCATTTGCCCGGAGGACTGAAGCCGCCCCTTATCCACCGCGAAGAGCACCTGCCGCTCGTGCGCGTCCAACTGGTATGCCAATGGTTCGATGCTCCACCGCGAATTCATACCAAGCAGCAGGGCATAACCGCTGACATCCGTGATTGCGAGCTGCGCGCGAACCACGTCACCGGCCAGCGGTTGCCAGTCGGGATCCATTTCGTAACAGACAACCCGCGAACCCACGATCTTCTGATCGGGCTGGGTCTTTCCCGACAATTCATCAAGCGCAAAGGTGCCCAGCATCGTTGTCCAGATCCGGTCCGACCAGCTAAAGGCCAAGTCCTCAAAGGTGCGCTTCAGCGTCAGGTCGGGATGATCTATCAGGGCCGGAAGGTACTGCGTCAGCCATGCGGTCTGACGAGCCATCGCCTTGGGATCCAGCACCCGGTCCGCCGGCGTGAAGGCCGCGCCGGGGCCGGCGAACGCCGTTTTCAATGCCAGCGCCGGCATTCCTTCCCCAGAGTAGAATACCGCGGCGGGCGTAACCCACGTTGTAAAATAGTAGTCCTCCGTATGCCCGCCGACGCCCGTCAGTGCGTCAATAAAAGGCGACGGCTGCGGGGCGTCGACCGTGCCGGCCAGGTCGGCGGCAAGCAGGCCGAAACGTCGCGCCCAGTTGCCCGCACTCCGGTTATTGCCCAGGGAACAGAATCCGATCTGGTCACCGTTGAGCTGCATTTCCAGGTTGATCACCAGCGCAAGCTTGCGCGCGCCCAACGCATCGCGCAGGGCATCGTTCGTCATGTCAAGCTCCAGGCGCTCTCGGAAGCGTTGCATCAATACGCTCTGTTCCGCCACGATCTCGTCGCGCACGCCCGCCAGGAACGAGCGTTGCTCCGCGTTCCAGGCAATATCGCGGTAACGAACCGGCCGCCGGCCGATGCCAATGTCGTAGCGATTGAAAATCACCAGTACGCGCGTCAGCAGGTGACGCTCGGCGTTGGACTCCGCCAGTAGCGTGGTTCGCTCCTCCTCGTCGAGCGCGTCGTTCTCCGAAACCGCCATGATGAACTGCTTAATCTCATTCACGCGCCGCTTCACCTGGTCCTGCAACATGCCCTTGACCGGTAGACGCGGACCCGCGCTGACATCGACGCGCTTGCGCCAATCCGTCAGCAGTCGCTCGTCCTCGAAAACGCTCCGGCAGGCGGTCGCCACACGCGTCCGCTCATCGGCGGAGCCATCGCGCAATTCGCCCAGTGCCGCCCGAACCGCGGCGGGCCCGGTCTGGGGATCCTCGACGACGTCGGTGACTTTATCGGTTTTCGCGTAGTCGGGCGCGGCCGCGTCGATCGCCGCACGGAGATCGTCATCGTCGTATGCATCCCAATCCACCGGCGTCAACGGATCCACCGCCGCCGTCAAGGCCGCCAGCATGGCGACGCCTGCCTGCAGTTTCGCCGCGGGCAGCGTCACGGGCTCGAGTTTCAGCTTTCGGTAGTTGTCGACATAGACCTGGGAGATGCGCATCTGGCGAGCAAGCAAGTCGCGCACCGCCTCAACATTCGGCCGTGGCGTCGCCGTATGCCAGGCCAGCACCCGCTCGCCCTGGAAGTTTTGCGTGTGCGCGTTGACCGTGCAGAGCAGAACGCTTCGTTGCGGCGGCACCCGTTCGTACAGATCGAGAAGGGACAGCAGCAGGTGCAGATTGATCGCCGACTGCGCGCCCGTCGCCAGTTCCGGCACCACGCTGTTCGCATCCAGCGGCGCGGTCAGCGCGATCACCTCCGACGCGCGCGTTGCATCCGACCCGGGAATAAGCACCCACGGGCATCGCAAGTTGGTCGATTCCCAGCGCGAGGGCTCCGCTTCGATCGATGCCGAGGCCTGTTCCTCGGCCCGCGCAGCGTCGCGAAGACGCGACGCCTGGTCGGTCTCGACGAAGAAGCGCGGCACGGCAACCTCGGTCGCGTACACCTTCGTCGCTGCATCGCGATAGCTGTAGTTCGCGGCGCCGAGGAAGACGAAGCCGCGCACGCCGAATCGCAGGAAACGCATCCAGCGCTCGCCACAATCAAACTCAAGCACGCCAATGGCGCCCTGCAGGTCGACCCCCTTCAGACGGGCGAGGTCTGCATACTCGCCGCGGCCGAGGTAGACCACTGGCGCATCAAAGCGGTCCTCGTCGAAATTCCCGGGACGCATCAGCGTCGGATGCATGGGCAGCAACGCAATCGCATCACCCGTCGCCAACGTAAGACGTGTTTTTCCCGGTTTGAATACCGGCGCCTCGAACGTCAGCGCGCCCGAAGGGAACCCGCTCGCGGCGAAGCGTGCCATCAGCGACGTCTCGAGCGCGCGATTGCCCTCCTGGCCGGGGGCCCGGGATTCGCCGTCGGCCACCAGCTGCATCAGGACGGACAGAGGATCGGCGGGTTCAACGTCCTGCGCCAGGAGGGTGCCCGCGCACAGCATGCCAAGCACGACTCCCGTGCGCACTGCACTAAACATGGTCTGCTCCCGCACGCGCCCCTTTGCCGGGCAGCACCGCTGCGACATTGCGTTGCGTCAGGATCTTCAAGAAAGCCCCCACGCCCAGCTCGGCTTCGCGCCGGCTCATCCCGAAATGCGACTGGAACTCGCCGATGATGTCGCGCACGGAGCGCTCGCGATCCATGCGACTGACGACGAAGGCCCCGAATTCATCGAGTTCGTACTTGCGATCGACCACCGGTGGGCGAAATCGCTCGAAGATCGAAGGGCCGCGACCGCACTTGGCATGTAGCGTCATCACGCCCTTCGCACATTGCTCGACCCGCACGTGCTCCTGGAGCACAGGGACGCCCAGTAGCGCACGGCGGCGGCGGAACGCCGTCGCCTCGGTTGGATCATGAAAGCCCATCTTCGCTCGGTTACACCCTTTCCGTCGGTACATTAGAAGTTCACTAGAATCGGTGAATAGTCTCAGATTAGTCTCGAAATGAAAGATATTTTTCTATACTGCTGAAGAAGACCATGAGCGCGGGAAGCACACCAGAAGATCAAGCCGAGCAGCGTATTGTCATACGTGCCATCAACGTTAAGCGCTACTACGGCGAAGGTGAGGCCCTGACGAAAGCCCTCGACGGAGTCACGATCGATATCTATCGCTCGGAGTATCTGTCGATCATGGGTCCATCAGGTTCCGGCAAGTCGACCTTCTTCAATATGATCGGTGGACTCGATTCGCCGACCGACGGCATGGTCTTCATCGACGAAATCGACATGGCCCAATTGGATTCCTTCGAACTTGCCTGGATGCGATGCAATAAGATCGGCTATATTTTCCAGAGCTACAATATCCTGCCAATACTGACCGCCCTGGAAAATGTGACGATGCCCATGCTGTTCGCGGGCGTCGGGCAGGATGAAGCCCGCGACAAGGGCGCTGAAATTCTGACGCGGGTCGGGCTCGGCGACCGCATTTTTCACCGTCCCTACGAGCTTTCCGGCGGCCAGCAGCAGCGCGTCGCGATCGCACGGGCTCTTGCCAACGACCCGGTCATCCTTTTGGCGGACGAGCCGACAGCCAATCTGGACGTTAAGACCGGCGAAGAGATTATCGATTTGATGTGTAGCCTGAAGGACGAGCGCGGCGTCACGGTGATTTCCGCCACACACGACATGAAGATGCTGAACGTATCCGACCGGATTCTGTGGATCCGCGACGGCCGCGTGCACCGCCTCGAAATGCGTGAAGATCTGAATATCAAGGTCGGCAGTATGGCGCGTGCCTAGCTCGGCAAAGCGGTCTGTGTTGCCTGGCACGCAGCCGTTCTCAGTTGGTATGGCCGAGTGCTTTCAGGCGCTCGCGCTCTTCGATGGGCACTGGCTCAACCCGGGTCTCCGCCCCGGCGGCGAATTTCTGGAAAACCCTGGGAGAACATCAGGTCGTGGTCGGCGCCGGCGGAGAGGCCGCGAGCCAGGGCGAGCCGTCTTCCATCATCGGCCCCTCGATTTCCTGGACTGCCACAGGCGGTGGTCACGGCGGCGACTGGACGGTAGACGGCGGCAACGGCGGCAAGGGCATCGTGATCATCCGATATGTGATTGTCCCGCCTGCCCCGGGCACCTTGTTCCTGCTGCGGTAGTCGTCTTCGCCCAGGAGGCTACGCCGGCCACGGGCCGTCTTCGCCCAGGAGGCGCGGGGCCGATTGGTATTCCCTGCGGCCGACCTCGTCGCTGAACCAGAGATCGGAGGGTAAGAGTAAGTGATGAAGTAAGTGTGAGATCCATCCAACCCTTACTCCAACACTTACTCCTGTCCTTCAATCTGAGCATCACGCACCAACGACCCCAAACCGAACCGAACCAACGCCTGCTCCCTGCTCCGAAGGTTAGCCCGGATTAAGCGAACCACGTCCATGGAGCGCAGCTGGTCGAGTTCGAGGAGCAGTTGACGGGCGCAAGAGCCGAGGCCTTTTGCCGAGAGACTTGGGGACAGACCCCTGGAGACTCCCTGGAAACTCGATGGAGGTCCGACGTCGTTGTAATGGCTCGCGCGGACGCGGAGATTGACACACATTCTCTGTCCCCAATGCCGCGGCACGGGACGCCGCGGGCGTCACCCGCTACGAGCTGCGCCTGCCGCTGGCCGCCCTCGGCCTGAAACCGGGCGAGGAGTTCGGCTTCAACGCCGTCGTGTTCGACGATTTACTCCATCCCGACCCATTTCCCTCGGAACGATGCCGGGAGCGCCGGCCGGCCGGCAATCTCACTGCCGGTGGCCCAGCGCGGCCCCGGGCGGGGAAAATGCCACTCCTCGCCCAGTTCGATGGCGCCCAGGTCAGGGGCCTCGCCCGCGGACTTGTGGAAGTACTCCTCATCCTTGCCGGAAGCGCCGGCGTCCACGGCCACGCTGTCCGGCCGGATGCCAAAGTCGATGGGCCTGAGCGAAGCGAACGGTTGTTTGGCGTGGGTCATCTGCGGCATGTGCTCCGCCTTCACGCGCGGCCCGCAGTAGAGGTTATGGCGGCTGATGGGGAAGTCAGCGGAATCCCAAACCTGCGCCTCGCCGACGTAGATGATGTTGTTTTCCATGAGGATGTCTTCATAGCGTTGGTCGCTGCCGAACCACTGGAGACAGCCGCGCGGCTGAACCACCGTGTTGTGGATGAGGCGCACGTCGCGGGTCGGCAACCCCTTGCCCCAGGGCGTGCCCAGCTTCAGCCACGGGCAACCTGGGATGCTGTTCTCGGGCGAGTCGTAGAAGAGATTGTGATCGATGGTCAAGCCGCCGCCCATCACGGGACACAAAGACAAAAGGCACAGAGCATCCATGATGACGTTGTGATGTACGCGCAGGTTCATCGGCGTGGAGCTGTCGAATTCGATGGAGTCATCGCCGCAGTTCTGGAGGAAGTTGTAGGCGATTTCGCCGGCGTCCTCCGGCGCGCTGGTGCCGTTGCCGCGCGGCTGGAGGTGATCCTGGGACGAGTCGTAGATCCAGTTGTGGCGTACGACCGACCGCGCCCCCCCGTAGTTCATGAACACGGCCGAGATATTGGCGCCATACAGCCCGCCCCAGCCGCCGTGGCGCGCCGCCTCGTAGCCGGGCGGGGCGGTGAACTCGCAATACTCGACGGTCAGACCGCGGCCGGTGCGGTTACCCCTGTTGATCGGCCGCTCGCCGGGCGTCTTGTGCGGCGGAAGTGCGACGCTGTCGGGTTGGCAGATGCCCAGATGCGAGCCGGTGATATAGCAGTCGCGGATCGTCACATCGTTGCCGTGGACGATCACCGCAGCCCCAACCCCCATGTGCAGGCGGAGGCCTTCGATCACGACGTTGTCGGCTTTCACGGTGACGAGGCCGAGGGTCCAGGAGAAAAGATGGCCGAGGCCGGGCACGTCAAAGCCCGTGTCCGGCGCCCAATGTCCCCCTTTGTGGCCGATCTTTCCCAGCTCGGGGTCCACTTCGCCGCCGGTGAGACGGCTGATCTCGACGGGCTCGGCGTTGGGGTCGGCCTCGTTTTCCAGGCGGATGTACAGGGCCCCGTCCTGCCAGGCGAAGCCTTCCGGAATGGAGGGATTGAGATCGCCGTTGGACTGGTCCGGAAACCGGAACTGCTTAAGCAAATCCAGGGTTCCGTAGTTGACAAGGTTGCGTGGGCCGACCATCGCCCACCACACGCGATGCGGAACAGCGGCCTTGTAAAGATTGCCCTCGACCCGGTCGAATGTCAGCTTCGCCTGATCGGGCGGCACCGCCCCGCTGAGGACGGCGCCGCCGCCATGGGCGGCTCTCAGCGTGACCGGCTTTCCCGGCGTTCCTCCGCGGGCGATCAGCAGGCTTTGGTAGTACACGCCATCCATCAGCACGATCGTGTCGCCCGGTTCGGCCTGGTCCAGGGCCTTCTGGATATCGTCGCCCGGAGCGAGTTCGACGGCCGCCGGTTTCGTGCCGGCCTCGCGGGTTCCCATCTGTTCGTCAGTCTGCATCTTGTCCCTGTCCGTGACCGGCGCGGGCTCGATGCCGCTCCCCACGCGAACCGTGAAGACCAGCGCGGAAGTCACAAGGGCGAGGGCCGCTCGCAGGTTCAAGGTGCCCTCCTGACCCTGCATCTGTCGGCAATACGATACTGGATACTCAACACTTGAACACTCGACCTATCACTCGTCAGATCCGGCACACGGGCACCATACGCCCTGCCGCCGCCTTTCTTCAACCCGGAAAGCAGCCGACCCGCGGGCGCGCTGTTCATCCCGCGGAACTCTCCCCGGGATCCGGAACGTCTGCCCGCTCACGCCGGCTCGATCAGCCATTTGCCCAGGTTGCGGGTTCCGGGGTCGAAGGCCGCGCCCACCAGCGTGATCCGTCGGCCGTCGTCCAGGTACGGCGCGAAGTAGCGTTTCTCGCGGACTTGCCGCATCGCCGCATCGGCCGTGTCGCGCAGCTTGAACTCGAAGATGAAGATGTCCGTCCTGGTCTTGACCACCGCGTAAATTCGGCCGATGCTCGTCGAGACCTCCGCCTCGATCATCGCCCCGATCAGCTCGTCAAACCCCGCGTAGCAGGTGGAAGCAGACAACACAGCGGCGTTCTCCTGCGCGCTGAGGTGCAGTTGGCGCTGGAGGCCAAAATGAGAACTGCTGGGTTTCTTATTGCGTGCCTTTGCAATCTAGTATAGTTTGTTTGGTGCTGAGGTCACAGAACTGTATCGTTTTGGAAAGAGGC
>JAQBYD010000063.1 GCA_027623315.1 Verrucomicrobiota bacterium | reverse complement strand
GCCCGACGCGGCGCGGACAAGCGCTTGCGGCGGCGACTTGAAGATCTGGAAATGGAACAAAAACAAACACTGACCCCTTTGCCGCTCATAAAACCCCTATAAAATAAGGGTAATATGGTGGAGGCGGGGGGAGTCGAACCCCCGTCTTGCTCGAGACTCTCTATGACTTCTACGTGTGTAGTCGGCGCAGGAGCCGACATCCTTTTCCGGGGCTCACTTCCGGGCTCACCTTATCCGGTATTAGCCATTGGACCCTGTTTACGGTACCGGGACCGGATCCAACGTCCCGCCGTGCCCTGGTATGAGTCGTACTAACGGATACTAGGACTACCTCTCCGCTTTCCTATCGCCACTTTTACGCAGCGAGGAGCATAGGTTCATCGCCTAATGCGTGATCGGCTTTTAACGTGGCCAACCGATCAACCACGACACGCCATCATACAGCGACGATCGGCAATCGAAACCAGTTCGCCCCCGTAATCGGGAATGCTGGGGAGTATAGGCCTCTTCGCGACGGGATGCAAGGGGTACGAATCGCCCGGTCGTGGCGAATCTGATCCCACTGGCGGGCGTGCTTTTCGGGGTTGGGATGCCGGGCTGATCGTCCTCGCGTACAGGTGGGCGAACCTTGACGAGAACCACACTCGACTTGGTTCTCGTCAAAGTTCTCGAATTAGGGAGCGGGTCGCCGGTCACCCGACCTTCGCCCTACATGCTTGCGCCGCACGGGAGCCCTGCTTAGAATGAAGGCGTTGTGTGAACCTGTAAACTGGGAGAACGAGCATGGCTTTTACGCTTGAAATTGGTGACCCCGCTCCGGAATTTTCGATGTTGGGAACGGATGACCGGACCTACTCGCTGGCCGACTTCGAGGACGCGAAGGTGCTCGTGCTCGTGTTCACCTGTAACCACTGCCCCGCCGCGCAGGGCATGGAGGACCGCCTGAAGGTGTTTCATGAGAACTTTACGCCGCAAGGCGTGACGCTGGTCGCAATTAACTCGAACGAGGATGTGAACCATCCGACGGATTCGTTCGAGCATATGAAGCTGCGCAAGGAGGAGCAGGGGCTGCCGTGGACCTACCTTCGGGATGAGGATCAGTCGGTGGCGTTCGCGTACGGCGCGCTGCGCACGCCACATTTCTACGTGTTCGATTCGATGCGGATGCTGCGTTACACGGGACGCTTCGATGAGAATCCCTTTGATGATGAGCAGGCGACGACGCATGAGCTGGTGGATGCGGTGAAGGCGCTTCTGGATGGCGGCGGCCCGAAGGTCCCGGTCACGAATCCGATCGGCTGTAACGTCAAGTGGAGGGATCAGGACGCACACTGGATGCCGGCCGAAGCGTGCGACTTGGTCTGACCTGAAACTTCGCGAGTGGCGCAGGTCTTACGCTGGGATAGAAGCGTGCGTTCTTCGGGAGATTTGAACCGCCATATCACCCCTCCTGCGTCGGGCACCAGAACGCAAGCTTCGGAGGCCCCCGCGGCGCGGCGGATCAGAAGTGGCGCGGACACGTCCTGGGTGCACTTGGAGGGCGGGCGTCCCGACCGCCGCACGAACGGCAACGCCTCATCAAGGCGGCTGGGACATCCGCCCTCCAGGTTCATCGCGTGGCGCGCACCCGTCCTGGGCGCTGTGACCTATCGATCCCGGGCGGTGTGTGCCCAGAAGTCGGTGATGTCGCCGTCGGGGTTGACGACGTGTGAGCCGGGGTAGCGAATCGTCGTGGGACAGACGTGGCCCGGAATGGCGTACAGGTAATCGCCTATGGCAGAACCTTTCCCGGGGAACGTGAAAGACCCGCCGCCGTCAGATTGGCATCGGCGTCCGCCAGGCGATACAGCTCCATCGCGCGCTGTCCCGGTTCGACACCGGTCCGGTGAAAACCGGCATCGCAGACACCGGCCTCGAGAACCATTTCCAGCTCACGCAGCGTTGTACACTTAAAGACGGTGATCCCGGCCGCCAGCTGCCTGCGCGTGACGGCGACGCTCTTGTGCGTTTTGACGTGCGGGCAGACATTGGCCGCCCCGCTCAGGTCGCATAGCGCACGGATATTCTGATCGACGATATCCTCGAACACAAGCATCGCCGGTGTGGGTACGCTATCCGCATCCTTGAGCTTATAGTCGCTGTGTGAGATCATAGCTTCGTTCTTCAGTCCTAACCCGGATATGTCACACTTTTCCGACTACGAACACGGATAGCTCCGTCAGGCTCTTCGCGCTCTCGCTACGGAAAAGTGTGAGCTGTCCGGGCTAATCGCAATCCTAATCCTGAAGGACGAGGATTCGATAACGCTGACATGAGAAAACGATCTGGCACGAGTCAAATCCTTCGTACGGTTCGCATCGGCGCCGGCTGCGCGTTTCTCGCGTTCGCGGGTTGTGAGCCGGACGGCGACCCGCATACCATCCTGCAGGTGCTGCGGGGTTCGAGCGAGTTCACCACCTTGCTCAGCGCCGTCGAGATCGCAGGCCTGACCGGAACGCTCGAGTCCGACGGTTCGTTCACGCTCCTGGCGCCGGACAACGCCGCGTTCGATAAGCTCGATGCGGCGGAGCGCGACGCGCTCTTTGCCGACCCGGTCACGCTGCGGAACCGGCTGCAGTATCATCTGCTGGATGGGCGCGAGACGGAGGCCGAATTCCGCGATCAGTCGGTGCTTATCGCCGTGCAGGACGGGGCAATCGAGGTGTCTGTAGAAGAGGACGGAACGATCACGCTCGACGGTGCGCAGATTTTAAAAGCCAACGAGGACACCGCCAACGGAATCGTGCACACGATCGACACCCTCCTCGAGCCGTAGACTCGGCACGCACGCTCCGGCGCAACGGTGAACGTCGGGTGGACTTTCATAACAGAGGAGCTTCCTTCCTTCCAGCTCTCAACTAACCTATCCAAGGAAGCAAACGTCTCGATTGCTTCACCGTGGAGCACCCTTGTTGGAAGCCTTACTTCTCCCGGTTTCGTTGGTCCAGCAGGCAGGAACGAAGCAATTGTTCCGCTCGCATGACATAAAGGATATAGACGACTTCTCCCTCGAGACGATAGAAGATGCGACACGGCGCGACAACGACCTCGCGATATGGCGAGCGCGAGAGCTCGGGCGGGCGCGGCCCTGTTCGTCTCGGCCCGAACCCGTCACCAGCGGAGGGAGAGTTTCCAGTCGCGGACGACGCGGGTCATCTCTCCGCCCCGGTCGAGCAGACGGTCGGCATAGTCAACCATCAGCCCGTTCGGGCACACAAAGTCACTGACGGAGTTGCGCACGACATCGCGCAGGGCCTCGTCTTCATGTCCCGGCCCGTGATGCATACAGCTGTAGATGAACCCAGTCGCCGTGGAGCGGCTCACTCCGGCCATACAGTGAATCAGAACACCCTTCGTGGCGTCGGGCTCGAGCAAAGCTCGCCCGACCTCGATCAGTGCGGCGACGTCCTGCTCCGACGGAGCCCCTGGAAAGAACGCGTTCTCGACGTCGTCGAAATGGAAAATGTGATGACGGTCCGGCTCGATCCAGTTCGGTCGAACGTCGCTGGTGTCGAATCCAACCGGAACCACCGATATCAGGGTATCTGGACCGAAAGAGGCCTCGCCCGCGATATCGCCCAAGCCACAAACTCGAAACCGAATCACCGGGCGGCCCTCCGTGCGATCAGACCCTCGAGAGCGTCCTCGGTTTGTTTCGCTACCCGTTTCCAATTATAGAATTCCTCGACGCCTTTTCGGGCGTTGCGGCCCAATTGCCCACGTTGCTTTGGATTGTGTTTCAGGTACAAAATGGCCTCGGCGATCTCTCGCTGATCATTATTCACAACTCTTCCGCACTGGCAACCCTCCACAACGTCGCAGATCTGCCCACGGAGGTCACATTAGGGTCACTATAGTCGGCAAAGATCGTGCTGACGGTGTGCCCGAGCAGATGCATTCCGTCATTCTGGAGGCACGTCTCATCTACCGCTATTTCTCCGTGCCGTTGCCGCGCCCCGAGGTCCCCGAGACGCTGAGGTGTCGGCTCGCCGAGGAACTCCGGCTCGAGATGCGGCGTCTCGAATCACTTGCCGGCCGCCAATTCGACGGCTGGCTTTGAGCGGTGCGAGCGCCTCACGCGGGGAGCCTGACATTCGCGCAGTCTTCTCGCGTCGCGACGTGCATGCATATCGAGTCAGCGGGTCTCAGAGTCCTGTCAATCCGCCGGCACAATATCGCGACAGAACGCGAAGTAGATATTTCGCCGCCGGCTGTGCGGGCGCGGCATGCGGATACTCTTGACGATGCCGCCGGAGGCACGGCGAAAGACGACGTCGAACTCTGCGAGGTCCTGTGGACAGGGCACGCGGGCGACGCTGAGCCAGCGCGGCAGCGTCTCCCACCGTCGGTCGTCGGGTTGTTCGAGCAGGCCAAACAGGATGATGCGCGCCACGTCACCGAGCCCGTCCTGCTCGGCGTCGAGCGTCTGCGCAATGCCCTCCTTGATGGCAACGCGGGTCAGCGTTTTCAGTGACTCGCGTCCGGCCTCCACTTGTTCGCTCTGGCGCGACATCGTGACGGTGTCCGTCAGCACATGGCTCCGACCAAGCACACTCCCGTCGTGACGAATCTCCGCGTAGACCGGATCCGTCGAACCGTAGCTACCGTATGCGCGTGAGCGTCCACGCCCCGCGAGGACGAAGCAGACCAGCTCCGCGTCGGGCATCCCTGCCGCACGCTTCGCCCCGGGAATTGCGCTCAGCCGCCCCAGCGAATCGATTTCGACGTTGGGCGCAAGCTTGTCCGCCGCTTCGTATTGTCGGGCCGCATTCGACAGGTCATCGATCATCTCGAAACAGAAGCCGGTCATGTAGCGCGAGTAGGCATCTTCCGGGTAGTCCCCGCGCTGTTCGGGCTCGACGACGTCCAGCATTCGCCGTGCCTCCACCGCACCGTTATCCCAGATTCCGCGCGCCAGGTGATTCTTGGCGGTAAACGCGTGCAGCAGGCTGCGCTCGAAGGGTGCGCCCTTGAACGACTGAACCGAGTCGTTGATCACGTAGCTCGCGCCACCGCGCGAAATACTGATGCGTTCGTTCTCCGTCAGCACATCCGCGGCTTCGATGAAGTCGGTCGCGCTCTGCGCATAGTCACCGCCGAGCTGGCGCGCCATGCCGCGCTCCATCAGGTAGAGCACGCGGTCCGTGTCGGGTATCTTACTCGGAGAGAGGACCTGAACGGCTTCGTCGAGCCGCCCACGATAGAAGCTTGCCCGCCCCGCGTCGAGGTTGGGAGTGCCGCAACCGCTGAGCAGTACCGCCCCGGCAAGCGGCAAAAACATGAGGCGTAACATTCTGGGATCGACTCCAATCGCGTTCCACCTGGAGGGCGAGCGTCCTCGCGAGCCGCAAGGGGACGTCTACCATCCGATAAGCGGTTTGCGGGCTTCGCGTGCGAATGGCTGCTCGTCGGTCCAGACGATTTCGCTGCTTTGCAGGTCGGTGACCTCCATGGTGAGCTGGTAGTAGTTCACCTCCGTCTTCGAAAGGCGTACCTGCTTGCCCGATTCGGACTGAAGCTGGGCGAGCGACCCGGTAAGCATGTACTTGGCGCCAAGCTGCCTGGCCACTTTGGCCTTTGTCTCGGGGGTGGCCTGTGCGGCCTGGTAGGCTTGCTCCTTGAGCAGCGCGTCACGCTGCGCGGCATTCACGAAGCGGGCCTTCCCCGATTTCAGCACAATCGTGCGAATGCGATCGGTGAGCGGCTTCATGTCCACGTACCCCTTGGTCCGGTTATCGACACCGAGCACAACCATCACCGGAGGATCTCCCTCTTTTTCCAGGAAGCCGCTGCCGACTAGATTCTCGGCAATCCTCTCCGTGATCTTGCGCATATCGATGAAGTCATAGGTCGCGGCGAGATGATCGTCGTTGTTGACGTCCACCTCTGTGACTTTTCCGCGAAAGGCGGCGCAACCGTTCAGCAGTGACAACAGCAACATGCCGCCCGCGATCTGAATCGTGACTCGTTTCATAGGAATATTCCTCCAACTGGTTAATTTTTTCGCACGCCTGACGATACCCCATAATGGGGCCTCTATCAAACTTAGACGTGTGCCGGGCTAGATTTATTCACGGAACTAGAACGCGGAGATGGTGACCTCGAGCGGGGCATCGACGCTGACGACGCTGCCGGAAGCGGACGACCCGCCGATATCCAGATCCAGCACGGCTCCTCCGTTTCCCTCGCAGCCGGTCAGAAGAGCGATCGATCCCGCCAGGGCGACGAGAGCGGCAATCGATGGAATCAGGAGTACGGTGCGCCGATGCATGACAGGAAATTTGCTCGGCTTCGAACCCTACCCTTGGGCGTCGCCCTCTTCAGACGCTCCATCCTCGGACTCACCGTCTTCGGACTCACCATCCTCCGATTCACCGTCTTCAGACTCTCCATCCTCCGACTCTCCGTCTTCGGATTCACCGTCATCATCAAGCGAGTCCGCGTCGTCGTCACACGATCCGACGGTGTCGCCGTGGTTCAGGTGCGGGTCGAGCGCGGAAATTCCGATCGTGATGGAATGCCCGTTGTCGGAGTTGCCGGGCGGACGATGACAGATTGTAATCGTTTCTTCCCTTTCGCCATCGACCCCGTCATCTTTCACGGTGACTTCAATATCGTCCACGTCGACGCTACCGTCGTCGATGGTCACGTTGCGCAACTCGATCACGGCGTTGTCGGGAACCGTGACACCCAGTACAACCGTGGTTCCTTCAAAGCTGAACGTTATCTCGTAGGAACCGCCGGGTACTTCGGTGAATATGAATGCTCCGTCTTCGCCCGTGACCGCGTCGAGGCCAAGGGCTGGAATGGATACGGTCACCCCGCCGGCGTCAGCCATCGCCGCCGCCACGAAAAGATCCATGACCTGGCGCATAGTCTTCGCGAGCATGTCGTCGTCCGGGGTCGAGAAAAACGCGCCGCCACCGCCTGAAAATCCACTGACATTGCCCATGATCGTCGATCCCCCGACGGAAGCGCTCCCGCCGCCACCGCTATCGCAACTGACACTTAGAAAAGAGAGCGAGATGGCTGCGGCCAAGAGTACGAACAGATGCACGGGGCTAATTTGGTCATTCTTCATTGGTTTTCTCCTGTTACATGGATATGTCGCTTTGCAGCGTATTTAGTCTACCAGCTTTAGATACAAAAGCAAGTCGCGTGCCAAACATCCCCGCATACGGAACCTACCATGCAGGCCGTGTTGTCCTCACTCCCGCTTCAACGCCAGCACCGGATCGATGCGCGATGCTCGAAAGGCCGGATAGGCGCCCGCGATAATCGCGACCAGCGCGGCGCCAAGCAGAAGCGCGATACAGGGGAGAATATCCACCGCGAATATGGTATCGGGGATCAACATCTCGTCGCTCGGCCCGTCCGCCTCGCGATGCGCGTAGGCGATGACCCAGACGCTGATGCCCCAGGCCAGTAACCATCCCAGGATCACCCCCAGGACGGTTCCGAAGAGCCCAAGCAGGGCCGACTCACCAAGGAACAAGCGCCGGATTTCCGTACGCGTCGCCCCCAACGCCCGAAAGAGTCCGATGTCCGGACGACTGTCGGCGACGATCTTGGATATCGTGCTCGCGAGCAGGGCGCAGGCGACGCCGAGTATGAGTAGCGCGAAGATCGCCACGACACGCCGGGCGATCCGCATTCCATTCTCCACGGCCTCGGCCTGCTCCTCAAATGCCCTCTGGCGTGTCACCGCTTTGAACCCCATTTCGTCCACGCGACCCGCAACCGCCTCCACATCGCGCACCTCGCGCACCACGGTAAGCCCTTGCGCGTACTCACCCTCACGCATGCTGCGATTCCCCTCGCTGTCGTAGTCTCCTTTCGCGTCGGGATCCTCGCCGGCGAACGCCGCGAGCCGGTTACGCGAGAGAATCCATTGAGTCAGTGCTTTGGCCACTTCCAGGGGGATGTAAACACCGTCGCCAGAGCGTATCCCCACCACTCGTGCGTCCAGCGTCATGATCGTATTGCGTATCACGGGATCTGATTCGCGCTGAGCGCCACGCCATACGTTCTCGCGTTGCTTTTCGTAGTCCTCGTCGCGCATGAGGCGGTACCTGTTTTCGCCATAGTCGTATTCGAACGGAGAGACGTAAGCGAGATTGTCGCCCACCCGCAATTGAAGAATGCGACCAAGCCACTCCGCGCGATCGAACGGCTGCACCGTCATCTCCCCGGTCTCTGGATCCGGACGAAAGCGCAGTCGGTGATCTCCCAGGAGAACCGGCATCGGCTCGCCGGGGACTAGCGAAGCATCCAACTCCGCATAGTGCTCCATCAACGCGTCCGGAATCCCGTTGAGCGTGGTCACCGGATCGGGGTGCTGAGCCAACTCCGGGATCGCGACGGGTTCAACGTCAATCGGCGGTGCCGCGGTCAGCACTTCTTTCCACGAATTGATCTCTGCGAAATCCGCGTCCTTTAGAAAGCGCGGCCGCAGCTTGTGGGCCCTGACCGCGTAGGGATCGAACTCCATGTCATACTCGTACGGATTGTGGCCCGTGTACATCAGGACCACGTTCTCGTCGATGTCCTGCGTCCACAGGGTCGAGACGGCCGCCTTGCGGATTCCAGCCATCAGGGAGTTGGCCGTCACGACGACAATCACGCCCAGGCTGATCGAGACGATCGCGAAGATCGCGCGCTTCTTGCGCAGCCCGATCTTATGCAGGCACATTTTGAGGTAATCCCGCCCGCGAATCACGGTACCAATTCCCCCTTCTCGATTCGAATCACGGCGTCGGCGAACTTCGTGACCTTTTCATCGTGCGTCACGACGAGCACGGTGACACCGCGCGAACGGCTGACCTCCTTGAGCAAATCCATGACACGGGCGCCGTTTTCGAGGTCCAGGTTCCCGGTCGGTTCATCCGCGAGAATGATCTTAGGTTCGGACACCAGTGCGCGCGCGATCGCGACGCGCTGCTCCTCCCCGCCCGAGAGCTGGTCCGGCTTGTGCCGCGCCCTGTCGGCCAACCCGAATTCCTCCAGCAGTACCGCGGCGCGGCGGTGGCGTTCCTGTTCCTCCACGCCGGCGAAGACCAGGGGCAGCGCCACGTTCTCGAGGGCCGTGTAATAACCGGGGAGATTGAAGAACTGAAAGATAAAGCCGATGGTCTGGTTCCGGAACCGTGACATTTCGGTATCGTCGAACTCGTGCAACGCATGGCCGGCGACTTCCACGCGGCCCGACGTCGGCGTGAGCAGCCCCGCGATCAACTGGATCAGGGTTGTCTTACCGCTACCACTGGGGCCGGTGATGGCATGAAACGCCCCCTCGTTCACCGTGAGGTTGACGTCGCGCAAGGCCTCCACGCCCTCGCGCTTGAGGCGATACGTAACGTTAACATGTTCGAGGCGGATCACGGCTGAACGCGAATCGTGATCTGCTCGACACCCGCGTTGCCGGCCTCATCCACGGCGCGCACCGCGACGGCGTGCACCCCGACATCGAGATCTTCGAGCGGAATGCTGAACGGTTCGGCGAGCGCATCGAAGACGTCGTCGGCGGGTACCGTGTACGCCCACTCGCCGCCGTCGACGGTGTACTCGAGCCACAAAATCCTGCTCGAGGCGTCCTCGGCGAGGCCGCTTACGCGCGCCGTAGCCGCGTCATAGACGAGATCGCGGATAACCGGTTTGCGATTATCGACAAGAATCCGATCGCTGGTTCTTTCCCCAATCAACTCCCGGCCCGTCGCGTTCGACGTCTCGTCGCTCGCGGCCACCTTGAGGCGATACCATCCGTCGGGGACGGACTCCGTGTCCCACGGATAGTCGCTGCCCGTGACCGGCTTATCCAGCGCAAGCGGCACCCAAACATCATCGCCGTCACGCTGGTAATAGAGCCGCGCCACAAGGGTGTCCCCGTCGCTGTCGCTGGCGCGCCACCGGACTTGCTGCGTCGGGGCACGTTTTGGTACGGTGCCGTTGGAGGCGCTGGGGACTCCTGCACTGCCGGCGCCGGCGATGATCTTCGCTTTATCCGCCGGTGTGTCCGCCGCGTCGTCGTCATTTCCATCGTCCGACGCGCCGTTGCCGTTCAGCGGTGTGGTACCGCCAATCGTGACCGATTGCACTTCCGGCTTCTGGTTCTGAATAAGGTAATATGCGCGCAGTGAGTCGAGCAGGGCCTTCTCGCCGCCGAGGCGTGCGCGCGCCTGGATAAAGCGGGCGGCGGGGCTGGAAATCCGCGCCGTGCGATCTGGCCGCGGCTCCGACCACTCCGACCAGGTGTCGTCCGGCAGGCGCGTGTTCCCGGTGCGCGTCGAAACTTCCACCGGGCCGTTGCCTTCCCATCCGATATTGCCCCACGTGGTCGAAAAGCGGCAGTCTCTGACCTCGCTGATGTAGTCGCCATGGGTCACGGGTTCGAGGTCGACGAGGTAGACATTTCCGATGCTGCCGCTTCCCACGAAATACAGGCCGCCGTCGCGCAGCGCCATCGTCATGGCGTATTTTTCATCGAGGTCGAGAACCACATCCCAGCGTGTGCTGTCGACCAGGCGATAGACGCGCCCGTCTCCGGCTGTTGCAACGAGGACGGACCCATCCTCGCTGAGCGCCATGTTCAGAACCGATTCGGTGCCCCACTTCGCCAGGCGGTCGAAGCGACCGTCCGCGTGCATGCGGTACACGGCTCCGTTGAGAAGATTTCCCAGCAGGGCTTGCTGGATCGCGTTCTTACCCTCGCCGGCATCCAGTTCCACCTCCCCGCCGAACTGGGCCATGACCTGCCGCGTAGACTGGTCGAACGCCCGGGCGTTTCGCTGCGCACTCGCGGCACCACCGCCGCGCTTGCTCTTCTGCGCATTCACGCCAATCAGCAACTCGTCGCCGTCCGCGATCAGGACCTTGACTTCGTCCTCTTCGAAGGCGTGAATCACGCGGCCCTCATCCTTGCCCGTGATTCGATAAAGCAGCCCGCGGTCGCCGCCGCCGGCATAGAGCGTGCCGTCCGCGCTGAATGCGAGACTGACGACGCTTGACTCGTCGACCGTGTACCAGGGCTCGGCGTTGCCTTGCGCATCGATCTTCATGATCTGACCCCCGGGCCCCGTTGCGGCGAAGAGTTGGTCGTCCTGATCCAGCGCAAGCGCCCAGATGTAGTTCACCGACAGCTTGCAGAATCGCACGGATTCCGCCTCCTCGATGCGCGTCGTGCCCTGGTTCGCCGGGATCTTGTACACCTGGCCGTCGGCCATCGTGGCTGCATAGATGTTCCCGGCGGAGTCCCGCGCCAGCGCGGTCACCGCGATCGCGTCGGTTTCCAACAGTCGCACGGCGCGCCGCTCCTTCGTGAGCACGTACACGTCGGCGCGCGAACCGGTGCCAAAGTAAACCGCGCCATCCGCGCCGTTCAGGGAGCACCAAATCTCCTTGGCGAAGTCCCCAATATTGGTCACCGAATGTCCGAGCCTTAACTCGCCGATGTTGGAAACCTTAAGCGCTTCACGCTCTCCGCTGGTGAACTCGGTGTATGACCCTATTTTCCATTGCTCCGTCTTAACGGCGTGCGCCGGGGGTGTCACGACGAGAAGGCCGCAAGCGATGGTGAGAACGGAGGCGACCGATCCGCGGCGGGCCCGCATACGGATTGGATCTTCAGGTAGTGGTCTGTTCATGTTCAATCCTCGATCGCGATTGTGGCAACGACCTGTCCCGTCAGGACCCATTCGGTCGGCACGACAATTTGTTCAATATTCTCCACGCCACCACGACTCGATCTGCCGAACTGGCGCGCCCCGCCGGGGGCCGAATCCATCAACACGTTCATCGCGCTGGGCGGCAGCTGCCGTAGTAGCTGTCCCTTGACTTGCAGGCCGTTACGAAGGGTCCGCAGCATCACGACAAGATCCGTGGAGGCGTGCTGGCGCTCCACGATATTCAAAAAGTCTGCATGCGTCTCCGGTTGCGCAGCATCGACCGGCGCCATCTCCCCCGCAGCAACCACGACCTGCAGTTGTTTGAGCGAGCGGGCGTGCGCCGGTACGTCAATCTCGACGCGTTGTGTTACAAGCGGGCCGCCATACGGTTTCAATTCCACCAACAACGGCACACGCGTTCCCCGCCGCACGGATGTCCGCCCGAAAGTGGCGCGGCGCAACTCGGCGGTGTGGCGCCCCAGCTCGGCACGGATATCAATCTCGACACCCTTTACGCCGGGCGGACCGAATGGCGAATTGAAAATCATGAAGAGGGGCTCCAGCGTCTGGTAACTATAGACGCCACCGCCGGGGTTGAAAAAGGTGTTCCGCCGCTTCAGCGTCCGGTCCGCGAGCGTGATCGACATCGACACGCGCACCGTGGTGTCCTCCGAGGAGCCGGTCGCGGACGCGATGGCCTGGGCGGTCGCAGACGCGAGCAGGTACGGCGTGAACATCTGGTTGTCCATTACCTCCATCTCGTAGCGATGTAGATGTTCCGTGGATTCGTTGGCGACGGCGAGCGCCAGAGGAATCATATGCGCGCGCAGCGTGGTGTCGGCGACGATACAACTTTGCCAGTCGCCGATCATCGCCCCAATTTCGGCACCCCCGCTCGCGAGCTTGAACGATCGCGCGAGGCTCGACATGACCGCGTGGACCTCGGCGACAACGGCCGGCGCGCGCACGGCTCCACCGGAGAAGAACGGATGCCCGAAGGCGAGCACACGGTCGCCATCGATATGCGTTATGGTGCCCACTGCCGTCGCGCTCAGGTCGCCTCGCATCAGCTGCACGCCGATGGCACCGCCCGGAACCAGTTCCGCCGGGGCCGACGCCGCGTCACCATCGGAGCCGGAGACCGCCATGCCTGCCGACATCGGCAAGAGCCCGAACGGCTTCAGTTCTGCGGCGAGTTGCTCGACGATATGTGGGCTGAATCCGCCCAGCGAAAGTGGGGTCAACAGGCGTTGTGGCGTCACGGCCCCGTCGGTGCTTCGTGGCGCGCGCCCGGGTCGGGACCGAGGGAGCTCGGGAGATCTTCCCTGGCGCGAGATGCCGGGCGGGCGCAGCGGGTCCGCGGCGCGATGCATCTCCAACAGCATGTTGTGAATCGGCGTCACGCCCGCCATGGGCACGTTCTCAAAAGTCCACCCGTAGGCCAGCGCGCCGATGAGCTTGTCCTCGATGTAGATCGGGCTGCCGCTCATGCCGGCGATCACCTTGTGCAGCTCCAGGTTCGCGCCCGACAGGCGAATCAGGATCATGTCCTGGCCGGGAAAGGTGTTTTTCATGACACCCAGAATCTCGACCTCGAATCGCTCCGGACGCGTGCCCTTGAAGACGCTCAGGCCGTAGCCCTTCATGCCCGACTTCAGTTCGTCCGGCCGCAGCGTCTCAACGGCGTCGCAGACCGGAGTCAGCGCCAGGCAGATGGCGATGGTTAGCAGATAGCGTAAGAAATTCATGCCCACATGTGAAACGGAGGGCCGATCGTATCGGCAATCCTGTGCAGCGGCAAGGTTATTGCCTCGTGGCGCTGACCCGCGCAGCGATGCGCTCGACGCCCGCGCGGAACGTGTCTACGGGGGTCAGCAAGCTGATCACGATGTGGGCTCCCGAGCCGAACCCATAGGTCGCTCCGGGGTCCGCGATCACACCCTCCTCCTCGAGCAGTAGAAGGCACCAGTCCTCGTCGCTGCGTGTCGCCGGAAGGCGCAACACGACGGACCATCCGCCATCGACGTGAAGGAGCTCGACGGGATCGGCAACGCTCTGCAGGCACGCGCGGTGATTGGTCTTGAGTCGATGCATGATCGCCGTGCGCGCTTCGTCGGCACGGGCCAGCCAGGCCGGCAAGGCCAACTGTGCGGGCGTGTTCACCGAGAGAAACGTGTCAGACAGGACTTCGAGGCGCCGGCAAGCCTCGTCCGCGAGAGCCGCCGGACCGTTCACCGCCGTCCAGGCGACCTTCATCTGCGGCATTCCGAGCGATTTGGATAGTCCCCCCAGCGTGAAGGTCAGAACCCGGTCTTCCGCGGCCATACTCGGCGCGGCACTTGCAGAAGGACTTAGAATAAAGTCTGCAAATACCTCGTCGGCGATCAGCGCCAGGTCGTGCGCCGCGGCGATCCGGCACAACTCGTCACCTTCCTTCGCGCTCAAGACGGAACCCGTGGGGTTATTGGGGCTGACCAGTACGATCGCGCGACATGCAGGCGTGATCCGCCGCTCGAGCTCGTCCATATCGATCCACCAGGCCCCGTCGTAGTGCAGTGAATAGGGAATCAGCGCGACGTCGCTGATGTCGCCCAGAAAATCGAAGAGCGGATAACTCGGCGTCGGCACCAGGGCAGCCTCGCCCGGCTCCAGAAGCAGGCGGAAGAGATGCGCGTAGGCCTCGCTCGTGCCGGACGCGAGAAAAAGACGCTCGGCCGTCAGCTCGACGCCGCGCTTTCGGTAGCGGTCGCGCACGGCGGCCCGAGCCGCGAGCAGGCCGCGCGGCTCGGGATCGTACGACGCGGCCGCGGGAACAGACAGCTCGCCGAGCCATGCTGCGTCGAGATATGCGATGCCCGCACGGGTGGGATTCGACTCCGTGAGGTCGAGCAGCTCCTTCGCTTCCACGCGCAATTCGGCCACGCGACGCGCCAGCCGGTTCGGCTGCAGATCCCAATTTGTGCGCGAGGAGAACATGGTCATGGCGAGGCCCTGTGCGCTGTGCTATGGTACCAGACCATAGGGGGTGTCAACCTTGAACCCGGAATCGATACTGAGAACGCCCTCAGGGCGCCGCACTCCGGCGGGGGTCTTCAATACATGTACAGCATCAAAGAAATCTATCGCACCATCCAGGGCGAAGGCGCCCAGGCGGGGCGCCCGGCCGTGTTCTGCCGATTCGCCGGCTGCAATCTGTGGACAGGCCTGGAGCAAGACCGCTCCTCGGCAATCTGCCGCTTCTGTGACACCCAGTTCGTCGGCGTCGATGGACCTGGCGGCGGACGCTTCGAAACTGCGCCCTCCCTCGCGGATGCTATCCTGCGCTGCTGGGAGAGCGCGCCCGACGAGGCGGCGCCCTACGTCGTCTGCACCGGTGGTGAACCGCTCTTGCAACTCGACGCTCCCCTTGTCGACGCGCTCCACGAACGCGAGTTCGTGGTTGCCATCGAAACCAACGGAACACGAATTCCACCCCCGGGAGTTGACTGGGTCTGCGTCAGCCCCAAGGCCGGGTCGAAGATGATCCTGCTTCGTGGCGATGAACTTAAGCTCGTTTACCCACAAGCCAACATTACGCCGGACGATTTTCTCGAACTCGAATTCTCCCGCTTCTCGCTGCAACCGATGGACGGGCCGAATATCGAGAGGAACACGGAACTCGCGGCGGCGTATTGCCGCAAGCATCCAGGGTGGCATTTGAGCCTGCAGATGCATAAGCTTATGGGTGTGCGCTAAGATTATGACGACGATACAGAAGACATTTCAGATTGAGGCAGCGCATTGGCTGCCCAATGTGCCGGAGGATCACAAGTGCCGGCGCATGCATGGGCATTCGTTTCAGATCGAGGTCCATGTCGAAGGGCCAATTGGCGATACGAGTGGCTGGGTCATGGACTTCGCCGATGTCAGCGATGCCTTCGCGCCGCTCTTCGAGCAGATTGATCACCGATGCCTGAACGATGTGACCGGACTGGCGAATCCGACCAGCGAGAACCTCGCGCGCTGGGTCTGGGCGCACCTGAAGGCGGTGCTGCCGGCGCTAAGCTGTGTGGTTGTTCGCGAAACATGCACCAGCGCCTGCATCTACCGCGGCGAGTGACGTGCCGCGGGACACCGGAGCAGAAACCACGAATCACACGAATGGTGCGAATGGGCCTACCGCAGTGGGCCGTCGCCGCAACCCGATGCGTCTATCCGGCAACCCGGAATGGATTGCCGGATAAACGCATCCTCAAAACTGGACATATTCGCGTAATTCGTGTGATTCGTGGTCCAAATACCTTGGCTTTCTGAAGGCGCGGGGGTTGACATTCGGGCGCAGATGGCGTTTTCTTCCGCGTTTTCGAAGAATTTCATTGCGGCATGCCGGGGAGAATACTGATGAGTGAATCTGCACCTGCCGGAAGTCCGGGCCGAATCGAACTCGCGCGCGTTGAGGATGTCCCAACCGAACACGGGTTGCGCGTCAAGGCCGGCGAGACGTGGGTTGCGCTGTTCAAAGTAGAAGACGAGGTCTTCGCCATCAACGCCATCTGCCCGCACGCGGGAGCATTCCTCGACATGGGCTACATGGACGGCCACACCGTGATGTGCCCGCTGCACGGATGGGATTTCGACGTACGCACCGGTGAATCGCCGTCGTTCGGGATCTCGACCTCCTGCTTCGACATCGAGATCGACGACGGCACCGTCTATCTCAAAGCGTAAGAAGAGTGGGAAACCACGAACCACACGAATGGGGAGACGGGCCACGGGACGTCGGCCCGCCGAATTTCTAGGACTCGAAGTTCAGGAGCGGCATGGAGGACTCAAGCGACCGCTTGCCCTTCGCGCCCGAGATATCGACCGGGTACTCACCGGTGAAGCATGCCGCGCAGAAACCGGCTTTATCGGGAAATGGAGAGAGCAACGACTCCACGCTCAGGTAGCCGATACTTTCGGAGCCCATGAATTTGCGCACCGCTTCGATATCGCCGCTGTTTGCCACGAGTTCCTTCTTGGTCGGAAAGTCGATGCCGTAGTGACACGGGTTCGTGATCGGCGGGCACGAGATGCGCAGGTGCACCTCTTTCGCGCCGCAATCACGAAGGCCCTGCACACGTCGTCGCAGCGTTGTGCCGCGCACGATCGAGTCGTCCACCACCACCACGCGCTTCCCGTTCACAACTTCCGGCATGATCGCGAGCTTTAGATCCGCGCTGGCCGTCCGGTCGTTCTGCTCCGGCATGATGAACGTGCGCCCGATATAGTGGTTGCGAATAAATCCGTAGTCGAGCGGGATGCCGCTCTCCTGCGAGAAGCCCAGCGCTGCCGAATTTCCGCTGTCTGGAATCGCACACACGACATCCGCTTCGACCGGGTGCTCCTGGGCCAGCAACCGCCCCAGCTCAACCCGCGTTTTATGCACGTTCTGACCGAAAACGACGCTGTCCGGACGGGCAAAATAGACTTGCTCGAAGACGCACTGCGCCTGTCGCGACGGCTTCATCACAAACCTATGGCTGTGCAGGCCGGTTTCGTCGGCGATGACCAATTCGCCGGGCTCGACATCGCGAATAAACTCGGCTCCCGTCGTGGTAAACGCACACGTCTCACTGGCGAACACGTAACCGTCTCCGAGCTTCCCGATGGAGAGAGGCCTGAACCCGTGTGGATCCCGAGCCGCCATCACACAGTCGCGCGTCATGATCAGAAAACAAAAGGCGCCCTGCAACTCCGAGAGGGCTCCACTCACCCGGCCGTTGCCGTTGCCGTTCATAAAACGCGGATCGGCCAGCAGATGGACCAGGACTTCGCTGTCGGTGCTCGAGGCGAAAATGGAGCCGTACTCCTGGTAACGGCGACGCAGTTGGTCCGCGTTGACGAGGTTTCCATTATGGGCCACGGCCCATATTCCATCGGCACACTCCACGACAAGCGGTTGCACATTTTGGATGCGAGTCGAACCGGTGGTGGAATATCGGACGTGGCCGATCCCCAGATCGCCCTTCAACGACGCGGCTTCGCGCTTGGCGTAGACTTCGGCGATAAGTCCGTGGCCCTTAATCGAGCGAACTTTTTTGCGGTCGCTGACCGCCATGCCGCCACCTTCCTGGCCGCGGTGCTGGAGCGCGAAGAGGCCTCGGTAGATGACGTGATTGGCCCTGGGTACGTTGAATGCGCCGAAGAGGCCGCATTCCTCTTTCGGATGGTCGTCGAAACCATTCGGTTTGCTCCCGGTCATTATTGGTTACATGCTAACCGCGTGGGTACGAAGAGCAAGCGGAAATCCAGAAAACGAGAATCTATTTTCGCGCTTCCCGAGACAAGAGCAAAAACGCTATGATCGATGATGTCGTTCTGGAACGACCCCGGAGACAAATCATGGTTCGACTTGGTAAAATCTATACCCGCCTCGGGGACGACGGGGACACTCACCTGGCGGGCGGAGAACGCATCGCCAAGAGATCCGAGCGTGTGGAAGCCATCGGGGCCGTGGATGAACTCAACAGCGCGATCGGCCTGCTTCGAACCCTGGCCATGACGGATGTTGACGAGGCGATCCGGAACGAAGCCGACACAACGTTGCGCCGAATACAGAACCAGTTGTTTGATATCGGAGCGCTACTGGCGAAGGCTGGCGAAAAGACGCGCCAGATCACGCAATCAGATTCTGTGTTCCTGGAGACGCAACTGGACCTCTACCAGGAGATTCTCGAGCCACTCACCTCGTTTGTACTGCCCGGCGGAAGCGAACTGAACGGGCATGCACACGTCGCAAGGACCACCTGCCGGCGAGCGGAACGGACGATCCTGCGACTCCACGAGGCCGACCCCGTGGATGCTCCGATCCGCATGTACATCAACCGCCTTTCCGATTTTCTCTTCGTTTTCGGCCGCTGGGTCGCCTGCAGGCGCGGTGAACCCGAGTTCCTGTGGGGTGAAGCATAGCGGCTGCGCTGGATCGGTCGAGACGTGAAACTGGACTTCAAAAGAGGAGGGGCCCACGAATCACCGGCCAGTACCCGCGTGTCGCGTATCCCACCACGAGCAGGAGCAGCGTTGCGGTGTAGAGCAGCATGATGATCCGGTCGATATCGCGCGGGACCGCGCCGTCGGGGTCTCTCAGCTCCCCGAGCCACTGCGCCGAGATTAGCTCGCGGCCGATCCAGATGGGCCCGCCCAGTCGCACGTGCAGTGCCCCAGCGGCGGCCCCCTGGGTCCATCCCGAATTGAATCCCGGAACCAGTTTGCGCGCCGCGAAACCGTGCTCGAAGGCGCTCAGCGGCGACAACCCGGGTATAATCGCGGCGGCAATCGACATGAGGAACCAGGCCAGACGGCATGGGATGAACATCAGCACGGTGTCCATCCAGCGCGCCATACGGTTCAACCGATCAGCACCCGCGCCGCTGTAACCGGCGATCGATTCCACGACACCCACCACCTGGACGAGCACCATCCCGGGAATTCCGAACAGGAGAAAGTAAAAGAGCGGGGCGATCGCGCCGCGCACGAAGCCTTCACACAGCACTTCGAGCGCAGCGCGGTTACAGGCATTGGCATCCATCCGCTCCACGTCGCGGCTCAACATCTCCTCCACGGCGACTCGCGCGGCACCGAGATCGTCGTTGTCGATCGCTGTGCCGACGGCTCGCGCTTCGCGACACTGACTTCGGAATCGAAACATACTGAATCCAACGTATGCCATCCAGATCCAGCCGAGTACCCAGTGCATGCCGTGCAAGGCCACCCACGCGCCGCCAAGCCACACCACGCAGACGCCGACGACGCCGGCAACGAGGAGCACGGACCCCGCAACATTCGACATTCGAATCGCCACCAGGGCACGCTCGAACGTCGAAAGCACGCGCGCGGTCAGGCGCAGCGGGTGAAGCGGATAGTCTGGATCCCCGAAAAGCTGATCGAGCAGAAAGACGCTCAAGATCAGCAGCAGGGGATCGCCGGCCAGTGGTTCAAGGTAGTCGAATTGAGACATCACGTTAGGCACTGTTTCACAAGATCGTCCGAATTTACAGGACTGCCGACTTCCGCCGGCCCGTCAGTCCCTCCGCACACACTTTCCATACATCCGCTTGAATGCACCTGTCGAATCGTATTTCCGCCCGTGGGCTGCGCGAGGGCCACATCCCGATCGGCTTCCCTGCCGGCGGCGACGCAAGACCCCGTCATGTCTTGCGAATAGGCCGCAAAACCCTATAATCCCGAGACCCGTCACGAAAGGACCCTCAGTAGAGCATGTTTCCACTCGATCCAGGACTCTTGATGCTACTGAAGTTCTTTGTGGTGCTGACTTGTGTCTGCTTCTGGATCGAACTTGCCTGGGGCATCTTCACGCGCGCCTCACGACACAGCGGCCGGCACCGCCATCATCACCACTCCCACGAGGATCACTGACCACGAGGCCCATATGAACGTCTTTCCCCTGGACTATGCGTTTCTGACGTTTCTGAAGTTCTTCGTGGTCTTCACCTGTTTCTTCTATTGGTTCCGCGTCTTTCTTCGGCGGGCAATCCGCGAGCAGCAACCGAAGTTTTACCGCGAGAGGGAACGCTGAGGGGGGAGTAGTCAGAAGTGAGTAGTGGTTAGTCGGAAGTGGGGAGTGGGGAGTGGGAAGTCGGAAGTGGGTAGGGTCCCGTCCTGGTTTCCGGTTGTCACACCTAGACCCAGATTAAGCGAACCCGGTCTCGCCTGCCGCGCCGTAGTCCTGCCTCAGAGGCTGGACTACGGCGGGTCGTTCGCTTGCGCTCTGGAACGCGGCGCCAGTGGCTTCGTCTGCCAGCTGTGCGTCGCCGCCGCGCGGCCCCCGAAGGCTGCATTTCTCGGCTCCGTCTCGACTTCCGGCGACGCTCAGCGCTTGCTTCCATCGCGGTGGAAATTCGACAGCTCCGGACTCA
>JAQBYD010000062.1 GCA_027623315.1 Verrucomicrobiota bacterium | reverse complement strand
GACTTCCGGCGACGCTCAGCGCTTACTTCCATCGCGGTGGAAATTCGACAGGTCCGGACTCACTTCGATGATCGACTCCGCAGACCTCAGACCACAACAATCGCCCGGCAATCGGAGCCTCTGTTGGCGGGTTCGCTTAATCTGGGCCTAGCAGAGAGTCGGGACGCGTAGGAGGAACCCCCGGTCCGTCTGAGGCTTTGGCAAGGTAGAGATCGGAAGAGACGTGATAGCCGGAAACCGTACGGGGCTTTTTCCCATGGCCGTGTTCGCTTAGTCTGGCCCTAGTTGCCAGAGCCTTCGGCGGGGGAGTCCGTGCTGGATGCTTTCGGGGTCTTGCCGGCGGATGCGAACTCGTTCCCTCGCGCGGGAACCACATCTCCGTAGATCAGGGCATAGTCGCCCCAGGCTCGGATAAGCATATCCGTTTTCTCACGGGCCAATTGCCGAGCAATGGAGTTTCGGTAGGAGGCGGATGAGTCCACCGGCGTTGCCAGGCGCCTCGAGACGTAGACCAGGAGGGCCCCGCCGAGAACGGGCACGGATGTGCTGATCTCACCCGACTCCCAGCTCAACACGCCCGGCATGATGTCTCGAAGGTATTCAGGAGGCTCTTCGAGTCCCAGGCTCAGGTCGAGAAGGGAGAATTCGACGTTCGTGGTTACGACGGCGCCCATTGATGTCGCGGCATCCGCATAGCGCTGTCCGTCCTTGACCGCCTGCTTGAGCTCGTCGCGCCGGGCAGCGACATGCTTTTCAAAGGCCTCGCCCATAAACTTCTCCTCCGCCAGCGATTCCACGTCGTCCCGCACATCGTCAAGCTCCGGAATATAGGACTCCTTGCGATCGAGAATATGCAGGATGTAGAAGGCGGTGTCGCCCTCGATGGGATTACTGAAGGCGCGCTGCGGATCGCCGGCATCAAGCGCCAGCGCTTCGCTGTTGAATCGAACCCCCACGTTCAGATCGGACTGTAAATCGAATCGCCCGAAGAAGCCGGTCTCTCGAATCTCCAATCCCATCTGGGTAGCCGCGTCCTCGAATGGGACTGGGCGACCGTCGGGCGGGAGCAGAAGGTCGAGAAACTCGGCAGACTGATCATCGGCAACCCTGCGCGAGGCGTCCAACTGCAGGCGGAAGACGATGGCATCGTGCAACTCTTCGAGGGGCCGAACGACTTCCTCGACGTTCGTCGTGGTGAACTCGACCGTGTTGGATTCACTTAAGGGAATGGACTGGATGGATATATTGGTCGCGAGAACGGTCGCAAACTCCTGGTTCGCATCGTAGAAGGACTTAATTTCATCATCCGTAAACGACAGGGCCTCATCGACGTTGGTATAGGGGAATGTGACGTACTTAACGCGGACTTGCTCGGGTATCCTGAATATCTCACTGCTCTCGTCGTAGACGCCCTGCAAGTCGGAGTCGGTCAGATCAAGGTCCGTGGAGAATTCCTCGCGATCAAAGAACGCGTATTCGACGTTGAAGGAGTCGGTAACATCGCGCAGCTTATCGTCAAACTCGCGCGGAGCGATCCATGTGGATGACGCCAGTATGGCGTAGAACTTCTCCATGACGACCGTCTCGTGGTAGAAGTCCTCGAACAGCTCCTCGGGAACCTTCAGGCCGCCCTGCACCACGGCTTTGTAGCGATTGACGTCGAAGTTTCCGTTCTCGCTGAAGGTGGGATCTCTTGCGATGCGCTGTTGAACTTCTTCGGTCGCCACCTGGATGCCGAGTTCCTTCGCCGTGCGCGTCGTGACCAGGCGCTCCCAGACGCGTGCGTTCAGCTCCTCCTGCAGGTCGTCCGGAATGCCGCCCGACCTAAAGGATAAAGTATACGTCCTGGCGCGACTGAATTCCTGGTACGAGATATCGCTCCCGAAGACCGTGCCGGCGGCCGAACCGGAGCGCGAGGAGTTGCCGCCGCCGCCCTGTCCTAGTGTGGAAAAGCTGATGACGAACGAGATGCTGACGAAGAACGCAAACGCAGCCCAGACGACCCGGTTGCGAATCAACTTATTGAATTTTGAAATGAGCATGAGGCGTATCTAGAAAGTTGCATCCCGCCGCAGAGCAGCGGGATGCAACATCTGATTCTGTGCCTGGTATCGAGACGCTTAGCGATCGCCCTTGGGCGTCGTATCCGGGATCGTGACTTGAGTCGGGGGTAGCTCGGTCTTATCCGGACCCGGAGGGATGATCGTCTGTCCGGGAGGTACATCTTCGCCGCCCGCTCCGGGGGGCTCTGCGAGGGGAATCTTAAACGTCCTGACGAACTTGGGCTTGGCGCCGGGCGCATCGCTTCCGTAGACCATCAATGTGACCTGGGAATGATCGGGATAATCGCGAATGAAGAACTTGAGCAGGTCGCCGGTTACCACATTCAGCGAATCTCCTCCGTCCTCGCCGAGAAGTTCGACTTCGATATCCCCCTTGATGATTCGTGCACGGTAGTACTTCTTGTCATCCGTGACCGTGATGACGAGTTCTTCACCGCCCTGAACATCATTGAACTCAAAGATCTCGTTGCCTAGATTGACGCTGCTGCCGACTTCCTTAACCTCGAGGATGACGGCGTTTACATTGCGCTCGCGGCTGGCTTCAATCGTCAGCTTCGTCCCCGTAATTCCGCAAACCGCAGCGGCCGTCTCGATCTGGAGTTTATGTCCCGCGACCATCTCGTCCATGCTGAGATCAAGCTTGCCCACGTTCAGCTTCATCACCTTGAGGTTCTCGTTGGCCTTGGATGCGGTAATGGCCACGGTGGTGCGGGCCGTGATACGGCACGTATTGCCCTGTGAAAACTGCACGACTGCGGTGGAGCGGCGTTTGGTTTGAATGACCGTGCCGTATTTGTATGATGCTCCGGCTTCGGCACCCGAGAAACGACTCGCCCCAGGCGATTGCACTTTCACAGCGCCTTCGATCTTCGTGATGGTAAACTCGGGTTCGAACGCCTTCGCGCTAACGAGTGAGGTTGACAGCGCGCCGGTGATCAGCGCAGCGCATCCCAGTCTAATTATTCGGTTCATCCTTATCTCCTTTATTGCAGTCACTGAAACGGACTCAAATGGCGCGCCGTGGATTGAGCCACTGATACCGATTCGCATAATTGTTTGGCGTTTATACACCAATCCGCTTAACGTGGTCAAGAGCGACGCGAGAATAGGCGATTCAGCCCTTTAGGACCATGGCCGGATTCCAGAAAACTACGATTTCAGGTACCGTCGTGACCCTTCTGCTCTCAGCAGGAGCCCTCATACTGGCGAGTTGGCTTGCCACATCTCAGCTGAGGACCGTTGAGATGCGCCTGGGCGACGCATTGATGCGGCTTCGCCTGGAGTTCCAGGGAAGCCGGCCCACTCGAGAATTGGTCCTGGTCGGCCTCGATGAGACGACACGTCAGAAGTTGGGAAAGTTCAGCGGAGGGCGCTGGGCCGCGCGCGGACCGTATCTCAACCAGTTGCGATTCTTCCGGGAGTATTTGCGTCCGAGTGTTCTGGCCTACGATATCAATTTCAAGGACGCCCTTGGCAGCGCAGGACGCGTCGCGGCGCGTGTTTCCGAGTCCCCCCGCCTGCTCCACGGAATCGTGGAGGACCTTAGTCGCGTCGCGGCAGACGATCTAGACGCTGTCTCTTTCGAAAACCTACAGTATCTGGCTCAATTCGAGGTGGAGCAGGGGACCCGGCACTTGGCCCACCAGCTCGCAGGCGCCTACGATAATCACTCCTTCCCGGTGGTGCTCGCGTACAATTTCCGGGGTGGATGGTCTGATCCGCAAAGTGCCCAGATTCCGGGCTGGTCGGTCGCTGACATGGTAGGATCGAACCCGCAGGGAGGATTGGATGACGGGGAGAGACTCCCGTATCTGTTCGACGTTCGGATCCCGGCATCACGGATCGACCTATCTGCCGCCATTGACGCAACCTACGACTACGCTCCAAATGCGAGCACGCCCGGGACGGAGCTGCTCGATTATTCCTTACTGGGCCATATCAACGTTCCAAGAGACGAGGATGGCGTGGTGCGCAAGGTGCCACTCGTGATCGGTTTCAGCTTTACGCATCCCGGGACCCGCAAGACCGAGAGGGTCTACACCCCGTCCTTGTCACTCCTGTCGGTGATGCTGCATCTGGGCATCCAGTTTCCGCTCGAAGATCACGATCCCGATGTTATCGACGTGCGAATGGGCGACCGCATCGTGCTTCGCCCAGCCGGACACGATGAGATCGTGATCCCTATCGATCAGAAAGGGAGAATGCTTCTGAACTACGATGTGGGGATCCACGATTTCCCCAGCATCAGCTTCTCAGAGTTCGCGCTAGCGCACGAACCCGGGAACGAGGATGCTCGAGACCGGGTGGCGCGGCGGTACAAGGCGGTCGTTAACGGAAGTATTGTGTTGATTGGAATGGTCGCGACCGGGGATATCGATATTGGACCGACGCCGCTGGAATCGCATACACCGTTCGTTACGGTACACTTGACGGCCATCCATAACCTGCTGAGCCGATCTTTCATCCGGTATCTCAGCGTGGCCGAGACATGGACGCTCTACGGGGCCTGTTTCATCTTCTTCACGACGATCTGCATCTTCGTTCGCTCACCGGCGCTGGCCTTCATCTCGTCGGGATCTATGATCGTCTACCTGGCTGCGGCGTACGCCTGCCTGGGCCGTGACATCGCGCTGCTACCCCTGTTGGGGCCGCTACTATATATAGCCCTCTGCGGCTTCGGCACCTTGAGCTATGCGTATGCGATCGAGGGACGAGACCGGCGGATCATTCGAACATGGTTCTCGAAGATGGTGTCACCGACCGTCCTGCAGAAGCTCGAGGACAACCCGCAGGCATTTTCACTCGAGGGCAGCGAAGTGGACGCCACCGTTTTCTTCTCCGACGTAATCGATTTCACATCGATCAGCGAGGGCCTGGCCCCGGACCGCCTGACCTCGTTGATGAACGCCTACCTGACAGCGGTCACGGTTTCGATCCAAACCTCCGATGGCTACCTGAATAAGTATATTGGCGACATGGTGATGGCGGTCTGGGGTGCGCCCAACCCCGTCAAGGATCACGCGCTGGTCGCATGTCGCTCAGCACTGGCGCAACGGCGGCTTATCATGCAGCACGGCCCGCAGTGGGAACTTGAGTACGGGGTCAACCTGGATGTTCGCATGGGAATCAATTCGGGTGTCATGAAGGCCGGTGGCCTGGGGTCGGAAGAACGACTGGAGTACACGGTGATGGGAGACGCCGTGAACCTTGCCTCACGCCTCGAGCCCCTAAACCGCGATTACGGCACATCCATCATCATCGGGCCGGTGACCGCGAGATCCGTGCGGGATGAGCTGGTGGTCCGCGCGCTGGACCGGGTCATCGTCAAGGGCAAGCACGAGGCGGTCGAGATTTTTGAACTTATCGGGGAACGGGGCGATGTTGCCGCCGAGACGCTCGAGGTGATCGCGCGTTACGAAGAGGCCCTGAGGCTTCATTACGAGCGGCAATGGGACGAGGCCATGCGCCTTCTCAACGAAAACGTTCGAACGTGTGCCGACGGTCCGAGCCAGGCGCTGGGAATTCGGGTCACCGAATACAAAGTCTCTCCGCCCGGGCCGGGGTGGCAGGGCGACGTCGTGCGCGTAACATAAAGCGCCATTCAGGTCTAGGCCCAGATTAAGCGAACCTTGTTTCCGAAGCAACTTTATCGCAAGCTTTGTCGATTTCCGGCGTGGCTGGGTGAACACGCCGGCCCCTAATCGTCCTGCCGCGCCCTCCGAAGCGTCGACCTCGCAGAGAGTCGGGACGCGAAGGCGGGTCTCTCCGTCTGATTATTCTGCCAGATCCTGGGCCTTGAGCGCCGCGCTGTCGACAAAGCTCACGACGAAGCTTGCGACAAAGGAGGGCGACTTTGTCCATGGCCGGGTTCGCTTAATCTGGGACTTGGAGCGTGCCCAGTACCTCGCAGAAAGTCTCAATGTCCAATTTTCAATATCCAAGTCTCAAGTAGACTCGTCCTTGGGGCTTGAGACTTGGGAATTGGGCCTTGAGCCTTTCGGGTGCCCTCCTTGTCCTCCGAAATCCCGACCTTGCAGAGAGTCGGGACGCGTAGGAGGAACCCCGGTCGGGGTGAGGCTTTGGCAAGGTCGAGAGCGGAAGAGATGTCATAACCGGAAACCAGTACGGGACCTTTTTCCATGTCCCTGTTCGCTTAATCTGGGCCTAGTCGGAATCCGGCACCTTGAGCGGCCGCTCTGCGCGGGGCAGGAGAATGGAGAACAGGGTTCCAATTCCCGGTGTTGATGCGACCTGGATCTCGCCCAGGTGCTCCTTAATAATCCCGCGCGAAATCGAAAGCCCAAGCCCCGTGCCCTTACCCTTGGGTTTCGTCGTAAAGAAGGATTGAAATATGTGCTCTACCACGTCGGGGGGAATGCCTTCGCCGGTATCCGCAATCTCGCACGCCCAGTAGTCCACATCGTTGAAGACGGTCGAGGACATGCAGATCGAGAGACGCCCGCGCTCCCCGTCCGCCATGGCGTCACACGCGTTCGCGATCATGTTTACGAAGACCTGTTCAAGTTGGTTTCTGCTTCCCAGTGTATAGTGACGGTCCTTTGTGACCGTGTTCTGCAGGTCGACCCGCGCGCCATTAATCTTGCTACTCGTAATGAAGATCGAATCCTCGATCACATCATAGAGATCCACCGGGGTATACTCCTCGACAATCCCTCGCGAGAAGTTGCGTAGATGCTCGGACAACTTGGCGATGGATCGGCTGGCCTTCTGAATGTCTTTACACCAGCTTGCCAATGTCTCGGCGTCGATCGCTGCTTCGCTGCGAAGTTGAGTGAGCATCATTTCGGAACTGAGCGTGACCACCGTCAGCGGATTGTTGATGTCGTGCGCGACACCCGAGGCAAGCTCGCCAATCGCGGCCAGGCGCCCCGCATGAACGAGGCTATTTTGAAGTTCCTTGATCGGACGCATGTCGCGCAGAGTTGAAAACGTTCGAATGAAATTCCCGTCGTCGTCATAGATGCCGAACGAGCGAATTTCCACCGGTATACGTTGCCCGTCCTTCGCCTTCAGGATGCTCTCAACGCGGAAATCGCCACGCTGCTTCAGGCTCTTAAAGCCTTCTTGCACGGCATCCATGATCTCATCCGGGTAGATTTCCCAGATACTCATGCTCAGCAACTCCTCACGCGTGTAGCCGAGCAGGGCCTCCGCGGTCTGGTTCGCGTAGACAATGTTTCCCGCCTCGTCGATCGAGTGAACCATATCGGGAAAATGATCGATCAGACTTTGAAACACGTCTGCGTTGATGATCTCTTTGTCGTCGATGCGCATCCTGCTCATGATTCCCTGCCCTCCAGGCAGAGCACCATGCCGGCTGCGGCTGCCTCGGTCGCAGGAAACAGCGCGCGCGCGCGCGTCACGATCTCGTCGATCTGCGCATCCGTCCGGGTGGAGTCGTGATGCGTGAGGATTAGCTTCGCGGCGCCGCAATCCCGTGCGAAGCGCGCAGCCTGCTCCCAGGTGCTATGCCCCCAGCCGCGTACGCGGTCGTATTCCTCCGGCGTAAACTGGGCATCGAAGAGCAGGAGGTCTGCGTTCGCGCAGAATGCTGTGAATTCATCTTCGCCTTCGCGGTTCTCGATCTCGACGTCGGTGGCAATGACGACGCTGCCGTCGGGTGACTCGACGCGATAGGCGAGGCAGCTCTGCGGGTGCGGAATGGGGAGCGCCGTGATATGGAGCGCGCCGCGCGTGAGCTGCCCGTCCGATTCACTGAGATCATGATAGTTGATTTCAGCCGCGGACTCTGCCAGGGAGACCGGCCAACAGGCGCCCCCGATGCTCGACTCCATCGTGGCCTGGAAATCGCCATGGGATTGTGCACATGAGACAATCGTAATCCGGAAGTCCGGGCGATGACGATAGGGGAAGGCGAATAGACCCACGAGATGGTCCATGTGGTAATGCGTCATCAGGAGCGTGATCTCGCTATTCCCGGCGCGCGCGTCCAGCCGGGCGGAAGCGCCGGTCAGTCCGGAACCCGCGTCCACAATAAGGAACTGGTCGTCGTATTCGATACCGAAACAGGTCGTCTGGCCGCCGAATCGCACGAATTCAGCGCCCGACACAGGCGTGCTGCCCCGAGCACCGAAGATTGTGACGCGAGTCATGGAAATCATCATAGCCATCACTACTAAGCGTGTCAAAGCGGCCAGACCGGCCGAGATATCTGGAAGCCCGTCTGCCCAAAAGGCCGCAAACGCTCCGTGAGCCGCCGCCACGCGCCCGGCGCCATCGTCATAAGCCGGCAAGATATACTTATTTGCTCTGGCCAATATTTATCTTGCGAATCTCTATTCGACGCGGCACACTGCTGGGTTGAGTTGACACGCATAATAGGTGAATTGTACCCATGAGGAGTCAGTGAGCCCTCGCGCGGTCGATAGCTATGGCCAAGAAGAAGCAAACCAAAGCCCGGCAGACGTCTCGCAGCGTTGCGCGGCGAAAGCCCACGGCAACTCGACGCAAGTCCGGTGCCAAGAAGAATGCAGCCCGCAAGAAGGTCTCGACCCAGAAGAAATCCACAACCCGGAAAAAGAAGACCGTGACTCCAAAAAAGAAGACCGTGACCAGAAAAAAGAAGACCGCGTCCAAGACCAGAACGACTCGCAAGAAGGCATCTCCCAAGAAGAAGACCGCGACCAAAAAGAAGACCGCGAAGAAGGCCACCAAAAAGAAGACCGCGAAGAAGGCCACCAAGAAGGAGGCCGCCAAAAAGAAATCTAACCCGAAGAAGTCATCCTCCACGAAGAAAGAGTCAGCCGCCAGGAGCACCGGCCGCAAAGGGAAGGCCGTGTCCGCGCTGAAGGCCACGCGTGCGGGCTCTGGAAAGGGGAAAGCGGGGGGCAAGGCGAAGATCGATCTTGAAATCGAACTTACCGATGACGAAGAGCTCACGCCCGAGCAGCGCGAGGAACGCACCAAGCGACTCAAGGAATTGATTCGTCTTGCGAATGAGCAGAGCTACCTCACCTTTGAGGATATCAACGAGGCGATTCCGAATACGGTGATCAATCCGGATGAGCTTGAAGCCTATCTCGTCATTCTGCGCGGGATGGATATTGAGATCGTCGAGGCCGCCGATGTCGACAAGGTCCGCAAACGCCCCGAGAAGACATCCAAGTCCGGGAAGAGCGCGAAACTCGATTTCTTTGACGACCCGATTCGTATGTACCTCCATCAGATGGGGCAGGTACCGCTTCTAACCCGTGAGCAGGAAGTAGAAATCTGTCAGCGCATCGAGACGGCCGAGATTGGACTTAAGGTGGTCTTCAACCAGCTGGGCGTGTCGCCAGTGCTCTACCTTGAACTCGTTGAGCGCCTTGAGAATGGCGACGAGCGCTTTGACCGTATCGTCACGGACAAGGTGGTGGACAGCCGCGAAAAGTACTTCAAGCCGTTGCCTCGTCTGAAGAAGGAGATTCAACGCACGCGGAATAAGATGGAGAAGGATTACGTAGCAGCGAGCGCTTCGAGGCTGAACGAGAAAGAGCGCGCCCGCAAGCAGAAGATACTGAATCGCAGCCGCGAGAAGATGGCCGGCATGCTCGATAAGCTCTCCTACAAGCAGAAGGTGATCGAGCAACTGGCATCAAGCGGCGAAGAAACGTGTAACTCGATGCTCGCCGCCTTGAACGAACTCGAGGTCATCAAGAAGCAGCGTAAAAGCAAGAAGCGCGAGGCGGCGGTGCGGGATAAGCAGAAGGAGATCCGTGAGTTCGAACACCTGTTCTGCATGCGGTCGGACGAGTTCCAGGAGAAATTCAGCTTCCTGCGCGAGGCCATGCGCAACGGACAGAAGGCGCGCACCGAAATGGTGGAAGCCAACCTGCGCCTCGTGATCAGTATCGTCAAGAAATACATGAACCGCGGTCTCTCGTTCCTCGATTTGATCCAGGAAGGCAACACCGGCCTCATGAAAGCCGTCGAGAAGTTCGAGTATCGTCGCGGCTACAAATTCAGCACGTACGCCACGTGGTGGATTCGCCAGGCGGCGACTCGAGCCATAGCCGACCAGGCCCGAACGATTCGAATTCCGGTGCATATGATCGAGACCATCAACAAGCTCCTGCGCGTGCAGAAGCGTCTCGTGCAAGAGTTTGGTCGTGAGCCCACTCCCGAGGAAGCCGCTGAAGAGATGCAGATGCCGGTCGAGCGGGTCCGAGCAGTCTACAAGATGGCTCAGCAGCCCATCTCGCTCCAGACACCCGTGGGTGACGGTGACGACGCTCATTTTGGAGATTTCATCGAGGACAAGTCAGCCGAAAACCCGTCAGAGATGACCGCCTTCCGGCTGCTCAAGGATCGCCTAAAAGATGTTCTGGGGACTCTAACACCGCGCGAACAGGCGGTCCTGGATCTGCGTTTTGGTCTCAGGGACGGCTATTCGCGCACGCTGGAAGAAGTGGGTAAGCAGTTCTCGGTGACGCGCGAGCGAATCAGGCAAATCGAAGCCAAGGCGCTCCGAAAACTGCGACACCCGACTCGTCTCAGGAAGCTGGAAGGCTTCCTTGAAGTCAAATAGGACAAGCAACTGTCTGCCGCTCGAACCGGATCCCGTGCGGGTTTCAAGGCGGCACGGCGCGACGCCGCGTAATAGGAAAGGGGCCCGACTATGGTGGGACTCGATTACATCGTCCAGAACATGACGCCACTTGTAACTTGGATGTCCTTGATCTGGTTCATCCTTGGACTGCTGATCGGCAAACGCATTCAGGCCGGCCGGGTGACGGGGGCGCCCTCGAAGGCTAAGCCGTCCGCAAAAGGTAAGCCGGTGGAACTCTATATTGGAAACCTGCCGTTTTCCACCACCGAGAAAGAGTTGCAGCAGTTGTTCGGCAAGCACGGACCCGTGCGCTCCATCCGCATTATCGAAAATGCCATCAATGGTAAGTCGAAGGGGTATGGCTTCGTGCTGATGGGCGACAAGGCATCCGCGGATGCGGCGATGCAGGGAATCGGCGGATCAAAAATGAGCGGACGCGAGGTCGTCGTCAACCTGGCCAAATCGAAGCAGGACTGGTAGGCGCAGACGCGCCAGAGTCACCAGATAGCATGGTACCCGTCCGGAACCAGGTTCCACCGGGGACCGTAGACGTGGACGTTGGTCGTGGTTCCGCCGCCGTTCGTGATCGAGCCGCCGGCGTGAATCCATGACAAGATGCTTCCGCGCAGATTGCTTACGGCGATGCCGTGCTTGATCTTCGTGGCGGCATACTCGCCGCTGCGCGCTCCGATGGTGCAGTAGGCGATCACGACGCGATTTGTGTAGCGCTCGGGAGCGCGCTCGAATTCCTTCTTTGTAATGGCTCCGGCGATCATGGAGACAACTTGTTCTTTCTCCTCACGCACATCAACGAAGACGGCCTGGCCCCTACGCTGTAGCGCTAACGCCGCGTCGGCAGAGAGTTCAGGCGTCTCGCGGAATGCCTTCCGATGCTTCTCGTAAAGGGTATTGATTTGCTCCTTGCGCGATTCTTGCCCGGACCCACAGCCGGACGCGCCGACGAGGATCAGCGCCAGCGGGACGACCATCCCGAAGCGTGGTGCGAAGCAGTGCAGAACGTCGCGATACATCAGGGCTCAATCCTTGGTCAGATGTCGAGATCACATCCGTATACCGCCTTGCAGGCGGACGAAAAGTTGGACAGACTAGTCAACCGAAGCTTCCCCAGATGGGAGAGTCGCCGTCGCCGTGACGCGGTTCAAGATATTTCCCAGATAAATCTATGCAATATATAAGCACACGTGGACAGGCTGAGCCGATCGGGTTCAGCGATACGGTCATGACCGGACTGGCGGATGACGGCGGCCTCTTTCTGCCCAGCGAGATTCCTGATCTTAAACCTCGTTTCGAAGAACTGGCGGCGCTGTCTTACCCGGATTTGGCCTTCGAGATTATCCGTCTCTATGTGGATCTTGCGGATGACGTTCTGAGGGAATTGGTGAACCGCAGCTATGCCGCCTTCGACGCCCCGGACGTGGTTCCGATCCGGCGATTGAACGGAATCACGATGCTCGAACTCTTCCATGGGCCCACCCTCGCTTTCAAGGATATTGCCCTGCAGTTCCTTGGAAATCTCTTTGAGGTACTCCTGCAGGCGAGGGGAGGACGCCTCAATATTCTCACCGCAACGAGCGGAGACACCGGAAGCGCGGCCATCGCCGGTACACGTGGGCGCGAGTTCATGAACGCGATCGTGCTCTATCCGCATGGGCGGGTGACCCCCGTGCAGGAACTCCAGATGACCACCGTCTTGGACGAGAATGTCCACAATCTCGCGATTGAAGGGGACTTCGATGACTGCCAGACCATCGTGAAGGCTCTTTTTCGCGATCCCGACTTCAAGCAGTCGTACTCGCTCGGTGCAATGAACTCGATCAACTGGGCGCGTGTACTCGCTCAGATCGTCTACTACGTCTACGCCGCGCTGAAGGTCATGCGCGACAGGAAAGTGGATGAGATCAGCTTCAGCGTGCCGTCTGGAAACTTCGGAAATGTATTTGCCGGTTACGTCGCCTGGCGCATGGGACTTCCAATTCGGCAGTTGATTCTCGCGACCAATGAGAACGACATCCTGTCTCGATTCTTCAACCTCGGGGATTATTCTCGCGGCGAGGTGGTCCCCAGTATGAGCCCTTCGATGGATATCCAGGTCGCCAGCAATTTCGAACGCTATCTCTACTATCGCGTCGGCGAGGATCCCGCTCGACTGAGGGGCCTGATGGAGGCATTTGGCCGGTCGGGATTGATCTCCTGCGACGACCTCCCGCCCAGACCAGCGGGCGATCCCTTCTGCGCCGGCTCGGCGGATAGGGACTCGACCATTGGGACGATCAAGCAGTTCTACGAGAGATTTGGCTATGTGCTCGACCCTCACTCCGCCGTCGGCGTCTACGTCGGAATGCAGAAGTCGGTGCCGCAGTCTCCACTGATCTGCCTGGCGACCGCGCATCCGGCCAAGTTTGAAGATGCGGTTGTCGCCGCGCTTGGGAAGTGCCCCGCGCGCCACGACCGTATTGAGGCCCTGCAGGGCAAGCCCACCAGGCGCACCGTCCTCCCCGCCGACGAGAACAGGGTCCGGGCGTATATCGCCGAGCACTTGCACTCCACGTCTAAACGGTAATCTAATGAAGGACTAGCCCATGGAACCACTCAAGAGATCAGGCACACCCAAGTCGAAGGGGCCGGTCGTGCTCATTATTATGGATGGCGTGGCAAACTCGAGGCACGAGGCGGGCGACGCCGTCCGCAGTGCGTTAACTCCGCACCTGGATTGGCTCGGCGCCAACGTCCCGACCCGCGAACTCAAGGCGCACGGCAAGGCCGTAGGATTGCCCAGCGATGACGACATGGGCAACAGCGAGGTGGGCCACAACGCGATTGGGGCCGGCCGTGTCTTCACGCAGGGCTCCATGCTGATTAACCGCGCGATTGACTCGGGAAGTATCTGGCAGGGAGAGACCTGGACGAAGCTGATCGGGAACTGCCGTTCCAACGATTCCACACTCCACGTGCTGGGCCTGCTGTCGGACGGCAACGTGCATAGTGACATGCATCAGATCAAGGCCATCTTTCGACAGGCCGCGCAGGAAGGGGTTAAGCGGACACGCCTGCACGCGTTGCTCGATGGCCGTGATGTGCCGCCGACATCCGCGCTGGAGTACGTCGACGACATCGAATCTTTCTTTGCCGAACTGAACGCGTCCGGCGATCGCGACTACCGCATCGCATCCGGCGGCGGCCGAATGCAGATCACGATGGACCGCTACAACGCAAACTGGTCGATGATCGACGCGGGCTGGAAGATTCACGTTCACGGGGACGGGCGGATGTTTGCAAGTGCACACGCGGCTATTGAGACGCTGCGCTCCGAGAATCAAGGGGTCATCGACCAGGATCTTCCCCCGTTCGTGGTAGCGCAGGGGGGCAGTCCCGTGGGACGGGTCGAAGACGGCGACAGCGTGGTCCTGGCAAACTTTCGGGGAGACCGGGCCATTGAGATCAGTCGTGCGTTCGAAGAGGAGGACCTTGCGGAGTTCGCGCGCGGGCCACGACCCGATATCGAATTTGCCGGCCTGATGCAATACGACGGGGATCTGCAGATCCCGCGCCAGTTCCTGGTGGATCCGCCGGCGATCGACCGGACCATGGGCGAGTATCTCACGGCGAGCGGCGTGTCCATTCTCGCGATCAGCGAGACCCAGAAGTACGGGCACGTCACCTACTTCTTCAACGGCAATCGTTCGGGTGCGTTCGATGCCGGACTGGAGACCTACGTCGAGATCCCGTCTGATATTGTCCCGTTCGAGCAACGCCCCTGGATGAAGGCTGCCGAGATTACGGACCGGATCATCCAGGCGATGGAGGCGAACGAGGTCGCATTTATTCGGGTGAACTTTCCGAATGGCGACATGGTCGGTCATACCGGCAATTTTCAGGCCACGCAGATCTCTGTGGAGTCCGTTGATCTTTCGCTGGGTCGCCTGATGAAGGTCGCTGGAGCCGTGGGTGCCACGCTCGTCATCAGCGCAGATCATGGTAATGCCGATGAAATGTTCCAATTGGACAGGCAGGGAGTACCGAAGATCGACCCGGAGACGGGAGCGAAGATACTCAAGACCAGCCACTCCCTGAATCCCGTACCGGTGCATGTCTACGATCCGACAAACTCGATCCCAATGCGTCTCAACATGGACGAAAACCTCGGAATCAGCAGCCTGGCGGCGACCTGCATCAAGCTTCTTGGCTTTGAGCCTCCAAGCGAGTACGATCCCGCTGTCATCGAGATCGGCTGAGGTGCATAACGCGCCGCGCGTGCCCACCGGCTTCAATCTGACACGTCTCCACTTGCGGGGGCCATGCAGGAAAAGTCGAAGCGACGGTCAAGACACTACGCGATGGATCCGATCCGACTAATCAACAACCCATAACAAGTAACCAATATGAGAATACGTGAAATATCTACACGGATCCTGGACGCTCTAGTCTCCGATCCGAAACGTGCGCTGAGCGAATCCGATATCAGCAAAGCACTCGCCCTGCGTGGCAACGACAAAAAGAAACTATCCAAGACTCTGGATCGTATGCAGACCCGCGGCGAGATCAAACTGGTCGGCAAGCAACGCTATGCCCTGGCGGAGCCTCAAAATATCGTGACCGGCACCATCCAAATGTCGCGTCACGGCACCGGGTTCGTTCGGCCGGAGGATGGCGGCAGCGACATTATGATCCCGGCGCGCATGCTCGCCAGCGCAATGCCGGGAGACAAGGTCATGGCGCAGCTCGATGCCCGCGCCAAGCATCGCGACGATGACCGCCGCTCCGGCAAGATCATCGGCGTGGTTGAGCGCGCGGATGTCGACGTGGTGGGCACACTACGCACCGACGGGAGGTCGCGCTACGTGGTGCCGCTCGATACCCGCTATGCCAAGAACTTCATCGTACAAGATATCGGCGACGCCCATCCGGGCGATCGGGTCGTGGCGCGGCTGACCAGTTGGGCCGAGGGAGCGGCGGCGCCCCAGGCCGAAATTATCGATGTGATCGGGCCCGCCGATGTGCCGTCGCTGGACACCATGGCCATCATCCGGCACTTCGGGCTGGCTGAGGCGTTTTCCCCCGACGTTATGCGTGAGGCGGAGGGCTCTTCACGGCTGATGGATGAGCCCGGGCAGCGGCGCGACCTGCGCAACGAACTGATCCTGACCATCGACCCCGAGACGGCGCGGGATTTTGACGATGCGCTTTCGCTGACCCACGATAAGAATGGCAGGCGAGTGCTGGGTGTGCACATCGCCGACGTATCCCATTTCGTACCCATGGGCGGCGCCTTGGACGAAGAGGCCAAGAATCGTGGCAACAGCGTCTACCTGCCGGACAAGGTCATCCCCATGCTGCCCGAGCAGCTCTCAAACGGAATCTGCAGCCTGAAGCCGCATGTGGACCGCTTGGCCTTCTCCGTATTCATCACGCTGGATGCGAACGGCACGCCGGTCGCGAGCGAATTTGCAAAATCGATTATCCGCTCGAAGGCGCGACTGACCTACGAGGAGGTCATGTGGGTACTCGATCCCAGCGCTAAAATGGCCAAGCCGCGCGAGAAGCTCGGCAGCAATATTCGAAGCTTGCTCAACGATCTTGGAGGCGTCGCCCAGGAAATGCGCTTCAAACGCTTCCATAAGTTCGCACTGAATATCAGTACCTCCGAGTGCAAAATAGTGTTGGATTCGAGTGGACGAATTAGCGACTTGCTGATTCTCGAAGACGATCCGTCGCATCAGTTGGTCGAGGAATGCATGATCGCCGCCAACGAAGCGGTGGATCGCGCCCTCAGTGACCAGGGCGAGGTCTTGATTCATCGTGTCCATCAAGCGCCGGCTCCGCAGAGGCTGGACGACCTGGCCTCCGATCTACGCGGACTCGGGTTCAAGCCGGGCAACCTCAAGGAACGCCGCCATCTCGCGAGGTTTCTGGAAGATATTGAAGGAGACCCCATGGCTCCGCATGTCCGTACGATGGTGCTGCGCAGCATGAAACGCGCAGAGTACTCCGCCGAGGCCGGCGGGCACTACGGACTCTCCAAGACGTTCTATGCCCATTTCACATCGCCGATTCGCCGCTACGCCGACCTGGTCGTGCATCGCATTCTGATGGCGCGGCTCGAAAAGCATCGGCGGCCCTACCAGGTGCTCCAATTGGCAGCGCTGTCGGCGGGCTGCACGGCTAGCGAGCAGGCGGCTGATTCGGCCGAGCGCCAACTGACCGAGATCAAGAAATATCGATTCCTTGAACAACAGATTCAAGATGGATCGCCGCTGGTGTACGAGGGGGTGGTCGTGGGAGCGATGCGCTTCGGCGTCTTTGTGGAGCTGATCGATCTTCAGATCGAAGGATTGCTCGAGATGCGGTCACGCTCGCAGGCGTCCGTTCATCACGATCGAACTAAGCAGTCGCTGCGCGTCGGGAATAGGACCTACCAGGTGGGACAAACGGTAAGAGTCTACGCGACGTCGGTCGATCTCGACTCCCGAAAGATCAATTTTGCAGAGGCTCCGGACGACCCCAGCAAGCTCCAGACCGGTAAGGGCCGCGTCGCGCGGGCCACGGATGCGCCGAAGGGGGCGGAAAAGAAGCCGCGCGGCAGGCGCAGCAGGGGCAGGGGAAGATCCAGTCGAAGAAATTCACCCAAAACATAAATCCGGCGCTTGACAGTGGGTGGCTGAAACACCATCCTGTCGCCCCTCAAATTTGGAGAAATGAAATTATGAGTACTGGACGTAAATACCAGAAAAAGCCGATGACGCGCCCTCGCAAGTCGGGCTTGGAACGCCGCCGCCGAAGTAGACTGCAGCGCGCTCGACTGATCACGCTTGGAATCTCTGAGGGCGTTGTGGCAAAGATGAATCAGAAGGAAGTGCGAACCCTTCTGCGCCGACCGGCCCAACTCGCCGCTGTCTGATCGCGAGCCGGATCCGGTCTCCGCCGCGGGTTCGTCTGCAACGCACGACCCCCAATCCTGTGAATCCGGCATGAACGCCATCTGTGCACTGAATCCGTCATCCGCCGGCGGCCTGGCCATGCAGCGCTGGCCGCAGATCGTGGATCATCTCAGCGCGTTCCGAATCAATTACGAGCTCCTTGCCGAGAAGGAGATTCCGTTGGGCGAGCAACTCACGGAACGGCTTGAGCGATCGACAACGGGGGAATTCGATACGATCGTCGGGATCGGAGGGGACGGAACGCATTCGCAACTGCTCAACGCGATGATGAAATTCGCCGCCGGCCGGGCTGACTTCAAACTTCCGCCGTACTGCATCATCCCGTTGGGGACGGGTAACAACATTGCCAAATCTTTCGGGTTAACAAGTCGCGAGGACTTCTTCGTCAGCGATCTGCGCAGGGCGGTCGGCACCGTCAAGTACGGCGCGGATTACCATCTCGATCTCGGCAAAATCGACGGCACCTATTTTGCCGACGCCTTTACGATCGGTCTCGACTCCGAGATTCTGCACGACCGCAACATTAAGAAGGGCAGGATTGAGCGAATCCCGGTTCTGCGCGAGATCGTGAAGGGCAACTATTTGCTCTACACCTGGGCGCTGACCTCTAAATTCTGGAAACGACGCCGTCGGCAGGTGGATATCAAGATCGATGGGGAGCACTGGTATTCGGGCCCCATCATCAACATGGTGATCAATAATACCCGCATCTACGGGGGCGAGTTTGACTTCAGCCGGAATGCCTATGCGAATGATGGACTCCTGGATGTCATCATCTTCACAGGCCAGGTGGATTACCTGTCGCGCTATTTTCTCTCGCTGCGGAATCAACCCGACCGGATCCTCAGGATGAACGACTTCCTGTTCAAGATGTCGGCGCAAAAGCAGGGAGCACGCATCGAGGTCCAGGCGCTCGAGCCGGAGGCGGCCCAGATCGATGGCGAGGAGTTGCCGCCAAACAGCCACTTCGATATCTCGATTGTTCCGAACGCGATACACATCAAGACCCCCGCTGAACCTTAGAAATTCAGGAGGTCGGGCGTGGTCTCTTAGCTGTTTCGCCCGACCTCCTGAATTTCTTTATTGGGTTTTCTTAAGTCGATTCTCAGTAGCCATGTTCGCGATTCTTCAACAAAGCGTCTCGGCTAGCCAAACCGGGTGGTTGTCATTCAGGGATCCCACGTCGGTTCTGTGCGCGGAGCGAATGCGTGACGTCGCAGCGGTCCTCAAGGATGCCTGCGCAGCAGCCGAAACACAGCATGTGGTCGGCTTCCTGGCCTACGAGGCGGCGGCAGCTCTTGATTCGGCATGCGTGACACATGAACCTGCTGCAGGGCTGCCGCTGGCATGGTTCGGCGTGTTTGGACCGCCGGAGACCCATGACGAGCTCCCGGGGTGCGGGGATGAGGAGCCTTGCTTGGGCGAATGGGTTGCGTCGGTATCGCGTGAAGAGTACGACGCGTCACTTGACCGGATCCGCAGCTTTCTGCTCGAGGGCGATACCTACCAGGTAAACTACTCCTTCCGGCTTCGTTCGCCCTTTAGCGCGAGTCCCTATGCGCTCTTTCATGCGTTGCAGCGAAGTCAGCAGGCTCGTCACTCCGTATTCATTGAAACGGATGCGTTCGCGATAGCGTCCGCGTCGCCGGAATTGTTCTTTGAGCTCGATGGCGATCGTCTGCGGTCGCGCCCGATGAAGGGAACTGCCGCGCGGGGTCTGACCTACGCGCAGGATCTCCAGGCCGGGGACCTCCTGCGGGAATCCGGGAAGAACCGCGCTGAGAACATCATGATCGTGGACATGATCCGGAACGATCTCGGGCGGATAGCCAACGCGGGATCCGTTCGTCCCGTCAGCCTCTTCGATATCGAGCGCTATCCCACCGTGCTGCAGATGACATCGACCGTCGAGGCGAAGTCCGATGCGTCCCTCTACCAGGTCATGCGCGCCATGTTCCCGTGCGCATCGGTCACGGGTGCGCCGAAGATACGGACCATGCAGATCATCAAGCAGCTGGAGAGTTCACCGCGCGGCGTCTACACCGGATGCGTTGGCATGATGGGGCCTGGCCGACAGGCCAGCTTCAACGTCGCCATCCGAACGGTAAGCGTCGACAAGCACGCCCGTCAGGCCGAGTACGGGGTAGGGGGGGGCATCGTGTGGGATTCCGTGAACGCATCGGAGTATGCGGAGTGTCTCACCAAGGCAGCCGTGCTGACGCGTGTGGTGCCCGAATTCGACTTGCTGGAGACGCTGCTTTGGGAGCCCGACGCGGGATTCTTCCTCCTCGAGGTCCATCTCGACCGATTGCGTAACTCCGCGCACTACTTCGGCTTCAAGATGGATCATCATGCGATTCAGCAGCGCTTGCACGAAACAGCCGTGCGTTTCACAACCAGCGCAAAGCGCGTGCGCCTGCTCCTTGCTCGTGACGGCGAGCTTCGACTTGAGCACGCCGACGCCTCGATTCCGGTCGCGCCGTTAAGCGTCGTACTCGCCGAAGATCCCATCGATGCAAGCGACCCGTTTCTCTATCACAAGACGACGCACCGAGTCGTCTATGAGCGCGCGCGTCAGGCGCGGCCCGGTGCCGATGACGTCATCCTTTACAACGAGCGCGGCGAGGTGACCGAATTCACATCGGCCAATCTCGTGATCGAACGCGACGGGCAACGCGTCACCCCCCCAGTCGAGTGCGGTCTTCTCGGCGGCACCTTCCGGCAGGTCCTGCTCGACCGGAATGAAATCACCGAATCCATCATCACCATCGACGACCTGAAATCCGCCGACAAGATCACCCTGATCAACTCCGTACGCCGCTGCGTGGAGGTGCTTCTGAGCTGATTCCTGTTTGGTGACGTATCAGGTCGGTTTGGGACGGCGTGTTGTCCAAATCACGAAGCACACTTTCCGGGCCCTGAAGTTTGGCACCCTCTCACTGCGCCACCCGTCCGAGATGTTCGGCGGGGCTCATGCCACGAGATCGGCGGGGGATTTCTCTGGGCTCATGCCGGGCAGGCGGCCGAAGACGAGCGGCGAGAAATTGCCAGCAGCCGAAAGCATCATCTCTTGATGCACCTGCTTGATGAGGTCCGAGGCGGTGACGCGAGTAGTATTTTTGCGCGCATACCACTTTGGCGGCTCAACGGAGGGTGGT
>JAQBYD010000125.1 GCA_027623315.1 Verrucomicrobiota bacterium | reverse complement strand
CGACAGCGTCCGCTTAATCTGGTTCTGTGTGTTCATGCCGCGAGAATGCTCGGCATGGCTCCAGTTGTCCAGCGCTTATTTACGGGTAACGGGCAGGCCTAGCCTGCCGATCGTATCCTGGGCGGGCACTCCCTTGACACCGCGACCGCACACGCCTACCTTGTGCCCAACCCCAAAGGAGACGCCCAAGCCTGTCCGGGCCGAGAGCGTAAATGCTATGAACGCAAAGACACTCGGCTGTCTACTCGCAGCCACTATTACCGTAGGGACGGCCCACGCCATCGGCTTCGAAGACGCACGGCACCTGTTGACCCGCAGCGGGTTCGGCGCGACCGCGAATGACGTCACCCAATCCTCCAAACTCTCATGGGAAGACGCCGTTGAGCAGATACTCAAGGACACTCGCGCAACGTCTTTCACCGACCTGCCCTACTGGGCCGACGAACCCGTAGGCGGAGTCCTCTCGTTACGGCTGCTCGCTCTGGAGGGGATGAACGGGGAGGACGTACGCCTTGAGCGCGAAGGGATTCGTCGACGCCAGGAGGCACAGACCCGCAATCGTGCCTCCGAGATTCGCACCTGGTGGTGGAACGAGATGATCCAGACCGAGTCTCCGCTCACCGAACGCATGGTGCTTTTCTGGCACAACCACTTCACCTCCGAAATCGGCGTCGTTCGGTCGCCCGAACTGATGCTGCAGCAGAACCGGCTGTTTCGTCGACACGCGCTTGGCAACTTCCGCGACCTGGTCATGGAGACCATCGTCGATCCCGCGATGATTATCTATCTCGATAACAACTCAAACGTCAAAGGCAACCCCAACGAGAATTTTGCCCGCGAAGTCATGGAGCTGTTCACGCTTGGTGAGGGGCATGTCTACACGGAGGCCGACATCAAGGAGGCCGCGCGCGCCTTCACGGGGTGGCGCGTCGATATGATTAAGAAGGTCTTTCTCTTCGAGAAGAACCTGCACGACTTTGACGAGAAGACGTTTCTGGGCAAGACCGGCGACTTCAACGGCGACGACGTCGTGCGCATCATCCTGGAGAATACCCGCGTTGCCGAGTTTATCACCGAGAAGATGTGGAGTCATTTCGTATCCGCCAATCCCGACCCCGACGAGGTCAAGCGAATCGCTGCCGTTTTTCGCAAGAACGACTACGAGATCAAGCCCCTGCTTCGCGAGATCTTTTCATCGGACCACTTTCGTTCGCCACGTAACCACGGCAACCTGATCAAATCGCCGGTCGACCTTATCGTCGGCTCCGCGCGACTGTTCGGAGCCCATCCCGCACAGGCACAGCAAATCAGTCTGTTTGGCGCCCAACTGGGACAAGATCTGTTTCAGCCCCCGGACGTAGCCGGGTGGAAGGGCGGCACCTACTGGATCGATGCCAACACGCTGATCACTCGCCACAACCTGTCTCGTCTTATCCTGGCCAGGCCGGACGCTAAGATGATCGAACGCTACGAGGCGGAGCTTAAGCGCCGCAAGCTTGCGCGCGCGCGCGCCGAACGTGAGCGCCGCGAGATCGATCGCCTCCTCAAGGGGCAGAAGTCCATGCTCGACTCTATGATGGGCGATGAAGAAGGCATGGGCGATGGCGAGGATGAGATCACGATGGCCGCCGCTCCCGACGAGATCGCGCTCGAAATGAAGATCGACGACGCACTCGACAAGACCATGAGCGCCGAAGAGCAGATCAACGCCCAGCTTGCCAACCTGGATGCCATGGACATCCGCGAGTGGATCAAGGAAAGCGGACTCGCAGGCAAGGACAGCACGCCCCTCGCCCGCCTGTTGCTACCCGTCCCTCCAGTCCACGGCGACACCGACGCCATGGATCCCCAGGAGATGGTGCATTCGCTACTACTCGATCCCGCTTTTCAACTGAAATAGGACTCGTGATTGCGAACTACCAAGGACGACTAACCCGCCTCGGCACCTTCCCGAGCACACCCACAAGAGAGGCTACGCCATGATCGATCGCCGAGACTTCCTCAAGACCGTGTCCGCCGCAACGCCCATAGCCCTCTGGGGCCCCAGTCTCTTTGCCGCCACGGCAGCCGCGGGCAGTGGGCCAACTCCCAACTGGGATCGAATCCTTGTAATGGTCGAGCTGAAGGGCGGGAACGACGGCCTCAACACCGTGGCCCCATTCGCCGACCCCCTCTATCCGGAGTTCCGGCCGAATCTCTCGATGAATTCAGACCAGGTTCTGAAGCTCGATGAGAAATTGGGCCTGCACCCGGCCCTCAGCGGGCTCTACCAGAGCTGGCGCCAGGACGAACTGGCCGTCGCGCTCGGCTGCGGATATGACAATCCCAATCGTTCACACTTCCGCTCGATAGACATCTGGCACACCGCCGCCAACAGCGACGAGTATATGGGAGAAGGCTGGCTCACCCGCATGCTTCGCGAGAACCAACCCCCGGCCGAGTACATGGCGGACGGGATCGTGCTTGGCCAGGGCGATCCGGGCCCCATGCGCGGCCACGGTATCCGCTCGATCGTCATGAAGAACCCACAGGAATTCATCGATCGCGGCCGCGATGCACGCCAGGCCAAAGACGTTCCCGAGCAGAATGCCCTGGCGCACGTGCTCGGCGTCGAGAACGATCTCGCGCGCGCCGTCCGGGATATGAGAGAGAAAATCATTGCCGGACCGGAGTTGATTACTGCGTTTCCGACGACGGGATTCGGACAACAGATGGAGACCACGGCCAAGTTAATCACGGCCGGAATTCCTTTCGCGGCGATCAAGGTTGCGCAGGGCGGATACGATACGCACGCTGGACAGACCAATCGCCATCAACAACTGCTCGGTGAACTGAACGCAGGAATCGTGGCCTTCAAGCAGGCCATGCAGGAACTCAATATGTGGGACAAGGTGCTGCTGATGACCTACTCAGAGTTTGGGCGACGCGTGAAAGAGAACGGCAGCATCGGCACCGATCACGGCACCAGCGCACCACACTTCCTGATGGGCGGCAAAGTCAAAGGCGGCCTCTACGGCGCCCAACCCGCGCTCTCCGATCTTCGTGGCGATGGCGACCTCAAGCACAGTCTCGACTACCGCTGCATCTACGAGACCGTCTCGAAGCACTGGTGGAACCTCGGCGACAACTTCGCCAATGCCAAGAATAAGGTCCGCCCCCTCGACTGCATCAAGGCCTAGGCCCAGATCCAGCGAACGTTCCATCCAGCGCGCCTTTGCCTTCTCATGGAAGTCACGTACCACGT
>JAQBYD010000124.1 GCA_027623315.1 Verrucomicrobiota bacterium | reverse complement strand
GCCCTTTGACGATCCGGAGATCGTGGCCGCGGAGCCTCTTTTCTATACGCGTCGCGATACGGATCCGGCGCTGACACGCTATTTTGCGATGCTGGGGATGAATGATCCGCTTTGCCTGTTCCTGGGCAACTATGACCGGTTCAGCTTGGTTACGGGGAAGTGGACGGAGCTGGGTATCAGGGCTGTGCGCTGCGGGCCAGATGCCGGCGACGCCTTGAAGCCCGGCGGCGACGGCGCGCCGCCCTCCAAATCCGGCCACAACTCGTGGAGGGCGCTGCGCCGTCAGCGCCGCGAAGGGGAAGGGAATGCTTTGGGCGACGCGCCCGTGAGCCCTCACCCCAACCCTCTCCCAGAGGGAGAGGGAGAAGAATGCGCGTCCGGCTCCCTCTCCCTCGGGGAGAGGGTTGGGGTGAGGGGCTGCAGGACGTTTCTGACATGGATATTCCGACGATCCGCCACCGGGGACGCGGCTGAGCCAGATCTTGAGAGTTCAATGTGCGTGCCGGCGTCTCGTTCTCAGGAGTCGCCACCCGCCGGGGAATTTGACTACCTGAAGTTGACACTGGAGAAGGCTGCGTTGCCCACAATCGGCGCTAATGGATTTGTGTTTCGGAGGAGTCTGCTGGAGATCGTCAATTGGTCGCCGTACTTTTTTGATATTGATGTGCTGGCTGAAGCCATTGATGAAGGGCATCGGCATGTGGCGAAAGTCAGGTGCGGCATCGTGCATCTGTACTGCAGCAATCTTGGCGATTTTTACCGAAAGCAGGATAGGCGAATCCGCGATTTTTTGCACTTCTCCCAGGAACGCGAACGCAGCTACCCATGGCAGCAGCAGCGACGCGGCGGGATTCTGAAATTCTGCATCTACACGCTCCTCGTTGTACCGCTGATTGTGCAGATGGTCCGTGGCGCATCGCGACAGCGCGACTGGGCCTGGCTCTACCATATTCCCGTTTGCTGGATCACGCTTTGGGTTTATGGCGTCAATGTGGTTGCGAAGGCGCTTGGCATCAGGCGTGGACCTAAGTCGCGGGATGCCTGGCAAAAATGAAATTCAGGGGCGCGCCTGCAGCAGGCGCGCCCCTGAATTTCATTATTGGGTTGGGGACTATGGGAGCGGGGTGGTCCATTGGGGGGCGCAGGCTTGGGAGGTCATGACGGCGTTTGGATGGAAGTTCAGGCTGTTCATCTGATGCCGGTAGGCGGGGATGTCTTGGGGGCGGCCCCATCGCTCGGGACAGACGAGGCAGGTCTTGAACGGCTTTAGGTCTTCGACGATCGTTGGGGACAGCGGAAGGTGCGTCACGCAGTCGATCCAGACCCATTCCGCTTTTCCGATAAAATTCTTCACCGTCGCGATGTCCTCATCTTCGGAGTAACGAATCGCTGCGTCGGTCTTCGCGCGGCGAGATCGTGGTCGAGAACCGACTTGATTCTTGACATTTGCGAGCCATGCCGTCGTTTTATACCGGATAAATGACGACAGACGTCCCCAGAGCGCTTACTCCGCCGAGTCGCAGTTTCTTCCTTTTTGGCCCGCGAGGTGCGGGGAAAACGACCTGGATACACCACAATTTTATCCGCACTCTTCCACGGGCAAACGATTAACGTCTCCGGACTAGCGAGAGATGCGGGCGTGGCGCGATCCACCGTGGCGGGGTACCTCGACATTCTTGAGGACACCCTTCTCTGTTTCCGCATATTCGGTTACGAACCGCGGCTTCGAGTTAAGGAGCGCAAACTGCCCAAACTTTACTGGACAGATCCCGGTATCGTCCGAGCCGTGCGCCGACGACGGATCCATAGACGACCTGCGAGCATAACGCGGCAGCTGTCGACAACGCGTTACAAACAGGTGAAGCCGGCAAGACCGTGGCTGATTGAGAAGTCTTGCTGGCACAGCGCTCCATTCGAGGGCCACGCTCGATCAGATCGGTTTTCGACTAAGATAGCGGTGTCGACCAGCCAGCACACTCGCCCGCCACGAACGTGTGGCGGCTTAAGTTTACACTTCTTCACGCGCCGAAGCACCGATCATACGTCTATCGCCCCGGCGCGCGTCCTGGATCTCTTTCATGTCGTAGGCGTTCGAGTTCCCCAACCAGCGGCGCCCAGTACTGGCGATCCCGAGCTTGCTCATCTTTTTCTTCTTGTTGAAGGCCCGATTCAAGCGCTTCCATGTCCTTCGACACAGCGTGCGCCAATAGCGGACGGGCCTCGACCGCCTCGCTGACTTCTTTCGGAAAACGGCCGGTAATGTCGGTCAGGATCGACGGAGTACGCGATTCTCGCAACCAGAAACGCACCTGTGCAGCGTTCGGGGAGGAACTGTGTTCGGTATAGTGCGCTTCGACCAATCGTCGCAGCATAGGCCAATCCCTATCGCGCTGCGTCTTCTTTGCGAGAACTAGATCCTGAAGCGAAAGCACGTCATAGACATCGCCCGCCTCGGTCTTAATGGTAGTACGCCGTTTCCATAACGCAGGGAAATCATCAAGACCTCGCAGCACGGACATAACGTCAATACGCATACGATCCACATCCGGACGACGACAGCGGAAGTGAAGAGCATGCCCACGGTGAAGATACGACTCATCGAAAGGGGGGACCGCTATGGAAACCGCCTGCAGCTCATCCAAAGCAGTGCGCAGCCTGTCGATATTGTCGGGCTCTGCAAGGAGCACGATATCGGTATCTCTACTAAATTCCGCCGCGCCGTAAAATATGCACGCCTGGCCGCCCATGAGAAGAAACTTGATCTCGTGTGCTCGCAAGGTTGAAAGGACTCTGTGAATCGGGTTCTGAATCAAGAGAGCCTCCGACTGCAGTGTAAAAAGCCCAGAGCTTATCACTCTCCCGCCATCGCTCGGAAGGAGTCATTCGATACCACTCTTGCCACTCACCTTCAACTTTCACGGTCTTAGTTCTACTCTATCCGGATCAAACTTTCAATGCCACATTGGTGAGATCGATCTCGTCATTGCGGATGCGGGATCGTCCGATGGGACGCAGGAAATTGCGCGAGAATACGGTGCCACGCTCGTAGAGAACCCTCTGAAAACGGGTGAGGCCGGAAAAAGCGCCGGAATCGCCGCCTCCAGTGGCGACCTGATCGCCCTCGTCGACAGCGACAACATTCTGGACGACGCCCGATGGCTCGAGAAGATGATCAGGCCCTTTGACGATCCGGAGATCGTGGCCGCGGAGCCTCTTTTCTATACGCGTCGCGATACGGATCCGGCACTGA